>DASTJM010000014.1:0-13194 GCA_035716545.1 Streptosporangiaceae bacterium
GCCGGCGAGGGTACTGACGACGGCGACCTGGCCGCCGATCGTGAAAGCCGCGGCGCTGGCGATCAGCGCCCCGCAGACCTGGCCAGCCGCGGCGCACGCCGACGCCCGGCCGCGGTCGGCGGCGCTGAACCAGTCAAGCAGGTTTCAGCAGGTACACGGCACGCAGCCGCTTACCGGGACAGACACGACCGGCTCTGCATGCGGGGGCACGGCAGCATGCTTGACAGACGGTCCGCGACCAAAGCTCCGGTGGCTGGGATCGGAATCAGGCCGGCAAGGCAGGCCGCCATGCCGCGAACTACGCCTTCACTTCTCGACGCGGTCCTCGGGCAAGCGGAGCCGGCTGATCTGTTTGTTCAGGTTTCGGATTTGCGTCGAATTCGGGCCAAAGGCTTCGGCCAGGAGCGGGCGGATCGTTTCGAGTTCGGTCAGAGCCTCGTCCGGATGGCTCGCGATCGCGAGCATCTGTGCGATGACGAACCTCGACTCCAGCACCTTGGCTGCCTCGTCCTCATCCGCCGAGGCGTCGGCGTTCTGCACCTAGAACCGCAAGTGAGCGAGAGCCTTGTCCGGCTTGCCGATCTCGGAGTAAGCATGGCCCGCGTGCTAGGAGGAGTCGAGCACGAGGAAATGGGTCGATGGCAGGTACTTCGCGTAGTCACGGCCTACGACGTCGAACAGCGAAGCCGCACGCGTGTACTCCCCCGCGTAGAACGTCGCGGCGGCCAGGAGTTGACGCAACTGCAACTCCATTACTGAGTCATGGCTGGCTCGGGTGATGCCGTCTTCCAGGAGGTTGATCGCTTCCGATGGGCGGTCATTGTCGAGCAGGGCTTGAACGTTGGCCTTCAGCAGATTGGCGTCGGTGTCGGTCAGGTTAGGGCGTCCGGCAATTTGTTCACGGCGTCTGACCGCTACGAGCAGCGGCCGGTGGAAAGGACGGGTGGGATCTCGCGCTTCGTCACCAGCCGACGACTCGCCTGGCCCTAATGTGAATGGGAGAAGGCCGTCGTAGACGGCCTCGGCCGATGGCCGAGTCAGCGGATCCTCCGCCAGCATCGCTGACACGAGCGCATCTGCGACCGCAGGTACGTCAGCTCGTTGTGCCTGAGCTGACGGCACTGGCGCCTGCAAGTGCCGGGTGCGCAACGGCATGTTTGTCGTCCCGTGGAACGGCACATCGCCGGTCAGGAGTTCATAAAGCAGGCACCCGAGCGAGTAGATGTCGGAGGCAGACGTCACGATCTGGCCGAGACACTGCTCCGGCGACATGTACGCGGGGGTGTCCACAGTCTGGTCGACTTGCGTCAGCCTTGGCAGCGCCGCCGCGCCTCGCAAGATCACGATGCCGAAGTCGAGCACCTTCACCAGTCCACCGTCAATGATCATCACGTTGGCCGGCTTCACGTCACGGTGGACGATGTCTACCCGGTGGACGTCGGCCAGCACCGCCGCGATCTGGGTGCAGTAGTGCGGATTTCGCGCAGAAACCGCTTGCGGTCCCGTTCCATCGCGTCGAGAATTTCGGCGGCCTCAGGACTGTCAAGCGCGGCCGGAATCGAGCCCGCATCATGCGGCCACAGCAGCTTGATAGCGACGTGCCGGTCCAGGCGCTCGTCATAGCCGTGAAAGACCTCGCTCATGCCACCACGGCCAACAGACCCGTCCACGCGGTATCGCCCTGCCAGGAGCAGTTTCGGCGTCGGCCGATCAGTTCGGTCTGTCAAGTGAACGCATCGCCTCCGGTCTCGCGCTGCATCTCGGCATGCAGTCGCGCCAGCGCCTCGTCCCTGGCCGGCTCGGTGATGATCCGGTAGGCACGCTTGCGTGCGGCTTCCTTGATCGCCTTCCGGAACTCGTTGTTGTCGAAGTAGAGCTTCATGAACTCGGTATGCCGTTCGGCGTTCTCGGCGACGATGTCATCAAGGCGGTCGTCGGCGACCTGGCCGAACCTGGCTTCGTCGTTCATGAGCGCGATCTGCTGCATGCCGGTGTCCTCGACCAGGCCGACAACCTGCTGGTAGACCAGGATCTGGTCCGAGGTGCCCAGGTCGAGTCCGAAGCGGCCGTTCAGGTCCTCGATGACCTCAGAAAGCGGCTTCAGCTCGGGTTCGCGGTAGCCGCCGCTGTCTGCGGCGTGGCCGCGCACAGCCCGGTCGCCGGCTTCGGACAGTGACACGTTGTGCCGGCCAGTGAACTCCAGCCTGAAATGGCTCAGGTCAGCGTCACCGATGTCGACGGACATCGCGGGCCTGCCAGGCAGGCGGATTAGCAAGATCCGGCCGTACTGGCAGAGCCGCTCCAGGTCGGGGTCACCCCAGTCGACGATCTGCGCGATCAGGCTGTAAGCGCGCACGTAGTGCTGCAGCGCGCCTCGGAATCCCTCGCGCTCGTCATCGGTGTCCAGGGCGTTGAAGCGGTCGATGGCCGGCTTCAGGTACTCGTGCAGCTCAGCATGCAGCTTGCGCCCGGCCGCTTCCGGCAGTCGCCCGGACCCGGCGGCAGCCAGCACCCGGATGAACGCTTCCATTTCTGAGGCCGCCAGCAGTCCGTAATTCATCACCTCACGCTGCTCGTCATATAGCTGGTTAGGGTCGCTGGGCTCGGTAATAGTTGTCTCGAACCAGTCTTCGAATGCAGCCTGGATATCCGCTGCGCTATTTTCAAAATCGAGAATGTGCACGTCTTCTTGTGACTTCAGCGGATGAATCCGGTTGAGTCGCGAGAGCGTCTGCACAGCGTTAACGCCGGTGAGTGGCTTGTCGACGTACATCGCGCACAGCAGCGGCTGGTCGAACCCGGTCTGATACTTGTCCGCGGCGACGAGCAGCCGGTATTCGTCCTTCTTCCGGGCGGCTGCCTGCGGGTCGTCAGCCTTGACGTAGCCGAACCGGCCCGGAAGCTGAACCTCAGAAAAACCGTTGAGCTGCGCTTCAGTGAACTCCAGATCGCCGTCCTTGAGATTGCCGGAGAAGGCGACGAGCGTCCCGCAGTCGGTGAAGCCGCGCAAGGCGACGTAGTTGCGGATCGCCTGGTACAGCCGCAGGGCGTGCAGCCGGCTGCCGGTGACCGCCATCGCCTTGGCCCTGCCGCCGATACGCCCGGCGATGTTCTCCCTGAAGTCATCAACGATCAGTTTCGCCTTCTGCTCCATCGACGTCGGGTGCAACTCGGCATAACGGACCAGGGCCGCCTTAGCCCTGGCCTCGTCCACTTCCGGGTTGGTTATCTGCGATTCGGCTTGGTCGACGGCAGCATTACGGAGACGCCACCTGGCCTGGTAGGTGATGTAGTTCGCCAGCACATCGAGGATGTAGCCCTCATCAATCGCCTGACGCATCGAATAGACGTGGAAGGGCACGTACATGCCCTGTTCCCCGGTGCGCCTGTTCACCTTCTCCGGGTCCCAGGTACCGAACAGCTTCAGTGTCGGGGATTTGGGGGTGGCCGTGAACGCGAAGTAGGACAGGTTCGGCTGCCGGCCGCGGACCCGCGTCATGTACTCCGCGTAGCTCTCATCCTCTTCGCGCACCGCGTTCGAGCCGAGAGCCTGCTTGAGCCGCGTCGCGGCATCGCCGCCCTGCGAGGAATGCGCCTCATCGATGATGACCGCGTAGCGCTTGCCAGCAAGCCCCAGGTCGGCGACCTTTTGCAGCACGAACGGGTAGAGCTGCAGCGTGCTGATCACGATCTTCGACGTCGAGTCCTCCAGCGCGGCGGCCAGCTGCCCAGAGTCCACGTCGATCTTCTTGACGACTCCGGGAGTGTGGTCGAACTGGAAGACCGTTCGCTGCAGCTGCCGGTCAAGCACGACCCGGTCGGTGATCACGATGATCTTGTGGAAGACGGGCTGGTTGCCGGCGTCAAAGAGGTTCGACAGACGATGCGACAGCCACGCGATCGTGTTCGACTTGCCTGAGCCAGCCGAATGCTGCACCAGGTAATTGTGCCCGGCGCCGTTCAGCCGAGAATGAGCGACCATCTTCTGCACCGCGTCCCACTGGTGATAGCGCGGGAAGATGCGCGGTGAGGTGTGCGGGTTCTCCCGCACACCTTTCTCTTCTGGCACCTGGACGTGGATGAAGCGCTGCAGGATCTCAAGCCAGTTGTCCGGTTGCCAGATCTGCTCCCACAGGTAAGCGACGCTGTAGGAGCCAGGCTCGGCCGGCGGATTCCCGGCGCCGCCGGCTACGCCCGGTCCATTTGAGCCCACGTTGAAAGGCAGGAACTCGGTATCGCGTCCGCGCAGCCGAGTCGTAATGAAGACGCGATCCGGATCCACCGCGAAATGAACGAGCGCTCGCTTCGCGAAGAAAACCTCGTGCGGGTCGCGGCCGGAGCGGTACTGCTCGATCGCGTGATCAGCGTTCTGCCCCGTATTCGGATTCTTCAACTCTGCCGTCGCAACCGGCAGGCCATTGACGAACAATGCCATGTCCAGCATCTTGCGGGGGTGGCGCACGCTGTAAGGGAGCTGCCTTGCAACCGTCAGCACATTCTCGTTGTACTCGGCAAGCGCATCCGCCGCGAGAGTATGACCAGGGCGGAAAAAGGCCAGCTCGATCTGGACGCCCCGGTCCCGCACGCCTTGCCGCAGCACGTCAAGCACGCCGCGAGCATCGACCTCGGCAGCAACGCGCTGAGCAAACTGCCGCTGCGCGACGTTCCGGTCACCGCCATAGAGTTCAATAAGACGTTCCCACTTCGTCGCCTGCGTCGCCCCGATGAAGCGAAACATCTCCCCCGTATCAAGCCCAAGCTCCGCGCTGAAAGTGCCCTGCGCCCGCACCCAGCCCCGCGCGACCAGTTCGTACTCGACGCGAGACTCGAAAATGTACTCTGTGTGGGCACCGTGGCTCATGCGGAAACACCCCCAGCCGGTATCACGCCCCGCGCTGTTGTCACATCGATCTGCCCGGTAACCGCGGCCGTGATCAAAGCCTGACGACGCTCGGCGAGCAGAACAAGCTGCTTTTTCAACAGGCGTATCGTCTCAGAAGTTGTGTGGGACGAATTTTCAAGATCAGCTACAATATGCCCCTGTTCAATAAGGGGAACATTGGGCACTAGCAGGTTCGTAACCGTTGCTGTTGGCAAATTATTCGCCATTCCTTCTGCGCCGGAGATCCCTAGCCTGATCTGTTCACGCGCCTGCTGCGACCGAAGGATAAAAGCGACGAAATTCGGTATCATTCTAGTGCGATCCAAATAAAGACGGTAAACCTTATCGCAGAGCAATAGCTGCCACGACAGATTATCCGGCAAGACGGCGATGCTTCCGATCAATTCAGTTGATCCGCTCGCACGAGACATCAACAAGTCACCAGGGCGGAGTCGATAACGAAGATCCGGTTGGATACCGACCGGAAGCGCCTTGTGCTGTCCAGGGTTAAAGACACCCCCATTAACACAACCAGCCTTGACAACGCCCCACTCATCACGAACGGCTAGGCGATCTTCACATGGAGGGGACCACCCTTGCTCAATTTTTCGGAGCACGTGGCGCACTCTCACCTGTCCGTAGCGTTTACCAAGTGCCTCAGCCTCTTTAGCCAGATGATTTCTCCTACGCATATCTAGCAATCGAAGTTGATAATCCAGGAGTTTGGACAGATGATCGATTCTGGCCGACTCGGCATCAAGGAAATCAGCAATACGGCACTGTTCGTCAAAGGGCGGAAGGTCGAGCGGAAGGCGCCTGATGTCCCATTGAAACAAATGCGGTACACCCATTCCACCCTTAATGGCGTCTATCAATTCTTGTGTTGGCGTGCTCGCTAGCGAATAACGCAGGAAGCGCGACTCAATGCCGAAGGCGCGGAGTACGGCAATAGAGCCATTTACCGTGGCAGGTCTTGGGAGTTCACAAACAATATTAGTAATTCCGAGCGTATTGCCGTCTTTTACTAGGAGGACGTCTTTCGGCTCTAGCTTCAGTTCGGGCGATTCCTCGAACCTGAATTGGCTTATATAGTTCACGTTATCGAAGTCTATTGACGTTGACTTGATATTCGGCGTAGCAAGGAAGACGTAGCCCTCGGGCTCATATTCATTGGCTGTTAGCGCCTTCCAGCCAATCCTTGCACTAACGGTCGCCACTCGATCGACCCGCGTACGAGTCCAGGTAGACGGCGCGCTCATCTAGTAACCTCGCCAAGTAGTTTCTGAATCTGCTTCTCAAGATCTCGTAGTTCGGTGTCGATCTCGGCTAGGGGTCGCGGCGGCGTATAAACGTAGAAGTGGCGGGTGAAGGGGATCTCGTAGCCGGTCTTTGTCTTGTCGTAGTCGATCCAGGCGTCCGGGACATGGGGGGTGACCTCGCGAGCGAAGTAGGCGTCGACGTCCTCGTCCAGCGGAACGTTCTCGTAGTCGCGCAAGTCGGGATCCGGGAGTGGGGCGCCATCGCCTGACGTCTGGAGTTCGCCTTCGGGGTCTGACACTGAGACAGCAGACCATACGCCTTTGAGTAGAGATGCCGTGCTCGGCAAGGTCGGACCGGCGGCGGCGCGTAGCGCTTGTGACGTCGCCTTCTTTGTCCACCACACTGAGCCGACTAGGTCCCGCAGTTTCGCGATCAGCGCGTCACGTTCATCCCACTTGGCGAGCGCCCTGCTATTTTCCAAAGCTATAAGGGTTTCCTCGGTCACTTCAAACCGCAGCTTCAGGGGGCGCTCGACAGTAATGCGGTGGTAGCCGAAGTCACGAGTCCTAAAGACCTTGACCTTCGCATGGTTCGGATGCTCCGCGTCTTCTGCGATTACAAGAGCTTTGGCGTAGAGCTTGCTGATGTGATCGATCTGGCCGTCGCTGATCTCCTTGCGCTTGTCGCCGAGTGACTTGCGCATCTTCTGCCACTGGTCGCGGGCGTCGAGCAGGATCACCTTGTCGCGAAGTTCATTGGCCTTCCTGTTCGACAAGATCCAGAAGTATGTGGAGATGCCTGTGTTGTAAAACAACTGGTCGGGCAGGGCGACGATGCCTTCCAGGAAGTCATTCTCCAGAATCCACTGCCGGATCTTCGACTCGCCCGACTCGGCCGCGCCGGTGAAGAGCGGCGATCCGTTGAAGACGATCGCCAGCCGGGCGCCCTTGCCTTCGACCGGTTCCATCTTCGCGATCATGTTCTGAAGGAATAGGAACGAGCCATCGTTGATGCGTGGCGTTCCGGCGCCGAAACGACCGCCGAAGCCGAGCTCAGCTTCGGCCTCGATCTCGTCCTTAACCTTCTTCCATTCCACGCCGAATGGCGGGTTGGATAGCATGTAGTCAAACTTCTGGCCATGGTAGCCGTCGTCGCTGAAGGAGTTGCCGAAGTAGATCTGGCCGCGCTGCGAGCGGATGAGCATCTCCGATTCGCAGACGGCCCAGGATTCCGGATTGACCTCCTGGCCGAATAGGTAGACCTCTGCCTTCGGATTGATCGACTTGATGTGATCCGCGGTCGTTGTCAGCATGCCCCCGGTGCCGCAGGCCGGGTCGAGGATGTTGATGACCTGACCTTCGCCGCGGACGGTGTCTTCATCCGGTGCGATCAGGAGGTTGACCATGAGCTTGATCACCTCACGCGGAGTGAAGTGCTCACCGGCTGTCTCGTTCGAATCCTCGGCGAACTTGCGGATCAGATGCTCGAAGACGTAGCCCATGTCGTGGTTGGACAGCTTGTCGAGGTCGCGCATCGCGGCGAACCTGCCGACGACCTTGTACAGCAGCTTGGAGCTTGCCAGCCTGGTGATCTGGTTGTCCAGGTCGAAGCGGGCCAGAATCTGCCTGACGTTCGGTGAGAAGCCGTTGACATAGTCGCGCAGGTTCTTTGCGACGCTCGCTGGATCAGCTGTGATCGAGGCGAAGTCCTGCTTGGACGTGTTGTAGAACGGCAGGCCAGCCGCGATCTCAAGCAGGCGCTGCCTGTTCTGCACGGTTAGCGCGGCATCGCGAGCGCGCACAGCGTCTCGGGTTGGCGCCATCACGGCGTCGAGGCGTCGCAGCAGCGTGAATGGCAGGATCACCTGGCCGTACTCATGGCGCTTATAGTCGCCGCGCAGCAGGTCCGCTACCGACCAGATGTCGCCCGCCATCTTGGAGTGCGTTGGTCCTGAGGTCACAATTCTCTCGTCTCATCGTCGGCCGGATGACCGTCAACAGTCTCATTCATTACAGCAAGTTCTGGGGCCAGAGTGCCGGCGATCAGTCCATGAATGGTCTGGTCGATCACACTCGTGCTAATTTTCGCCAGCACGGTAAACGCGTCCGCTAGCAACTGCAGGTGGCGGAACGCATCGCCGTAGCGGCGCTGTTCGGCTATAGGCATTCGAGGTATACGGCAGCGACGCACGTCGTCCCGGCTGAGTGCGCCGAGCGTGTTGGCCACCGGAAGCGCGTGAGCGTCGGCGCGCAGGAAGGCCGCCACGAAATGCGCGTCCAGGCGGGAATCATCTATCTCGATGATCTGCGCGATCCCGACGTCATCGGAGGCCGAGCCCGTCGCGACAACCGGCGGCCGACCGAGAGTCCGAAGCAGCAGATCGCCAGGTAGCGGCGTAGCCTCCCGGGATCGGATAGCCAGCGCGCCGGCACGCTCAAGTTCACCAACGGTCGCATAGTAGTGTCTTGTCGATCCTCGTTGTTCTTCGAAACGCGGGAGGCCTTGACCTATGCGCGCGTAAATGGCTTGCAGCCGATCGGTAACGGCTTCGAGATCAGCCGCGCTCGCTTCCGCGCGCGTCGTGACATAACGGGAAGGGAGCAGGCTTACGCCGCCGTCGAGAAGCTCGAGTCGCGAAACGGCACGCGAGATTGCCGGATCGGCATCTTCGAACAGTCTCTCCCAGGCGGCGAACTCGTGCGGCACCTCGGCAGCGTCAGCCAGCCCCGACAAGTCGATCATCCGTATCGCCGTAAGGTCAGGAGCGCCATACGGGCGTTGCAGCACCCAGAGATACACGTCGGTACCGGGGACGGAACTCATGCCCGCCGGCAAGGCGATCACGTCGCGCAGGGCTCCTGAGCGGACAAGCGCCGCCCGTACCTGCTCGCCAGACGGCTGAACGCACGTGCGCGGCGTCACTGCTACGACAGCAACGCCCTGCGGACGCAGATGCGCATAGCAGTGCTGCAGCCAGGCCAATTCGCTATCGCGTGGCGCCGGGGTGCCGAACTCCCAGCGGGGATCGGCGGCCAGCTCAATCGACGGCCACTGCGGCGCGTCGAAGGGTGGCTCGCACACAACGCCCGCCGCTGCTCGCAGGTAGCTCGCAAGCTGGTTGTCGAGCAGCGAGTCACCGACATGCACCTCGTACGGCGCACCGTGTCCGCTGGTGCGCAGATTCAGCGCAGCAGTGGCGGCGGCCGACTCCTGGATCTCCTGTCCAACGAGTCGTACGCGATCACCAAATCGGTCGGCCACTGCCATCAGCGCTGTCGCATGAAGGCAGGCCGGGTCGAGCACGACCGGAATGTTGATGTCGGCGATGTCGGGAGCGTCGACAGCGGCCGAGAACCTCGGCAATAGCGATGCCATCGCTCTGGCCAGAAGCTCACCTGAGGTCAGATCGGCGATCGACCGCCAGGGCTTCTGCCGCTCGACCTGCCGTAGGCGGCCTGCGGCCAGCTCGCCAGCCGACCCGGCAACGCCGCTGATCAGCTCAGTGCCGGTCTGGGTCCGACCGGCCGTCGCCAGCTGGCCACCCTTGCCTGTGACCCGCAGCCACCCCTCTACCTCAGCCCTGGAGAACGTGGGACTGTTCGGGCTGCCGCCGACCGGCTCAGGGAAATCCGGGTAGCGGCTGCGCCAGTTAGACACGGCAGCACGACCGACACCGGCCAGTCGCGCAATCGCGGCAGCCGTCATCTCCTCGTGCTCATCGTCACCCATCTGTGGCATCCTATTGACCTGACCATGTCAACGCAAGCATGTGTGTACACCGTTGCCTGAGTTCACAATACTCGCAGGAGCGCCCATGATCGCAAGGATTGTCATGTTTTCGAGCAGTTCTGACTCCGCAGAGAGTTCAAGGTAACGCGCAGGTGGATCAGAGTCAGAGCAAGAAAAAGGGGCAGTGGCCGGATCGGCGAGTGCCCCTTTAAGTCGATGGAAAGCATACCTGATGTCTGGACGAACCACAAGGCGAAACCGTCAGGTGAGATCCAGCCCGGAGGTTCACAATAGCTGCTAACGATCATCCGTACGCGTCTCACGTGCTGGCTCGATTGAGCGACTTTCTGCAGGCGTCCGCCCCTTGGCCTCGCAGGTTGTGGGGTCTCAGCTCGCTACTGTCACTTGAGGAGTTGTGGGAAGCTGGCCGATGGGAAGCCATGGGTGTGCTGAGTCCCGCAGCGACCGACTGGCAGCGCAATGAATTGCGCCGAGCCATAGGGCCTGATGCGGGCCTGGGCGAGCGAGAACTGCGCCAAGAGCTAACGGCCATTCTCAACGAACGACTGGCCGACCCCAGTCCTGCTCGGCGTCGCCTGCGACAGCTCATTGATCATATTCGCATCGGTTATCTAGTCAGGTGGGCAGCGAGACTCAACGATTCGCAAAGACCTAAGCCAGAACGGCTTGCCCGCACCGTTGCAACCCACCTGCTCGATCTGGGATACAGCCCGCAATATCTTCTTGCCTGGGCAGGAAGGCTAAGTCTAGAATACGCCAGTGTTTCCGAAATCTTTGAAGCGGCGATCGATCTCGAAAACGCTTCCGTACAAACATATGAAACCTTGGTCGCCTTCCACAAAATCCCGCAGCGCCAACAATTAGCTGAGCCACTTGACAACTGGAAATCCGCGCGTCAGGTAACGGATTGGCTACGGGGCGAAGGACATTCTGTGGCTCAGATCAGAACGGGCGGCGGGTTTATCTACAATTTTCCCGCAAGAGACGCATATGGTGCGGCAGCACAAGCCCGGATAATGACGGAGCGCCTGGTTGCGCGCTCCGCATTCCTACGCCGCGATCGCGGGGGCGTCGAGCCTCTACCGCACGTCTGGGTTGCGGGCCACCCTACAGCCATATCACTCACGCCCCCAGCGCGTGGCGCGGATGTGCTTTCACTCGCGCATGAGGGACATATGTACAAAGTAACCGGCACACGTAGCAGAGTCGATGACGCGCTCGAACTTGCCGCCGCAATTAATCAGGGGCCGCTCGGACCAGCCGTTGCGGGCGGTTGGGCGGCGATTGAGTCGCTCCTCTCAAACCCTCATGACCCTAAAGACGATCGCTCTGGCAAGGCTCTTGCCGCCGACAGACTGGCGGCAATTATTACATGTTCATGGCCAAGAGCCGAGCTAACTACTTTGGCTCATCGTTATCAACGAGCAAACGATACTACGTTGACTAGGCAACTCGATTCACTCGCAACTAATCGCGAGCGTTGCCGACTCCTGGCGCGTGCGCTGAGCAGCGGCGAACGAATACAATTTAGCGACGCGTATGAAGCCAACAGCGAAGAGGCAGCATTGGACCGCATGCGCAACCTACTTGCCGAGCCCCGTAAAACACTGAATGATGTTCTCGTTCCCATAAAGGTAGCTATACGTCGCTTTTATCGATCACGTAACATTGTATTGCACGGCGGATCAACTCAAGGCATCTCACTTGAGGCTGCCCTACGCACAGGTGCACCCCTTATAGGTGCCGGCCTTGATCGCGTCACTCATGCTGCCCTGGTGGAAGGACTTGAACCGCTTGATCTAGCAGCCCGCGCGGAGATTGCTCTGAAACTTGTCGGCGGTGAAACACGCTTGTCAGTGGCTGATCTCCTTGAACGGCCGCTCACGTAGCAGAGCCTTATCCACATATATCCATTGCCATTGACCGCTTCGAAGACCTCGGTGGTTACCGGCTCGGGTTCGGGCGCGGGGCGCACGGTCTTGCTGTCATAGCGACACATGGCTGCCAGGGCGTGTCAGACGATGGTCTTGCCGGGTCTGAACGGCGGCTATCCGGACCGGAGCTTCAGTAGTTCCTGATCTTCCTCACCCAACCCGGCGAGGGCTCGCCGGATGGCGCCTGGATCCTCACTTGTGACAAGTTAGTTGCGCGAGTGGATGTGGTTGCGCCTGGCGGGCAGCTGACCGGAAAATCAGAGCGGTATGGCTGGTCGGCAGGCTAGACTGGGCCGCCTTGCAGGCATCCCGGCCTGTCCGGTGATGGTCCCGGCGTACCGACGAACGTCGTCAGCATGAACCATGCGCAGCGTGCTGCCGGAGGCAGCCTTTCCGTCTTGTCCCTGCGGTTCGAGGTGACCGGTGACCGCCCGGACTGGCCCGTCGCCCGCATCCTGGTCGATGGCCAGGACCCCTTTGCTGCGGTCGCTCCCGGCTGGCACGGCTTCGACCCCGCCACGATACTTGGCCCGCGCTCACCGTTGCTCCCGGCGGATCAGGGAAGACGCGTGGCGGTGTACTGCTGCTCCTGCGGGGAGCCAGGATGCGGTGTCATTGCCCCGGTGATCGTCCCCTCGCCCGATGGACGCCGGATCTCGTGGGTCGATTTCCGTGACTACGTCGGCGTCTTCGTCTCTCCCGGCACAGCCGTCGGCAAGGCCGAAGGCACGCCCTGGGATCTGCCGGACCTGCACTTCGACCGCGAGCAGTACATCGCGGAGATCGAGCGTGCCTCACGCGACAGGTCCTGGGAGACCGCCCGGCGCAAAACGGCCCGGCTTCTGCACGAGCGCCTGGAGCCGCTGGGGCTTGCCCTGCCCCCAGATCTCCGTCTGGCCTGGGCATCACCAGCCTGGCGAGGAGAAGGTGTCACGCTGATGTTCCAGCGCCTCATCCCCGAGCCCAGGCCCGAGATCCGCCAGCAGATGCTCCGGCTGACAAGTACGCTCGATGACCCGGACCAGGCAGCCGAGGACATGGCACAGCAACTGCTTTCGATCCCTCCGGATCAATGGGCAGATTCGCTCGGTGAGCACTCACCCAGATCCCGGCGCAGAACCACTTCATGACCCCGAATTAGTGCGCTAACCCGTTCACCAGAACACGAGAACCAGCAGGTCAGCGACATGCACCAGCCACGAACCCAAAATCGTGTCACAAGTCAGGCCCACGTCGGCCCGGCATGGCGTCCTGCGCTCGCAAGTGGACACGAGCGCGCGAGTGATCTGGCTCTTCGAGCGGGCTGGCTGGGTGCATGATGTCCGGTGGCCGGACGGCCAGCGGATCAGGGCCAGGCTGCTGCCTGAA
>DASTJM010000015.1:0-63771 GCA_035716545.1 Streptosporangiaceae bacterium
CCGGCGAGTTAGCAATGCCCCGCCCCCGCCCTGCCAGAAAGCCGCTCCGCCCGGACGCCCGGCAGCCCGGCCCGCGCGGTCAACTCCGCGATCAGCCGGCACGCCTCCGCCATCCGCACCAGCCCAGCGCTCAACGGCCTGCCGCTCACCCCTGCTGAATAGCTACCCCCGGTCTGCCAGGCATCCGGTTGATGAATGCCTGTGCCTAATAGCCGTGTAATAGAGTGCTTAAATTCGATCAATTTGCGTTGATCCAATAAAATTTTGCAATCTCGTTCTCCGTTCTATTAGTTGATATTGTCAGCGTATGGGAAATTGGCAAACGACAACCGCGCGGCTGGCCGCGGCCGTTGTACTCGGCGCGATGCTGACCGCGGGCTGCAGTGCCGCTGCGGTCAGCACTTCTGCCGCGGACAGCGCCTCGGGGCCAGTCGACGTGATGTACGCGGGTTCTGTGGTCGGGCTGATGCAGGGTCAGCTCGGGCCGGGTTTCCAGCGGGCGACCGGGGACACCTTTACTGGCTTCGCGGCCGGTGACAAGGACCTGGCGGCTGAGATCAAGGACAAGGTGCACCCCGCCGACGCCCTG
Organism: Streptosporangiaceae bacterium; assembly: GCA_035716545.1. Taxonomy (GTDB): domain Bacteria; phylum Actinomycetota; class Actinomycetes; order Streptosporangiales; family Streptosporangiaceae; genus Chersky-822. The sequence goes on from DASTJM010000015.1 coordinate 590, forward strand.
GTCGTCGCGGACCCTTCGATCGATCGCTCGCTCGAAGGGAAGGCCAACGGCGACTGGGTTTCCTGGTACGCCACCTACGCGACCTCGCCGCTGATCCTCGGGTACAACCCGCATAGCAAGTTCGCCGCGGCCCTGGAGACCAAGCCGTGGTACCAGGTCATCACCCAACCCGGGTTCCGGCTGGGGTTCAGCGATCCGAAAACCGATCCGAAGGGCGCGTTCGCGGTGCAGGCGATGATCGACATCGCCGCCAAGCAGAGCCTTCCGTCTCTGAAAGCGATCGCTACCAGCGCCGCGAACGAATATCCCGAGGAGACCCTGGTTGGCAGGCTCCAGTCCGGGCAGCTTGACGCGAGTTTCTTCTACCTCGGCGAGGCGATCGCGGCCAGGATCCCGACCGTGCCGCTGACCGGAGAAACCTTCAAGGCCACCTACACGGTGACGGTGCTGAATAACGCACCGCATGAGGGAGCCGCGGCTACGTTCGTGCGCTACCTTCTGGGGCCGGGTGGCAGGGCCATACTCAAGCGGGACGGCTTCACCCCGATCACGCCCAGGGTAGCGGGGTCCGGAGTACCGTCCGGCTTGCGGAACCTGTTACCGCGGTGAGGCGCCGACCGGCGCGCGGCCCGCTCAGCTGGCTGGGCGGGCTGCTGGCCTTATATCTCGTGGTGCCGCTTGCCGCCTTCATCTTCAGGCTGGCCACCTCTAGCCAGACAGGATTCGGTACCCCTGGCCTGTGGTCGGCCGTCTGGGTGTCCGTCGAGTCCGCCACGATCTCGACGCTGCTGGTCGCCATGTTCGGGATCCCGCTGGCGAGCTGGCTGGCCAGGTCCCGCGGCCCGATGGCGCGTTTCGTCGGCGTGCTCGTGCTGCTCCCGCTGGCGCTGCCTTCGGTGATGGCCGGCGTGGTGCTGATCTACCTGGTCGGGCCCTACACCCCGATCGGGCAGTTCTTCGGCGGCCACCTGACCGACTCGGTCGCCGGCGTGATAATCGCGCAGACGTTCGAGGCAGGGCCGTTCCTGATTATCGCGGCGCGGTCGGCGTTCGAGGCCATCGACCCGGCGCTCGATGACCTCGCCGCGAGCCTCGGACACCGTAGCCTCGCCCGGTTCTGGCGGGTGCAGCTGCGCGTCGCGGCTCCAGGTATCCGGGCGGGGGCACTGATGACCTGGCTGCGCGCTCTCGGCGCGTACGGCGCGGTCGTGCTGCTCGCCTACCACCCGTACTCGCTGTCGGTGTTTACCTACGTGCAGTTTTCGAGTACCGGCGTTCCCGGCACGCAGGCGCCGACAGCGCTCGCGCTCGGCGCAGCGGTGGTCGTCGTGATGCTCTCGATGATCCGACGTCCGATACGGCGCCTGAAGGCGGGCCGGCTGCCGGCCCCGCGACCGCCGGCGCTCGGCGCGACCACCGCCGTTGGCTTCGATTTGGATCTGGCCGTCGGACCCTTCCGGCTGCGCGCGGCCCATCAAGCCCGCGCGCACCGGATCGCCATAGTCGGTCCGTCGGGAGCCGGAAAGTCGATCATGCTGCGTGCGCTGGCTGGCTTCCTCGGGCCGGAAGCGGGCCAGGTCCGCTTTGCCGGGCGGCCGGTCTCCGCCATTGCCGTGGAGGACCGGCACCTCGGTTACGTTCCGCAGAGCCTCGCCTTGATCCCTGGGCGCACAGTGTGGCAGCAGGTGCTCTTCGCCACCGGTGCCGACCCTGAGCTCGCCGCGTGGTGGCTGCGCAAGCTGGGCTTGCACGGCCTGGAGGACCGGCTCCCTGACCAGCTGTCCGGCGGGCAGCGGCAGCGGGTCGCGCTAGCCCGGGCACTGAGCCACGGTCCCCGGCTTGTCCTGCTGGACGAACCTTTCAGCGCCCTCGACGCGCCGGTACGCGACGAACTCCGCCGCGAGCTGAGGCGAGTGCAACGCGAGGCCGGCCTGTCTACCGTGCTCGTTACGCACGACCCCGCCGAAGCCGCCCAGCTCGCTGACGAGATCGTGGTCATCGCCGACGGCAAGCTGCTCCAGGCCGGGCCGCGCCGAGAGGTATTCAGCCGCCCGGCTTCCACGCAAGTCGCTCGGCTGCTCGGCGTCTATAACATCAGCACCGGAACAGTGACCGAACCCGGCGTCATTACCTCGGGCCAGGTCCGGATACCTGCCAGCACCGCGGACCTGCCACCCGGCAGCGACATCCTGTGGACCATCCGCCCCGATCGCATCGCCATCACCGCGCACGGCACGCACCCAGCCACCATCGATGACATCGCCGACACCGGCACGGACACCACCATCACCGTGCGGCTCCGCGGCGGCCCGCAGCTACGCATCACCACCACGGATCCCGGCCCCTCCGCTCCCGGCGACACCTGTCTCATCACGCTCGACCAGGCAGCCATCAGACTCTGGCCGACCGCGGTCCCGGTGACGCCGACGCGGACCGCGACAGCGTTCTCTGGCGGCGCCAGGTAGATGCTCGCCGCACTGGCGGGCCCGGCCTCGCAGCCACGCGCATGCCGCACGGCTTCCCGGCCCGGGCCAAGATATTCAGAATGCAAGAAATTTTTCCAGCGATTTCAGATAGCAAGAAACTTTTCTATCGGTGTTTGGACCAATGGCACTAAGCGCTCATCCTGAGGCAATCGGGAATGAAACGACGCATCGCAGTACCTTTTAACATCTGCAACTAGCTTTCTGGCTCACGTTGTCAATAAACCTTTACTCAGGATAGGGTACGCCCATGCCGCCCTTTCGTGACCTTGCCTAGCCATTCGGGCGCGCGGCTATTTCCGTGCGTCCTTGACGTCAGCTGGAGTCTCCGAATGCCAATCCAGGACACGGCAGTTCCCGTGAAGGAGCTGGCAAGGTCTGATACGCGTGCGGCGACGTTGCCGCTGGGGCAACAGCTTGACTCGGCACCGGTGGTCACGGTAGCCATCGGATCGCTCCGCATGGCCGCCTCTCCACGACTAGCTGGCGAAAGCCTGGAGCACGCCAGGCTGCTCGCGGACTCCGATGCCGTGTTACCGCCGATCATCGTGCACCGGGAAACCAGGCGCGTCATCGATGGGATGCACCGGGTACGCGCCGCGGTACTGCGCGGCGAGCAGCGAATCCAGGCGAGATTCTACGACGGCACGGAAGAGGACGCGTTCGTGCTGGCCGTCAGGATCAACAGTGCCCAAGGGTTACCGCTGTCGCTGAGCGACCGCAAGGCCGCTGCCGCCCGCATCCTCGCCTCTCATCCGCATTGGTCGGACCGGGCTATAGCTGAGGTAACTGCCCTTTCGCATAAGACAGTAGGAGCAATCCGGCGCCGTCCAGATGGCGAGTATCTCCAAGTGGACGTCCGGATCGGTCAGAACGGACGTGTCCGCCCTCTCGACGCCGCGGCTGGCCGCCGTCGCGCCGCGGAACTGCTGACAGCCCGCCCTGGTGCGTCCCTCCGGCAGGTGGCGGCGGCCGCAGGAATCTCTCCTGAGACCGTTCGCGACGTGCGAGCCCGGCTGTTACATGGAATTGACCCTCTTCCGCCGCGTCAGCGACGCGACGAGCGCGGCGCGGATACGCGGCTGCCTGTTCACAGCCGTGAGACCACATCGCAGGCACTGACCTGCACTACCGGAAACCTTGCCGTGATCGTGCGGAAGCTGTCACGCGACCCGGCGTTACGCTCAAGCCAGACCACCGTGGGCCTGATCCGCCTGCTCGCTGTGCACCCGTCCGATCCCGCGCAGTGGCGGCAACTCGCCGTCGCCGTCCCCAGGCGCTGGGCTGCGCCCGTGGCTGCGGCCGCGACCGAGTGCGCCCGAGCCTGGCACATTTTCGCTGGCGAGCTTGACCAGCGCGCGAAGGCGTGGCAGGAGGAACCCTGATGACCCCAAGCAAGCGCGATCTACCGCTGAGCGGAAGTATCCGGCCTTGACCGCGGCACTTGATCTCAGCCCGGTCGCAGGTGAGTGGATCAGCGCCACCAGGCTGGCTGGCGGGATCCTGCGGGTGAAAGCCCGCCAGCACGAAGGGGCTTTGCTGGTCGAGGCGAGCGGTCATGGCGATTACGGGCCGGGCGCCTGCGGCCAGGTCGTTGCGGACGGCGTATTCGCGGACTCGGCCAGCTCGAATACGAGCTGTGCGTTTATCGCGACGTTCTATGGCGACAAGCTGATTAGCCAAATGCAAGCAAATCAAGTTTACGGCCTGCTCACCGGGCACACTTTCCACCGATTTACTGACGGCCGGCGTGACTATTTCACCCGCGAGTGCTACGTTCCGCATAACAAAGGGACGTCTGCCGTGGGTCATCCGGCCTCCAGGGAATTTCCCGCCGCGCTGCGGACCGGGCGCAATGAGCCTGGCGCACTCGTCGGGACCTGGATGAGCCTGCACCCGGCCGCTACCGGGAGAGTGCGTGCCCTGGAATGTACAGCAACTGAGGGCGGCCTCGGAGTGCGGGCGCGAGGTACGGGCCGCGGCGAGCCGGCCGACCTGGGCACCGCGGCTGCGCGGCTTTATGCCGATGCGACCAGGCCGGACGATCCGCCGGCGTTTATCGCAACCTTTAACCATGAGCATTTGCGCGTGTATCTGCAAGCCCGGATCAACCGTGGCGTGCTTGTCGTATGCGAATTCACGGAGTTCGCCGACGAGAGCGGCAGATCAGACTATTTCATTCGGGAATGCTTCCGCCTTACCCGCCGGGCCGAAGCCTGACTTCGGTACCGAAGAAACGCATTCGCTCGAGGTCAGGAAAGCCGGTAGACAGGAACTGGGTGACTCTATGTCACGGCATTCGCCGCTCACCGTGACGATTTCATCGGCTGACCGGAGCAGATATCCCTGAGCGGTTGGCGATGAGAAATTGATGTGCTCAGTTTGAGCGCCGAGCGCGGCCGATCGGCTGAATGAGGCTGGGCGGGGCGTACCCGACGGCTATGAGCAGCGATTCGAGCCCGTATCGTTCGGCTTCGCGCCTGGCGAGAGTTTGAATGCCCGGGTGTCCATATCTCGTCTATTCACAATGCTTGCCAGGCTGTTTCCCGCCATGACAGGCTGAAGCGGAGCCTTATTAGCCATCAGGAGCCGAGGCCGCGTGATCGTACCATTGAGTGTATTCGTCGAGGGCTGCCCGCTCCGGCCAGAAGCTATTGACCGGCGCGCTCTCGTCCACATAGCCGACGCTGAGGCCGCAGACAACCAGCCGTTCCGCGCCGAGGCCGAGGAAATCGCGAATTATACTGCTGTAACGTGCGACGCTGTATTGGGGACAGCTGCCGAGGCCGGATGCCACGAGCCCAAGCATGACGTTCTGCAAAAAAAATCCCATCTCAAGAAATGTGCCCTGAACCGCATTGCCCGGAAGGTGAAAAATCATCGCTACTGGTGCGCCATAGAAACACAGATTCCTGCGATCGACTTCCTTGCGCCCGGCATCGTCCTCACGCCTTATGCCCATCGACGCGTAGAACCCGCTGCCCCAGGCAAAGGATCGCCGCTCGTAGACTTCCCCGACGAGCTCCGGGCGGCTGGCGTAGTCAGGTTCGTACCGCGCAGGCGATTCCAGTCCCGCGCACAATCTGCGAGACAGTTCCTGGCGCGCCTCTCCGGTAAGGATCGCGACCTGCCAGAACTGCGTGTTTCTGGTGGACGGCGCGCAGCGGGCGGCGATGAGCACCTGTTCAAGTACGCCGCGCTCCACCGGGGAATGGAGAAAAGACCGCTTGCAGTGGCGACTGGCGATGAGTGACAAGAAATCTTTGTTCATGACAGGCCTCGTAAAGCAGAATTGAAAGGCAGGTAGCTAATGTGACCGCCATCGGCTCGACCGCGGCGATACCGCGGCTTGACCTGAATGCCGGAAGTGAAGCGCTCGTGCTCCGGGCAGGGGGAGTGGCGAGCCGATGCGCTGAGCGCGCGGCTCATTACGACCAGAGCGCCCAGTTTCCTGCCGAGGACTTCGACGACCTGATCGCTGAGGGACTGCACGCCCCCACGGTGCCGCGGCAATATGGCGGACTCGGGATCGGGCCACTGCGCGGTGACGCACTGACGCTGTGGCTGATGACCAAGGAACTCGCCAAGGCTGATCTCTCCCTGGCCCGGTGCTGGGAAGGGCATGCCAACTCGCTCGCGCTGATCGACGGGCTGGGAACACCCAGCCAGAAAAGGCGCTGGTTTGACGGCGTCGTCGAGCGTGGCGAGATCTGGGTCGCGTGGAGCGGAGAGCCGAAGGAATCCAAGCCGGGAAGCAAGCAATTCGGGACCACTATCTCCCGGGCTCGAGACGGCTGGGTACTGAATGGCAGCAAGGCGTTCGCGACCAGCGCGACAGGGGCCCGATGGGCAATCCTGCTCGTCAGCAAGTCCGGGCCTGGCGGCGCCAGGAATTCTGCCAACGGCGCAGCTGACTTGCTGATGATCGCCTGCGACTTGTCCGATCCGTCGGTCAGCGTGGACACATCGTGGTGGAACCCCGTCGGAATGCGTGCGACTGTCAGTCATAGAGTGACTTTTACCAACACCTACCTCCCGGACGGTAATGTGATCGGCTCTGCCGGCGCCTATCTGAGAGAAAACTGGCAGGCGGCATTCATCCCGCATTATGCGGCGAGTTTCCTCGGCGCGGCCGAGGCCGCCTACGATTACGCGGTCGAGTACGTCAGCAGCCAAGGCAAGGCTTCCGACCCCTATGTCCAGCAGCGGGTGGGCAGCATGGCCGTCAATGTGGAGTCCGCGCATCTGTGGCTGGGGCATGTCGCACGCATGTGGGATTGCGGTCGGCGCGATGAGGCGCTGCTCGCGGGCAGCCGCGCTCGTCATGTAGTCGAGCACCTCGCCATGCAAACCGTGGACCATTGCATCCGCGCCTGCGGTGCCCGCAGCCTCGCCCAGCCGGGGCCGGTCGGCCGCATCCTGCGCGACCTGACCTTCTACGTCCGGCATGACAATGACGACCACATCCTTGCCACCATTGGCCGGGCACTGCTCGGCCAGTCTTACGACGCGTCGTTCTACAAGCCCTGACCATGCCGTTCGTCTTATTAGCCCTGCCCAGGCGGCACGCGCTCGCGCGTGCTGGGCCGAATTGCGAATCGCGCTCATTTTGAAGCGGGTGAGGTAAATCAGGCGGGTAGATAGTAATTGCGTTTTCGGCATCCGAGTATTTGGGAGCCTACTGTCCGCGTATAGTCCAGTCAATATGCTGCCAGTTATTGCTAATTGACAATGTTGGACACCCGCGGGTCACTTGAGATGGATCCAGAATGAGGTCGTCCGTAGCCCTGCCCCGCCCCGCCAGACCTCGAATCCGGCCTCGACAGCGGTGAGCCACCATGAGCGGTCCAGCAGGCCCAGGGTCTCGACGCGGCGGAAGAAGGGCATGAGCGAAAGGTGCCTGACGTAGCCGCGCGGATGGATCAGGCGGAAGATGATCAGCGGCCAGTGCTCGCCGGTCGCCGGGTTCGTAGTGACCCAGTGCTCTAGTTGCCAGCGCTGGCGCTCGATCAGCAGGCCGTGCCCGCCCGGCCGGCCGAGCCCCTTACTGCGCAGCCACAGCATGATCTCGGCACCGTGGTCTTGCCCGCTGGTGTGGCGCTTTCTGGCGAACCAGATATCGTAGGCGGCATCCCAGCGGCCGGCCGGCCGGCCCGCCGTGTACCAGGAGGTCACCGGTTCGCGGAGTCGGCTCACCCGCCGCGGCAGCTTGGTGCCCGGTGAGCAAACGCCCCAGGAGCATCCGTAGAAGATGTTGGGGAACGCGGCCGGCTCTGGGCCTTTGCGGCGCGCCGCGGACGAGGCGACCGCGAAGTTCGCCCAGCGGTTCTTGTTCGCCAGGCACTCTCGCCGGCCTCCGTAGTTGTCGTTGCGCACGACCAGGCCAGCGCCGCGTGCGCCGACGGCCGCCACGTGCTGGTACCTGCGGCATAGCCGGAGGGTCACCGGACGGGGACGACGGTGCGCGGCCCTGGCCCGCCGTGCCGCCGCGAGCTCAGCCGCGAGTTCAGAACGTACCGTCCGCCACCGCGCTCGGGCCTGAACGGCATCCGTAGCGGCGTGATGTGGGTGCAGGCCCGCCGGGCCGGACAGGGCCGATCCGGAGTCGGCCCGGGCGGGCGCTAGGTGATGTGGCCGGTTGCGCGTGCTGCCGGCCCTATGCAATCCCGCACCGAGCGACGACGAGTTGGCGATCGCGGCGATCAGCCCTGCCGCCAGCACGAAGACCACGAACTGCAGCTTCCTCACAGGCAAGGCTCCATCGGCTAGGTCGTTGACCGGCGCTCGGAGGATAATAAGAGAGCGGAGTCGGGGTCCGGTGAAAGCGGGAATTGATGCTGAAAGGTGGGTGTCAATGCGCGGATTGCTGTTGTCCGGGCATAGACCGGCCCCCGGCGCGGCACCGGGCTGAGCCATAACAGCGGGACGTGCCCTACCGCCGGCGGCGGGGATGCGCCGAAGGTGACTGCCGGGTGCGCCACTCAGGCAACACGACACGCGGCACGCCTCAGGCAGCCGCCGCGACGGCATCCTCAAGCTGAGCCAGTTCTGAGTCCGGCGCGGAACAGGCTGTCCGCCATATTGACCCCGGCCGACGCCGCTTATTAAATTAAGCCATGAAATAAGGCGTGACGAAAGTGTGCGGCCGAGTTGGCCGCGAGACTCGGTGACCACGGCAGGAGGAATCCGCATGCAACGAGCCAGCCAGCCTGGGTCCGGCTCAGCGTCGTCCGCGGGCCACGCTCGCTCAGTGGTGCCCGCGGGCCATTTTCACGGTAAGGCGATCAGGGGGTACGGCAGTCGCGTCATGCGGCGATCCGCGGTGACCTTCGCGGTGATGCTCGCGGCAGGTGCCGGCTTAATCCTGCCGCAGGCCAGCGCGGCGGTTGCGGCTGACGCGCCGGTATGCCCCGGGGCGGACAACACGATGTTTGGCCCTGATGTTTGCGTGTTCAGCGACAGCATGAGCCAGAGCGTCGTCCAGGGCGACCTTGACAACATTGCCACCCGGCAGGTGCCAGCCGGCAGCCAGTTCAGCGGCCAGCGTTATGCCGTCTACTTCGAGCCCGGCACCTACGGATCGGCTGCCAGCCCGCTGGTATTCCAGGTGGGCTACTACACCGAGGTCGCCGGCCTCGGCTTCTTGCCAGGGGACACGGTCATCAACGGCGCTATCGACGTCTTCAACAACCTCTGCACCGCCGGAACCACCGACTGCAACTCTGACGACAACTTCTGGCGATCACTATCCAACCTGACACTCAACGTAGACCTGCCGCATGCCACGCCGGCCTACGCACCACCGGTCGCTGACGCGTTCGGCCCAGGCTGCACCAACACCGCGGAGATGTGGTCGGCGTCCCAGGCCGCTCCGATCAGGCGGGCCATCATCAATGGCAGCGTAGTCTTCCAGGACTACTGCGCCACGAACAACTTCGCCAGCGGCGGCTTCATCGCTGACAGCCAGATCAGCGGCGACCTCAACTTCTTCGGCAACCAGCAGTACCTGGTCCGCGACAGTTCCATCGGCGGCGCGAACGGCTGCCCGAACGGGCTTTGGAACATGGTCTACGCCGGGGTCCAGGGTGCGCCCGCGGCTGTGTTCACCGGTGCCTGCCAGCAGAACACCGTGCTCCCGGCGACCAAGGTGACAGAAGAAGAGCCGTTCCTTTACACGAACGCCGCCGGCGACGATGAGGTATTCGTCCCGGCCGTACAGCGCGACTTGGCGGGGCCGTCGTGGGCCAGCGGCACCGAAGCGGGCCAGTCCGTTCCCATATCGACGTTCTTCGTGGCGAACCCGGGCATGTCGGCCGGGCAAATCAATTCGGCCCTGGCGCGCGGCCGGAACCTCATCCTCACCCCCGGCGTGTACGACCTCGACGGGCCGATCGTGGTGAGCCATCCTGACACCATCGTGCTGGGTCAGGGTCTGGCGACCCTTGTGCCAGAGCAGGGCAGCCCCGCGATGATCGCCGGGTCCAATACCGGGGTGAAGTTGTCTGGCCTCATCATCGATGCGGGCCCGGTCAGCTCGCCTGTGCTGCTGTCGGTCGGGCATCGGGGATCAGGCGCCGGCTCCGCCGATGACCCGGACCTCATCTCCGATGTCTTCTTCCGTATCGGCGGTGCCGAGACCACGCCGGTGTCGGCGACTGTCAGCCTGCTTGACAACGCCGCCAACTCGATCATCGACAATGTCTGGGCCTGGCGCGCCGACCACGGCAACGACGTCAGCTGGACGGACAACACGGCGGACACCGGTGTAGTTGTCACCGGTGACGATGTCACCGCCTACGGCCTGGCCGTCGAGCATTACCAGAAGAACGAGGTGATCTGGAGCGGCCAGGGCGGGACGGAAATTTTCTTCCAGAACGAACTTCCATACGACCCGCCGAGCCAGTCCGCCTGGATGGCGAGCCCGACCCAGGACGGCTATCCCTCATTCGTGGTCGCGCCGAACGTCAAGACTTTCCAGGGCTATGGGCTGGGCAGCTACGTTGTCTTCATTAACACCCCGGCAACCTTGTTCGACGCCGAGGCATATCAGGCTCCCGTCAGTCCCGGCGTCCAGTTCCACAACGTGCTCACCGTGTGGATCGCGGGCTCGGGCGGCTACGACTCGGTCATCAACGGCGTCGGGGACCCTGCGACCTCCGTCAACCCGGGGAAGGTTGTTCCGGTCGATGTCACGAGCTACCCTGACCCTTAAGTACACGCTGCCGACCTGGGTGACCGGTAGCCTGTGCCCATTCCTGATGCAGGCCGATCACCTGCTCGCCACGTAAGGTGCAAGCTTGCGTGACGAGGACTGCCTGATCAGCTCCACGAGCCGATCCTGCCCACGTGGCAGATTGGCCCGCGTCGTCATCGACCGGGGTCAGCACTCTGGGCAGCCGGCCCAGGGCATGCCCGGCCCGCGCCAGGTCGTCGGGTTCGGGTCAGCGATGCGCTGGCGATCGGCAGGGGGAGGCTGCCAGGGCCGCCGTGGCTCGCCAGCCGGCGGAAGAATGCGAGCTGCCCGGCAACGCCGAATGACCATGACGCGCCGTATTCTTCGAGGCTGTCCTTGACAAAGACCGGATGATTCACCGGGCCTGTACTTCGGATCAGCAGCTGACGCGCGGTGGCGTGCGCGGCGGCCCAGTAATGCTCGCTGGAGTCATGAAGGGCCAGGTCGACGAAAAGGTTGCCGATGCCGACAAGGCCGCAGCACTGCACCGGAGCGCTCACCTGCGGCAGGAAGTTCAGGCACACGTCGGCGAGCCGCCGGGCAAGGTCGCCGAGCGCGTTGTCCTGCAGCACGTCTCCCGCGTGCAGCAGAACGGGCGCGATCCCGGCAAGGCCCTGGCACCAGGATGCGGCGATCGGGGCTGAAAACCGTGTGGGCACCCGGCGGGCAAGTGACTCCGCGCGCTCAGCGAGATGGCCGGCATGCTCGGCCGCGCGGACCCGGGAATCGTGGTGCCCCAGCCGCTCGGCGGCGTGCAGCAGCAGGTCAACATAGCCAGCGAGGCCGTGTGCCCGGCCGGTCGATGGCTCTACGGCCTCCCGCTCGAGCGACCGAACAGGCTCATCTGAGCCCGCTGAAAGCTCCCCGTCATCCAGCCGGCCGAGCACGTATTCGACACAGCGTGTCGCGACAGGACGGTGCGCGGCATCGCCGGTGATCTCGCTGAGCATCAGGTGACCGATGCCGACACCCGCGGCGCCCGCCGTCAGATCGGCACCGTCAGGCTGCCAGCCGGCATCCGGGATCTCAGGTCCCGGATACTGCGCGGCAGCTTCGACTCCGAGTGATTGCGCGAGTGCCAGGAACACGTCCGCTCCCGTTCGGCCGACCATCAGCCCTGGCGGTAGCATCACCGACGTCATCGCGCGCTGGGTGAACGGCACTATGGCGCTCAGCCGCTTCCTGACGCCCGGACGGCTAGCGTGGTGCAGCAGCTCAAGGCCTATGCCGGCGCTTCCGGTGTAGACGCTGGCATCGTGGGCGGCCTCGAGGCTTTGCGGTGCCGCCAGCAGGGCATCGGTACGGCTGAGCAGATCGTCCAGCAAGTTACTGGTGATCTCGGCGGCAAGCTCGGCGCTGACATCCGGCGGGGTCGGCAGCCGACGGGAAACGCGGTGCCTGGCGCCCGGCTGCTGCTGCCCCGAGGCGTCGGCAGCCAGCATCCGCGCCGCCGTCCGGGCAACGTCGTCATCATCGCTGAGCAGCGCCGCGACTTTGCCGATGACCCCGCTGGGCGTCGCCCCGTACTGGGCGCTGATCGCCTGAAGCGCCCGTTGTCTGGCGGCATCGGGGTCGCCCTCCAGCGACACGGGCAGAATACTGTGCGCGGCGTAAAGCAGCGTCATGCCGAGAGCGAACAGATCATCGGTATCCCGGGGCGGCTCATCGCGGAGCTGCCGGGCTGGCGCAAAGCCTGGGGTGCCGCCGGGGATATGCACGCCATCGTGGCTAGCGAAGCCGAAATCGATCAGGGTGACTTGGGGTCCGTCGACAACTACATTCTTGGCGGCGATGTCACGGAGGACAACCCCGCGAGCGTGCACATCGAGCACGATCCGGGCCAGGCGCCCGCCGAGCGCGTCGAGAGTGCGCCATCCGCTCGCCTCGGCGTGACCAGCAGGGAGGTAGCGGCCGTTGCTGACGACATCCGCGAGCAGGTTATGCGGCCCGGCATCGCTCGTCACCAGGAACTCGTCGCAGCCGTGCTTGAAGTGGTCGATGAAACGCGGCACCCCGCGGACGCCATCGAGCACGGTGAGGATCCGGCGCTCGTTCCGCAACCGCAACCGGACGTCGCCCGATGAGTCGTGTTCGTCGACCAGTGCACGGGCCTGCTTGATCACCACGCTCGTACCGTCCCGTTGGTCGATGCCGCGATACACGTTGCCTCTGGCTGACTCATAAAGTCCCGCGACGATCCGGTATCTGCCACCGACCACCTGGCCTGCGGTGGTCTTTTGCTCACCGCCCGCCATCCCCGTGAACGGATCAGTCGTCCAGGCCGGCTGCCGGTATCGCATCGTGGCCAGGCCCCCGAACTCTTCGCCGCCTGGGCCGCGGATCAGCGTGACCATTCGCCCGCCGGTGTCCGTGCGCCAGTTCCTGCGGAACGGGCCGTACCGGTAGTACACCGGGGCACCGGGATCCACCTGCCGGTCGCTGAGCACCCTGGGCGCCTCGTCTCCGCGCAGCAGGTTGGCTAGCCGCAACCCAAGCTCGCGGACCTGCTGCTGCGCAGGATAGATAGTGAACGCCTTACCGACCGCGGCCGGTGAGCTGATGCCGTTATTGAGCCTGGCGAGCGTCTGTCGTGAACGGACGACCTTGAAAATGTGACCACCATCGAGGAGCACCGGAAGCAGCTTCTCGACCAGGGCTGAGAGGGTGGCTGGCCGGCTGGAGACGTGCAGCTTCCAGCCATGCTCTGGCAAGGTGAGACCATCCCGGCTCACGGCAAGCCAGGTGGGGCCGCTATGCACCCGGTAACCAAACGCCGAACGCTCCGCGGCCGCCTGCTCAAGCAGGCCTTGCAGGTCGTCGTGATCCATGCCGGAACTCCTCGCAGCATTCTGCCTGAGGGGGCGCATGCCTACCGAATTGCCACCGCCCGCGGGCTAGTCCTGCCCGGCACGCTTGGCTTGACGCACGCCGACAGGCGCGTGCCGGGCAGCACCTCGCGGGCTACTACTGCACCAAGGTGCCTGTAATGCCGACGCCGTGGCTGGCGTCGATGCAGCAGCCATGACACCTGGTCCGCGCGCTCAGCGCGTCCATTTCGCTATCAAATTCGATGTCGGGTTCGATGACGCTGGCGCCCGCGTCGCGGGGTTCGAGGGCGAGAAGTGTAGTCATAAGCATCCTCCTGTCCGAGGTGGTTGTTTTGTAATTCTAATACGGATGTGTCCAATCATGTCCATGCCGAGTCAGACCCTTTTGACGACTTCGGTAATGGATCGCCCTGGCTACGTGGGAACTGTGACCTCTGGGAATATTGGGGTTCGTGGTATCGAGGGAGCCGTTGCGGGAAGAGTGTGCGCCAGGCCAGCACAGGGCCAGCCCCTCACTCCAGCGAGCCGAACCATTTGGGAGATCGATAGCACGGCCGCGGACTCACCGGATCTCGGCTGGCAAATTTGTTATCCCAAGCTCACGAGCGATTTCAATACGATGACGTCCGGTCATGACGCTCAATGTTCCGTCCGGCAGGCGCGAGAAGACGATCCGGTCGTTACCGAGGAACAAGTCATAGACATTCGCGGTACACCGAAACGCCGGGGCTCCGCACGCTTCGTCCTGCCTGGCGAAATCGTCCCTGGTAGCTCCGGCCGCGACCTTAGGCCAGATGACGGACTCCCAGGTCTCCACCGCCCAGCGGTAGTCGGATCGATTTGCGCCACCCTTGTGATAACCATCGATGATTGGGTTTTCTGAGTAGTCCGCCAGGTGCAGCGGCACGAGTTCGAGCCCGTTGTCGCGAAGCACCTGCTCTCCCGGTGAGATAGCCGGCGGGGTGCCCGATTCCATGGAGTCAGCGTTGGAGTTGAGGTTGCTGGCGTTGCCGCCGCCTCCTACGGTGCGCTGCACGAAGGACTGTCCCTCACCCGCCGCGTCAACGAGGAATTGCGCAGCCGCTCGACAGCGCGATGCCGCGAAGTTAAGCGCGGCCGCGATATTCAGCAACGCAACTGTTGCTTCTCCTTCGGCGGATCTAGCCGCGGCGGCGGTAAAGGCCGCAGCATGACTGTAGGATTGAGCCTTGGCCTGGAGGGCTTGGGCCATCCGCATGATGTCGCCGTCGATCGCACTCAGCGCATCGCATACTTTTTGCAGTTCAGACATGGTAACGCTGGCTTGGCGTTAGTGTCGGAGCGCGGTAAGCTGGCTTGCTGTGAGTCGTTTTACAGCGACCCTGCGTAGGAGCTTGCCGCTGCGGCGGCTTGCTGGAGCGCGGCAATGGCGCCGTCGACCTGCTTTTCGGCGGCTTGCAATGTCTGAATCATTTTCTGGTCGACTTGCTGGGCGCTGCCGCCGATGGTCGCCGATACTTGGCTGACGGCCTGGGAGAACTTGCTCTTGAAACCAGTCAAGCCCTGCGCGGTTGTCTTAGCGTCGTTTCCGATACCATTAATCTGCTGCCTGAGCTGGGCGAGCTGGGACATATCTTACGACTCCTTATTCAGAGTGATACGACTAGAACCACGATGAGCACGGCAAGTACAAGCGTGAGCCCGATACCCGCGCCGATGAGTCTTTTTCGGCGCGCGGCCGCCGCCGCTATACGCTCAGCGGCTTCCCGGGCCAGTCGTTTGCGCTGCGCTTCCGCCCGTGCGAGCCGTTCACGCTCGCAGTCACTACGGCTTATCTCGGACTGAACGGCTTGCCGCAACCGGTTGACCGCGACGGCGAGGGACTGTTGCGCCCTGATCACGTCACCGCTGGTGGCTGTTTTAGCCGCGCCGCTGGGGCGAATGCGTGGGGGGACAAGGTTAGATTTGGCAACTGGTACCAGTGCGGCGCGAGCCGCGGCCAGTTGTGCCTCGATCGCCTTAAGCGTCGCGGACGCGGATGCCTCGGCGGTCGCTACCGCGCCGTTTGCCAGCGCGTCAGCCCGGATGCGGGTCTGCTTAGTCTCGTCAAGATCAGCAGCGATGCGGTCTGGCAGGTCGCGCAGTTGAGTGAGCGCGCGAAGGTAGCCATCGTAGGTGGTCGTCATAGTGACGTCCGCTGACGGGTCAGGCGGGTTATGTCATCCCTTTGGAGCCCCGCGAATGGCACTACGACCATCGGCTCGCTGGCCTCAGCCACGTCGCGAACCAGAGCGCGGTTACCAGGCCCGGTCCAGGACACGAATGGGCCGAGCAAGTCCGCGACATCCTGGCCGCTGATACGCAGCAGCGCGATGATCTCGACTGTGCCGCTAGCTTCGAAGCCAAGTTGATCGGTGTAGGCGCGGGGCGTCCTCCACCAGCCGAGCACATGAACGCCAAGTGAGGAACCTTCGCGCCAGATGGTATGCAAGGCGTCAATCGGCTGGGTGAAGGTGGCGGCGTCGGGAATGCGCAGGTTCGGCGCGCGATCCATGCCGAAGGCCACGAGATAGGTCGGGATGGGCGGGGCGCCGGACCGCCGCTCAGTGAGCTCGGCACTCAGCTGGGTCAGGGTTTCGATCAGCTGCGCGGCGCCGCGCACGTCGGCGTCGTGGCCGAGGGCTGCCATCGCTTCGGCCAGCACGCTCACGGCTGGCTGATCACCGCTGCCAGCCGCCAGCAGGTTCAAGATGATGAAGCGGGCCATGCCAGGTTGGTGCTGATAGCCCAGTGAGACTGCCGCTGCCTGAAGGACGATGGCTCCAGCGGATTGCCGGGTAGCGGCATTGTCTCCGGTACCAATGACACTCATGTGCCGGCCGCTCTCGGCCGAAAGCGGCACTCCGAACGGCTTGGAGGCGACGGCCACTGGCATGCCGAGCAGCGCACGCGGCTCGCGATCGTCGGCGGGCAGCCCAGCATGAAGCGCATCGACAAGGTCGGCGGCGGAACCGCCGTTGAAGACGGCAGGCGGCACCGGACTGACGCTGAGTCGCCAGAGGCTGACGCGCAACGCGGCAAGCTCAAGCGGGTCGGCCAGCGCGACCACGGCACGGCGGTTGGCTTCAACCTGCCCGAAGTCGGTGTTGACGATCAGCTCGCCACGATATCGCAGCCGAGCCGCCTCGCTATTGTGCTGGTCAAGGACGGCACGGGATTCACCAGCGGAGTTCTTAAGTGCGAGACGGATCGGGAACTGAGCGAAGATGCCGTCTTGCTTGGACAACATGGCCGTGATGCCGGACAGCGTCTGCGAGGCGAGCACTAGGTGAATACCGTAAGCGCGTCCTTTCCGCGCCAGCCTCTCTAGGTTGAGGAGCGCTCCGCTGGCCAAGTCGTCGTCTTCCTCGAAGAGAACCTGGAATTCATCGACGATCACGATGATCCGCGGCATATGTGCGGCGGGCCTGGCTTTGCGGTAGCGAGTCAGGTTATCGCCGTACGGCCGGATGATCTCAGCACGTCTCTCGAACTCGTCCACCAGGTGTTGCAGCACGGCGGCGCCGTAGCTGCGGTCACTTTCCAGGCCGAGAACTCGGGCATGAGGCAGCCAGCCTTCTTGATCCGGGTGCGGTGCGAGTGGATAGAGGGTGACCCCGTCTTTGAAGTCCAGCAGATAGAGGTCGAGTTCTCGTGGCGGATAGCGAGCAGCCCAGCTGTGGATGAGCACCAAAAGCAAGTTCGACTTGCCCTGTCCGACCGCGCCGCTGACAAGGATGTTGTGGCGTTGCTCGCGTTCGTCGCCGATCGTGATCTCGACCGGCTGGTGACCGCACCGGCCGATGATGGCCGCGACGCGTTCCACGCTCGACTCCTGCCAGTACTCTGACGGTTTTGGATGCAGTTCGCTGAAGCTGATCTTGGGCGCGGCAGCGTCCTTGGCGCGTTCACGCAACGCGTCGATCGCCGGCTCGATGATCGAAAGGCCCGGTGCGTTTCCGGTCTCGGCGGCGAGTCCGTCGAACCCATCGACGGTGCTCGGCTCGCCGAGACGGATGACGGATGCCAGCGGATAGAGTTCATCAGCTAGAGCTTCATTGCTCCTGGCCATATTGATGTCGTGGTGAACGACGAAACTAATGCCGCACACTGGCCCGGTACGCATCAAGGTCCGGAGCAGGCCGTGAGTTCGGTCGTCAAACCCAGTCGGGTAGTCGAGCAGGAGGATGAGACGATAGCGTTCGATGGGCTGGCGCGCTTCGCGGCGAAATTCGCCAAGTGTCGTCGGGACTCCTTCATACAACTCCGAGATACGCCGGATGTCCCGGGAAAGCTCATCGAGGAGGCCGCGCAGTTCTTCGGGTGAGGCAAGCGTAGGCGGCACAAGTTCATCGCTCACCTGCCGAAGTGCGGTAAACGGCGCGGTTGTGCCTCGCAGGAGCGGATCGAAGGTGGACAGGGTCAATTGCCCGGCCCCAGTCCCGAGCAGAGCCCGGAGAATTATCTCCTGGAAGATGCCGCCTATCGTGGCCGTGCCGCCCGGTGCGCTGACCAGGATGTTGCCGTGATCGAGCAACGGCAATAGCAACGGCGCGGCGGGCATGTCGCTGCCACCTGCGAAGGGCCGGACAGTGCCGACGCGCACGTACGAGGCAGCATCCAAGATGCCGGCCGGTTCCCATGTGGAGACGTTGTCCCAGGGCGTAGTCAGCACGCCGGGAGCCAGCGACTCCGCCGCGGTCTGCACCAGCGCTACGACTGCGGCACTCCGGCTGGCGCTCATGTCAAGGACCTGCCGCCGGAGTTTCAGGTGCTGGCGGTCAGCGTGCTGCCGGGCAGTTTCCGCGGCATGCCGCGCGGTTTCCTGGTACGCGGCATTCAAAGTTGCGGCGACGTTGGCGAGCCGTACCACTGACGCTGCCGCATCTTCGACGGTCAATTCCCTTCCGGTGCCGCTTTCGTAGTCGCCGCTCATAGACTGGCTGAATCTTCGGGCTCGGCCATCGCCGGCTCTTCCGCTGGTTCGCTGGCGGCTGGATCGGAACCTGTTTCGGCGGCTGCCACCACGACACGTTCGGCGCGAAGCAGCTGGCCGCCCAGCAGATAGCCGGGTCGCAGCACTTCGAGGATCGTGCCGGGCGCGTGGTCGTCTCGTGGTTCGGTGCTGACCGCCTCGTGGATTGCGGGATCGAAGACACCGGTCCGCGGCACCCTGTGGACGTCGCGCCTTTCCATCAGTTCCAGAAGTTCCTCAGCGACGCTCTCCAGCACCAGGTCGCCGTCCATGTTCACGCGGGTGACGCGGTCGACGACGAGTAGCAACTCCCGGAAAAGCGGTGCGAGGATCTGCTCCGTCAGCCCGCCTCGGGCGAGCGCCAACTGTGCGTGCAAATCGTCGTACAGCCGGTTCCTAGCCTTGTCCTCGAAAGAGCGCCGCTGGAAAAGATCACGAAGCTGGGCGACTTCTGCCGCAAGCGTCGCGAACTGCACGTCGCCCGGGCTCACGCCGGAGGCGGAGGATTCATCGTTCACCTAGATTCCCCGCTTGACGATGGCCGGATTCCTGGCGTTCTGCTTCCACTGCGGACGCCGGTGGGTCGCCGTGTAGAGTGCGACGACGATAATGACGAAGATGATCCCGACGCCGTGGGCGGCGATCAGGGCAAGGCTGATCAGCAGCGCGAATCCCCAGCCCCCGACACTGGAGTGGAACCATTTTGTCTCCGCGGCCGCGTTGGCAAGGTCGAGATTGCGCCGCAGCGACTTGCGCAGCGGGTCGTCATCGAACTTCAGCCTGAGCGCGCGGCTCGACATCTCGCGGGTCATCGTGATCTGGGCCTCCGATGTGATCATCAGGCGTCCGTCACGTGTCTGGGACCACTTGCTGTCTTGCACCGCCTCGATGGCCAGCGCGAGGTAATACTGGAACGCCGATACGTCGGGGTGCTCCTTGACCACTTCTTCCATCACCGCAAGTGCCTGTGATTGCTCCCCTTGCCTGAGCTGGATATTGGCGACGGAGGTCCGGTAAACCGGATTCCCTGGATCGATGCGAAGAGCGGCCTCGTATTCGCTCCTTGCGGCTGTCAGTGATTCTGATGTCCCCAGCTGGGCGAAGGCATCGCCGTATTCGAAGTGGTACTCCGCGCTGTCCGGCTTCAGCCTGATGGCCTCACGGAACTCATATCCCGCGTCCTTGAACTCACCCATGTTGAAAGACGAGTTCGCGCGCACGGACCATGCCTTGTGGTTGGAGCCATCTTGGGAGAGTGCCTCGCGCGCCGCATAGTTCGCGGAGGCGAAATTACCCCCATCGAAGTATTCCAGGGCCAGAGTCAGCCAGTCTCTGCCTCCGTTGCCGGTCTCAACCGCCACATTTGCCTGAGGCCGCTGCTGCTGGGCCTGCTGATCGAATTCACGCTTCCTGGCTGGGTTGAGCAGCACCCGTTCTGCCTCCCCCAGGTCACGGACACGCTTCTGCGCCTGCTCGCGCTTGACCGGGTCAGCCTGGGCCGCGCGCTTGTTCCAGATCTGTCGTTGCGCCCTGATGGCCTTGCGGATGGATTCCTCGTTCGAGGTCTCTACTATGCCGGGAAGAATCTCGTAAAAATTGACGAATTCCTGTGTTACGGTCATGGCCTAGTTCACCTCAAGGTTTCTGTTCTTCTGACGAGCGGCAGCCACTTCCTCGTCGCTCAGGTTGGCTACGTTGTCGATCTCGAAAGTGCCAAGTTGTTGGCCGGAATTTAGATCGGTGACCTCAACTTGAATAGTCTGATCGATGTCGTAATGGAAAGTGACCGCAATAGGGGCGCCTGCTGGATATGGCGGAATCGAGAACAACTGCCCGCCTTCTTTGGTGACAAAGCGGACGTACTCAGGGTCATCATCGTCTCCCTGAGTAACTTGAATCTTGATCTCGGCCTGACCGTCATGAACCGTACTGAATATCTCGCTGCTCTTTGCCGGGATCTTTGCGTTGCGCGGGATTATGATGAAATTACGTCTTCGGTTCTCTTCGTTAAGAGCAATGGTCCCAAGCGCCTCAGAGGTGACATCCAGGACTACTGGTGCAGTCTCGGTGCCGGACGACCCATAGGTGCCCGTCTCCAGGCTTGCCTGTATGGCGGCACCGAATGCCACCAGTTCGTCAGGGTTGCCAGCGCGCAGCGGTGGCTTGCCCGTGACCTGCTCCACCATTCTTGCCACCTGCGGCATCCTGGTGGATCCGCCGACGAGCAGAACGCTGTCGATACGGTCGAAACTCAGTCCTAGTTCCTCAACCAGCGAGATAGTCAGGTCGCGCGACTGGTTGAGCAGGTCACTGGTCAGGTTCTCGAAGATTTCGCGGGTAACCGTGATTGTCTTGGTCACCCCGCCGTGACTGAGGATCACGCGAGCCTGCGGAGCCGCGCTGAGGGTGCGCTTGGCCAGCTCAGCCTTCTCTCGCAGTTCCGCTTCTGCCTCGAAGATTTCGGTGAGGTCGGCGCCACCGTCCTTCTGATACTGCTCATTCAGCCATAGCATCAGACGGTTATCCCATTCGAAGCCGCCGAGTTCATGCAGGCCGTCCGTGCCGAGCACGTCGAACACGCCGTCGCCTATCTTCATGACCGTTACGTCGAAGGTGCCGCCGCCGAGGTCGTAAACCATGACCGTGCCTGAGCCGCCTAAACCGAGCCCATACGCCAATGCCGCCGCGGTAGGTTCATTGAGCACGCGAAGCACGTTGAGGCCAGCGATCTTGCCGGCGTCTTTGGTCGCGCGGCGCCTGGCATCGTCGAAGAACGCCGGGACTGTGATGACCGCGTCGGTGACCTGACCCTCACCTAAGAACAGCTCAGCATCTTCCTTTAGGCGCTTTAAGATGATCGCCGATACTTCCTCGGGCCTGTAGGACCCGCCGCTGACTGGCTCAAACCGCCAGTCACTGTCGCCCATCTGACGCTTGACGAACTGCACAACGTCCAGCGGAGAGGTAGCCGCCGACCGAAAAGGACTTTGACGATTTATCGTATAATACGACATTTGGATATAAGTAACCAGGCAATCCGCGAGGATTAGCGGTACGGCTTTAAGCGTCGCCCGGGTCGATTTCGACTTGGGTGCCGCACAGGTTTCATGCGCTAATCCACGTCCCGGCGGGCTGCGCGGCTGAGCACTCCGGTCAGTTCCGACACGGCCGCGGCTCCCGCGGCAGCATCTGGTGCGTCGAGAATAGCCTTGACTAGCGCGGACGCGACGATCACGCCGTCGGCGAAGCCGGCTACCTGGGCGGCCTGGGCGGCATTGGAGATCCCGACTCCGACGCAGACGGGGAGCTTGGTGATGGCCCTTATGCGCTGGACCAGCGAGCTGGCGCTTGTACTGACGCTCTCCCGAGTTCCGGTGACTCCCATCAATGATGAGGCGTAGATGAACCCTGTTCCTGCTGCGGAGAGTTCCCGTAGCCGCTCGTCGGTAGTACTCGGCGCGGCCACGAAGATGGTGGCGAGGTTATGCCTGGCCGCGCTTTCGCGCCACCGCGCGGACTCCTGGACGGGCAGGTCAGGCAGGATACATCCCGCGCCGCCTGCCTCGGCCAGTTCGCTGCTGAAGCGCTCGGCACCGTACTTGCCGACCGGGTTCCAGTACGACATGACCAGGATTGGCTTGCCGGCGGCCTGGTATGCCTCTCGCACGGTGCGGATGACGTCGGCGATCCGGACGCCGCCGCGCAGGGCGATGTCGTCGGCGGCCTGGATCAGCGGCCCGTCGAGTACCGGGTCGCTGTGCGGCAAGCCGACCTCGACGATATCGGCTCCGTTGCTCAGCATTGCCTGGGTCGCGGCGATGCTCTGGCCGACTGTCGGAAATCCGGCCGTCATGTACGTGATGAGAGCGGCCCGGTTTTCTTGCTTGGCCCGGGCCAGCGTGTCGCAGAGGAGCCGCAGGTTCCCGCTCAATTCTGGCCTCCTGCTGCCCTGGCCGCGCCGGCGTCCTGTTCGAAGTACTGTGCGGCGGTGTCCACGTCCTTGTCACCCCGGCCGGAGAGGTTCACCACGATCAGTCCGTCAGGGCCGAGTTCGGCGCCGACTTCGATAGCGCCTGCGAGCGCGTGGGCGCTCTCTATCGCCGGGATGATCCCCTCGGACGAGGCGAGCAGCCGGAATGCCCGCATCGCGGCGGCATCGGTGACCGGACGGTACTCGCCGCGACCGGTGTCGTGAAGGTAGGCGTGCTCCGGTCCGACGCCCGGGTAGTCGAGCCCGGCCGAGATCGACCAGGGCTCGGTGATCTGGCCTTCATCGTCCTGCAGCACGTAGGAGCGTGAGCCGTGCAAGATCCCGGGTTCGCCAGCCGACAGCGTCGCCGCGTGCTTGCCGGTCTGCACGCCATGCCCGGCGGCCTCACAGCCGATGAGACGTACACCAGCGTCAGGGAGGAACGCGTGGAACAGGCCAATGGCATTGGATCCCCCTCCGACGCACGCGATCGCGGCGTCGGGAAGGCGGCCGGTTCGCTCGAGGACCTGGCGGCGGGCTTCTACGCCGATGACGCGCTGGAAATCACGGATCATGGCGGGGAAGGGATGGGGCCCGGCGGCGGTGCCGAAGATGTAGTGGGTGTTCCCGACGTTGGCGACCCAGTCCCTGAACGTCTCGTTGATGGCGTCTTTGAGAGTACGGGAGCCGGACGTCACTGACATCACCCTGGCACCGAGCATCTTCATCCGTGCCACGTTGACCGCCTGCCTGCGGATGTCGATTTCTCCCATGTAGATGGTGCACTCCAGGCCGAACAGCGCGCACGCGGTCGCGGTAGCTACCCCGTGCTGGCCCGCTCCCGTCTCCGCGATAATGCGCGGCTTGCCCATCCGCTGGGCCAGCAGGGCCTGCCCGAGCACGTTGTTGATCTTGTGCGAACCGGTGTGGTTGAGGTCCTCGCGCTTGAGGAACACGCGCGCGCCGCCGGCCTGCCCGGCGAACCTGGGGACTTCGGTGAGCGCGCTCGGACGGCCTGCGTAGTGGGAGAGCAGTTGCTCGAGCTCCAGCGTGAACCCGGGATCCGCCTTGGCCCTCTCGTACTCGGTGGCAACCTCATCCACGGCGGCGACCAGCGCCTCCGGGATGAACTTGCCGCCGAAGGCACCGAAATATCCGTCACAGTCAGGGAACTGACCCGGCAACGCCGGGAAGAAGAATTCGCTGTTCATCGCACCTACGCTCCTGGCACGGGACACGCCCGGCTTTAGATGGCTGGTAAGGAAGCCTGAGCAAGCCCCGCCGTCCCGAATCAGGGAAGAACGGCGGAGCGAAGGAGAGCGATTTCGCTCAGATACCTCGCGCGGCACCAGGGATGCCGGACCACCGCATCCCGTTCACCTGGCCAGCCTCGGCGCCAAGCACATACCGCACCCTGCGCCCGAGCGCACGCCGCGCGGGAGCCCGGCAACCGCGCGGCCGGCACCCCGGGGCGAGGCGGATGGCGATGGACACAGCAGGATGCTACCCCACGGCTCGAAGCCGGGTCGCGGTGCGGCGGTGGGCACTCGCGGCCCGCGTGGCCCGGCGGTCCCGCGCCCGGGCACGGCAACCGCGACAGGCTGCGAGCCGCCGGACTGCGGAACCCGCGCCCGCCCCGTGCGCCGTGCGCCAGCGGCGGCGGGAAGAATACTGAGGAGAGCCCAGCAGGTGACCGCGATCAAATGACCGAGCAGAGCACCACACATGCGAGACGATCAGTTCAGCCAGTCGCTCAAGAAGCTTGACAACGGCTGCCTTCCCGATTTGGCAGTCGATGCCGAGGACGCTGTGCTGCGGTTGGCTCAGCGCTACAGCTACGTCTTTCTCAGTGATTTCGCGCTGGCTATGCTTGCCGGGCTTGGACCACTGGTCGAGTTGGGCGCCGGCACCGGATACTGGGCGCACAGGCTGCGATCGATCGGAGTGGATATTGTCGCGTTCGATCAGGCGCCGCTGAATGGGGAACGTGCCAACAGGTACCACCCGCTTGCCCGGCCATGGACTTACGTCGGACAAGGTGATCAGACCGTGTTGTCCGGTTACCCGGATCGTAGCCTGCTGCTGTGCTGGCCGCCGTTGTTTTCCTCGCTCGGCGATTGCCTGACTTATTACCGCGGAGATGCCGTCGCATACATCGGGGACGGGGGTTGTCGCACGGCCAGGCTCGACCACCTGCACGAATCCTTCATTAAGATTGCGACAGAGCCGGTCAGGGCGCTCGATCCCTGCCCCGGGGTCCCGCCCAAGCTCACGATCTGGAAACGAATTCCAGGCTCAAGGAACGTTTGGCGTTAGAGCGTCTTTCGGGCACCGCAGGCAGCCTCTCGTGACTGAGCGAAAGTCCTCGGCGGCCTTCGCCGCCGCGGGAACCAGGCCGGGGCCGCGCGAGCGGCGGCCGGCCTCCACGCGACCCCGGCCCGCGGCCGCGCGAACCGCACGGGTGGGTGGCCCGGCTAAGCCTGGGCCACCCACAGCGGTCGATCGGTACTACTGCCGTGCCGGGTTACTGGTGGAAGGCTGCTGTCCCGTTGGGGGTCCCGAGACCCGTGGGGCCGTCATAGCCTGTTCCCGCGGTGCAGAGGTAGGACGGGCTGCACGAGCCGTTCGAGCCCGACGTTACATCGTTGAGACTGGTGGTGTGGCTGTAGGGATAGGAGGACGGGTAGGTGCCCGCCGTGGGGGTGCCGGCCAGCGCGAAGACCGACGCGATGATCGGTGATGCGACCGAAGTGCCGCCGAAGACCTCGAAGCCAGAGTCGCCGTCAAAGGTGTCATAGACCGCGACGCCAGTATTCGGGTTGGCGACGGCTGACACGTCGGCGATCGTGCGCCTGGCGCAGCCAGTGTCGTGCTGCCAGGAGGGCTTGGCCTCGAAGGCGCTGCAGCCTGAGCCCGCGCCGTTCCACACGGTCTCGGTCCAGCCGCGAGTGTTGGATGCGCGAGTCAGGCTCGTGCCGCCAACCGCGGTGACGAACTGGGAAGCGGCCGGGTACTGAGGGCCGAAACCGCTGTCACCAGAGGACGCGGTCACCGCGACGCCCGGGTGGTTGTAGAAGGAACTGTCGGAGCTGGCCTCTGTCGAAGACTCGCCGCCGCCGTAGCTGTTCGACACGAACTTGGCGCCGAGTTTGACTGCCTCGTTCACCGCCGCGCCGAGATTGGCGATCGTGGCGCTCTTCGCCTCAACCAAGATGATGTGGCAGAGCGGGCAGATCGCCGAGACCATGTCGACGTCGAGTGACTCCTCTTCGGCCCAGCCGCTGTTGGACCGCGGGAGGCTGGTCCCGCCAGTCTGATTGACCTGCCGGAAGCACCCGTTGGCCGTTGTGCAGGCTGGCAGGCCGAACTGTGAACGGTAGACGGCGAGGTCGGCCGCCGCGTTCGGATCGTTGAAGGCATCGACGATCGCGACCGTCTGCCCGGAGCCCGCCGTGGATGAGGGCAGTGCATACGCGGACTGCAGGTCAGCAGGGCCGTAACCGGCTGGGGTCGCGTCGGGTAGGAGGCCTGCGTGACCGGGCACGTTCGTGCGGATAACCGCCAGGCAGGCAAAATGCCCGGCCTTGGGCGCGGCACATGCGTGGCGCACGTCGCTTGCCGGGTGGAGCGTCGGCGTGCTCGCCGCCGAAGCGGCTAACGCCGCCGTCGGTCCCAAGGTGAGGGCAGCTGAGGCTAGCACAGTGATGCCGGCCTTCAGCGCCAGCCGTCCTAAGGGCGTGGAGATTGGCAGTTTCATCGAAATCCTTCCCAGGATCAGCACACCACGGTTCGTGATGCACCCGGAGAATGACATGACCGGAAGCGGCAGTCAATAACTGAACTGGCAGGTCATCGCATATCCATGCGATGACGGTCAAAAACTCCTCACGGATGAGCCACCTGTGGCATTCGCGCCCGAAGTTGCTGGTGCGGTGTGCGGCGGGGAATCAAGAATAGGCCTCGGATGCCTGCGGGGGAGCCGCCCGTCACGACCGGCCTAGAAGGAGCGAGTCTCCCTCAGGGCAATACGGTCAAGGTAAAAAGGTGAAAAATTGTCCCGGCGACTGCCCAACGCCGATTTAGCTTAAGTCAATCTTGGAAGGATGCGCGATGCCCGTGGCGGTGCCGGATCTGGCCTGGCGCGCCGATCCGCGCTGGTGCCTGAGTCGCTGATAGGGCGGAAGTGACTAATGTGATTTGCCGGGATGAGCCGACGGGCGCATTGGATGCGGGAATCGTTGTTGGGAATCAGGTGCCGATTGGCGCGCACAGGAGTCAGGTGCTTTCTGAGCTGGACCTTAAGTAACTGGTGGGCCGGAGATCGCGAGATCGCGGAGACTGTGCTGTTTCCGCACGGCCTGGGCAAGAGCTGTCCCGTGGTTTACCGCAAGGGTATTGGCAGGAGGTCGACGGCGGTACCGATCTGGAGATCGCCAGCTTCACCTTTTGGCCGCGCGCCAGCGCGCGGAGTTACTGGCCCGGCAGCACGGCGGGTACTGGCGCGACCCGATAACCGATCGTTGCCTGCTGACTAACCCCTTCTTCCCGGCTGCCGGCCTGCTGGCGGAACTGACCGCGAGCATTCGCGGCAGGGTGCCCGGCTACCCAGCGGGTCAGGACCGGCTGCCCTGGTCTGGCGGCGTGGTCCGGCGCCGCTGTCCGTTTGCAGGATTCCGGGGCTTGACGGATAGTTCCTATAGCAGGACGATAACGGCACCATGCGGTGGCGGATGCCTGGGCCGCCGCAGGCTGCCTTGGCCCTTCCGCGTGGGCCCCCCGGGCGCGGGAGAGCCCGCACTTCTGCACCGCAGTCCCCGGGGGTGCGTTATCTCGCGATGGAGGGTTAATGCCGAACTACGCGAACAAACGCTTCCGATGGGCGGCCGCATTACTTTCGCTGCTGTCCCTGCCGGCCGCGCTGCTCACCCTCTCTGGTGCAGCCGCGGCGACTCCCATATCCCCTGCCTCCGGCGGTCACTCGAGTGCGGGACTCTCTTCAACAAGCATGGGAGAGTTCTCCCCGACCTTCGCCGGCCCGGCCGCGACCGGTTGTGCCACGACCGGCTGTGCCTTGCTTACCGGCCCCTTCCGCACTCCATCCACGCTGACTTCAGCAACCGTGCATCGGGCTGCCGCCCGCCAGTCGGCCCATGCGGCGACGCAGCACGTTATGCCGCTGCCCATGCTCCCGCGCCCCGGCACGGTACGCACCGGCCGCCAGATGGCAAGTGCCGAGGCTCCCGTCATCCCGACAGTGAGCTGCGATCCCTTGGGACCTGGCTGCGACACCGTCAGCTCTTCGGCAGGCGGTGCCGTCGGGGTTAAGGGCCTGAACGCGGTCGACAGCGGAACGCTGCCTACCAACCCGCAAGGCGACATCGAACCCCCGGACCAGGGCCTGTGCGCTGGCAAGGGAGAAATCGTCGAGGCGAACAACATCGGCGAGATCATGATCTTTGACACCGCCCTGAACCGGATGTCCGGAGCGATCCCGCTGGACACCGTGATGGGGCTCACCGCCCGGGGCTGGAGCTCGGGCGGGGATCCCTCGTGTGTCTTCGACCCTGACCACGGCGGGCACTGGTTCTTCACTGAGATCGCGTCCGCCAGCACCGAGGCGTCCGGCGGCCCGTTCGCAGGCTGCTTCGCTGGCGTGGCCAATGGCTGCTCCGAGGCCATCGCGGTGACGGTCGGCTCGAACCCCTTCGGCCCGTACAACGTCTACTTCCTCAACGCCAACTACAACCCGGCCGAGCCGGGCTCGCCCAACTTGCTCAACGACTTCGCGAAGATCGCGACTTCCCGAGACGCGTTCCTCATGATGTACGACGAGTTCCCGCTCCTTGGGAGCAACCCGGGCCTGGGCGGCGGCGGCTTCAACGGAGCGCAGGAGTTCGCATTCGACAAGAAGGCGATGGAGGAGGGAAAGCCGGTCACCGAACCTGACGGAAGCCCGAACCCAGGCTTCAATGTCGTGATTGAGAACATGGGCCTGCTGCCGTCTCCTGACGGGACGTGCTTCTCCGATAATCGGATTCACAGGCCCGGCATTACGTGCTGGATCCAGGTGATTCCAGCGGAGCCGCCGGACTCATCCCAGTTTGACAACAGTCACGACGGGTCCGCGTTCATGCTCGCCACGCTCGACTTCTTCGGGCAGGGCGACAACCGGCTCGCCGTGTTCGACTGGACCGGCCTGGGCGCTCTGGACAGCCACAACTGCGCTGGCTGCGGCGGCATCCAGTTCGGCGGTCAGCTGTTCTCCGACGTGCTGTCCTACAACAACGGAAGCCGGGCAGCGCAGAAGGCCGGCCCGATCCCGCTGGGCGACGAATGCGGAGCGGCCGGCCTGAGCACCGGCAACCCGCCGCCCGCGAGCTGCCCGGAGGGCACAATCGCCACCAACGGCGATGGCGTCACCCAGGCCTCGCAGGCACAGGGCCAGCTGTGGACTTCCTCGGGAACAGGCATCGAGCAGACGTTCTCATCGGAGGCGTCACCCGAGGCACACCAGGGCGTTGTCTACTGGGTCGTCGGCACTGGCAGCTTCGACCGGAACGGGCTGTTTACCCTTACCAGCCAGTCGTATGTCTCGCCGCGGCACGAGGACCTGTCGATGTCGGCCATGGCCGCGGAAGGATTCGCTGGCCAAGATGGCGGAAACGGCCATGCAGTCATCTTCTTCACACTGACCGGAGACGGCGGTCCTACCGGGGCAGACAACGGGGGATTCTTCCCCAGCACTGCCTACAGCCGCCTCACCAGCTCGTCGAGCGGCGTACAAGGATCGGTGATCAACATCGCTGACCTAGGCCTGTCGCCGCAGGATGGCTTCTCCGAGTATCAGGGATTCCCTGGCCGTACCCGGCCTCGCTGGGGCGACTACAGCGCGGGCGTGTTCCTGCCAGGGACCGGCAGAATCTATTTCGCGAACGAGTACATCCAGTTCCCGAATTGCACTGGCGCGGACTTCACTCTGACTCGCCCTACCTGCGGCGGGACGCGAGACGGCAGAGCTAACTGGGGTACCTCAGTGAACTACGTCGTGCCGTAACGACCGTGCGCGTATAGCAGTGAAACCCGGCTGGCTGCCCGCAGTGACCTGCGGGCAGCCAGCCGTTTGCGGTAGGTCTGAGGTCAGCCGCCGATCTTGCTCAGGACGAAGCTAGCCGCGGCGTTCTGGTACCGGTCGAGGTAGGTCAGGTGAACGTTGAGGTTGGCCCCGGATGCACAGTACGGGTCTCCGAAGTCGCACCAGGAAGCGATCTTGCTGCTGCCGAAGGTGACCAGCCTTTGGATCTGGGTATTGCTGCGCGGGAATATCCCGTTGCGCGTTGAGGTGCCCAGGTCCCAGGGCTCGCCCACGACGTGGCCTGGATCGCCGAAGTTCGCGATGGCGACGACGTGGCTGCTGATCGAGGTGCTCACCGGCCCGACGGTGCCGCGTACCTCGGCATTCCCGGCGACGACGTCCATGGAGACCTGCGCGCCCTGTGAGTATCCGAGCAGGACCTCCTTCTGGTTCGGGCAGTTCTGCACGGCCGTAGTCAGTTCCTGTTCGGCGTTGGTCACGCCCTGGCTCTCGCTGCTCGTGTAGTTGGTCAGCGTCGCCGGGTAAACGACCGCTTCATGACTGACCGTCTGCGTGCTGCTGTCGACGATCTGGGTCACCAGGCTGCCGGTGATTCCTTCTCCCGGTGACTCGGTGGAGGCGCGGGCCGTGATGATATTCACCGCGGCGCAGCCGCTGGACGGTGCGGTGACGGCACTGGCCCTGGGCGCGGCCAGCGCTGCCAGTGCCAGGCAGGATACGGCGGTCAGCGCGACGATAGCGGCTCGCCGGCGTGAGCGGCGATATTCGAGTTCGGTGGCGGACGGCATGGATGGCTCCTTCGGGGTCTCGGCCTGCCTCACGCTTACTAAGCGCTTGCTTAGTAAGCTACGCCGGGTACTGCCTGTCGGCTAGAGCCCAAATTCGCGCATCCGGTACCGTTCGGAACGAGAGAGGAAGCCACGCCGTGATCAACGAGGCAGCACCGCAGGTCGAGACCGGTACCGATGTCGTCTCCCCTGCTGGCGGCGGCACGGCCGCGGCACTTGAGCGCCTGTTCGGGCGCTACCACTTCCCCGCGGGTCCCCGGCGCATCCTGCTCGCCGCGGCTACGGCCTTCGCGGAGCGCGGCTTCCACGCAACCACCACCCGGGACATCGCCGCCCAGGCCGGGCTGAGCCCGGCCGCGCTCTACGTTTACTTCCGCTCCAAGGAAGAGGTACTGCACCAGATCGTCACGTCGACTCTCGACTTCACCATCGAGGTGGTCGCGACCGAAGCAAGGCGTCCCGGTTCGCCGGCAGACCGGCTCGCGGACCTGGTCCAGGTACTGACCCTCTGGACCACCTACAACAGCCAGGTGGCGCACGTTGTCCTCTACCAGACCGGCGCGCTCAGCCCGGCCCACCTGGCTGACGTCGCCTCCAGGCAGCGGGAGGTCGGCGAGCTCGTCAGGCAAGTCATCGCGGACGGCATCGATTCTCGCGACTTCGACATCCCGGATCCCGGCGCCGCCGCCACCGCGGTGCTTTCCCTCTGCCTCGACGTCGCCCGCTGGTACCGCCCAGGCCACCGCCTCACCCCCCAGCAGCTAGGCGACTTCAACGCGGTCGCGGCCCTCCGCATCGTCGGCGGCCGTTTACCCGAGCCCGCCTGGTCGCCGTAGAGACCGGCGGCGCTGCTTAAGCAGCGGGGGCTGGCGGTTAGCCAGTTTGTGATGGGGGCTAGCGACAGGAGTGCGCCCTTGCCAGCCGGGTGCTGGAATAGGCGGGGCCTGCCGTTTGGATCTCGAACTAGTCATTGCCGGGTTCAGGGGATTGTCCTGCAGATAGGCCCTCAGGCCAGTTGCGGGCTGGCAGGACAGCAACAGCGGGAACCACGATGCTGACTCTGGCCCGCGCCCGTCAGCAACGGAGCGCTGCGCAAGCCGCCGCGGCATTTACGCCCCACGCCCGACAGTGGCCAGCCCGCCGTAGCCACGAGAAACCCTATGGCATCGAAAGTTTCGGTTGAGTGCATGGAAGTTTCATCACTAGTCGGGTCGTGATCAGGGTAGATTTCGCGGGCACTTGCGCGCCGATCGTTGAACGGCGTTTACTCCAAGGTAGGTGGTCGCAACTATCTCCGATAAATTTCGAAGAGGAGGACGGTCATGACGATAAGGACGGTCATGAAGAGGAGGACGGCCATGAAGATGTGGCGATCCCGGCCGGCGCCCTACCCGACCATGCCCCGTGACCGGGCGTTAAAGCGCCGGAGGTTCGCTGCCGGCACTTTGACTGTGGCGCTGGCAGCCACGGTACAACTAGCGGCCGCCAGCACCGCCGCGCAGGCGGCACTTGCGCCGGGCACACCGTTGAAGACGCTCGCCCAGGCGGCCGGCGGCCGGTATTTCGGCAGTGACATGACTGGGAACTTGCTGTCCCAGTCGACCGTGACCCAGCTTCAGTCTCAGCAGTTCGACATGATTACCCCCGGCAATGAGATGAAGTGGGATACTACCGAGCCGTCCAACGACACGTTCAACTTCGGCCCCGGCGACCAGATCGTCGCCTATGCCAAGGCGAACGGCGAGCAGGTGCGCGGCCATAACCTCGTCTGGGACAGCCAGCTCCCGTCCTGGGTGACCAGCCTGCCGCTCAGCAGTGTCCAATCGGCGATGGAAACCCACATCACCACCGAAGTCAGTCACTACAAGGGCCAGATCTACGCCTGGGACGTGGTGAACGAGCCGCTCAACTCCGACGGCAGCCTCAAGCAGGACGTTTTCTTCAACGCGATGGGCAGCGGTTACATAGCTGACGCGCTGCGAACCGCGCACGCCGCGGACCCGAGCGCGAAGCTGTACCTGAATGACTTCAACATCGAGGGCGAGAACGCCAAGAGCAACGGCATGTTCAGCCTCGCGCAGTCGCTGCTGGCGCAAGGCGTGCCGCTCAACGGCATCGGCTTCGAGAGCCATTTCATCCTGGGCCAGGTCCCTGCAGACATGGAAGCGAATATGCAGCGGTTCGCGAACCTGGGCCTGGATGTCGCGGTCACCGAGCTTGACGACCGCATCACGTTGCCGGCCACCAGCGCCAACCTGCAGCAGCAGGCCACGGACTTCTCCGCTGTGGTCAAGGACTGCCTGGCCGTCTCCCGCTGCGTCGGCGTGACCCAGTGGGCCGTCGGCGACGCCGACTCCTGGATCCCCGGCGCGTTCTCAGGCCAGGGCGCCGCCACCATGTTCGACCAGAATTACAGTCCCAAGCCCGCATTCACCGCGGTGCAATCCGCGCTCGCCGGAGCGGGCAATGGCCAGAACGCGGTGACGGTGACCAACCCGGGCACGCAGACCGGGACCGTCGGCACAGCTGCCAGTCTCCAGATCCACGCCACAGACTCGGCCACTGGGCAGACGCTGTCCTACGCCGCGACCGGACTGCCCGCCGGGCTGTCCATCAACTCCTCCACCGGCCTGATCTCCGGGACGCCGACGGCATCGGGTAACAGCACCGTCGCCGTTACCGTCTCCGACGGCACGGGCGCCACCGGCACGGCCAGCTTCGCCTGGGACATCGGCGGTGGCGGGGGAGGTGGCGGCACCTGCCACGTCACCTACACCAAGAACAGCGAATGGCCTGGTGGCTTCACCGCCCAAGTTGTCATCGTCAACACTGGCACGAGCACGATCAACGGATGGTCGCTGGCATTCACCTTCCCGGGCGACCAGAAACTCACCAGCAACTTCAATGGCGGCTTCTCCCAGACGGGCGAAAACGCCACCCTAACCAACGCCAGCTACAACGGCACCATCGCGCCAGGGGCTAGCATCACCGACGGCTTCCAGGGCACCTGGACCAGCAACGACACCAATCCGGCCAGCTTCTCCATCAACGGCACCGCCTGCCACTAGGTCCACCCGGGACGAAGTGCGCGGCCAGTCCCGCTGGCGGCAACAGCTAACCGCCGCCAGCGGGTCAGGCCCATCGGTAACCCGAAGGTGTCGCTCCAGTGCCGTTGCCAGGAAATTAAGGCTGGGCGAATCAGGGCTATCCGGGTCGCCTGCCCGTGCCGCGTGCGGTGGTCCTGGTGGAGGGTTTCCCGGGTCCGGGAGGGTTCTCAGTGATCTTGGTGGAGGGTTTCCCGGTCCGGGGGGTTCTCAGTGGTCCTCAGGGGTCATCGATCCGCTGCTGCTTCCGTGGAGCTTCGCGTTGTCGCATCCGGGGGGTTCTCAGTGGTCCTGAGGGAGGGTTGTCGCATCCGGGAGGGTTCTCAGTGGTCCTGGGGGAGGGTTGTCGCATCCGGGAGAGTTCTCAGTGGTCCCGGGGGAGGGTTGTCGCATCCGGGAGAGTTCTCAGTGGTCCTGGGGGAGGGTATCCGGGTCCGGGAGGATTTTCGTGCTCCACGACGAAAAGACTCCCGCACCTGAAAACGCTCCACCGGGAACCTGACAACTCTGATACCAGCAACCATCCGTGCCGGCTGACCGGCGCTGGTGCGAGAGTGCAGACAGCGGCAAACCATCCCTGTTACAGACCAGCTGGGTCCGCGCCGATGCCGGCGCGGACGGGGCAGCGGCCTCGGCCGGGCGCGGCTCCGTGGATGTGACGTTTGACGGCGTCCGCCGGACAGGTGCCGCCGCCGGCGCCTGATCCGGGCCAGGCAGCGCGCTGCGCGGGGCCGGCGGTCGCAGTTCACGCGGTGACAAACCTTCCCGTGATTGCGTCAATTCGGCTGATGGGTATCGTTACCATTGCGGGGGCCCCGGCTACCCCCCCAGTCCGGGCCCCCGCGCCTGCCGGTCGTGGCAGCGGTCAGTCCTGCGCTTCCCAGGACCAGCGGAACCCGACAACGGTCTTCTCGATAGAGCGCAGATACCGGTGCACCTCAAACTGGCTGCCCAGCTGCGCCCGTTCACGCTCGATGATGTCGCCGCTCACGCCATCCCAGACCGCCCACCAAATGCGTTCCGGCAGCATGTCGGGGTGAAATGCCACCCGCAAGTCAATGTTCTCAAGGCGCCCCATGACCGCCCGGCGGAACTCCCGTTCACCAGGATGGGCCAGATTCCCCGGATAGCGGTAAGTGGTCAGGTACTCAAGGCTGATCGTCTCGCCGGCCGACAGTTCCCTGGCGAGCATGATCGTCGTGGCATAGACGCCCTCGCTGATCTGGTAGAGCACACCGCCGATCTCGGCGCAGCCTTGCCCGATCTCCAGTGTCAGGGCATTGGTGTCATAGAGATAGGGGATCCGATCGAGGCCATCGGCCATTGCCTCGATGACCTGGAGCGTACGCGTGCGGGCGATTCGGCCGTCAGGTCCCACGTTCATGTGGTCGTGCAGGGATACCGTCTGGTGACGGGGCGGGCCAAGCGCCTCACGCAACTCCGTCTCGGTTTTGGCCCCCATGGCCCGGTGGCCTGCGAGGACGCTGATCCTTCCTGAGCTCTCCCAAAGCCGCCACAATTGGTCGGCGTGCGCGGCGACGATCCCGAACGCCTCAATGAACAGCGCGAGAGTCGAACGGCTGAGCACGGACCCGGACAGCGCACGGGCCACGGTGTCCTTGAGTTGGCGAGCGATTACGTCCTCATCACCTGATACTCGCGGATGGCTCCACAAATACCGTGCTAGCACCTCGGCAACCGCGAGCTGGGTAATCTCGCCAGACCTCGTGCGCATCGCATGCTGCTCCCACCGCCGGCGGTACCGGCCTTGCTGAGCCAGCAACTCGCGCAGATACCGGGCCGCCGCGCGACGGCCAGCACTAGCCGGAGTATTGGTCACGAGCGCTCAGTCCCCGCATCGTGTGCGAACTAACTGCGACATTTAATGCATACCTTACGGGTGCAGGTCTCATTGGGGGGGCGGCCCGCCGCTACGGCGGCGGGCCGGACCTTTGCGTGAGTACAGGTGCCGCTTCCGGTCCGCAGGCTGTCGCGATCTTGTGGCTCATCCGGGCGGGAGCGCCGATGCCGGTGAAGGACCTGGCGGCATCGCTGCGCCCAGTTTCCGTGACACAACGTCGATGACAACCAAAGCCCTCATGGGTGCGAGAATCGACCAACTTCTCTTGACGTCCGGGAATGACCTTGAAGTACGAACGGAGGGCTCGCCAACGCCAAGAGGACATTCAAGGTGGAATCCTTATCTTCTCCCGGCGCCTTCGCCGAGGCGATCGAGAAGCAGATCAGCGCACCGCCCGCCTGGCCGCCCGCCGCGCCGCCGCGCGACCGCACCCCGAAGGCGCTGCACCCATGTCCCTTAGATTCGGGCTTCCGCGCATCTGACTCCCGCGAATGGGTTTGCCTTGCTCGTGCCCGTCGGCTCAGAAAAGAGTTGGCGGGCCAGCCGGGATTGGTTCTGGGAGCGGCTCGATCTCCGGTAGCCGGGCTCGCACATCGTCATGGAACCGGCGCGCCAGCTCCAGCGCGTCCGCATTGTCAGGCGTGTGGATAAACACCGTCGGGGAACGGCCCTCGCGGAGCCAGCCGACGATGACCTCGAGCCAGTGCTGCCAGCCCGCGACGGTGCACGCCGGGTCGTCGCGGCCCAGGTAGCGAATGACGGGATGGGACGTGAGTGCCCGAGCCCGCCGGGGCAATCGCGGCTTCTTCGCCCACGCCTCACGTTCGGCGTCGCTCACTGGGCGGCTGCCAAACAAGACGGTCGTGTCGAAGGTCACCCACTCGGCGCTGGCCCTATCGAGAACACGTTCCAGCTGGCGCGCAGGCTGCGCCTCCTCGAAGAATGCGCGGTGTCGCACCTCCACGCCGTACCGGTAGACCTGCGGCAGACGGCTCAGGAAACCGGCGAGAGCGCCGAGGTCGGCCGGGCCAAAGGACGGCGGCAGCTGGATCCAGAGCGAATGGACCCGCTGGCCGAGCGGCTCTATCGCCGACAGGAAGGCGCCAAGCAGGTCATCGACGCCCGCTAGCCGGTTGTCATGGGTTATGGGCCTGGGCAGCTTCAGGATGAACCGGAAGTCAGTGCCGGTCTGCTCAGCCCACGACTTCAGCGTGCCCGCCGCCGGTGTCGCGTAGAAGGTCGTGTTGCCCTCCACTGCGTTGCACCACGTCGCATAGGCGCGGAGGCGGTCACCAGGCGGCAGGGAGGCTGGCAGGAAGCGGCCTTGCCAGGGAGCGTAGCTCCACATCGCGCAGCCGACGTGGAGCTTCATGGCCGCGAGATTACTCCTGTCCGCCGACCGCGCTGGCTCGCGTTTCCGGAGATGATCGTGGGGATACTGGGACGGAGGCGGGTCCGACGATGTGTCTTCAAGGGAGATGCGGCAATGAAACTCGTAGTCATCGGGGGTACCGGACTGATCGGCTCGCAAGTCGTCGCCAGGCTCACGGCGGCGGGACACGAGGTCGTCCCGGCGGCGCCGAGTACCGGTGTGGACGTGATCTCGGGAGCCGGCCTCGACGAGGCGCTTCAGGGCGCCGACGTCGTGGTCAACCTCGCGAACTCACCGACCTTCGACGAGGAGTCGCTCGATTTCTTCCGCGCCTTCATGAACAACGTGCTGGCCGCCGGGGAACGCGCCGGCGTCGGGCACCAGGTGCTGCTCTCCATCGTCGGCGTGGACCAAGTGCCGGAACTGGATTACTACCGGGCCAAGGCGTTGCAGGAAGAACTGCTCCGCCACGGTCCGACGCCGTACTCGATCGTGCGCGCTACCCAGTTCTTCGAGTTCATCGATCCCGTGATGTCCTGGACCGCCGACGATGGCACCATTCGCCTGCCCGCCACGCTCATTCAGCCAATGGCCTCCGCGGACGTGGCTGACGCAGTAGCGGAGGCCGCCGCAGGTGATCCGCTGAATGACATCCGTGAGGTCGCGGGTCCTGACGTCTTCCGACTCGATGAACTCGGCCGAATCACGCTGGCCGAGCACCACGACAACCGGACGGTGATCACCGACGACCGGGCCGGCATGTTCGCGCTAGTATCCGGCGACGTGCTCACGCCGGGGCCCGAGGCACGACTCGCGCCTACGCATTATCAGGAATGGATTCACCAGGGCCACTAGCCGCCGAGGCCGCGCGCGCCGATGCCAGGTGAGCGCGGTGTCCCCCGCCGTGCGGAAGACCAGATGATCTAGGTCAGATAGGCCAGGCACGGCGGCCCCGCGTCGTCCATCCGCAGCAGGTCGTCGTCCGAGCTGCCGCATCCAGCGCAGGTCCAGTCCCGTATGGAGACTGGTTGCTGAGCGGGGCGCTGAGCTTGATGCCTGCCCTCAAACGTTCCGAGATGCTCCCGGTGGTCGCAGAACTGGCCGCAGGCTCCTCGGAGTGATGCGCGTCTACTAGTCCTGGATTGGTGCTCTAGCGGTACCGGGTGATCTGCTGGATAACACCAGGAACTACGGGATCATGAATCAGTCGCGGCATCGAGCGGCCGCTGCGAGCGACCGACGGCTTTGGTCGTTTCCTACAACCGGGCCGGGGTAGCGTGCGCTGTCTGCGATATGGCGCTGGCCGCTAGTTGCCGGGAAAGTAGACACAGGCAATGTGGACACAGGCCGTGCCGCGGCGCGCGCATCGCTGGTATGCAGGGAGGGTTCGGATCGGGTGTTCAGTCGGGTTGTGATCGTCAACCGAGGTGAGGCCGCGATGCGGCTGATCCACGCCGTCCGGGAGCTGGCGGCGGAGACCGGCACAAGAATCGAGACCGTCGCGCTGCACGCCGATGTGGACCGTACCGCCACGTTCGTGCGAGAGGCCGACAGGGCGTACGACCTCGGTCCCGCCTCTGAGCGCCCCTATCTCAACCTCAAGGTGCTGGCCCGCGCGCTGACGGAGACCAGGGCTGACGCCGCCTGGGTTGGCTGGGGCTTTGTCGCGGAGGACCCCGCGTTCGCTGAGCTGTGCGAGAAGGTTGGTGTCACGTTCGTCGGGCCGAGCGCTGACGCCATGCGCAAGCTTGGCGACAAGATCGGCGCGAAGCTCATCGCTGAGGAAGTCGGCGTGCCCGTCGCGCCGTGGAGTCGCGGCGCGGTGGAGTCCCTGGATGCCGCGCTCGCGGCCGCGGCCGAGATCGGCTACCCGCTCATGCTGAAGGCGACCGCGGGTGGTGGCGGGCGCGGCATCCGCGTCGTGTCGAACGAGGCCGAACTGTCGGAAGTCTACGAACGCACCAGCCAGGAGGCGGCGCGGGCGTTCGGCAGCGGCATCGTATTCCTCGAGCGCCTGGTGACCGGCGCCCGGCACGTCGAGGTCCAGGTGATCGCTGACGGCCAGGGCACCGCCTGGGCGCTCGGAGTGCGCGACTGCTCGATCCAGCGGCGCAACCAGAAGATCATCGAGGAGTCGGCATCCCCGGTGCTCAGTCCTGAGCAGGCAGAACAGCTCAAGGCATCGGCCGAGCGGCTGGCCAACGCGGTCGGCTACCGGGGCGCGGCAACCGTCGAATTCCTCTACCACCCGGGCGACAAGCTGTTCGCGTTCCTCGAGGTCAACACCCGCCTGCAGGTCGAGCACCCGATCACCGAGTCCACCACCGGATTCGACCTGGTGAAGGCGCAACTGCACGTAGCAGCCGGAGGCAGGCTGGAGGGCGTGCCGCCCGCGGAGCGCGGGCATGCCATCGAGGCCAGGCTCAACGCCGAGGATCCCGACCGCGATTTCGCGCCGTCACCTGGCCGCATCGCGCGGCTTGACCTGCCCGCCGGTCCGGGCATCCGGGTAGATACGGGCATCAGCGAGGGCGATACGATCCCCGCCGATTTCGATTCGATGGTCGCGAAGATCATCGCCTACGGCCGTGACCGCGACGAGGCACTGGGCCGGCTGCGCCGGGCGATGACGGATACCACAGTGATCATCGAGGGCGGCGCCACGAATAAGAGTTTCGTGCTCGACCTTCTCGACCAGCCAGAGGTGATCGACGCCAGCGCGGACACCGGCTGGATCGACCGCGTTCGCGGCGAGGGCAGGCTCGTCTCGCAGCGGCACTCCGGGGTCGCGCTCGCTGTCGCCGCCATCGAGGCATACGAGGAGACCGAGCGCGCCGAACGGCAGCGGCTGCTGTCGACCGCGTTCGGCGGGCGACCGCAGGTGCAGCACGAGAGCGGCCGCCCGCTCGACCTCAAACTGCGCGGTGCCAGCTACCGCGTCAGGGTCGCCCGGATCGGCGCGCATCGGTTCCGCGTCGGCGTCGAAACTGCGGGTAATGTCCGGACGGCCGACGTCGATCTTGACCGGTTCGACCGGCATACCGGTCACATCGTTGTCAACGGCACCCGGTTCCGCCTGGTGACCGGCACCCACGGGCCGGTACACCTCGTTGAGGTGGACGGAGTAGCGCATCGCGTCAGCCGGGACGAGGGCGGCGTGGTCCGCTCGCCAGCCCCGGCGCTGGTCGTTGCCACTCCGCTGGAGGTCGGCGCGGAGGTCGAGGCGGGCGCGCCGGTACTCGTGCTCGAAAGCATGAAAATGGAGACGGTGCTCCGCGCGCCGTTCAAGGCGCGGCTGAAGGAATGCGTCGTCTCCGTGGGCAGCCAGGTAGGGGCCGGGGCGCCGCTGCTACGCCTTGAGCCGGTCGCCGGGGACAATGCCGGTCCCGAGGACGCTGCTTCCGCTGCTTCCGCTGCTTGCGCTGACTCCGTCGACGTAGACCTGCCCTCCACGCCAGCGAAGATCCCGCCGAGGGCACGCGGCACGCGCGGCCAGGAGGATCTGCGCAGCCTGCTGCTTGGCTTCGACGTCGACCCGCACGACGAACGTCGGGTGCTCGATGACTACCTGGCTGTGCGCCAGTCGGCGGCGCAGGACGGCTACCGGCCGCTGGCCGGGGAGCTCGAGCTGATCGACGTGTTCGCCGACCTGGCTGAGCTGAGCCGCAACCGTTCAGCGGGGGAGGACGGCGATGCTGATGTGCACGTACACAGCCCCCGCGAATTTTTTCATGCCTATCTTCAAAGTCTTGATGCCGAGCGGGCGAGGCTGCCCGAGGCGTTCAAGGCCAAGCTCGGCAAGGCACTCGGGCACTACG
The DNA here is from genome assembly GCA_035716545.1 of Streptosporangiaceae bacterium. Lineage (GTDB taxonomy): Bacteria > Actinomycetota > Actinomycetes > Streptosporangiales > Streptosporangiaceae > Chersky-822. The sequence continues at coordinate 41,133 of DASTJM010000015.1, forward strand.
GAGTCACCGAGCTCGAGCGCTCGCGTGAACTCGAAGCCGCGCTGTTCCGGATCTTCATCGCCTTGCAGCGCGGAGCCGCCGACGCCACCGTTATCACGACGTTGCTGCGCGCGTGGCTGCGGGAGCCTCCGCCGGACGAGACACTGCGTGAGCCAGTCGGTCTCGCGCTGGAACGGCTGGTAGCGGCGACGCAGATCCGCTTCCCCGCCGTTTCCGACCTCGCGCGCGGCGTGGTGTTTGCCTGGTTCGGCCAGCCGCTGCTGCGCCGCAACCGTGCCCGCGTCTACGCCGACATCCGCAAGCACCTGCGTTACCTGGACAACTGGCCGGACGCACCGGATCGCGCCGAGCGCATCGCCGAGATGGTGCGCAGCACCGAGCCGCTGGTACGGCTGCTCGGCCAGCGGCTGACTCGCCACGACCGGGACAACCGCGTCATGCTGGAAGTGCTGACCCGTCGTTACTACGGCAATCGGGCCCTGACCAATGTTCGTGCCAGTGAGGTCGCTGGCTGCACATTCGTGGCCGCCGAGGTCGCTGGCTCGTGCATCGTCTCCGGAGCGACGAGCTATGAGGCTTTCGGCAGCGCGCTTGCGGGCCTCGCCGAGCTGGCGATCGGCACGAATGCCATCAACGCCGATATCTATCTCGTCTGGGAGCGGCAGCCGGGGGACTCCGACGCGATGGCGGCCGCGCTGCATGAGGTGGTGAGCGCGCATCCGCTGCCAGACCAGGTCCGCAGGGTTACGGTCGCCGTCGCTGGCAGCCGCGGCGCGGTGATGCACCACCACTTCACCTTCCGCCCTTCAGTTACCGGGATGACCGAGGAACGGCTGATCCGCGGCTTGCATCCGTTCATCGCACAGCGGATGCAGCTTGAGCGACTGCGCAAGTTCGACCTCACGCGCCTGCCATCGACAGATGAGGAGGTCTACCTCTTTCAGTGCGTGGCGCGAGACAACCCGTCCGATGACCGCCTAGTCGCGTTCGCGCAGGTGCGCGACCTGACCGAGCTGCGTGAGCACGACGGCAGGCTGGTCGCGCTGCCGACGGCCGAGGACATGATCGCTATCTGCCTCGATTCGATCCGCCGCGCGCAATCGCGGCAACCAGGCAAGCAGCGTTTCAACACCAACCGGATCGTGGTTTACATCTGGCCGCCGAGCGACATCACCCGCCAGGAGCTTGAGATGATCGCCGGGCGCGTCTTGCCGACTACCGCGGGGGCTGGCCTTGAAGAGATACTGCTCATCGCCCGCCAGCGCAGCCGGAAAAGCGGAGCGTTGAGAAAAATTGCGGTAAGAATCGCCTTCGACGTCACCGGCGGCACTGAACTGACCGTCGGAGAGCCATCGGATGAGCCGGTCGAGCCGCTTGACGGCTACCGTCAGAAAGTGCTGCGCGCGAGCTCGCGCAATACGGTCTATCCCTACGAGCTAACTGCGCTGCTCGGCAATTTCGTCGAGCACGATCTCGATTCCGGTTACGCGCTGGTGCCGGTCGACCGGCCGAAGGGCCGCAATACCGCAGCCATCGTAGCGGGCGTTGTGACGACGCCCACCCGCGGCCATCCAGGGGGCGTTACCAGGGTCGTGCTGCTGGGGGACCCGACCAAGTCGCTCGGCGCGCTGTCGGAGCCAGAGTGCCGCCGGGTCATCGCCGGGCTGGACCTGGCGCAGCGACTGCGGGTGCCGCTTGAGTGGTACGCGCTGTCGGCAGGCGCCCGCATCTCCATGGAGTCGGGCACAGAAAACATGGACTGGGTGGCTGCCGCGCTCAAGCGGATCGTTGAGTTCACCCAGAACGGCGGCGAGATCAACATCGTCGTCGCCGGCATCAATGTCGGAGCCCAGCCGTACTGGAACGCCGAGGCGACGATGCTCATGCACACCAAGGGCATCTTGGTGATGACGCCGGATTCGGCGATGGTGCTCACGGGCAAGCAGTCGCTCGACTTCTCGGGCGGAGTGTCGGCTGAGGATAACTTCGGCATCGGAGGCTACGACCGGGTGATGGGCCCGAACGGCCAGGCGCAGTACTGGGCACCGAACCTGGCCGCCGCCCGCGACGTGCTCATGTCGCACTACGACCATACGTACGTGGCTCCCGGCGAGGCTGGGCCACGACGCGCTGCGACTATGGACCCCGCCGACCGGGACATTTCCGACTTCCCGCATGTGCTTTCCGGAAGCGATTTCGCCACGGTGGGCGAGATCTTCTCCGCGCGGACCAACCCGGATCGCAAGAAGCCGTTCGACATCCGGACCGTGATGCGTGCGCTGTCGGACACCGATCACCCGGTGCTTGAACGCTGGGCGGGCATGGCCGACGCGGAAACCGCGGTAGTGCAGGATGTGTACCTCGGCGGCATGCCGGTCTGCCTGCTCGGGATCGAGTCGCGGGCGGTACCCAGGCGCGGCTTCCCGCCGACCGACGGCCCCGACACCTACACCGCCGGCACGCTGTTCCCGCGGTCGTCGAAGAAGGCCGCCAGGGCCATCAACGCGGCCAGCGGCAACCGGCCGGTGGTGGTGCTGGCGAACTTGTCTGGCTTCGACGGCTCGCCGGAATCCATGCGGAAGCTGCAACTGGAGTACGGCGCCGAGATCGGGCGCGCGATCGTGAACTTCCGCGGCCCGATCGTGTTCTGCGTGATCTCGCGGTACCACGGCGGCGCGTTCGTGGTGTTTTCGAAGAGGCTGAATCCCAATATGACCGTGCTCGCGCTTGAGGGCTCGTTCGCCTCGGTGCTCGGCGGCGCTCCGGCCGCCGCGGTGGTGTTCGCCGGGGACGTCAGCGCCCGGACCGCGGCTGACCCGCGGGTGCGGGCTCTTGAGGCTCGGGTGGAGGGCGCGTCCGGGGCCGACCGTGCCGCGCTGGCGTCGGAACTAGACGAACTCCGCTCCTCAGTGCGGGCGGAGAAGATCGGAGAGGTAGCGACCGAGTTCGACCGCGTGCACAGCATCAAGCGCGCGGTCGAGGTCGGCTCGGTCGATGCCGTGATCCGCGCCGCGGAGCTGCGCCCGCGGATAATCGAGGCAATTGAGGCGCGCCTGGGTTGATTGGCCCAAGATCAGGTCAGCGCCGGGTTCGCCGTCGCCGGCGGGGCACTCTTCACATCGTCGCTGGGATGACGGGTACGCCGACGGCCTGAGAGGCACTCCGAAGTTTGGTGTCCAGCGTGGCCAGGGGGACACCTTCGCGCTCAGCCAGCACTAGGTAAGAGGAATCGTATGCAGTCAGCCCATGGTGGCGGCCGACCGCGATCACGGCCCCCATATCGACGCCCGCAGAGTCAACGTGAATCGGGAGTTGGCCGAGCAATGCGACGAAACGCGCGGTCTGCGACTCTGTAACGCGATGACGTCGCTCACCGAGGAGCAAAACATTGGATACTTCCAGCTCCCACAATGCCGGGACTATCGCGGAGTCATCGGTGAGCAGGCTAAGAATCGCTTCAGTCGAAGGAGTTGCCTCGTCTTCGAAGCACCACGCAAGCGCCACCGACGCATCGACGACGAACGGCACTCAGCGTCGCCCCTCATTGATCAGGTCTGCTATTGACAGGCCGCCCAAGGTGACTCCCTGACGTGCCTTGCGCAGCGAACGGATGACCTCGCTTGCAGGCGGTCGTTCGCGGTAGGCGGGTACGAGCCTTGCGACAGGGATCCCGTGCTTGGTGATCGTGACACTCTGGCCGGCAGCCACTGCTTCCAGGAGTCGGGGAAGGTGGGTCTTGGCTTCGTAGGCACCGACTGATTCCATGACATCAGACTAGTCGACAACTGGCCTGATGCCACACGCCGACATCGAGTCCCGCGCGCAGCATGTCCTCTAAGGGTGTCCTGGCCGAGGCTCAGCGGTGGCGAGTCGTACGGTGTCAGTTCCGCGATCGCGGGATCTACTTCCGCAATCCCGGCAAGTTTTCCGCGATCTGTCTAGCGGCTGGCCCGCCGATGGCCCAAAGGTGGCGCTGGAGCGCCACGGATGTCCCAAAGGTGGGCCTCGGTACGGCCCCAGTGGCTAGATGACGCGCTCGTTGCCGCCGTCGACCGGTACCTGAGCGCCGGTGACCTTGGCGAAGACCTCGCCGCACATGGCGACGGCCAGCCTCGCTACGTCGGCGCTGCTCACCTCGGTGCCCAGCACGTTGCGGCGGCGATATTCCTCCGGGCTGGTGCCGTAGGCGGCAGCGCGCTGCGCGATGACTTCGTCGGTCCACAGGCCGGTGTCGAAGACGGCATTCGGATGCAGCATGTTGACCCGGATCTTGTCCGCACCCCATTCCAGGGCGGCCACCCTGGCGAGCTGGGTCAGCGCCGCCTTCGACGCTGAATACGCGGCAGCTCCTGGGCCAGGCGCTGGCACGTTCTTTGACGCGATGACGACGACTCGGCCGCCGCGCGGTGCCAGCCGCAGGTAAGGATAGGCTGCGCGCATCATGGTGAGGGCGGAATCGGCGTTGACCGCGAACGTCTTTGACCAGTCCGCCGAGGACAACTCGCTGATCGTCGTGGACGCAGGGAAGATGCCGGCCGACAGCACGAGCATGTCGATGCCGCCGAACTCGCAGGCCGCCCGCTCGACAGCGGCCTGAACCTGGTCGCCGCTGGTGACATCGCAGGTGATGCCCAGGTAACCGGGACCGGGGGCCGTGCCTTCAACGCTCGGGTTCAGGTCGATGCCGCAGACGGCCGCGCCCGCGGCGGCCAGCGCATGAGCGCAGGCCCGGCCGATTCCTGAGGCGGCGCCAGTGACGAGCGCTATCTCGCCCGCGAACTCGGCTGGCGGACCTCCCCGGCGGAGCTTTGCCTGCTCGAGATCCCAGTATTCGACCTGAAATATCTGCGCGGGAGTGAGCGCTCGCCATTCTTCGAGCGCCTCCGCGCGCAAGATCACTTCTATGGTGTGGTGATAGATCTCGGCGGCGGCAGTTACCGCCCCCGGTGTCCTTCCTGCCGCGCACAGCCCGAGTTCGGAGTCAAGCAGCAGCCGGGGTGCCGGGTCGAGCATCTGGAGCCGCGGCCCGTCGGGGTGCTGTGCCGCGTGCTTGGCGAAGTAGTCACGGTAGCGATTTGCAAAGGCGTCGACGTCGGTGCCGAGCAGTGGCACGCGCTTGGTACGGATGGCGTGATCTGGGGTGGCCGGGCCCTGTTGCGACAAGCGAGCGACATCGTCGCGGCGCGCGAACTCAGCGGCCAGGCGGTCAGGTCGCTGGCTGAGCAGCATCGGATGGCCGGCCAGCGCGGACGTGCGTGCCCGCAGTCGCGCGATCGCCTGGCCATCGGGCGCGGGCACTGGCCCCGACGGCGCCCGGATGTCCCACGCGTCGTGCCGCTTGAGGTAGTCCTCGGCGATGGTCACCAGGTCGACGAGCCGCTCGTAGCTCTCGCGAGCGTCATCGCCGAAGGAGAACAGGCCGTGACCCATCAAGATCAGCCCGGCGGTTTCTGGTCCCATGCCATCAGCCACGATGCTGGCGGCCTCGCGTGACAGCTCGAACCCTGGCATCACGTAGGGGATTACCAGCACCTGGCCGCCATAGGCGGCTTGCGCATGTGCCGTACCTGAAGGTGTATTGGTCAGGGCTATTACCGAGTCGGCGTGCGCATGGTCGACGAACTTGAACGGCAAGATCGCGTGCAGGATCGCCTCGACCGAGGGCGCGGGCGCGGATGGCTCGACCGTAGCAAGGCGCAGTTGCCTGGCCATTTCGACATCAGGCAGTTCCGCGAGTTCCGCCAGCGCGGTCAGGTGCCTCAGCCGCACCGGAGCGAAGCCTTCGGCGGTAATCGTGTCCAGGTTGAAGCCTGTGCCCTTGACGTAGAGTAGGTCTTCTTCCTCACCAAGAAGGTTGGCGGCGCGGACCTTTACCGACGTGTTCCCGCCTCCATAGAGCACCAGCGAAGGGTCCTGGCCGATCAGCCGGGAACTGTACACGCGCTGAGCCAGGTCTCCCACATGTTCCGCCGCCAGCGCGGCGTCCCATCGGCTGTCCATTAGTTCTCCATGAGTTCGCCGTGATCACGGAAGGTCGCGCTGGTCATGACCGATGCGAAGCTCGGTGCTCATGTCTGCGTCCACCATCCGTCGGCCAGGACCAGCCATACGCCCAGGTGCCCGATCCCTGGAAAGGCCCTCGACAAGCCGGCCCTGATCAATTCCGCGCGGTCCTGCCTGGTCTCAAGCCGGCTCGCGTAGAGCTTCGTCCGAATCTCGATGGCGCAGTTCAAGTCGCCGACGTCAAAGGGGCCTTTCGGCCGGAAGCGAATCTCCAGGTCGCCGGGCTCAGGAGTACCGACTGCCGGCTCCTCCGGGCACGCGACCGCTTCCGCGACGAGGCCGGGCAGCAGCTCCGCGAGTTGCCTGAGCATCGGCTCTGTGATCGTGCTGTCGTAGGAAACCTCGACGAAGGGCACAGGTGATTGTGGCGCGTTCATGAACCCACTCGCAACGTCTGCCCCGTGTTGGCTGGACGTCGCTTACCGCCCTCCGGCTTGCCGCTCCCCGCCAGCCGAAGCGGGATCAGCCCGTGCATAGCCCGGTGGCCATGTAGACGCGTCATGGCCCGGATCCGAACGCGGCCAGGAGCACAGGGATGATGTCCGCTGCCCGTGTCGCCTGGGCCCGAAACAGGTTCGCCGGTTGCCGAGCGGGTAAGCCGGATCTTGCGGCCGATTGGTGATCGAACCATTCGGGTTCACAGTGCACGCGGGTTTGCGTTGATCCCGCCGATCCGCCGGAGATGTCCATGCATATTGCTGTAGTTGCCGTGGCCGCTGCCGGGGAGGTAAGCCGCGAGGTAGTCCCCGCTCGCGCGCAGATGGCGACCACGCTTGGCTATCACATCATCCTGGCGTGCCTCGGGATCGCATTTCCTACTACGGTACTGATGGCCGAATTCATCGGATTGAAGCGAGCCGACGAGGTCGCGATGAGGCTGGCGCGCCGCTGGTCGCAAGTCATGGGCGTGCTGGTCGCTGTCGGTGCTGTCACCGGTACCGTACTTTCCTTCGAGATGGGCCTGCTCTGGCCCGGCCTGATGCGGCAGTACGGGTCCGTGCTCGGGTTTCCCTTCGGGGTCGAGGGCCTCTTTTTCTTTCTTGAGGCGATCTTCACCGCGATCTACCTCTACGGCTGGCGCCGGCTGGCAGGCTGGGCGCATTGGTGGACTGGCGTGCCGATAGCACTCAGCGGAATTTTCGGCGCGATGTCGGTGATCGCGGTCAACGCGTGGATGAATCAGCCTGGCGGTTTTACCCGGAAAGACGGCCAGATCACGTCGATCGATCCGTGGCAGGTTTTTTTCAATCACGCGGCTGGATATGAGATGCCGCATATGGTCCTGGCGGCCTACATGGTGACCGGGTTCACCGTGGCCGGGGTCTACGCGGCGGGAATCCTGCGTGGCAGGCGCGACGGCTACCACCACAAGGGCTTCGCGATCGCCTTCGTGCCAGCCGCGATCCTGACGCCGTTCCAGATCTTCGTGGGTGACACGGCGGCTCGCTCCATCGCCGCGGACCAACCGGTGAAATTCGCGTCGATGGAGTACGTGACCCGCACCTCGCGGCAAGTTCCCGAGTGGCTCGGCGGTGTTTACACCCAAGGGCAGGTCTATGGCGGGCTCAAGATTCCTTATCTCGACTCGCTGCTGGTCGGATTCAGCCCGAACACGCGAGTCATCGGGTGGGATAGCGTCGTGCCCGCGAACCGGCCTCCGGTGGTCTGGCTGCTGCACTTGTGCTTCGACGCCATGGTCGGCCTGGGGTTCCTGTTGCTGCTGGCAGGCCTGTGGGCGCTCTATGCGTGGTGGCGCCGCCGCGGCCTGCCGCGTCACCGGCTCTTCTGGCAGCTAGGTGCCGTCAGCGGGATCGCCGCGATCGTGGCGATGGAATGCGGCTGGGCCGTCACCGAGGTGGGCAGGCAGCCGTGGGTGGTGTACCGGCTGCAGACTACGGCGGCGGCGGCTACGACCAATGGCGGTGTGGTCACCACCTTGACGTTGATTATCGTCTTGTATGCACTGCTCGCCGTCGTGACGCTGCTGATCTTGCGCATGCTGGCCAGCCGCTGGCGCCGCGGCGATATCTCGGAAGCCGCAGTCCCCTACGGCCCGCCGGGAGATCAGGCGGCCCCGGCGACGGGCCAGGCCGAATCATGATCGCGGCCGCCACGGTCGGCGCGATCTTGCTGGCATCGATCTCTCTGTACGCGGTCTTCGGCGGCGCCGACTTCGGCGGCGGGCTGTGGGACCTGCTCGCGGGCGGTGACCAGCGGGGCAGTGGGCCGCGCAAGCTCATCGACGAGTCGATCACGCCCGTCTGGGAGGCCAACCACGTCTGGCTCATCTTCGATCTCGTGATCTTCTGGACAGCGTTCCCGCACGCTTTCGCGCCGGTGATGATCGGACTCGCGCTGCCACTGTGGCTGGCGGTCGGCGGCATCGTACTGCGCGGTGCCGGCTTCGCGTTCCGGAAGGAGGCGCGGACCCTTAGCACGCAACGGGTGCTCGGCGCGGTGTTCGCTTTTTCCTCGCTGCTGACCCCTTTCTTCATGGGGACAGCCGTCGGCGCGATCGCCGCCGGTCAGGTGCGCGTAAGCGCGGCCGCGGCCAGCGTGGCGACATGGACCGGAACATTGCCGCTGCTGACGGGATTCCTGTTCACCGCCGCGTGCGGTTACCTGGCCGCCGTCTACCTCACCACTGAGGCTGGCCAGCGGGGTCAGCGGCATCTTGAGGTGTACTTCATCAGGCGCGCGCAAGCCGCCGCGATCGTCACCGGCGCGCTGTCGCTCGCCGCGCTGTGGGCGGTGCACGAGTCAGAGCCTGGCCTCTTCGACCGTCTCACCGGACGGGCACTTCCGCTGGTCATCATCGCCGGGCTGTGCGGTGCCGTTTCGCTGGCCATGCTCAGCCTGCGGCGCATGCCCGGGATCCGGTACATCGCCGCTTTTGCTGTCGTGGCCGTCATCTGGGGCTGGGGCGTCGCCCAGTATCCGGTGTTGCTGCCCGGCACGGGCGTCACGCTCCGTAACGCCGGGGCCCCGCACGCCACTCTCGCGGCGATCATCGTGCTGTTCGTCGCCGTGGCCGTGCTGATCGGCCCGTCGTTCGCGCTTCTTTTCTCCCTGCACGGCCGCCAGGCCTTGCGAGACGAACACGAGCAGCGGGAAGAGACCTAGCTGGCGGGCTGCCGCATTGCGGCTTGATAAACGCTGCCGAACGAGTCGAGTGGCTCCCACGGATAGTGGACCCACCCGCTAGTGGACTCTATATAAAATTCTGGCTCGTAGTCGGTGGCGTTGGCGCCAGGCTTGTAGTGGATAACGGCCATGGACACGGCGGCCGCGCCAAGTTCGACTAGCGCACGGCGTACCCACTGAGCGGTGCGCCCGGTGTCATGGACCTCATCAACAAGGAGCACGACCTGCCCTTCAACGTGGTCCTTGTGCGGCAGCTGGCCAATCTTGAATTGGCCAGCCCGCGCGGGCTGCTCCCTGCTGTACTTCGACACTCCGATGGATATGACCTGGTCACCGGACAGGCCCAGCATTCGGGACAGTATGTTGACTAGATAAAGACCGCCACGCGGCACGAAAGCTATTCGCGTGATGCACTGTCCGCTCGCCAGGCTGTTCTCGACGATCATGTTGCCCAGTGCCGTGGTCTTAAAGAATACGGATTCCCAGGTCTCCCATACGGCAACATTAGGCGCGTCTGTCATGAATTGATTGTACTACCGTTGCATGGCCCTCTCAATTGCGCCCCTCGATCGCGGTTTTGGCGGATGCTTTCCGGATCCGGGAGGATTTTCGTGCTCCACGACGAAAAAACTCCCGCACCTGAAAATGCTCCGCCAGGAACCCGGCAGCCCTCCCGGCTACGCCGACTCTAGCCTGCTGGCCGCCTACGCCGGGACCGTCTTGCCTTGTTTGTCCGGCTATCCGACGCTCGTGCCCGGACCAGGGTCGGATGGCAGCTGACCCCGGGGCTATCGGGTGGTCAGCGGATTCGCAGCGGGAGCGAGCGAGGGCCGCGGATCTGGCCGGCCGACCAGGCGACGGCGTCCGGGGCGGCCAGGCTGAACTCGGGAATCCGCTCAAGCCAGACATCGAGCGCGACTCGCAGCTCCATGCGGGCGAGGTGGGAACCCACGCACCTGTGGATGCCCAGGCCGAACGCGGCGTGCCGGTTGATCTCGCGGTCGATGATGACCTCGCTTGCGCGCTCGAACTGGGCTGGATCGCGGTTCGCGGCGGGGAACGACAGCAGGATCCAGTCGTCGGCCCTCATGTCCACGCCGTGCCAGTGCATGTCGTCCTTTACCAGGCGGGCCATGGTGACCGGGGCATAGGCCCGGAGGAACTCCTCCATGGCGGTTGGCAGCAACGCGGTGTCCGCGATCAGTCGCGCGAGGTCGGCCGGTGTCCTGGCCAGGTGCCAAAGCGACGCGCCGATCGCGCTCCACGTAGTGTCGATGCCGGCGATCAGCAGCAGGGCCATCGTCCCAACGACGTGCGAGGGCTCGAGCTTGCGGCCATGAAGCTCAGCATTGATCAGGTAGGTCGTCAGGTCCTCGCGCGGGCGATCGAGATGATCATGCACCTGAGCGGTGAGGTAGTCGAATAGCTTCGTCATGCGGGCGCCGCGCTCCTCCGGGGGGAGGTTGATCCCTTCGAGCGTGCTCTCGACGAATTCACGGAACCGCGGGCCGTCCTCGGGCGGGAAACCCAGCATGTCGGCGATGACCCGCATCGGGATGTGCTGCGCGTAGTCTCCCGCGGCGTCGACGACGGCCCGGTCGCCGAAAGCGTCGATGAGGCTGTGGCAGAACGCCCTCGTCGCCGCCTCCTGCTTCATGACCGCCGTCTTGGTGAATGCGGGCAGCAACAGCTTGCGGGCATGATGGTGGAACGGCGGGTCCGATGAGATGGGAGGTGAGCCGCCTACCGGCGCGTGGTCGCGCGGCGGCCTGAAGTTGCCCATGATGATCGACCGCGAGGAGAACAGGTCGGTGTCGTAGGCGATCGCGGCCACGTCCTCGTAGCGGGTCGGCAGCCAGCCGCCGCCGAAGCGGGTCGTGTGCGCGATCGGGCAGCGCTGTCTCAGGTCGTCCTGGATCGGGTAGGGATCGGCCGACCACTCTGGCTCCAGGTGCGAGAAGTCGGTCGCCCAGTCCGACACCGGGCCGGTGATGATCTCGCTGCGGGTGCCTTCCGGCTCGGTGTCGTCCGCCTCAATGACGTCTCGGGGAAAGCGATCATCGATTGTCATCTCAGCTCCCCTCAAGCAGCTCGATCGCTCGTTCAGGGCAGTTGGCCACTGCCAGGCGCGCTTCGCGCTCCATGCCCTGCGGCACTACGCCATCGCCGAGTACCAGGCCGAAGCCCTCGTCGTCGTCGCCGAACAGCTCTGGCACGAGGTCGTAGCAGCGGCCGTGGCCCTGACATCGCCCGGAGTCAATCTGCAGCTTCACCATGTCGCTCCTGTCCGGATCGGGCCGACGGCGCCAACGCGGCGACCAGGCGAGCGAGCAACGCTGCCCACTCCCGGTCATCGACACCGTGGAGCTGCGGGGTCACCAGGGCACTGCCCATCGACAGGGCCAGGCAGAAGTGGGCGAGCGCGTTCGGTGATACGACTGGGTCGAGTTCGCCGTCGGCTTGAGCCAGCTCGATAAGACCGGCGAGCCAGTCGGCGCGCTCGCCGAGGTACGCCTGCATGGGCGGCGCGACATCTCGATCCCGGCGCGCCGCGACCAGCGCCTCGATGACGAGGGCGCCTCTGGCGTCGCGAGGCCGCAGCAGTCCCTGACCGATCAGCAGCAGCAGATCAGTGATCGAGCGGTCAGGGTCGGCCGCGAACATGTCGGCGAGCATGCGGCGGCCATGGGTGTGCAGCGCGGCTACCAGCAGGTCGGCCTTCGACGCGTAGTGCGCGTACAAGGCGCCGTTGCTCACCCCCGCTGCCGTGGCGATGTCGGCTACGCGCGTGCCATCGTAGCCGCGCTTGGCGAACACGTCAGCGGCAGCGCGGAGCAGTCGTTCCCGCGTCTCGGCGGCGGCGACACCCGCGATGCGTCCCACAGCAGAATTAAACGAACGTTCATCAAATTCGTCAAGCCATCTAGTCGCCGGCTGTGCCCATAGCCGCGACCCGCGTACGGAACTCGTCTCCGGCAGGGCACCCCGGACGAGATCTGGGCTCTCGCGATTCATCATTTTCGTCGAGCTGTTCGCAACCGGCCAGGCCAGTCGCGGCGAACGCCAGCGGAGTCAGCCGGCAGCTTTCCCCGGGACGCGGGCGAGCTGCCGCCGTGAGGAGATTCCGAGCTTGCTGTAGACCCGCGCGAGGTGGTACTCGACGGTCTTGACGCTGACGTACAGCCGCGCCGCTACCTCCTGGTTGGTAAGTCCGGCAGATACCAGGTGCGCGACCGCCCGCTCCCGCTGCGTGAGCACCGAAAGCTCGCTGCCCGAGTCTGCCGCCCGCTGGCGGCTGGCGAGGTCTGCCGCGCACCGCTCCGCATAGGGCATCGCGCCCGCTGACAGCAGGCGCGTGCGGGCGCTGTCCAGCCATCGGAGTCCTTCAGACGTGGCGCCGAGTCCGCTCAGCAATCGCCCGTAGCAGTGCTCGAGCAAGCCGACCTCCACAGGCACGATCAGGCACTCGGGCGGCAACTCGATCGCGGACTCGTAGTACTGCTGCGCGGTCAGCGGATCTTTGCGGCGTTCGGCAAGCCGCCCGGCAAGCCGGCAGCAAGCGACCCGCACGTAGGGCACCCGGTCGGCCAGGGCTCTCAGCGCAGCGAGCGCGGCGGTGGCTTCCTGCTCCGACCCTCTTTCGATCAGCGCCTCGGCATGCATTGGCAGCCAGAGTGACCGGTATTTGCGCGCCGCGCCGCTCCCGGTGGCCAGCTGGTCAAGTGCTCGCTCATCGGCGGGAAGCAGGCCGCGTGCGTGGGCGATCGCGGCGGAGGCGATGTCGCACAGGACGGCGCCATCAGGCGAGTTAGCCAGGGCGAGGTCCCTGGCGCACCGCAGGTGTTCCTGAGCGGTGCTCCAGTTGCCGCGGCGGGCGGCGAGCAGAGCGCAGATCGCGTGAGGCACGCCGGAGTCCGGCGTGCCTGGGAGACTGGTCATTTGGAGGGCCGCGCTGGCATAGGCGTCGGCTTGGCGCCAGGCACCGATCAGGTGGCTCGTCAGCCCCAGCCACTGGCTGATGCCAGCTTCCAGGTCGGGTGCCAGCAGGCTATCGTCGCTGTCGGCGAGCCCGCGCAGGATCGCGATGGCCCGGTGCGGCTCGCCGGACAGGGCCAGGTAGCTGCCGAAAGCCAGTACTGTCGCCGGCTCGGCCTGAGTCCCGCCCGCAGGCCGCGGTGTGCCAGCGAACCCGCTGCTTTCCAGCGTGTCGACGGCTGCGCGCGGGTCCTCGGCATAACAGCGGCCCTCCGCGAGCAGCCTGACCAGCCAGCGTCGCAGGCCGCGATCGCCGCTTTCGACGGCAAGGCCGGCCGCCGCCTCGGCAGCCGCTTGCCTGCCATGGGCCAGTCCTGAGTGCAGCGCGGCCCTGATGCCGCAGATGATCGCGGTGACCTCGTCGTATGGTCCAGCCTGCGCCACTGCCCGGCCAAGGTGAAACTCGGCTTCGATCCGGCATCCTTGCAGTAGTGCCCGGCCGGCCAGCGCGCAGCTGCGCAGCGCCGACGGAGGGCAGGCCTCCGCATGTACCCACAGCCGCGACGAAGTTAATCTCCCTGCGTACAGGCACTGCAGCGCGGCCGCCAGGACCCGCCGCTCGCGAGCCGCGCTGCTCATGCTGAGGTCGGCTGCCCACTCCATGAGCAGCGCCGGACCTGGCCTGCCTGGCCCGGCTGGACCGCTGCCGAGGGCAGCGGATTCAAGCGCTGAAGCCAGCGACTCATCGGCATGCGACGCAGCGGCCACCCGGTGGAACCAGACCGCGTCGCCGCCGGCGGTCTCGGCCGCCTGACGATGCGCTAAACGCCGCCTTGTCGGGGGCAGGTCGGGTGCGATCTCGTCAGCCCGGGATCGGGGGACCGGTGAAGCGGAGCCGCCATTCTTCGCCAAGACCTCCATTTGGCCATTGTTCCCCTGATCAAGCGGCTAGGGAAAGGCTAGGGCTGATCCCGAGGGCGCCGAGCTATCGCCGGACCGATGCTTGATAGCGCGAGGGGCACGGGATACCTGATGCACGATTTGCTGCCTGCATTGGCAGGACTTCGTGTCCTTCCGCAGGCTTGGCTTACCGGCTTAAAAGGGGGATCGAATGGCGGATGGACGCATATCGGTATATGTCTATGCACATGACCCGATCACTCAAAGTGGTCTGACGGCACAACTTCGCGGGCGGCAGGAGTTTGATCTTGTGGAAGCGGCGCCGGAGGTTCCGCCGGCTGTCGCTGTCCTGGCTATCGACGGAGCCGATGAGCAGGCACTCCAGGTGATGCGCGCGCTCCGGGTGCAAGGGTGCGAACACCTGGTCCTGGTTGTCAGTTCGCTGACCGACGACGACCTCATGGCCGTAGTGGAGGCTGGGGCGGGGTCGATCGTCTGGCGTTCACGCGCGTCGGCTTCCTGGCTGGCGCAGACAGTGATCAACGCGGCCAGGGGTGACGCTGCCTTGCCGCCGGAGGTACTAGCTCGCCTGCTCAAGCAGGTCACCCGCCTGCGCCGGCATGTGCTCCAGCCGCGCGGGCTGGCACTCAGCGGCCTGTCCCACCGGGAGCGGGACATACTCAAGCTCGCCGCGGATGGCTTCGATACCGAGGAGATCGCTCGCGAGCTGTCGTACTCCAAGCGGACCGTGACCAGTGCGCTGCACGATGTGTCGGTAAGGTATCAGCTGCGCAATCGGACTCATGCCGTCGCCTACGCCATCAGGGAGGGATTCATTTGACGGCGCGTCGCGGCGCGTCCTGGCGGGTCAATGTGATAGCAGATTCGTAGATGGATTCTCGGCCTGCTCGAGCCCGATGACCTCACCTCGCGACCAGTGGCCAGAGGGCTGGCGGCTTGCCGGTGACGCCCCGTCTGCCGGGGACAGCCGGAACCGGCGCTTCGTCGGTCGCCGCACGGAGTTGCGCGAGATTTCGGCTCGCGCCGCTTCCGCAGCGGCAGGTACGCGGCAGACAGTGGTGATCGAGGGCAGGCCGGGGATAGGCAAGACGGCTTTGCTGGCTCGTGCCCTGGAGCAGCTGGCCGGCTTCAGCGCGCTGTTCGCCGACTGCGCGATGGGCGACGCGGCGGAGCAGCTGATGATGCAGCTGACAGCACAGAGCCGGGCGTCCTTGCCGCGGTCGCGTGCGGGCCTGCTGTCCGCGCTGCGCTCGGCGCTTGAAGGCAGCGCTCCGGTCGCCATCGCGCTCGACAACGTGCACTGGATTGATCCGGAGTCGGCGGCCGAGTTCTCGGCCACGCTGCCCGCGCTGAGGTCCGCTGCCCTGCTGGTGCTCGTCGCCGCCCGCGAGCCGTGGCTGCCAGACCCAGGCGCCGAACCGGAGGCTGATCTCTTCAGGCAGCAACTGCTCGGCGCGGGAAACGTGTATCACCTTGCCCTGGCTGAGCTGAGCGTGGCGGAAGTCGGCCAGGTGCTTGACCAGGCTGGCCCCGGTCGCCCCGAGCTGGCCGCGGTGCGACTGCACCGCTACACCGGGGGCCATCCGGCCCTGATGTCGGTACTGCTCGACCAGGGCTTGGCCATCGAGCACGCCTCCCCCGCCGACCTGCTCGGCCTTTTCGACCCCCTGGTGACCGGCTTCCTGCACGCTGTCTCGGCCCTGCCCCCACCGAGCAGGGACCTGCTGGCCGCCATGGCCGTCTCCGACGAGCCCTGGCCGCTGGCGATCCTCGGATCGGTCGCCGGCGTCGACGACCCCTTCGCGGCGCTCGAGCCGTTGCTCGATGCGGGGCTTGTGCAGTGGCACCCCGCCGAGGCTGTCGCCCCGGTATCTATCAAGTATCCGCTCTACCGCGACGTCATCTATCGCAGCCTGCCGATGGCGCTGCGCGAGAGCCTGCATACCAGGGCGGCTAGCTTCGCGATCGGAACGCGGGCCTGGGCGCACCAGGTCGCGGCTTCCACGGACGGGGAGCCGGCGCTAGCTGCGATGCTGGTGGAAGAGGCCGAACGGTACTACGTGGCGGGCGATAGCGAGCGGGCGGGCAGACTGCTCATCTGGTCGGTGACCGTGACGGCGGATCCCCGGGAGCGCGAGAACCTCCTCGTCCAGGCAGCCCGCTGGTGGCTGACGTTGCGTGCCGTGGACTGGGGGCCACGGCTCGAATCATGCCTGTCCCGCTGGCCCCAAAGCGCGCCACGCAGCCTGGCGCTGGCCGTGCTGGCTGAGGCTGCCGGTCATTACGCCCAGGCATACGCGCTGCTCACCGAGGCGCGCGATATCGCTGAACGGTCCATGCTGGCGCTTCGCCCTGACATAGACCTGGCAATGGCGCTGCTGCACGCGGACCTGGGGGAGGCGGAGGCCGAGTACCAGGCCGCGCAGACGCTGCTTGCCCTCGGTGACCTGCCCGGAGTGCACCGCAGCTGGGCCGAGTACTGCGCTGTCGATGGCTGGAGCCGGATCAACGGACCTGAGGCCGCCCTCGACAAGCTGGGCACGCTCGTCGCGGAGGCCGACATCGACGGGCACGGCGGCGACGGTCGCCAGGCAGGTAGCCAGAGCGTCAGGCTATGGACCCGCGGCAGCCTCCGGCTGCTCAGCGGCCGGCTGCGGGACGGAATCGAAGACCTGATCCGCATGCTGCGGGCGGGCGACCGCGCCGCCGTGGACTCGGTCGCCCCGATGGCACAGGCATATCTGGGGTACGCACACTACCTCCTGGGCAACTGGCAGGCCGCCCAGGAGGTGGCCGGGCAAGCGCTCGCGGCACTGACCGGTCATGCCGTGCGGCGGCTGCGGGTGCCAGTCCACGCCATCGCCGCTTGCGTCGACGCGGCGGCGGGGCGCTCGGAGTCGGCCGCCCGGCACCTGATGGCCGCGCAGCGCTGGCTCGCGGAGTGCGGCCCCAAGGATTACGTCGTGTTTCCCGTCATCGCCGCCGCCACGGTCGCGCAGGCGCACGGCGAGTACGGCCGGATGCTGATCGCGCTGCAGCCCCTGCTTGCCGACCCGGCCCTGTGCCGCAGCTATCAGGCCTGGTGGCAGCCATTGCACGTCGAGGGATTGATTGGCACGGGCCAGCTCTCCGCGGCGCAGCACGCGCTCGGCCGGCTGGCCGACCTCAGCGATGTCACCGGTCACCTGGCGGCGACAGTCGCGTGGCTGGACGCCTGGCTCGCGGCAGCCGGGCACGACGAGCTACGAGCGCGGGCGTG
Source organism: Streptosporangiaceae bacterium (assembly GCA_035716545.1). Taxonomy (GTDB): domain Bacteria; phylum Actinomycetota; class Actinomycetes; order Streptosporangiales; family Streptosporangiaceae; genus Chersky-822. Next base: position 58,495 of record DASTJM010000015.1, read on the forward strand.
CTTCGACCACGCGACGGCTCACCCGCTCGGGCGTGACGATGTGCCGCTCCACCGGGCCCGGGTCGAGCACGAGTACGGCCGGTACTTGATGTCGCGTCGCAATCGCCGCGCCGCGATAGAACGGCTGAGGCGCGCCTACGAGCAGTACCGCGCGCTCGGCGCCAGGCCCTTTGCCGAGCGTTGCGCCAGCGATCTGGAGACGTTCGGTGCGCAGGCCCCGTCCCCGGCTGGGCTGCCGCGCGGCGAGGCATTCGCGGCGCTGTCGCCGCGGGAGCGCCGGATCGCTTACCTGGCAGCCCAGGGACTCACCAACCAGGAGATCGCGGGGGAGATCTTCATCAGCGCCAAGACTGTCGAGTATCACCTCGGGAAGGTGTTCGCCAAGCTCGGGATTTCATCCAGGCGCCAGCTAGCCGCCCGGATGGGCGGCGAGTCCGGGCCGGGTGACCGGCGGCCTGGCTAGATCTGGTCGGGCGAGATCTCGATCCATACCTGCTTGTCGTCGGCGCTGATGAGCAGCTTCGCGTCTGTCACGGCCACCTCGACTGACTGAAGCCCGTCGGCAGGCGGCGCCGACCGCAGGTGCAGGTCGATCCACCAGCCGCGCTCGCCTTCCAGCGGGTTCCCGATCTGATTCCTGATCGAGTCGCGGTCGGCTACGTCAAGCTCGTAGTCATCGATGGGATTGTCCGAGCCTATCCGGTAGAACAACTGCCTGCGTGCCTCGGCGGTGCCATCGAGTGTCGTCAGCAGCAGGGCGACGGCGACATCGGCCGAGGGCGGCGCCGTTGGCCCGGCGACCCCCAACATCGCCCCTGAGACCTCGTTGAAGGAACTAGCGGCCAGGTAAGCGTAGGGAACGCCCCCGTCCACGGCTATCTTGACGGTGTACGGCCCGAGGACCTCGCCCGTGCCAAGATGCAGCCGGGCCTGCACGTCCCAGGAGAGGTCCGGCGACTTGAGCAGATTTGACGGCTGGGCGAAGTCGCTGAGGGTCACCTGACCGGGCAGCGCCTGCTCGTAGTCGTCTGCGTGATAAACGAATCCGGTGAATTCATCTTCGAACCACTTGATCAGCGACTGCTGGTAAGCCTGCTGGCCCGGCTTGTTTTCATCATCCGCATCCGCGCTCTCTTCGCTGGCGGGCAGTTCGTCGCCGTCGTCGGCCACGGCGTCGACGGCGTCTTCGAGTTCTTTAAGCGAGGTGTCCGGCAGGATCTTCGCGCCGTCGCGGCCAATGCTGAGCCTGACGCAGATCAAGTCGTTCGCGTCAGCGTCGGGCTCACCTTCGAGCACCAGCGCGGCTTCGACCGCGAACACGCTGGCATCGGGGTTCGTCTCGTCGGCACCGACGTATTCGATCGCCGCTGTATCGAGCCACAGATCGACCGTCTGCTGGCTTTTCGTCATTACCTGGGTGAGTTCTATCGACATGACTTCGGTCCCTTGACTCGAACCTGCTACTTGCGCCGCTTGTAGCGCCTGGTGGCACGATGTTCCGACCCCTGCCTGACTGCGGCGTAGAAGACTTTTTCCAGCTCCTCGGCCTTTTCCGGGCCGAAATTCAGCACTTCAGTCAGGTTGGCATCATCGAGGTGCGGGACTTGCCGTGCGAAGTCCCACTGCACCCACAGGTTCGACAGGGCGTTCCAGTTCTCGGTCTGATAGTCGTAGCCAAGCACCATCCTGATCTGGTAGCCGCCGCGCTCCCGGTCGAATTCTCCGAACTCGGCGCCCTCCCAGTCCAGCTGATACGCCTGGACGACCGAGCGCGCCGCATTGGGGTAGAACGCCTGGTAGATCTCGCTTAGCCTCGCCCGCACCGTGTCGACCGTGACCATCGGCTTCACCGGCGCGTCGCTGGTGCTGATGAAGTACGGCATTCCCTTCAGCGGGAGTTCGATCGTGACATCCCAGAGCGTGTTCTCCGCGTACTTGCCTGCGGGGAACAGTTCCACTTCTCCTGGCGCGACGCAGCGGAAAGACCACGGACTGGTGCTGAGTACCTTGGCGTTCGCCCAGTCGACCTTGAAGGTAAGGCTGGCTAGCTCATGCTGCCTGCTTACCTGCCCGCCGTGTGCGCTGACGGCAGCGGCCACAAGATCGCTGTAGGTCGGCGCGTCCATGCCGGTCACGGTGATGATTCCCTCAGCGGAGATCTTGATGAGGAACGTGAACTTCTCGTGGAAGCACGGCTCATCCAGGCACAGGCCCTCGACCTGGCAGAACAGGTACCCGCCGGCCTCGGTCAGGCCGACCGGATCGCTCAGGTCAAGGCGGATGGGCATGTTGTTGTACTTGAACTCGGCCGGCTTGCTCCGCGCGGCCGTGAGCATCGCACGCCAGGCCCTGGTGCGATCGTCAGGACTGAACCGGTAGGTGGTCCGGTCGATCGTCCCCCTGACCCCCTTGATGACGACGCGGAACTCGTCGTCGTTCCACATGAGCAGCCGGGCCTCGGTGAGCTGATTGTGCCATTCGGCATTCGACGTCTGCTGGTCGAAGGCGCCCTTGAGCATCTTCTGCAGGTCGTCGACCTCGGTCTGGGTGAGATGCTCGGCCGCCTGCAGGTGCTTCTTCTGGTCTTCGCTCCACTCATACCACTCAAAGGCCAGCGAGCCGACCGTCAGCACCCCGCCGACGACAGGCATGACGCCGATGGCGGCCGGAACGCCGCCAGGCGCCGAGCCACTCATGATCTTGAACGCATTTTCGGCGGACTCTCGCGCGACGTCGGTAACCAGCGGTGACATCGCGATGCCGAACTCGGCGAAGCCCTCGCCTACGTGTGCGCCTTTTTCCAGGTACTCAAGGGTCGTCAGGCCATATTTGGCGATGTCGCCGATGACCTCCGCCCGCCGGGATTCTGGAATGTCTCGCTGGAACTCCTGGCCTAGGTACTTGATCACGATGTCCGGATCGGTCCCGGCCTGCCAGATCATGAACTCCCGCAGGGAGATGTCCGCGACAGTCATGCACAAGTACAATCCAGCCGCTACCGCCGGGCCGAACGGCGGGAAGAACGCGAGTATCCCATTCACCACGCCCACGGCCGTCTTGGCAGCCAGCAACCCAGCGGAGGCTTCCTCGAACGCGGCGCTGAAATTCTGCCGCATCTTTCTCTTGGCGTCGGCCGTAGCCCACCTGACCAGCGCCGCGTAGCAGTTGGCGATGGTCGTCCACTCGCCGAGCATCGACTGCCCGTAACGTGACACCAGCGCCCACAGTTCCTTGTGCAATTCGCCCGACTCGGCGAGATCGTAACGTTCGCTGCGCGAGGGGTGGTCGAGCCGCAACTGGCGCCGGCGTTTCCTGCTTGCGGCCAGGTAGTCCAGTGTTTCGTCGTAGGTGCCGAGCGCTTCCTTGAGCGCGGACTCCCAGGATTGCCAGAGGCTGTGCGCGCGGCCAATCGAGTCTTCGATGGAACGCAGGCCGTTGCCCTCATTCCCGGTTAGCTCGCAGAATCTCCTGAAGCACTGGAGCGCCTCGTCTATGCTCCGTATGTACTCCTGCTTGGAAGGCCCGTTAAGCAGGTGCAAGATGCCATTGCCAAGGATGCGCTCTGAGTCAGTGGGCGCATTGGAATCCGGGCTAGCATTGAAGGTGCTCGAGATCGCCTCGGCGGCGAACCTGATGCCGGCGTCGCTGGCGTCCTTACCGCTTTCCTTCGCTCGCTCCTCGATCGCGTCCTTGATCTCGCGGATCACGGCGTAAAACTCGGTGAGCGGGCCTTGCGTCCCTAGTTCGCTTTTCGCCTCCGCCCGCCGCTGATCAGCGAATTCCTGCAATTCCTTGGTTGATTCCCTCCGGTTCCTCGCTGTCTTGGTAAGCAGCGAAATGTAATGCGCGGCCTTGTTTTTGGGCAACTGTGAGCCCTTGGTCTGGATCAGCCAGTCGAGATAGAACTGGCGCCATAGCGGAATTTCGTCGTCCGCTAGGTCCTCAAAGCTTCTTGGCGTCTTCTTGCCGATCAGCACGGACGGGTCGATTACCGCCCACGGATATTTCCGCGCCACTTCCTCCATCGACGCCATGAACTGAGCACCTCGATTCCGATCATGCGCCGCTCGCTCCGTGCCCCCGCGGCGTCGCTTCTTGCGACGGCAGGTTAAAAGGACAGCCGCGCGCGGCTGCCGACGAAACACGCAGCAACTGACGCGACGATCGGTGCGCCAGATGGGGCAGGCAGACAGCGTTTTGGCGCAGCTATCCGTGCGTTCGCCTGCGCTCAGGTGCGCTGGGGCGGCGGGGGTCTTGGGCCGCAGACTCGGGCGAGAAGGGTCAGGGTGCCCACCGAAGGGTCAGGACAGCAGGAGGAAGCGTGCCCTCGTATCTATCCCCCGGCGTCTACGTCGAGGAGGTCTCTTCCGGCTCGCGGCCAATTGAGGGAGTGGGGACGGCCTTGGCCGCGTTCGTCGGGTTCACCGAGCGAGGGAAGGCCAACGAGCCCACCCTCGTCACGAACTGGACGCAGTACACCAAGGCGTTCGGCGGCTTCACCGAGGGCGCGTACCTGCCGCACGCGGTCTACGGCTACTTCCTCAACGGCGGCGGCGCGGCGTACGTCGTGCGGGTTGGCGCCAACGGCGACGGCGAAGCCACCAGTAACGCGTCAGGACCGGTAGCCGCGCTTGGCCAGGCCGCGCGCGCCGAGCTGACCACCGGCGGAGACCGGTCGCGCCCGGCCATCCGCGTGCGCGCCTTGTCGGCCGGCGCGGACGGCAACGACTTGTCGGTCGAGGTGGGCGAGGCGGGCGACGGCGGCGACGGCGCGTTCAAGCTGGTGGTCAAGCGCGCCGGAGAGGTCGTGGAAACCTTCGACAACGTGACCGCCAAGCGCGGCCCGCAGTACGTGGTCACCGCGGTCAAGGAACGCTCCAAGCTCATCGAGATCGAGGACATCAAGGGTAGCGCCGTGCTTGAGCCACGGCAGGGCAGCCAGGTGGCGCTGACCGGCGGGCAGGCACCCGCTGAACCCGCGAGCGCCCCGGCCGAGATCGGCGCGCACGAGTACGTCGGCAACACAGCCGACCGGACGGGTTTCGCCGGGCTCGAGGCCATCGAGAACGTCACGATGCTGTGCGTGCCCGACCTGATGGCCGCCTATACGAGCGGCGCCATCGACATGGACGGCGTCAAGGCTGTACAGCTCGCGATGATCGCGCACTGCGAGCTGATGGCCGACCGGCTCGCGATCCTCGACGCCCCGCCTGGTCTCGGCGCCCAGCAGGTGCAGGACTGGCGGATGGACACGGCGGGTTACGACTCGAAGTACGC
>DASTJM010000016.1:0-39933 GCA_035716545.1 Streptosporangiaceae bacterium
TGTCAGCGTCCGGGCCAGGATCGGGGAGGGTTGTCAGCGTCCGGGCCAGGATCGGGGAGGGTTGTCAGCGTCCGGGCCAGGATCGGGGAGGGTTGTCAGCGTCCGGGCCAGGATCGGGGAGGGTTGTCCGCTGCTGCGGGGGGAGTTTTCGTGTCCGGGAGCGTTTTCTCTCCTATGAGCGGTGAACTCTCCCCGCTGTGACAAGGATCCCCGCAAAGCGCGGTGAAGTCTCCACGATCATGAAAACCGCGCCCCGGGCACGGCAACCGCGACAGGCTGACGCCCGGCCTCCCTGATTCAGCACCGTCCCGCCAGCACCCTCTCGCCAGCACCCTCTCAGCAGAGCAGCAGGCAGGACTTTGTTGCTCTTGCACGCTGCTCGGCAACCGGTGGTCAGCGGCAGCGGAACGCCAGCGCGGGTATGCCAGGGATAGCTGGCAGATGTTTGCGAAGGACAGGCCGCCAGCCTGGGGGGATGATGACAGCTTCGGCAAGCAGGCCGCCCCGAGATGACCATCAGGTTGATCTCGCGCTCATGCGCGAGATGTTGCAGAACATGCCGATGGCGGCGGCGTACGTGGCCGGGCCGGACCTGGTGTACGTGTTCGCCAACCGGGAATACCGCAGGCTCACCGGGCAGCGTGAGCTGATCGGCCGCCGGTTCCGCGAGGCACTGTCGGAACTGGCGGAGGACCGGGTCGACCGGATTGAGCGCGTCGCCGCGACCGGCGAGCCTTTCGAGGGTCGTGAGTCAGAAGTATGGCTTCGCGTGCGCGGGCGCGGGCGCGAGCAGTTGTTCGTTGACTACACCTACCAGCCTGTGCACGACGATGCCGGGGGAGTGGCCGGGGTTCTGCTGTATATCACCGATATCACCGCCCACGTCCGCGATCGGCGTCGCCAGGAAGAGCTAGCCGAGCGGCTGGCAGTCAGCGAGGAACGGTACCGGACGCTGTTCGAGACTCTCCCGGATGGCGTCGCCCACTACAACGCTGACGGATCAGTCATCGGGGCGAATCCGGCGGCAGCTCAGATTCTCGGCTTCGAGCCTGAGACGCTGACCACCCGGTCGCTGCTCGCGGTGACGCGGGCCGTGCGCGAAGATGGCTCGCCCTTCCAGCTCGACGATGTTCCCGTGCGGGTCGCGTTGCGGACCGGACAGGTGGTCGCCGGGGTCGTGATCGGAGTGCGACACGGGCAAACCGGCGAGACGCGGTGGCTGCGGGTTACCGCTGTACCGGACGCGCGGGACGAGCAGGGCCGGCCCCGTCGCGCATACGTGATCATGACCGACATTACCGAGCAGCGCCGCGCCGAAGCCGCCCTGCAGCAGAACAATGGCCTGCTTGGACGGCTTAGGGAGGCCAATGTCCTCGGTGTGGTCGTGGCGAGCGAGGAACGCATTCTGGAAGCCAACGACGCTTACCTTGACATCATCGGCCGCACCAGGAGCGACCTGGAGGAGGGGCTGATCGACTGGCGGGCGATCACCCCGGAAAGATGGATCGCGGCCGATGATGACGCTGTCGAGCAACTTCGGCGGAACGGGGCATTCCAGCCGTATGAGAAGGAATACGTGCACGGCGACGGTCATCTCGTGCCCATCCTGCTCGGCTCGGCGGTGATCGACTGGAATCCGCTTCGCTGGGCTACCTTCGTCGTGGACCTCACTGCTCGCCAGCGCGCGGAACAGGAACGGGCGGAGGCCGCACGCCGCGGCCTGGAGGCCAGGCTGCGGCAGGGTGAACGCCTGGAGACGGTCGGGCAGCTCACCAGCGGTATCGCCCATGACTTCGGGAACCTGCTCGGAGTCATCGTCGGATACGCGGAGATGGCCGAAGATGTCAGCAGGGATTCTGATCCGGAACTCCGTCACATCCTGACCGAGATTCGCGTCGCGGCCGAGCGGGCCACGCGCCTGTCAAGCGACTTGCTCGGGTTCAGCAGCCGGGTGAGGTCAAGGCCGCAGGCGACCGAGCTCAACGCTCTTATCGCCGGGATCAGGGACCTCCTCAACGTCAGCCTGAGCGGCCGGGCCAAGGTGATCTTCAATCCATGGCCCGGCGACCTGCCCGCTGTGCTCGGAGACCCTGGCCAGCTTGAGCAAGTACTGCTCAACCTGGCACTGAACGCCAGGGACGCCATGCCCGAGGGCGGCACGCTGACGATCAGCACCAGGCCGGCGGAATTCGACGCCGAGCGAAGGCGCCGCCTTCCCGGCGCCGCCTCGCAACGTTATGTCGAGCTGAGCGTGGCCGACACCGGCATCGGGATGACCGCCCAGGTGCGGGCGCGCATCTTCGAGCGCTTTTTCACCACTAAGCCCGCCGGCGCAGGCACCGGCCTCGGCCTCTCCACCGTGCATGGCATAGTCGCCGGAATCGGCGGCATCATCGACGTCGATTCCGAAGAAGGCAGGGGCACCATTTTCCGCATTCTCCTGCCCACCGCGGCCTCGGACTTAGGCAAACTTAGGCGAGTTCAGGCGGAGTTGGGCCTGCCGAGATACGGGAACTCGTTCGTCAGGTCCTCGTGCGGCCGCAGGCCGGTCGGCGGGACCTGGCCGTGGGTCAGCCAGTCGAAGCGCTTGCTGAAGACGTCGTCGGCGAGAGCGCGCCCGTTCGGGTACGCGGCGGGCTTGTCGCGGTCGTAGCGGAGGATGTCAGGCAACATGGAAAGAGCAGCCTCCCTGGCCTCCCCGGGCGGGTAACCGCCGTCTTCGAGCAGCTTGGACCATGGCCCGAGATAGTTGGCCACGTCGTCGTGCGGCTGCCGCGAGTTGTAGAGGTTTTTCTGGCCGTCGGGATTGATGAACGGGTTCACGGTCGGATTGCCGCCCCGATCCATCTGCGTGAGCTCCCCGTTCTGGCGCAGGCTGATCGATGCCCAGAACCCGACCTGCGGACCGGTGCCGAGCATGTCGTCTGGCACCTCGAGCGCTATCGACAAGACGTCATTGCCGGCGAAGTCGTCGTGGCCGGTCCACCGGAACCCGTGCATCGCGCCTTCGATGTCGGCGAAGAACGGGTCGCTGCGGGCTCCGGCAAAGAGCCGGACCTCGCCAGCCTCCATAGGCTGGGCTTGGGCGGCGAAGCTGACCGGGATGGACGTGGCCAGCACCTCCCCGGCTGGCTCGGACTCGCGAGCCTGCGCACCGGTCGCGTAACGGGCAGTACCGGTCTGCGCACCGTCCTCCACCTCGGAGAAGGTGAACGTGAAGGCCGCGTCGGCCAGCGCGTCACCGTCGTTGTCGACATTGATCCGGTAGACCGCGCCAGGATGGAACTCGCGGCTGGTGACGACCGTCGGCGGCAACTCGATCGCTCTGACCGTCGGGTTCGAGTCGATGATGATCACCGTCTTGCCGGGGTTAGCTGACGACCTGAATGCGTACAGATCAGTGAGCTCCAGCCGGGTGTCGTCGCCGGGAAACCTGAGGTTGTCCGCACTGAAGTGGTTCGACATGTGAACTCCTCTGCGGCGCAGTGACCTTCCCTTCCCGCGCACCCATACCCAGTACTCACGTGCGCACGCAGATGATCTCCGGGAGGGCTGGCCCTGGCGACGGCCATCTCACCGGATTGTCAGGCTGGTCGCACTCGCTTACAGCCGCGCCACCGACGCGTCGGACAGTTGCCGCCGTTGACGGCGCGATAACCGGGATGTGCGGCGCTGGCGCCAGCGGGGTTCGTCGATGTTCATCGCCCGGGCGGCGTTGTCGTAGGCCGACAGCGCCCCCTGGAGATCTCCGGTATCGGTCAGGGCGTGGGCGAGCTCGATCCACGAGCGGGCAGCGTGCCTGGTGGCGCCGAGGCCGTCAAGGACGGTAGCCGCCTCGGTAAACAAGGCTTTTGCCCGGTCGTGGTCCCCGTGCGCGGACAAGGCGACGGCGAGCGCGGTGGTGGCGCGGGCCGACTCGAGCTGGGCGGTCGGGCCGAGCAGCTGACGGGCGTCCTCGGCCGCGTGAACGGCGTCGCGCAGCTTGCCGCGGGCGAGGTGGGCGTAGCACAGTTCGGTGAGAACGTACGCCTTGTCGATGGGATCGGGCCGGTCAGCGAGCTCCTTGAGTGCGTCATTGAGGCAGTCGACGGCCTCGTCGAGCCTTGGCGGGTCGCCGCGCAGCAGCAGGTAACCGCGCGCGCCGAGCAGGCGGCCGAGATAACGCCGGACGTCGCTGCCGCGGAAGGCATGGACGGCTTCCTCGGAGAGCTCAAGCGCGTACTGAAATCGGCCGCGTTCGTACGCCACCAGGCTCGCATTCCACAGGATCGCTCCCCTGGCGGTTGGCGACCGGACGCGCGAGGCGCGCCGTAGGCCTTCCTCAAGCAGGCGTTCCGCTTCGCGGAGGTCGCCTAGTTCGAACCAGACCGCGGCGACGGTGGCGATCAGGCGGATCGACATCTCTGACTCGCGAGCTTGGGCCGCGTCGAACTGGGCTAGCGCGGCCTTGCCGACATCGGCTGCCCGCACCAGCTCACCCAGTTCATAAAGACAGCGGCACCATCCGACGTAAACCTGGAGCGACGCCTCGTTGGCTGGGTCGGCCTCGCCGAGCCTTACGCACCGCTCGTAGGCCGCTGCCGCCTCGGTGAGCCGTCCCGCCCGCTGCAGCGACTGGGCGTGGCCGAGCCGGGCGCGCCGGAGCAGCCCGGCATCTTGTGAGTCGGCCGCCAGGATCTGCTCGTAGCGTTCGAGCGCGGCGATGGCCTGGCCCGCCTCGAGCGCGAGGTCGGCTTGCGCGAGCGTGAGCGCCAGGGGAAGGGCCGGATCGTCGGAATCGACTAGCTCATGTTCGTCGCATCCCAGCGCTTCGGCCAGGATGCGGATGGTCTGCGGCGTGGGGCTGCGCTTGCCGGCCTCCAGCAGGGATACGTAACTCACCGACAGCCTGGTCCCGGCGAGCTGACGCTGCGTCATCCCGCGGGACTGGCGCATCGCCTGCAACCGGCGAGCAAACTCGTGTTGACTCAATTGACACTCTCTGAACGGCTAAGTTACCGTGACCTTATCTTAGCCGCAGGGCGCGCCGATGCCCAGCCACCGAGATGGGTGCCCCGCCCGCACGATCGAGGGGAAAGCCATGACTTCCCGACTCAGCCGCATCTCAGCGATCCCGGCCGCCTTCGCCGCGTTAGCTGCCGCGTTCCTTCTAGTCAGCCCGGTATCCCAAGGTAGTGCGCCACATCCGGCCGAGCGCGCGGTGCTGGCATCGGGGCCGGGCAGCTGCTGCATCGGGGGGAATGTGACCGTCAGCTGATGTACCAGGCCGAATGGCAGCCTCAGTTGGCGTCACCCTGGCTGGCACCGTATCAATAGAGGTTCCCGGCCATTTCCCCCTAGTGCATATTCACGCTGGATGGTTGTTCGAGTCAATTTATTGACAAGTCTTGACTGAGAAGCCATCCTGGTTGCGAGCGGTCAGCGGGGTGGCTGGAGCAGCCGCGGCCGGCCGCGCCGCGCGTCGCCGTGGCGATCTGCAAGGGCGGCCGGCTGGCGATGCCAGCTCCTGGTACCGGTCTCATGCCGGGCTAAGCGGCCGTCGCGTACTAACTCGCAGATTGGCGATCTGGCCTCCCGGAAGGTGATAGCGCCCCGGCGAACTGCCTGGCTGCTGGCCCGCCGATGGCCCATCGGTGGCGCCAGAGCGCCACCGATGGGCCAAAGGTGGGCCTCAGTACGAGACAAACCCGCGTGTTAATAATCTGCAAGCCCTAGGACTAAGGGCGGTTTCATGCCGCCGTTTTTACAGTGACGACATCAGCGAAACGCCTGCGGGTCGTGATTGCCAGAGGATTGCCCTGCACACCGCTTTCCACCCCGAAGCCGGCCTCTTCCCGCTCCTGCCGCCCGCGCTCGGTCAGCCCTCGCCAAGTGAGTTGCTCAGGAAATCGTTACCGAACTTGCCGGCCGGGTCGTAGCGATCCATCAGGTGCAGGAAATCCGGGAGCCGATCATAGCGGCCAGCCCGGTCGAACAGCTTGCCCCAGTGCGGCCGAGGGTGAAAGGGCGCTAGCTGCTCCTCGACCACAGCCAGGGCCGGCGCCACGGCCGACAGGTCATCGATCCAGGTGAAGTGCAAGGCGACGGAGTCTCGCTGGTAGCAAGGACTCAGCCACAAGTCGTCAGCAGCGATCGTGCGCATCTCGGACACCTGGAGCACCGGGGCGACGACGTCCCGCACCGCGCCGATCGCCGAGATCGCCGCCACCGCCGATGACCTGGGCAGCAGGTACTCCGACTGAAGCTCTCGCCCCGCGCTCGGGGTCGAGTCGAACTGGAAATGCGGCAGCCGCTTATGCCACGGTCCCGCGACTCCCAGCTGCGGGGTGCAGTGCGCAGGCGACATACCGGGGACCGGGTGGCGCGGCCCGTCGGCGAGCCGGGCGCCGTGCAGTTCCGGTTCCGGGTCACCGGCGGGCAGCCGCTGCTTGATCCAGACTTGATTGATCAGCTGCCCCCGCCAGTCGGTGAACAGGCTCACGCTGTAACCGCCGGCGAAGATCACCGCCAGTTGCTCGTCGAGGAAACCCTGGGGCAGGTCGTCATAGACATACTGGCGCAGGTAGTAGGTCGGCTCGGTGCCGAGCGTCAGGCCGACGACGATTCCGAGCGCGCCGAGCGCCACGACGGCGCCGGGGAAGTCGCCCTGGCCCCGCCGCAAGGTGACCAGGTCGCCGTCGGCGGTGACCATCTCGATCGCCGATACCGCCGTGGCAAGGTTGCCGAGCCGGTTCCCTGAACCGTGGGTGCCGGTCGCGCAGGCGCCGGCTACCGAGATGTGCGGCAGGGAGCCGAGGTTTGCCAGCGCGAGGCCCGCGTCGTGCAGCCGCGGTGCCAGCTCGCCGTAGGTCACATCGGCGCTGATCGTGACCGAGGACTGGCCTGGGTCGATGGCGATGATGGTCGGCAGTCGCTCAAGTGAGATCAGGTCGCCTGGGGTATCGGCGATCCGGCTGAACGAATGACCGGTGCCGAGCGCCTTAACCCGCCCCGCCTCGGCGACCAGTCGCCGCACCTCGGAGACGGAGCTGGGCTGGTGGAATCGGGCGGCATTGAACGACACGTTCCCGGCCCAGTTAGTGACCATTAGCCCTCTGCTTTGGGTCGGCGCTTTGGGTTGGCGCGGATCAGCGGCGGTCCCTGTGCTGGCAGCCGCCCAAGGATATCCGCTGCCGCGCAGTTGCCGGGGCGCGCGATAGTGACCGGCGATTTCCGTCGCAGCGGCTCGTCGTCGGCTAGCTTCTCGTTATGGCAGCACAGGCGGAGCTAGAGGTCGGCGACCGGACCGTCCGCATCTCCAACCCCGACCGCGTGTACTTCCCGGCTCGGGGCGAGACGAAGCTCGACCTCGCTCGCTACTACCTGGCGGTGGGTGACGGGATCGTGCGGGCGCTGCGCGAGCGGCCGTGCATGATGCACCGCTTCCCGGCGGGCGTGGCGGGGGAGAAGGTGCATCAGAAGCGGGTGCCCGCGGGTGCGCCGCCCTGGCTTGAGACAGTGCGGGTGCATTTCCCGCGCTACAACAGGCACGCCGATGAGCTGTGCGTCACCGAACTGGCGAGCGTCATCTGGGCCGTGCAGATGTCCACGGTGGAGTTCCACCCGTGGAACTCGCGCCGGGCGGACACCGAGCGGCCCGACGAGTGGCGGATCGATCTGGATCCGATGCCGGAATGCGACTTCGGCACGGTCCGGCGGGTCGCCGGCATCGCCCGCGAGCTGCTCGGCGAGCTGGGGGCGACGGGGTGGCCGAAGACTTCAGGAGGTAACGGGCTGCACATCTACGTGCGGATCGAGCCGCGGTGGAGCTTCGCTGACCTGCGCCGGGCCGCCCTGGCCTTCGCCCGCGAGATCGAGCGCCGGGCTCCTGGCGAGGCGACCACCACCTGGTGGCGCAAGGACCGGGATCCTCGGATGCTTTTCGTCGACTACAACCAGAACACCAGGGACCATACGATCGCCAGTGCCTACTCCGTGCGCGGCGTGCCGGAAGCGACTGTCTCGACGCCCATCAGCTGGGCCGAGGTCGATGATGTCAACCCCCGTGACTTCACCATCGCGACGGTGCCGGCGCGCTTCGCCCGCCTCGGCGACCTGCACGCCGGCATCGACAACGCCCCTTACTCCATCGACACCCTGCTTGAGTGGGCGGACAGAGACGGGCTCACCTGATCGCGCGCCGCGACTGCCCCGGAGGTCTCGCGGGCCTTCGGGGCCTCGCGGCCTCGGAGGCCTCGCACGCCGTCAGACCAGCATCTCCCCGTCAAGCCCGTCGAGCTCGTCAAGCGAGACCGAGATGATGACCTGGGCCTTGATGGCCGTCCGCTCTTTTTCCCGCGCCGCGAGCACCCGGCGCGCCGCGTCCATGTCGTCGAAGCCGCCCACGCCCGCACCTGCGAACCACGCCGCCGCGAATGCGTCCTCATTCATCACGTGCCTGCCTTCCCCGTGCCTGCACTGTGCCTGCACTGTGCCTGCTTCTCCGGTTACCGCGCTGCCCGGCACCACGTCAGCGCACCGAATCCTCACGGCCTGGCCGGAGCAGAGCCGGATGCAGCAGCCGCGCATCGCCTCTCCGGTACAGCCGCGCTCGCGGCCCGCCACGCGGGCCGCCCGCCTGCGTTGTCTCGCCCGTGCTCTCGACGAATCCGGGTACCGACAAGACCTTGCGGTGAAAGTTGCCGGCGTGCAGGGATTCCCCCCACACCGCCTCGTATACGGTTCTCAGTTCGGAAATGGTGAACGGCTCCACCACGAACGCGGTGGCCAGCGGCGAGTACTCCAGCTTCGATCTCGCCCTTTCCAGCCCGTCAGCGACAATCTGCGCATGGTCGAACGCAAGCTTCCCGGTTGCTCCTGACTCCTGGCGCGGGCAGCTTTCGGCTAGTCGAAGGACGCCTACCGGGACCCATGCCGCTGCCCTGGCGTTGCCGCCAGGGTGTGGCTCTGGCAGTTCTGGGGCGAAGGCCAGGTATGCGACGGAGATGACGCGCATGCGCGGGTCGCGGCCCGGGGTTCCGTAAGTGGCGAGTTGCTCAAGGTAGACCTGGCCCATGCCGCCGGTCTCCTTGGCGAGAATCCGCGCGGCGGCGTCAGGCAGGTCCTCGGCGAGCCTGGCAACGCCACCGCGTCCTGGCGGGCTGCCCGCACGGGCGAAGCCGCCCGGCAGCGCCCACTGGCCCGCGTACGGCGGCTCGCCGCGCTGTACCAGCAGCACGTGCAGTGCGCTGTCCCTGATCGTGAGCGCGACGACGTCGACCGTGACAGCGACAGGGTCGTAGGCCCGGGGATCGTAGCTAGCGAGGAACTGCTCTTCGCTGAGCAGCTCAGGTTCGATGACCGGCAGGGTGACGATGACCGGATCCGGCTCAGCCGCGCGTGCCCCTGTCGCGCGCGCCTGCGTCCCAGCCGCCTTGGTCACTCCCTGCTCGGTCACGCTCGTGTCCTTCTCTAGGTGAGAACATCTCACTGTGAGCATAATATAGACCACCGGAAGCAAAAGGGCGAGCCGCCTTTTTCACCGGAAGACGGCTCCGCGCCGTGCCGGTACTGGAGCCGGTGCCGGTCCCTGCGCTATTGACACGGCATGTGTGGAAGCTGACTTACGAGGTAAGTGAGCCAGTGTGATGTACCGCGATCCCCCGAGCGCTGGTGAAGTCCGCCCAGGGCGTGCCGCCCGTGCCAGGAGCGGAGGACTCACTGGACTGCCAGTCGAGTCTTCAGCTTCGCAGCAAACCTCTAGCTATCGGGGAGCAGCCTCTCAGGAGCCCTTCAGGTAGCCGGAGAACTATAGGGGGGAAGCACGACAACGAGGGAGAGCCGACTGCGATGAGTGGTAGCTACGATACCCCGAGCTGGCCCGATCCAGGCCAGTCTGCCCAGGAGCCGCCCGCGCCACCGCTCCCGTGGTCAGGGCAGGGCGGCCAGGGTGATCAGGGCGGCTACGGCGGCTACGGCACTCCGCCCGGTGGTTATGGCGAGCGCGGTAGCTATGGCGGTCATGGCGGGTATGGCGGCTACGGTTACCCGCCGGGTTCGTACCCGCCTGGAGGATACGGCCCAGGCGGAGGGTACGGCGGGTACGGGGGGTATGGCGGGCCGGGCGGGTACGGCATGCCTCCGCGCCCGCGCCGGGCCTCCCGCGTTCGCCGCGCCCTGGCTGTCGCGGTCGCCGCGGCGGCTGTCGGGGCGGCCAGCACGTTCTTCGGCATGCAGCATTCGGCTGGCCAGCCAGGCGGCGCCGTGCTCACCACAGCCCAGGTCGCGAGCAAGGTCGACCCCGGGCTGGTGGACATCGTCACGACGCTCGGCTTCCAGCAGGCCAGGGCAGCCGGAACCGGCATGGTGCTCACGCCGTCAGGCAAGGTGCTGACCAACAACCACGTGATCGAAGGCGCGACGTCGATCACGGCCACCGACATCGGGAACGGCCAGACGTACAAGGCCAAGGTCGTGGGCTATGACCGCAGTCACGACGTCGCCGTGCTCCAGCTCGTGCGGGCCTCAGGATTGCAGACCGTGACCCTCGGTGATTCCTCTGACACCGTTTCTGGCCAGCGGGTGGTAGCCATCGGGAACGCCGAAGGCAAGGGCGGCAGGCCGTCAGTGGTGACCGGCCAGGTCGTGAGCCTCGGCGCCTCCATCACCGCATCCGATGAGTCGGCCGGCACCTCGGAGCGCCTGACCGGGCTGATCAGGCACAACGCGCCGATCCAGCCCGGCGACTCCGGCGGGCCGCTGGTCGACAGGTCCGGCGAGGTAATCGGCATGGACACGGCCGCGTCTGCTCAGGACTTCCAGTTCTCCGGCGGAAGCGCCCAGGCTTTCGCGATCCCCATCGATCAGGCCGAATCGATCGCGGGCCAGATCAGCTCAGGCAAAGAATCGGCCACCGTGCACCTCGGCGAGACCGGCTTCGTGGGCGTGCAGGTGGAATCCGATAGCCAGGCCAGGTCAGCGGGCCTCCCGGCCGGCGCTGGCGCGCTCATCGCTGGCGTCATCCCTGGCGCGCCCGCCGGCAAGGCCGGGATCGTCGGCGGCGATGTGATTACCTCCGTGGACGGTCACCACGTCACCGGGCCGATGAGCCTGCAGCTGGCGCTGCAGCGCCATCACCCTGGCGACAAGGTGACGCTCAGCTGGGCCGACCAGTCAGGGCGGTCGCACACGGCGACGCTCACGCTGGAAGCTGGACCGGCTGGCTGAGCATCGCGGTCAGCCAGCCCGGGCGGGCCCGGCCGCGGATATCGCGACCGGGCCCGCTTCGCGGGTGACCTGGCCGCTCTCGCGCCCGCCCGCCGGGCGTCATCACTGCGAAGCGCCTCGCATCTTGGCTTGCGCGGCGCGCAAGCGGTCGATCGTCGCATCACGGCCGAAAACATAAATTGATTCGAAAAGGGGCAGTCCGGTAGTGCGGCCGGTGACCGCGACCCTCACGGGCGCCTGCGCCTTGCCCAGCTTGAGGCCGAACTGGGCGCCGGCCTGCTCGACGCAGGCCCTGATCGAGTCGGCGTCCCAGCTGATCTCAGGCAACCCGGCCAGCACGGCGTCGAGAATCCCCGTCGCGACCCCGGCGGATGCGCCTGTCATCGTCTTCGTCCAGGACGTCTCGTCATGCGGTGCCTCGTCGAGGAACAAGAAGTCGACGCTGGCTGTCAGTTCGGACATCACCGCCACCCTGGTCTGCACCAGCGGCGCGACCTGGGCGTAGACGCCGGCGCTGAACGCCCCTGGCCGCCACGGGGCCGCCGGCTGGCTCAGCCACGGCTCGCTCCGGGCGATGAACTCATCGACGGAAAGACTCCTGATGTAGTCCCCGTTGATCGCGCGCAGCTTTTTCACGTCGAAGAACGCTGGCGACACATTGACCTCGTCAAGCCTGAACTCCTCGACCAGGACAGGCCACGGCAGGATCTCGCGGTTGCCCGACGGCGCCCAGCCGAGCAGCATCAGGTAGTTGCGCATCGCCTCGGCGAGGTAGCCCTCGTCCCGGTACGACTCGAGCGCGACCTTGTCCCGGCGCTTGGACAGCTTCTGCCGTTTCTCGTTGACGAGCACCGGCAGGTGCGCCCACGCCGGCGGCTGGTGGCCGAGGGCCGCCATCATCAGTTGCTGCTTGGGCGTATTCGGCAGGTGCTCTTCGCCGCGGACCACATGTGTGATCCCCATGTCGAGGTCGTCCACGACGTTCGCGAGCAGGAACAGCACCGACCCGTCAGCGCGGGCGATCGAGAAGTCGTCGATCGCCGAGTTCTCGAAGCTGACCTTGCCGCGCACGACGTCATCGACGATCGTGACGCCCTCGTCCGGCGTGCGGAACCGCAGTGCCCGGCCTGGCCCTGGCCCGAGGCCGAGGTCGCGGCAGTACCCGTCATACCCCCGGTGCTGATCGCCGGTTCGCGTCACGATCTCTTCACGGGTGCACGCGCAGTAGTAGGCGTGGCCCGTGTCCGCCAGCCGCCGGGCGGCACCGACGTGCTTACCGGCGTTCGCCGACTGCAGCACGGGTCCCTCGTAACCGCTCCGGTCCATGCCGAGCCAGGCCATCGCGGTCACGATGCCGTCGATCCACTCCGGCCGGTTGCGCGAGGTGTCGGTGTCTTCGATGCGCAGCACGAAGGCCCCGCCCCGCTGCTTGGTGAATGCCCAGTTGTACAGGGCGGACCGAGCGGACCCGACGTGAAACATCCCGGTCGGCGACGGTGCGAACCTAACGCGGACAGGTGCAAGGGGATCTGGCGAGTTGGTCACCTCGCCGAGCCTACCGCGCCGGCAAAATGATCACTCCGGGATGCAACCAGGACCCCGGTGGTTGCGTTTAAGGCAGGACATGCCGGCAGCAAAGGCCCGGTCGCTGCCGGCAACGATTAACTAACGGTCCGATTCCAAATCGCGGACACCAATCGTATCGTGCATAAAATACCAGATATTGGGATAGCCATCCGCCAGTGGCTGGCGTGTGCGTTTGGGGCCCATCCGAGATGACTGCGCGACGCTCGATCCTCTGGCCGCGAATGTGGTCGGCCTGGCCACTGCTGATGAGCGTCCTGCTCAGCACGCTCATCGCGTCGTCGCTGGTGGCTGCCTTCGCGGCATTCGAGGCCACCGCGCTGCCGCAGGCAGTGAGCGATGAGCTGGCGGCGTCAGGGCAGCAGGCGATCACGGTGAGCGGCGCGATCAACAGTCAGCAGTACCGCGCCGACCGGCCGGTCATCAGCTCCAGGATCAGCCACGCCTTCGCGGGAGTTCCGATCACCGCCGATGACGCGGTGTGGTCAGATCCGCTGGGCCTGCCGGCGCCGCGCGGCGTCAGGACCGTGCCGCTGGTGCAAGCCGCGTTCATGACGAAGATCGAATCACACGTCAGGCTCGTCGCCGGCGCGTGGCCACGTCCCGGGGCCGGGCGCGGCGCGCTGCAGGCAGCGGTCCCCGCGAACGTCGCCGTGCTGTTGCGCCTGAAGGTCGGCCAGGTGCTGGTGCTGCACGACCGGCTTACCTCGGCGCGGGTCAGCTTCCGGGTTACCGGCACGTACCGGGCACTGGACCAGGCAGCGCCGTACTGGAGCATTGACCCGATCTCCGTGACGGGGGTCAGCGCGTCGCCCGGGTTCGTCACCTACGGGCCATTCATCGTCGACGACAGCGCCTTCAGCGCCCACAGGCTCGCGATCGGCGGCGCCACCTGGCTGTACCGGCTCGGCATCACGCACCTGGCCGCCGATCAGCTCACGCCGCTGGCGAGCAGGCTGACGAAGGCGATGGCCTTCTTGTCCAAGTCAGTCGATCTGGGCGGACTGCAGACGGCGAGCGGGCTGCCGGCGGTCCTGCGAACCGTGACCATCAAGCTGGTGGTGGCCAGGTCACTGCTGCTGGTGGGTGAGCTTGAGCTGCTGCTGCTGGCAGGCGCCGCGCTGACTCTCACCGCCCGCACGCTGGCCAGTCAGCGCGAGGATGAGTCGGCGACGCTGCGCTCGCGCGGCGCTGGACGGATTCAGCTGCTGAAACTTGCCGCGATCGAGGCGCTTGTCGTGACCTTCGTCGCGGCGGGCGCGGGCGCGCTGCTCGGGAGCCGGCTGAGCGGCCTGCTGGCCAGGAGCGGGACGCAACGCCCCGCCGGGATCCAGGTGACCGGCGTGCCGGCCGACGCCTGGCTGACAGCCGGGCTGGTGCTGCTGCTGTGCACCGCGATCATGATCTGGCCGGGCGTCCGCTCGGTATCGCCCGGGGCGCTGAGGATAGGCAGGGGCAGACGGCCGCCGGCGCTGCTGCTGGCTGCGGCGGGCGCCGACGTCGGGCTGATCGCGCTCGCGCTGGTGGCTGGCTGGCAGCTCCGCGATTTCTCCGTAATCGGCCGCACCCCGGCCGGCCTGGGCATCGACCCCGTGCTTGTGCTGGCCCCGGCGATCGCGCTCGCGGCTGGCACCGTGCTGCCGCTGCGGCTGCTGCCGCTGCTGGCCAGGGCCGGCGACAAGCTGGCGGCCCGGACCAGGCGGCTAGGCAGCGCGCTGGCGACCTGGGAGCTCAGCAGGCGCGCCATCAGGCAGAGCGCCCCGATGCTGCTCGTCGTCCTCGCGGTTGGCACGAGCACGCTCGCGCTGGCCCAGCATCAGAGCTGGCGCCAGTCGGTGCTCGACCAGTCGGCGTTTACCGCCGGTGCGGATGTGCGAGCCGGCACCCTCTTCCCGGCAACCGCTGGCGTTGCCGGCACCATTGCGCACGCGCCTGGCGTCATCGCCGCGATGGCCGTAAGCGACCAGCTTGAAGCGCCGGGAAACGGCGAGACGCTCGCGATTGATGCCAGGCACGCGCCCGCCACAGTGCTCTTGCGAGGCGACGAGGCGTCACCGTCGATCTGGCGCAAGATCCCGCCGGCCACCACCGAGCCGCTGATCACGCTGCCAGGACATCCGACCAGGCTGATGATCACGGCGAGCATGAGCCCGGGTCAGGGCCCCGGCCGCCTCGGCCGGGTGGCGGTGGCCCTCTCGATCATGGACGGCTCCGGTACGGTCTACTCGATCCCGGCGGGCAGGATGCCGGCTGATAACCGCAGTCATGTCCTGGTGGCCCGGCTGACCCCGACAGGAAAGGCCATCTACCCGCTCAGGCTGGTGTCGATCACGGCCGGCTACACCCTGCCGCCCTTGCCAGGCCGCCACGTCGCGGCCGCCCGTTCCCGTATCGCCGCCTTCGGGGTGACAGGCCTCGCCGCGTCCGCGCCCGGCAAGGCGGCCGTCCGCCTGAATGCCGCCGCCCTGCTCAGGACCTGGATCCCGGAGGTGTCGGCGCCAGCCTTCGCTCTCGGCGGCATCGGCAGGCCACCCGAGCGGATCGTCGGGGGACACCATCAATCGGATCCCGTCTTCTTCGCGCCGGGCTACGGCCGGATCACGGGATTCCTGACCGGTGGTCCGACCTCGCCGATCGAGGGGCAGGCCACGCTGCGCGCACGACTGCCAGCCGGGCTGGTGCCGGCGATCGCCACAGCCTCGTACCTGCGTGCCAATCGGCTCAAGAGCGGCGCCCTGGTCCAGATCCTGGGGGGGCAGGCGACGATAACGGCCCGGATCGTCGCCGTCGTCAGCTCGTTTCCCACGGTGACGACCTCCGCCGGAGCGCTGATCGTTGACCTGAGCAGTGTCGAGGAGGCGCTGGCCGTCGACGGACAGCCGCCGGCCGCGGTCACGCAGTGGTGGCTGGCCACCAAGCCAGGTCAGGTGGCTCATGGATTCCCGCCGGGCACGAGCTTTACCGATAGGGCCAGGCTGGCAACCACATTGCTGAGCGACCCGATGTCCGTGATACCCCAGCAGGCCGTTCAGGCGACGGCGCTCGCGGCGGCGCTGCTGGCGATACTCGGGTTCTCGGTCAGCGTGGCCGGGAGCGTGCGAGAGCGGCGAACGCAATCCGCGCTGCTCGCCGCGCTCGGCATCGACGGCCCGGCGCAGGCGCGCATGCTCTGCGTGGAAGCGCTGAGCCTCAGCGTGCCAGCCGCGCTGACCGGGCTGCTGCTCGGTACCGTGCTCGCGCACCTGCTGGTGCCCTCGGTCACGCTGACCTCGACCGCCGCGGCGCCGGTGGTGCCCGTGCTCGTCAAGGTCCCTGCCGGGGCCGCGCTGGTCATCGCGTTCGTCGTGAGCGCGATCCCGGTGCTCGCCGCGGCGGCGAGCGCATTGTTCCGCCCGGACCCGGCGGCCCAGCTGCGCGCGGCGGAGGCAGCATGAGGATCAGGACCGCGGCGCGCCGGATCAGGGAAGGCCTGGTCTGCGTCACCGGCACCGGGGCGGGAGCTAGCGTCGTGCTGGCGCTGCTGGTACTGGCCAGCGTGTTCGTCGCGACGGTCACGCCCAGGGCGAGCCTGGCCTTCCGCACCCGGGCGCTGCGGGACATCGTCTCGGCCACGTCAGCCACCCGCCGGTCAGTGAGCGGGTCGATCAGCCTGGCGACGCTTGCGGCGGCCGACTTCGCGGGCATGCACGGACCCCAGTTCACGAACATCGAAGCCGAGTTGCGCTCGAACCTGC
Organism: Streptosporangiaceae bacterium; assembly: GCA_035716545.1. GTDB lineage: Bacteria > Actinomycetota > Actinomycetes > Streptosporangiales > Streptosporangiaceae > Chersky-822. The sequence goes on from DASTJM010000016.1 coordinate 16,524, forward strand.
GGGCAGCGGGCCTGGCACTGACACCAGCGGGTGCCTGGTGGGGAGTGGCGACCAGTTATCTGAGGGCCCCCGGAGCGGCAAAAAGCGCCTATGACGGGGAGGCCGAGCCGCAGGTGGAACTCATCGAGCGGTCCAGCCTGCGCAAGCACGGCACGTTCATCGCTGGCAGGATGCCCGTGAACGCTTCGATCCGCCATTTCACGGCCACGTTCGAGGTCGCCGTGACACCGGCCATGGCGGCCCGATTCAGCCTGCGAACCGGCTCCGTGATCACGCTGGCCGACAGCGAGACAGGCGCGGTCAGTACCGCGCGGCTGATTGTGACCGGGATCTTCCGGCCAGCAGACGTCAGGTCGGCTTTCTGGGCGGCCGATCCAGATGCCCTCAAGCCGAGCATGAACGAGGCGAGTGCCTCGGCGCCCGCCTACTGGCTGGGTTCTGCCTTGATCTCAGATGCTGAGCTGCCGGACCTGAAGACCGCGATCACCGCAGAGCAGATGACCGTGACCTGGGAATTCCCGCTTGGTCTCGACCAGCTCAACGCCAACCAGATCGAGCCGGTCGAAAACGAACTGGCCTTTGGGCTGCCCTCACTCGGCTTGCTGAAAGACAGCGTCGCGTACCCGGCCAGCATTCAGCTCACCGCCCCGGTCACCGGCTCGCTCATCCAGTTCGTGCAGACGCAGAGCGAGCTCGGAACGCTGCTCTCGCTGCTCTATGTCAGCCTGACCGTGGTGGGCCTGGTCGTCCTGCTGCTCGGCGCCCGGTTGCTGGCTGAGCGACGCGCAGGGGAGTTCGGGCTGCTCAGGGCTCGGGGCGCGGGCCGGTGGCAGCTGGCGGTTGTCGCGACGAGAGCCGGTGCGATCGCCGTGCTGCCGGCGGCTGTCGTCGGGGTCATGCTCGGCGTCCTGGTGACGTCAGGCGAGGACGTGCCGCTGGCCTGGTGGCTGGCGGGCATTACGTGCGCTGTCGCGCTGGCGGGCGTGCCCTGGCTGGCGCTGCGGCATGCGCGCCTGGTCGCAGAGCGCGCGGATAGCGCACCGTCACGCCGGGAGCGGTTGCGGCGCGTAGTCTTCGACGTCGCCGCCGTGCTCCTCGCGGCCGGCGGCCTGCAGCTCCTGCGATTCCAGGGTCAGCCCGCCAGCGGAGGTACCGACTGGCTCACCAGCGCGGCGCCTGTCCTGGTCGCGATTCCGATGGCGATCATCGTCGTCCGGGCCTACCCGGTGGTGCTGCGCTGGCTGGTCGCCCTGGCCGGCCGGCGGCAGGGCGTGACCATGTTCATCGGCCTCGCCCGGGCGACGCGGGCGTCGGCAAGCGCGATTCTCCCTGCCTTCGCGCTCGTGCTCGCGCTCGGGGTGATCGCGTTCGGCGCGATGCTGCGCACTGCCGTGGTCACCGGTGATGTCGCCAGGTCGTGGCAGGCGGTCGGGGCCGATGCGGTCATCGACGCGTCCGGGTCAAACGCGCCGGTTACCCCGGCCACGCAGCGGGCGATCGCCCGCGTGCCAGGAGTTCAGGCGGCCGCGGTCGTCGCCGTGACATCCGGTACGACCGGTGACGGAACGACAGTCGGCGTAGTCGCCGTCGATCCAGGCCGGTATGCGGTCCTGCTCGCGCGGACTCCGGCCCGGCCCTTCCCGCCCGGGCTCGCTCGCCGGTCCGCCAGCGGGTCGTTGCCGGCGCTGGCGTCGGCGGGCGCGGCGTCGGCGCTGGCGCACGGCAGTGGCGTGCTCATCGGCACGCGGGTGGTGAAGGTCAGGGTCATCGGCAAGATCGATTCGACGCCTGGCGTGCGGCAGCACGGCCCGTTCATCGTCGTGGCCGCCCAGTCCGCCGACCGGATTCTCGGCGGCGACCGGCCGGTGCCGAACGTCTTGCTGATCGTCGGGCAGCCTGACCGCCCAAGACTGCGCGCCCTGGTCGCCAAGGTGCTGCCCGGCGCGGCCACGATCACTTACCGGTCCGACGCGCTGGCCGCGCTGACCGGCGCCGAACTGCAGCGCGGTGCGTACGCTACCCTCGCGCAGTCGGCGGTGGCGGCTGGCGCGTTCGGCGCGATGATCATGCTGATCATGCTTGCGCTCGGTGCCCGGCCCCGTGAGCTGACTCTCGCCAGGCTGGTCACGATGGGACTGTCACAGCGCCAGGCCCGGTTCCTGGTCAGCGCCGAAGCGCTGCCCGCGATCGCGGCCGCCACGATCGGCGGCGCGATCTGCGCCTGGGTGCTCGTGCCGCTGCTCGCGCCCAGCATCGATCTGTCCATCTTTACCGGCTCGGATGCGCGGGTGCCCGTCCGGGCTGACTTCACCGTGATCGGTTACCTGGCGGCCGGCCTTATCGTGCTAGCGCTCCTCACGCTCTTCGCCCAGAGCCTCGCGATCCGCATCCGCGGCGTATCGCGGGCACTACGGGTTGGTGAGTAGCGGTGCCAGGAGTGCGAGCGCCAGGGACAGAGGGGACACCATGACGACATCAGCCCAGCGGATCGACGCGGCATCGGGCATCGGCGAACTCGCGGCCGAGGCGGATCGGGCGCGGGTGTCCTACGGCGACGACGCACTGGTTGTCTGCGATCGCCTGGTGCGGATCTACGCGACGGAGGGCATCGAAGTGCAGGCTCTGCAGGGCCTGGACTTGCTGATCAACGAGGGCGAGCTCACCGCCATGGTGGGCGCGTCGGGAAGCGGCAAGTCGACGCTGATGAACATCCTGGCCGGGCTGGACGCTCCGACTGCGGGCACGGTCAAGGTAGCGGGCCGGGACCTGGCCGCGATGTCCGCCAGGGAGCGGCTGCGCTACCGGCGCGAGGTGGTGGGCTTCGTCTGGCAGCAGACGTCCCGCAACCTGCTGCCCTATCTGACGGTGATCCAGAACGTGATCATGCCGATGCGATTCACCGCGATGAGCAGGAGGGCAAGGATCGGCCGGGCCGCCGAACTGCTCGGCGCTCTCGGCATCGCCCACTGCGCGGACCGCAGGCCCGACCAGATGTCCGGCGGCGAGCAGCAGCGGACAGCGATCGCCACCGCGCTCGCGAACGGTCCGGACTTGCTGCTCGCCGACGAGCCGACAGGCGAGCTTGACAGCGGCACGGCCATGGACGTCTTCGCCGCGCTGCAGACGGCCAACGCCGAGCTAGGGGCGACCGTGCTCGTCGTCACGCATGACCCGGCGGTTTCAGGCCAGGTGCGCCGCACGGTCGCGATCGCCGATGGCCGGACGAGTACCGAGACCTTGCGGCGGTCGTCGGCCGACCACGCGGTCGAGTACGCCGTTCTTGACCGGGCCGGCCGGATTCAGCTGCCGCTCGACATGATCGAGCCGCTCGGCATGCGGGACCGGGTGAGGCTGGAGGCCGAGACCGATCACATCGGCGTCTGGCCTGATTCAGGACACCATGCTGGCGACCAGCGGTCCGCCAGCCAGGAGGGAGAGCCGCGATGACCGGGAGCCCGCGGGCCGCTGGGTCACCTGACGCGCCGGTGATCGTGGACGTCCGCGACGTCAGCCGGGTCTTCGGCAGCGGCCACACAAGGGTCAGGGCGCTGCGCGGGGTGTCCTGCACGATCAGGCAGGGCGAGCTGACCGCGCTGGTCGGGCGCTCGGGATCGGGCAAGACTACCTTGCTCAACGTGATCGGCGGCCTCGACCGGCCCACTGGGGGCACCGTGCACGTGGCCGGTGCCGAAGTCACCGCGATGAGCGACAAAGAGCGGATGCTCTTCCGGCGGAACACCGTGGCGTTCATCTTCCAGTCGTTCGGCCTGATCCCCATCTTGTCGGCAGCGGAGAACGCGGGCGTGCCGCTGCGCATCGCCGGCATCGGAGTCAGGGAGCGGGAAGAGCGGGTCAGCTTGATGCTGAGCCTGGTCGGGCTGCGTGATCACGCCAGGCAACGTCCCAGCGAGCTCTCGGGCGGTCAGCAGCAGCGTGTCGCGATCGCCAGGGCTCTGGCTGGCCGTCCCGCGTTGCTGATCGCCGATGAGCCAACCGGCCAGCTTGACAGCCATACCGGCCGCCAGATCATGCGACTGCTCAAGACCGTCGTGCGTTGCGAGGGCATCACGGCGGTGGTAGCGACGCATGACCCGGTGCTGGTCGAGCTTGCCGACCGCACCCTGAAACTCGATGACGGGGTACTTTCCGCCGCCTGAGTGCCGCGACCTGCGCGGCAAGGTGACGCCGCGCGGCGGCCCCGGCACCAGTTTCCGCGCTCGCGCGTCGCGCAGGTCGCGCGAGCGCCCCGCCGGGACAACACTTGCTGCCGTTGGCCTTATTACGCCTACGAATTCGGCCAGCCGGGCGCGGCTTATTCCGTCAGCTGTTTGCTAGCCTGCTTGGGATGCGGCCGGGATGGGGCGGGGGTGCGTGACCATGCGGGTACGGCGGCGCGCGCTTATCGCCGGGATCGGCTCGGCGGTTGCGTTGCTCATCTTGGCTGGCGGGTTTTTCCTGCTCACCGGCGGCAAGCCGGCCGCTAAGCCTGCCGCTAACCGGCATAAGACGCCTGCCACCCGGCTTTATTCGCCATTTACCGGAGAGCCGGTCAAGTCATTGAGCCGCGAGCTGATATTCAAGATCGATAACGTGCCGCAGGCACGCCCGCCGACCGGCTTGGCGAAGGCCGATATCGTCTATCTGCTGCCCGTAGAGGGCGGCTTGAGCCGGATATTCGCCGTCTTCTCCAGTCATTTTCCGCCAGTCGTCGGCCCGGTTAGAAGCTCCCGCGCGGAAGACATCGAGCTGCTGCGGCAGTTCGGCAGGCCCGCCTTCGCGTTCTCCGGGGCCCAGCCGCACCTGCTGCCCGTGGTGGAGCACGCGCGGATCGTGGACTTGTACGCAGGGATCGCCGGCGGTTACTACCGGGATAACAGCAGGGTCGCCCCGTATAACCTGTACGCCAAGACCAGGCAGCTGCTCGCGGAGGCGCGAGGGGCGACCAGGGCGAAGGACATCGGCTTCAGGTTCGGGCCTGCGCCACCGGGCGGCAAGCCGACGAGCTCGTACAGCGTCTCGTACCCGGCGGCCGCGTTCACTTTCCGGTGGTCGGCCAGTCAGCACCGCTGGCTTTCCCTGATGGACGGCAAGCCGGCCCTGGCGGCCGGAGGCGGCCAGCTTGGCGGCCGGACGGTCATCATTCAGTCGGTCGTTATCGGCGCTTCACACTTCCGTGAACTGGGGATCAAGCCGCCCTACGCGAACACCGCGGGCTCAGGAACTGCTGTTGTCCTTCGGAATGGCCGCGCCTACCATGTGGCCTGGTCCAGGCCGCGGGCCGATGGCGGCACGAAATTCACGCTGCCGGATGGCCGCAGGATGCTCTTCGCCCGTGGCCAGGTCTGGGTTGTGTACAAGGCCGGACCCGGCTCGGCTCGCTGAGGTGACTACAAGCGTTAAATGGCGTCTCCCAGATTTGCGGATCTTCGTTCGCCATCGCCAGCATCCTCGGCGTCGAGATGACCGAACTGTTCACCGGCTTCCCCCGGTCCCGCACGCACGCCCCTATTAATAAGGCCACGCGGTCCCGCGGCCCCGAGACAGCGCACCGACCGGTGCGAGGCAACATCAGCCGCGCGCCAGGAAAAGCTGCGAGCTGTACCGAACGCCAGCTAAAACTGGCAGGCCACGCCAGCAGAATTCGGGAAACGGGCGGATGCCCCGAGCGCACGCCATTTAACGCTGGGAGTCACAGCCGAGCCGATGGCCGCGACGGTCACGGCGGCACGCCGATGTATCCGACCGTCTTGTCGGTTTCCGTGGCGCATGCGACACTCTCAGTGTTTTATCGACGCGGGCCGCAAATCGGGGGACGAAGCACCGGTCCTAATGCGGCCTAAATCGGTAACTTCCGGACACCATCTTCGGCTGAATTGGGGCGGGGAATGACCGATAGCGCGACCGAGCTACCGGAGTCGATGGATCCATCGCAACCGGCCACGATCATGCGCGAGCGCCCGCCAGCGGCTGTCGCTCCCGTCCAGCAGGGAGCGCCGCCCGGGTCCGGCGACCTGACCGATGAGCTGCTGCGGTCTGACCAGTGGACGGACGCCATGGTGCGGGCAGCGGGCATCCCGGTCGCCGACGTGCCGCTCGTCGCGGTCGGCGGCGGCATCGGATCGTTCGTGACGGTGGATTACCTGCGGATCGCCGGCGTGCCGGCCAGCCGGATCGTGGTGCTTTCCAACCTTGACTTCCCGTGGCAGACCTATGAGTACCTCACCCGGGTCTCTCAGATCCCGAAGCCTGAGCGGATCAGGTCGGACTCGGCGTCACGGCCTGACAACATCTGGGGCTTTCCCTCCTACGCGCTCACCGAGGCGTTCCAGGAGCGCAACTGGGTCGAGCTGTGGCACGTCTTCGTCGAGCCGATGTGGGCCGACTTCTACACGCCGAAGGCGGGCCGCGTCTTCAAGGGACTCGAGCGCGAGGCCAAGCGGATCGGCTGGGACCAGATGCTGGTCAAGGGCCAGGTCCGGATGGTCAGGAAACGCCAGGGCGGCGGTTATTTCGTGATCTTGACTCCGAAGGCCGGCGCGACGCCGACCAAGCGGGTCGCCTACCGGGCCGAGTACGTGCACCTGGCCGTTGGTTACCCGGGCCTGCGGTACCTCAAGGAGCTGCAGGACTTCCGTACCAAGCATCAGGATTTCCATCACGTGGTGAGTGCTTACGAGGAGCACGAGCACATCTACGAGACCGCGCGGACCAAGGAGATCACGGTCATGCTGCGAGGCGGCGGCGTCGTCGCTTCGCGCGTCTTGCAGCGGCTGATGGACGACCGCGAAAAGTACGGGCTGAAGACCCAGATCGTGCACCTGTTCCGCACCTATGTAGACGGCGCTCACGGCCCGCGCGCGTGGTCGCGGCGCCCCGGCGGCAACGGGTTCGCCTACCAGGGCTTCAACTACCCGAAGTCGGTCTGGGGCGGCCAGCTCAAGGCCGAGATGCGCAAGCTCGAAGGCGACGCCAGGCTGGCGAAATACAAGCAGATGGGGGGCACCAATACTCCGTGGCGGCGCCGCTGGCAGGCGCAGATGAACGAGGGCCGGCGCGAAGGCTGGTACCAGGCGATGCAGGGCACCGTCGACGAGATGCGCCTCGATAACAATGGCAAGATCGTCAGCATGGTGCGGTCGCGCAGCGGCAATTTCGAGATGGCCGCCGATTTCGTCATCGACTGCACCGGGCTGGAAGCCGACATCTCCGAGCACCGGGTACTCGCTGACCTGCTCGAGCACTCTGGTGTCGGGCGCAATCCCTACGGGCGACTTGACGTGGAGCGCACCTTCGAACTGCGCGGGACGGCGAGCGGGCCCGGCGTGATCTATGCCTCAGGGGCGACCACTCTCGGTGGATACTTCCCCGGGGTGGATACGTTCCTCGGACTTCAGGTGGCGGCTCAGGAGATCGCCGACGACCTGGCCAGGAGAGGATTCTGCCCCAAGATCGGAACCTTCCGGTCGATCTCGCAGTGGATCCGCTGGGCCAGAAACAAGCAGCCGTAACCGGGTCAGCGAGCCGTCGTCAGCGTGGCGGCTCGCACCCGCCCGACCATCGGTACTTTCAGGAGGCATAACGTGCTACCCACGCTGGGCGGCCGGATCCAGACCCGCGTCGCGCTGCTTGCCGTCATCGGCGGCCTGGTCACGCTTATCATCACCCCGGTGCTGCCGTTGAACGCGCCACTATCCGACGTCTACCGGGACACCTTTATCATCCTTGCCGCAGTGGCCATCATCGGCATTGCCTGGGAGTGCCTGTATCACCTCCTCATGCAGTTTCGCTGGGAGAAAGACTGGCCGACGCTCTTCGGCCTCGTTACGTTGGTGCCCGAAGGGGCGCTCATCTGGGTGCTGCTGCAGCAGAGACTCCTTCCGGGCATCGTCAGCACGGTGACCGCACCGGCCTTCGTGATCGACTTCGTGCTCGTCTGGGTCGCCGTCTGGCTGTGGGCGAACGGGCCGATGCGCGTGATCAACATCAGATGGCGATTCCGTGGCGGGAGGCTAGCGTGACCGATCCTGGATCAGAAGGTACGCACCCACCAGGTCTCTGGCCGGTACCCGGCGATGGCGTGCTGGCCAGGTACGGCAACCTGATCTTGCTGAGCAGCCTGGACGACGGCCAGTTCGTGGACGGCCTGCTCGATGCGCTTGAGCAGATAGCGACTGCCGGGGGAGACGGCCGCCAGTTCGCTGACGAGGTTGCGGCCGCGGTAGAGAGCACAGCGACCGGGGCAGAGCAGGAGTCCTCGGTGCTTGCCTTCGGCGCCGCGGGCACCGGGCTCGCCGTGACGGTCAGCGGCGGGGCGTGGGCGGACGTGATCACGGCCTACGGCACGCAGCGGATCGAGGCAGGCCAGCCTGGCATGCTGGTGCGCTGCCTCGTCAGGTCAGCCGTGACTGGCGTCCGCGGAGGTCTGGGCGCGGCGGACAACGGCCCGCCCCGCACGGACCGGTTCTCCCGGCTCGACGCCGGCACGGTTCGGGCTGGCGGGCTGAGCTTTTTCGCCGGCGGCATCCCGATCGCGTCGGTCCCGCCGCCTGCCAGGCGAGTGCAGCAGGCCGAGAGGCAGCCAGCCGGGCCCGAGCCGGCGGCTCAGGAGCCAGCACAGAGCGACGCTGCCACGATGGAGCACGAAGGACCCGAACCCGAGCCTGTCATGCCTCAGCCGGCGGTACCTGAGCTGGCCGTCCCTGAGCCGGCCGTCCCTGAGCTGGCCGTCCCTGAGCTGGCCGTCCCTGAGCCGGCTGTCCCCGAGCCGGTGGCTCCCGCTCCCGCTCCCGCGCCCCCGCAGGACGTGGTGCCGTCCTTGCCCGCTGTCCAGCGAGCCGGCGTCGTTGACGAGCAGGAGCACATCGGAACCGAGCTCTGGCAGTCGCCCTCCGCAAGCGGCGGAGCGCCGCCTGTCTCGTCCGAGCCTTTCGAGGCAGTGGTGTTCGGCCAGGCCGGTGACTCCGATGCCGGGTCGCGTGTTCCGCTGTCCAAGGCCAGGGACATTCCGCCTGGCACTAGCAGCTACATCGCCGAAGCGCCGATCATCCAGGGCGTGTACTGCAAGAACGGGCATTTCGATGATCCCGAGGCACTCTTCTGCGCTGTCTGCGGGATTTCCATGAACCAGCAGACGCTCGTGCCGAGGCCGGGCACTCGCCCGCCGCTCGGCGTCCTGCTGCTCGATGACGGCTCGGTGTTCCAGCTTGACCGCAATTACATAGTGGGCAGGGAGCCCGGGCTTGACGCGTCGGTAGCGTCAGGCCGGAGCCGGGCGCTGCGCATCAACGATGACTCGGGGATCGTGTCGCGAGTGCACGCCAAGATCGCGCTTGACGGCTGGCATGTGCTGGTAACCGACCTGGGCTCGGCCAACGGCACGCGCGTGAGGCTGGCCAAGCAGCCGACTGAGACCCAGTTGCAGCCGCACGTGCCGCTTGTCCTCACTACCGGAAGCCAGATAGATCTGGGCGGCCGCGGATTCCGATACGAGTCGCACCGTGGCCGATGATCACCGTTACGCCGAGCGCACCCTACGCCGCCGTCCTTGCCAGCCCCCGCTGATCACCGCGGCTAGGACGCCCGCATGACGGACCAGGAAGTCCAGCTGCTGCTGGCTGACCTCGCTCTCATCATCGTCTTGGCCAGGTTGTTCGGTGCCCTGGCAAAACGGATCGGCCAGCCGCCGGTGCTCGGCGAGATTGTCGCGGGCCTGCTGCTAGGGCCGACGCTGTTCGACGGCAAGATCACCTCGACGCTGTTCCCGGCCACAATGATCCCGCCGCTGACGACGATCGCCGACATCGGGCTCGTGCTGTTCATGTTCGTCGTCGGCTACGAAGTGGATTTGGGGCTGGTCAAAGGGCGGGAGAAGGTCGCCGCCGGGGTCGCGATCGGCTCGATCTTCCTGCCGCTCGTCCTCGGCACCGGACTCGGGATCTGGCTCGCGCAGCGCCACGGAGTGCACAGCAAAGCGGTCTTCGTGCTGTTCTTCGGTGTCGCGATGTCGATCACGGCCTTTCCCGTGCTGGCGCGCATTCTGACCGACCGGGGCATTCACCGGACCAGGATCGGCGGGCTGGCCCTCGCCGCCGCGTCCCTCGACGACGTGCTCGCGTGGACGCTGCTGGCGATCGTGGTCGCGGTAGCGGGCGCGAACGGCAACGAGATACGGCTCGCGCTGGCCCCCGTGTATGCGGCCTTGATCATCTTCGTGGTCCGGCCGGGCCTGCGGAGACTGGCCGCCATCTATCAGCGGCAGGGCCGCCTGACGCCGGGCGTGCTCGCGACGATCATCATCGTGCTCCTGCTTTCCGCCTATGCCACCGACTGGATGGGCGTCAAATTTATCTTCGGCGCGTTCATCCTCGGCATCGTGATGCCGAGGAACATCCCCGCGCTGCGCGAGTCGATCCTGGAACGGCTCGAACACGTCAGCGTCATCGTGTTCCTGCCCGTGTTCTTCGTCATCGCCGGCCTGTCGGTCAACTTGTCGGGGCTGGGCCTGTCCGGGCTCGCTGACCTGGCGCTGATCATGGCTGTCGCCGTCATCGGCAAGTTCGGCGGCGCCTACTTCGGAGCCAGGCTTACCGGGGTGCGGCGCAGGCAGGCCGCAGTGCTTGCCGCGCTGATGAATACCCGCGGCCTCACCGAGCTCGTGATTCTCACCGTCGGGCTGAACCTCGGCATCTTGAGCGCGTCGCTGTATTCGCTGATGGTCGTCATGGCCGTAGTGACCACGGCCATGGCCGGGCCATTGCTGAAATACATCTACCCGAACCGGATCATGGAGCGGGACATCACCGAGGCGGACAGGTCCGCGCTTGGCCGCGCGGGCGCGCACCGCATCGTCGTGCTGGCCGACGACCCGCGCAAGGCCGCCCCGCTGGTCGACGTCGCCACGCGGCTCGCGCTGACCAAGGCGAACACCGACATCGTGATCGCGCATCTGGTCCGGCAAGCCAGCGGCCAGCGGCTCGAGGTCGGTCTCGGCCTCGGATCCGAACTGCTGCAGATGACGCAGACGATAGACGAGCTGAAGCGGCTCGCCGCCAAGGCGGAGAAACGCGGCGTAACCACGCGGGTCCAGTCCAGGTTCAGCGACAACGTGGGGGCTGAGCTTCCCGGCTACATCGCCGCGGCTGACCCCGACACGATCGTGATGAACAAGGACGCAGCGCCCGCCTCCGAGCTCAGGAATGGCGGCAAGACTCAGCTCGTGATCGTCCTGCGGCCTGCGCCGGGATCACCCACGGCCGCGACCGCGCTGCTGGCCCGCGGCGGCGACTCCGATGCCGCCGTGCAGGTAGCGGCCCACCTGGCGGCGGCGGACGGGCTCGACCTGGTGATCAGCCCCGCTGGCCGGGCCAGCAGTTCCCGCGTATCGGATCTGGCCAGGCGCGGCGTTCAGGCAACGGCCGGCGATCAGCCTGCCGGCTGCCTGCTCGTCGCTCCAGCCGACCTCGTACTCGCGGCGCCGGCCGCGGCGGTGTCAGCGGCCGTGGCCGTGCCGGGCGGCAACGGAGCGGCCGCCGCGACCGACACCTTAAATGGCGCATGGATCAGCGGCGACAACGGCATGGACGCGCATCTCGCTGTTGTCGCGGGCAGCAACGAGGCTAGTGATGACATGGACCAGTGGGTTGAAGCGCTGGCCACACCTAAAGCGCCGGACAGACCTAAGCAGCCGGAAGGCAGGCAGCAGTGACCAATACTGAGGGCAGTCTCGCGGTTGATCGGGCGGGCATCGCGGACTATCACTTCATCAGGAAGCTCGGCGAGGGCAATCATGGCGCCTTCTATCTGGCCCGCCGGCCCGAGCGGCTGAACGTGACCGCAGACCTCCTGGCGGTCAAGGTGCTGACCGGCTCTAACAGCCAGGACACCTTCCGCCGTGCCACGCGCGAGCTAGCTGCCTTCGCCGCGGTCAGGTCGCCGTACCTGGTGACGCTGTACGACGCCGGGCAGCAGGGCGACGACCTCTACTACTCCATGGAGTACCTGCCGGCGGGATCGCTGGCGGACGCGGCCGGCTCCCTCCCGCCCGGTCAGGCTCTCACCGCCGTCGCCGACGCCGCGCGCGCGGCCGACGCGCTGCACGACGCCGGCATCGCGCACAACGACATCAAGCCGGCCAACATCATGCTGCACGACGGGCGTGCCAAGCTTAGTGATCTAGGGCTCAGCCAGCTGCTCACCCCTGGCCTGACGATCACGGGGCTGGGATCAGCCGGATCGGTGGAGTTCCTTGACCCTGCGATCATCAGGGGCGAGATGCCGTCCCGCGCGACGGACATCTACGCGCTCGGCGCGAGCCTGCACCGGGTCCTGACAGGGACCGGGTTGTACGGCGAGCTGCCTACCGACAACACCATGGTGGCGATGCGGCGCGTGCTCGGCCACGAGGCGGAGATCTCGGCGGCGCTGCCGCAGCCGATCAGGGAGGTCATCGCGGCGGCGGTCCATCCTGACGCCCGGTCACGGCCGAACACGGCCGCTGAGCTGGCTGAACGGCTTGACGCGCTCACGGTCGGCTAGCGCGGCCGCCGGCCGGCGCGGCGCCGGCCCTGCGAGTGAACGCGAACGCGATCAGGTAGGTAAGCGTCGCCACGCTCAGTATGCCAAAGCTCGGCGGCATCTGCGGTGCGGAGTAGGCGATCAGCAGGCCGACCCAGACTGAGCCGATCGCCAGCCCCGCCGACAGCCACAATGCGTTATGCGGCCGGCAAGTCAGGCGCTGCGCCGCGCCAGCCGGCGCGGCGATGAGGCCGAGCAGCAGCAGTGCACCGACCGCCTGAGTCGCGGCCGCCGCGGTGAGGCCGACCAGCCCGAGGAAGATGAAGCCGAGCGCGCGGACCGGGATCCCGCTGGCCCGGGCCACAGCGGGGTCGACGCTGGCGAAGAGCAGCGGCCGTCCGATCACGATGATCGTGACGCAGACCGCGAGGCAGACCAGCGCGTCGGTGAGCGCCTGGCTGGCGGACAGTCCGAAAATAGTGCCGAAGAGCACGTTGACCCCCGACGTACCGTCGGCCCCGGTCCTCGATCGCGCGTAGATGCTGAGGAAGAGAGCCCCTAGGCCAAGTATCCAGGCGAACACGCTGCCGATGACGGTGTCGTCCGCCTCGCCTCTGCGGCCGAGCGCGGCCATCCCGAGCGCGACCGCGATGCACGCGCCGTACAGGCCGATCAGCAGGTCAGCGCCTGCGGCGAGAGCAGCGATCGCGCCAGTGAACGCGACGTGACTTAGGGCGTCGCCGGTGAAGACCGCAGAGCGGAGCACCACGAAGTGGCCGACCAGCCCGGCCGCTGCGGCTATAGCCGCGCCGGCGAGAAACGCGTACCGCAGGAACGGCTGCTCCGCGATGTGCATCAGCCCGGAGATCGGCCCGCTTATCGCGAAGCCATGCAAAGCCGCGGCCGCGTGGATCATGCCGGCACCGTCCGCGGCCGTGCCAGGTAACCAGCCGCACGGCGCGCCGCGGCCGCCAGCACGTAACCCGCGAAGCCGAACGTGGTGATGTAGAAGCCGACCGGATAAACGGAGAAGTACGCGATGGCCAGGCCAAGCCACACGATGATCAGCCCGAACGCGATCGTCAGGCAGAAGCTCAGCAGTGGCCTGGCGGTAAGCCGCTGCGCCGTCGCGGCCGGCATCACCAGCAGCGCGAATACCAGCAGCGCGCCGGTGATCTGGCTTACCTCGGCCGCTGCGCAGCCCAGAAGTATCAGGAAGATGGCCGAGACAAGACCTGCGGGAACCCCGCGCGCCACCGCGACATCAGGATCGACAGTAGCGAAAAACAGCGGCCTGCCGATCGCCGCGAGCCCGGCCAGCGCGATGATCGCCACGAGGAGCAGCGTCAGGACCTGACCTCTCGAAATTCCGAGGAAGGAGCCGAACAGCAGGTTCGTCAGCCCGGTCAGGAAGCCGCCGTACAGGCTGACGAACAGTGCGCCGCAGGCTAGCGCGAATGCCTGCACGGTGCCGATGACTGCGGACTCGCTGCTGCCAGCGCGGCCTCCGAGCGAGCGTGGAATGGCGGCTATCACGATCGCGGCGGCGATCGACGCGGTGAAGTACCCGCCGATCGCGCTGACCCCGGCCAGGATCGCCGCGGCGGCACCGGGGAACGACACGACAGCCAGCGTGTGGCCGGCGAACGACTGCCTGCGCAGCACCATGAACCAGCCGAGCGCGCCGGCCGTCACCGCGACGATCGTCCCCGCCCGGAACGCATTGACCATGAACGGATAGAGGAAAAGCTGCCGGACGTCGCTGACAATGTTCAGGGTCAGTCCCGACGGGGTACTCGCCACGGTCGCTGTCACAACAGGCGCTGTCACTATGGTCGCTGTCGCCACGGTCACTGTCACCACGGCGCCGTCACCATGGCCGGGCGGCGATGGACGTGGCATCGCCGTGCCGGTCGGTGTGCCTGGCGGGGGCCTCGGGCTCGCCGACTACCACGAGCCTGCCGTCCGAGGCTTGCAGCACTTCGACCGGAGTGCGGTACAGGTCGCTCAGGACTTCGGACCTGATCACCTCTTCAGGAGTGCCGGAGACCACGCCGCCGCGGGCGACGTAGGCCACCCGGTCGAGGTAGGGCAAGATCGGGTTCACGTCGTGGGCGACCAGCATGACCGTCACCAGGTGCTCGCGGCAGATCCGCGAGATCAGCGCGGCCACCGAGGCCTGGCTCGGCAGGTCGAGGCTGTCAAGCGGCTCGTCGAGTATCAGCAACCTGGGTTGCTTGACCAGCGCCTGGGCGATCAGCAGGCGCTGCTGCTCGCCGCCGGACACGTGGCCGATCGGCCGGTCAGCGAACGCGCTCGCGCCGACCAGTTCGATTACCTCGCGCACCCGTTCGGCGGCGGCCCGCCTGGACGGCAGGAACCTGCTGCCGAAGGGGAGGGGCACACCCCAGCGTTCGCCGTCGCTGCCAAGGCCGACGATGTCGACGCCGCGTACCCGCAAGCTGGCGTCGAAGTTCCGGCGCTGTGGCAGGTAGCCGATCTGCCGGCCAGCCTGGCCGGCCGGCAGGCCAAGCACGGTCACCGATCCGGCTGACAGCCCTACCAGTCCGAGCACGGCCCTGACCAGTGTCGACTTGCCGACGCCGTTAGGGCCGAGCACGGCCATGAAATCACCCCGTGCGACCTCCAGGTTGACTTGGGACCATATGGTCCGGCCGCCCACCTGCGCCGCAGCGCGCTCGAACCGTACCTCGGTGACCGGGGACTTCCCCCGGCCGGTGCTGCCTGCCTGGCTCATCCGTTGCGTCCCGTCGCGTCGGCGAGCGCAGCTTCAATCCCTCGAAGCTGCCTTACCTGCCATGCCTGGAATGTGTTCCCCGGCGGCGTCAGCGTCTCGGTGATGGTGGCGACCGGTATGTGCGCCGCCTTCGCCTCGTTGAGCTGCGCCTGCACGTCAGGAGTGACGTTCTGGCTGTTGTAGACGTAGATCTTGATTAGGTGATGCCTGATCTGGTTGTCGATCGTCTGCTTGTCGGCGGCCGAAACCTCGCCGCCCTCGCTGACCGCTTCGAGGAAGCTTGCCGGCGTGATCAGCCGCAGTCCGAGCGCCGGAGCCAGCATCGCGAAGATCGACTCAGACGCACCGACTGGTGTGCTGGCATACTTTCCCCTGATTCTTGCGATAAGGGAGTCGTACTGCCTCAGCGCGGTTTTTTCGAATCGATCTCGCTGCGCCGTGAAATACGAGGCGTCCGCCGGGTCGAGGTGCCTGTAGTCGGCGGTGAGCTGGCTGATGACCTGTCGCACGTCGGAGGGGTTGTACCAGCGGTGCGGATTCCCGCCGTCGGTGATGCGCAGCATGCCGCCGACATTGAGCACTGGCTGGCTGTCGTCGTTGGCGGCGAGTAGCCTGGCCGCCCAGGGGTCGTAGCCGATCCCGTTCTCGATGACAAGCTGAGCACCTGCCATGGCCCTGGCGTCACCGGCCGTCGGCTCATAGCTGTGCGGGTCGGTATTAGGGTTGACAATGATGCTCGTGACGTGCACATGCTTGCCGCCGAGTTGCCTGGCGATGCTGCCCCAGAAGTTTTCGGCCGCGGCGACGGCGATGACCCGGCCGGCTCCCAGCTTGCTGAGGCTTGATGCGCCGCCGGCCGTGCCGCAGGCGGTCACAAGCGATCCGGCGACAAGCATGACAAGCGCCGCCCGCGCCGTGCGCGGGGCCGTTGCCGTGCGCGCCGTCACCGCTGTGCGCGGGGTCAGCGCCATGCGCGCGGCCAGCGCGGCCAGCGCCGTCCGCACGGCGGCGAGCCATCGCATCTGCGGTACTGTCGCTCGTCCTCTCATGGTTTCGTAGCTCCGTGGTTTTGTGGCTTCGTGGCTTCCTTCGCGGCGGCGGCCAGGCGGCCAGGCGGCCAGGCGATTCCCGCGCCGTCTCGCATCAGGAATCCGTTGGACGGGAACCTACTTGAAAACGGTTTTCATTTCAAGTTAGCGAACCAGGAGTTCGGGTCGTCCCGCTCTATCACACAACGGTGCGCTCCGATTACAATCAGTCACAACTGTCAGTAGCTACACGGGCTAGTTCGGGGCTAGCTACACGGGGGGGACAAACAATGACGATGCACGCCGATCAACTCGTGGGTGCGCCAGTAACCGACTCGGACGGGCTCGGGGTGGGCACTATCGAGCAGGTGTTTCGTGACGACGTGGACGGAACGCCCAGCTGGGCGCGGATCCGCTCAAGCAAGGGGTTGCATTTCGTGCCGATCGCGGGCAGCAGCATGACGAGTGGCGGGGGGCTGAGCGTTCCGTACGACACGCAGAAGATCCTGGCCGAGCCTGACCTCGACGTGGATCGGCACATGTCCGTCGAGCAGGAGGAGCAACTGCGCGGCTACTTCGGCCTGAACGTGCCGGCGCAGGCGCCGCCAGGCGATGACCAGGTAACACAGGAGCGTACTGACGCGGAGGCGAAGGCGCAGGCGCAGGCGGCTTCGCCCGGCCAGCCGGAGACGACTCAGCCCGATCGGGCCGACCGGATCGAAGGGGTCGGTCAGCCAGCGGGCGACGTAGCGCACGCCGAGTGGCTCACCAGGTCTGAGGAGCGGCTGGCAGTGAAACTCGAAACCTCGGAAACGGCCCGGGTAAAGCTGCGCAAGTACATCGACACCGAGCGGGTGGAGCAGGCGGTCCGCGTATTCCACGAGGAATACGAGATCGAGCGGAGTCCGGTCACCCCAGCGGACGACGTCACCGGGGAGATGGCCGAAAGCGAGCAGGAGATCGTCTTGCACGAGGCGCGGGCGATCATCACCAAGGAAGCCGTTCCGGTGGAACGGGTCCGGCTGTCGGTACGCAAGGTCGAGGAAGATCAGACGATTACCGGCGAGCTCCGCAGGGAGCGGATCGAGATCGACAGCGAGGCCGGCCGACCGGATATGCCTGCCAACACCTAGCCGGGGCTTCCCGGTCTATTCGCGGCGTGTGGTCCGCCTACCCCGGCGGCCGGCGGCCGGTGGCTGGAGTCCGGTGGCTGGTGGCTGGAGTCCGGTGCTCGGTGGCTGGAGTCCGGTGCTCGGTGGCTGGAGCCCGGTGGCTGGTGCGCAGTGCCCGGGTGCCGGGGCGCGGTGCGCGGTGCCCGGTGCCCGGTGCGCGGTGCCCGGGGCGCGGGTTTGATGATCGTGGAGAGTTGCCGTGCTTTCGGTGGAGGGTTTCCGGTGCGGGGACAGTTTTCTGCCTGTACGGGCGGGAAATGCTCCCGGCTGCGATTACTCTCCCCGTGGCACCTGACAGCCCTCCCCGGTGCTGGCCGCGGGCACTCGGAACGGCCCGTGATCATGGCTGGCGGCTGACGCCGCTGCCGGAAGCACCCGCGAGGTCGGCGCGGGCAAGCGCCGGCGTGGGCAAGCGCCGACGCGGAGATTGCCGTGACCTGCCTGGGTGCCGCCCGCCGGATGGACCTTTTCAGCAGTCTCTCGGGATGGCAGCAGGCAGGGGGCACCATTGCTGATCGACCGCAGTGCCCGCACCGTCAGCGTGGTGCTGCTTGCTGCTGTTGACGGTGCGGTCGGGGCTGGAGCCGAAGTTGCTCGCAGGCCGGTCAAGCTTTCCGGATGCGGGAATCCTGCCCGGAAGCTTGAGAGCCCGGCAGGATTTCAGAGTCGCGAGCCGAAAGGAGCTGAAGCACTGGCCGCAAATGTGAGCAGTGCTCTTGACTTAGGTTCGTTCATCGTGCACGCTGATCTGTATAGAGAGCGGTGCTCACAGATTTGAATCGAGGAGGATTCAGATGTCCGCAGACCAGTCACCCAGGTATGTCATGCCAGCTTCGCCGGTTGGCCGGCGGATGAACAGCCTGTTCAACGGCACGGTGGCAGCACTTACCCGGCGTGGAGTCAGCGTGTGGGGGAGTCGCGTGCTCTACGTCCGCGGCAGGACGTCGGGCGAGTGGCGCTCGAACCCGGTCAACCCTCTCAGCCACGACGGCAGCCGTTATCTGGTTGCCCCGCGCGGTCAGACTCAGTGGGTGCGCAACTTGCGGGTCGCTGGCGGTGGTGAGTTGCGGGTGGGCAAGAAGGTAGAAAAATTCACCGCGACGGAACTGGCAGACGATCAGAAGCCGGAGATTCTGCGCGCCTACCTCAAGCGCTGGAAGATGGAAGTCGGCGTCTTCTTCGAGGGCGTCAGCGCCGACGCTCCGGAAGCCAAGCTGCGCGAGATCGCGCCAGGCTATCCCGTATTCCTGATCAGGCCACCCGCCACAAGCTAGGTACCGCGGCATGCCCTGAACTTCCCGGCAATCCAGGGCAATCCCCGGGCAACCCCTTGCTCTATCCGGGGCAATCCCTAGACAGTCCCTTGCTATCCGGGGCAATCCCCGGATGCGGGCGGGGCACCCCACCGGTTCGCGAAAGGTCGGCGAGTCGACGCGCGGCCTAGATGATGGCTGATCGCTCAGGCGTTCGAGCGCCACAAGCGGCCTGGCGCGGCATGGTACTGTTCTGGTGGTGAATGCGGCGCGGTGAGCTTGATTAAGTCGAACTCTTGTTCGATAGTTGTTCTATGGGAGTCGCGGTCGCAGAGATCACCTCGCTGCCGGTCCGGATCGGTGACGAGACTGAGTCGGCGGGACCTGCGGGGCTAAGCGAGTTCAGTGAGTTCAGCGAGTTCAGCGAGCTGGCCGAGGTCATCGGGTTTACTGGCGTCAGCGAATTCGCTGAGACCGCTCCCCGGAGCGCTCCCGGACCTGGCCATCGATCCAACTACCGGCCCGATCACCCGCCCAGCCCCGGACTCAGCCCGAGATCCAGCCCCGGACTCAGCCCGGGACCCAATCCTGAGACCTGCTGGACGGACCCCCGGGCCGACCGGGGGCACGGGCTGGTCGCGCTGCTCGCCGACGGGGCGGTTCGCTCTGGGCGGGAGGTCGGGCTTGGCAGCGGCGTGCTCTCCGATGCCGGGCTGCTTCCGGTGCTGCCTGCCCTTCGCGACCTCTTGCCTGCCGGTGCGCTCCAGCGCGGTTCGGTGGTGTCGGCGGGGGACTGGAGCATGCTCAGCCTGGCCCTGGCCGCGGGCACGGTAGCATCGGGCGCTTGGTGTGCGGCAGCCGGGATAGCTGAGTTCGGAGTGGCGGCGGCCGCCGATGCGGGGCTCGATCCAGCCAGGTTGCTGCTGGTTCCCGACCTCGGCCCAAACTGGCCCCAGACCACCGCATCGTTGCTCGACGGCTGTGACCTGGTCCTGGTGCGGCCGCCAGAGCGGCCATCCGCCCAGGTCCGGCGCAAGCTCGAGGCGGCGGTCAGGCGGTACGGTGCCGTATTGCTCGTTGCTGGGGACTGGGACGGGGCGCAGGTCAGGCTGCGCATCACCAGTCAGGCCTGGGCCGGCATCGGCCTGGGACACGGGCGGCTGCGCGGGCGCAAGGTCCAGGTGGTGGCAGACGGCCGCGGCGGATGGTCGAGACCGCAGGCGCGCTGGCTTTGGCTGCCCGGGCCAGACGGCACGGTGACCGCGGCAGCCGATCACCCGGTAGTCATGGCGAGCACCGGATGACTGGCCAGGGCGGGCACAGTGGCCAGGGCGGGCACAGTGGCCAGGGCGGGCAGGAGAGACGACGCCGGGTGCTCGTGGTGCGGTGCCCGGCATGGCCCCCGCCTGACCAGCCACCTGCGGGCGGCCGCGGCCCCGCGTCAGCGAACCCCCGCCAGGCAGGTGATGAGCCTGATGCACGCGCCTTCGAGCAGGTGGTGAACGCAGTACAGGAGTACTGCCCAAGGATCGAGGTCCTGCGCCCCGGTATCTGCGCCTTCGGCGCACGCGGGCCAGCCAGGTACTTTGGCGGAGAGGCCGAGCTCGCGAGGAAGATCGCCGAGACAGTCGAGGGCCTGGGGTTCGACTGCGGCGTAGGAGTCGCGGACGGAATGTTCGCCGCGCTCTTGGCATCCAGGGACGCGCTGATGAGCGGGCCAGCCAGGCTATCTTCGATGATCGTGGCGCCTGGCAGCACGCCGGCCTTCCTCGCGCCGCGTTCGGTTACCGTCCTGGGTGCGCCCGACTTGTCCGATCTTCTCATCAGGCTCGGCATCAGGACGCTGGGAGAGTTCGCGGCGTTGCCGGCGGTCGATGCCGAGAACAGGTTCGGGCCGCAAGGACTGCTCGCGCACCGGCTGGCGTCCGGGCTCGATCCCCGTCCGCTCGTCGTCCGCCCGCCGGCCGCGGATCTGTCCGTCCAGATCGAATTCGATCCTCCGGCCGAGCTATCCGAGCAAGTCGTGTTCGCCGCCAAGTCGCTCGCGGCCCAGATGCATGCCGGCCTCGCGGCGCAAGGGCTGGCCTGCCTTCGCCTGCAGGTGCAGGTGATCGGCGACGATGGTCAGGAGATCACCAGGCTGTGGCGGCATGACGGGCTGCTGTCTGAGCTCGCCGTGGCCGAGCGGGTGCGCTGGCAACTCGAGGGCTGGCGCGGCGGCCCGGCCAGCCACGACGGAGTCCAGGTTGGCGGGATCAGCCTGCTGCGGCTGGTCCCCGATCAGCTGGTCAGGCACCGTGGCCGGCAGCTCGGGTTGTGGGGCGATGAGGTGGTTAGCGACCGGGTCGCGCGGGCCGCTGTACGGGTCCAGGCAATGCTCGGTCACGGTGCGGTACGCCAGCCCGTGCTCGCGGGCGGACGCGGTCCGGCCGACCAGGCACTGCTCGTGCCCTTTGGTGATGCGCAGCCACCTCCGCGTCCCGCTGACCGGCCCTGGCCAGGCCGTATTCCCGCCCCGGCTCCCGCTACCGTCTACCCGTCGCCTCGGCCCGCGATGGTGACCGACGGCTCAGGGGAGCTGGTCACGGTGACCGGGCGCGGACAGGTGTCCGCCGACCCGGCCCAGCTGTCCGTGGCCGGCGGACGACCGCAGGCTATTACTGCCTGGACCGGGCCGTGGCCAGTCACCGAACGCTGGTGGGATTCCGAACGCGCCTGCAGGAAAGCCCGTTTCCAGCTGGTGACCGTAGACGGCAGTGCCTGGCTCGCCGTAGTCAGGGACGGCTGCTGGCTGATCGAAGCCAGCTACGACTGATTCAGCGAAACTCGTCCACTTTCGGGGCTGAAATAATTCGCGGCAGCTGGTCGCCTACGGAATGGCGAGCGTGGCTCCGGCGGGGTAACCCTGGCGCGGCCCGTCGGCGAGCGTCCACACCTGCTGCCGGCCGTGCACCTGCCAGGTGTGCCCGGCGCCGGTCAGGTCCACCAGCGCGGTGTCCTCGTCGATCCCGAGCACCGTCGTGCCGGCCGGCGGGCGGAGCAGAGCCGTCGTGAGCAGGTCGGGCACCCAGCCGAGCATCTTGTCGAAGTGCGGCAGCACGCGCAGCCTGGGCAGTACCCCAAGCCCGGGGTCGGGCTCGCGGTGCAGCGCCCGCATCGACGGCACCCAGCTCGTGAGCGCGATGGCGCCGGCCGAGCAGCCGGCCAGCGCCGCACCACCCTGCCACGCCGCGTGAATGGCAGCCCAGACCTTGGTGCCGCGCAGGGTCTGCGCCAGGAAGGTCGGGCTGCCGCCGGACAGGTAGATCAGCCCGGCCCCGTCGATCAGGGCGGCCAGCTCGGGGGAGTCTGCTTCGTCGCGGTTCCTGACGACGACGGGCACCTGCTCGACGGCCAGGCGCCCGGCCTGCGCGGCGCCGAGGTCGAGCCAGCGGCGCAGGCTGCGTTCGCCCTCGGGGGCTGCTGCCGTCGGGAGCTGGATGTACCTGGGCGGACGTCCTTTCAGCAGCAGGCGCTCGGTGTCGGTCATGACCGGCAGGTACTCACCGCTGCCGACCAGCGCCAGCGGCCCGGGGTTCATGCGCGGCTCCCGCGGGTGGCTGGCCAGGGTGGGAGCGACTCCGATGAGCGCGACGGCGCAGGGGCTAGCACAGCACAATCATGGCCGGTCCCGCCCGCGACCCGCCACCGGGGACTGGCTTCATCCGCCTGGTGACCTCGGCCGGCCTGAATTTTGCATTTACCGATTACTGACGACCGGCCTATAATCGGTCTATGTACCAGGGGGCACAGTCGCCGGAAGATCGTGCGGGGATAAGCGACCGGCTTCTCGTCATGATCTTTATCGGGATTCCGCTCCTCGCGTTGCTATCGGCCATCTATGTCCTCTGGGGTCCTGGGATCAACCTGGCAGACCTCGTCCTCGCGATATTCATGTACGTCATTACGGCGCATGGCATCAGCATCGGATTTCATCGCCTGTTTACTCATAATGGATTCAAGGCGAGCCGGGCGCTCCGTATTGTTCTCGCGTGCCTTGGGACGATGGCAATCGAGGGCGACGTCATAAGCTGGGCCGCCGACCACCGCAGGCACCATCAGTATTCGGACAAGCCCGGTGACCCGCATTCACCCTGGCGATTCGGCAAGGGACCCGCAGCTCTTGCGAAGGGCATGATCTGGGCTCATATCGGCTGGATGTTTCGCAGTGAGAAGACAAACTTCAGCCGCTACGTTCCAGACCTCATGCGGGATAAGGACCTCGTGCGGATTACAAGGCTGCAGCCGGTGCTGGTCATGATCTCACTGGCGGCTCCGGCGCTGATCGACGGGCTGGTTTCCTGGTCTTGGCGCGGCGTTGCCGCTGGATTCTTCTGGGCCGGGCTCGTACGCATAGGATTGCTCCATCACGTGACGTTCTCGATAAACTCCATCTGCCATGCCTTCGGCCGTCGGCTCTATAACTCCCGTGATCGGTCGGGCAATGTCTGGTGGCTCGCGCTTCCGTCCGCTGGTGAGGCCTGGCATAACTATCACCACGCTGACCCCACGTCGGCCCGGCATGGCGTCCTGCGCTCGCAAGTGGACACGAGCGCGCGAGTGATCTGGCTCTTCGAGCGGGCTGGCTGGGTGCATGATGTCCGGTGGCCGGACGGCCAGCGGATCAGGGCCAGGCTGCTGCCTGAA
>DASTJM010000017.1:0-11839 GCA_035716545.1 Streptosporangiaceae bacterium
CGGGCCGTGCCTGGCCCGGGGGTACCTGGGTGACCCGGTCCTGACCGCCGGGCGGTTCGGCCCTGATCCGTTCGGCCCGCCCGGTGCCCGGTTGTACCGGACCGGGGACCGGGGCCGCTGGGGGCCAGACGGCCAGGTCGATTTCCTCGGCCGCGTCGACCACATGGTCAAGGTCCGCGGCTACCGCATCGAACTCGGCGAAATCGAAACCGCGCTGGAACGCTCGCCTGACGTCCAGCGGGCCAAGGTGGTCGTGGCACCGGGACCGGACGGCAACGACGAGCTACGGGCCTTTGCCGCCGCTGCCGCCGGAAGCCGCCCGAACTCGGTCGAGCTGCGAACGCACCTGGAGTCGGTGCTCCCCCGCTACATGGTGCCCACCGTCATCACCGTCCTTGACGAACTGCCCATGACAAGTCGCGCCAAGATTGACAGCAAGGCACTGCTGGCGCTGCCGCGTGCCGCGACGCCCCGGCGGCCGAAGCGACGTCCGCCGCAGACTCCCCTGCAACAAGAAGTGGCCGCCGTCTGGGCTGAGGTCCTGCGGACCGACGTCGCCGACCTCGCGGACGACTTCTTCCTGCTCGGTGGGAATCAGCAGCTCGCGCTGCGCGTGCTGGTCGGGCTGCAGGAACGCCTGCTAGTCCAGGTCCCGCTGCAGACCCTCATCCGGACCCCGAAGCTCGAAGCATTCTGCGCTCACGTGGACAAGGCATTCGCCGAGCTCGCGGGCGAGGTCGACCTAGGCGCCCTGATAGTCGACCAGACCGATGGCGTCCAGCCGTGACCCAGCCGCTACTGAGCCAGCTGGTCGGCCTTTCACCTGAGCAGCGTCGCGCCGTGCTGGAACGGGTGCGGCAGCGCGGAGCGGGCAGCAACTCCATCCCCAGGCTCGACCGCCGGGCCGAGGACGGCGCGCTGCCGACGTCGTTCGGGCAGGACCGGCTCTGGTTCTTGTGGCGGCTGGCGCCTAACAGCGCGACGTATCACGTGTCGTGGTGCTACGAGGTGGCCGGCGGCCTTGATGTAGAGCGGCTGGGCACGGCGATCGACGCGCTGGTGCGACGGCACGAAGTGCTGCGCACGACCTTGCACGAGCAGGACGGGCAGATCGTGCAGCGAGTCGGCCCGCCCTGGCGGTGCGGCCTTGCCGCGGTTACGGCGACCGGCGAGCAGGCATTCGAACAGGCCACCGCGGCCGCGCGTGAGCTATTCGACCTGTCCGCCGGGCCCCTGCTGCGCGTACGGGCTTGGGAGCTGGCGCCTGACCGGCACGTGGTGGCGTTCACCACGCATCACGTGGTCATGGACGGGTGGTCGCTTGACGTCTTCGAGCGGGAACTGTGGGCGCTGTACGACGCGGCCGGGGACGGGGTCACGGCAGGGCTGGCCGACCCGCCTGTCCAGTACGCCGACTATGCCTCCTGGCACCGCCGCCTGATCACCGAGCAAGCCAGCGCGGACCTGGCCTACTGGCGGCAGGCACTCGACGGTGCCGCACCGGCCTGCCCCGCCCCTGACCACCCCGCCCCCGAGCACACCGAGTTCTCCGGCGACGAGGCCGCGGTCACCGTCCCTGCCAGCGCACTAGGCTGGCTTGCCACCAGCCGCCAGGCCGCGGGCACCGATTTCGTGGCCCTGTTCGCTATCTGGTGCCTGTTCCTGGCCAGGCACACCGGACAGCGCGACCTGACCGTCGGGACGCTGGTCGCGGGACGCTCCCACCCCGACACCGCTTCCCTGATCGGCTATTTCGTCAACACCCTGGCCCTGCGCGTCCGCATCGACCCCGACACCGACTTCCCCGATTACCTTCGCGGTGTCCGCGCCGGCGTCCTGGACGCCTTCGCCCATCAGGAAATCCCCTTCGAACATGTCGTACGGGAAGTCGCCCCCCGCCGCGCTGCCGCCCGCAATCCGCTCTTCACCACCCTGTTCTCCTTCACGTCCGCGGAAGAGGCCGACTGGCACCATCGCACTCTGGCCAACGGCCTGACGCTGACCGCGCTGCCGGTCAGCGTCGGCGGCAGCCATCTGGATCTCTCCCTCGCCGCCACCCGTACCTCTGACGGCCTGGTACTGCGGCTCGAGTACAGCACCGACCTGTACGACCCTGCCACCATCGATGGCTATCTCGGCTCCCTGACCGGCCTGATCAACTCCGTCAGCCACGACCCGGAAACGCCGCTGCGCGCTCTGCTCGGCGACGAGATGCCCGCCGGGACGCAGGACCGGAGCGGATCAGGCGAGCCAGCCGAGCCGGCCGACGCGCCCTACGTGGCACCGCAGACGCCGACGGAGCGGCAGATCGCGCAGATCTGGGCCGACTTGCTTGGCGCCGACGCCGCCGAGGTCGGTGCCAGGGACGACTTTTTTGTCATCGGCGGTCATTCCTTGCTCGCCGTCCGGCTGGCGCTGCAGCTTTCTGCCGAGCTGAGCGTCGACTTCCCTGTCCACCAGATCTTCACGACTCCCACCATCGCCGGGCAAGCTGCCTTCGCCGATGAACGCAGAGGCCGGGGGGCGGCAGCGCCGATTCCCGCACGCCAGGACACCGCGGACAGCGCGCCGCAGCCGGCGTCGTTCGGCCAGGAACGGCTGTGGTTCTTGTGGCGGCTAGCACCGGGCAGCGCGACCTACCACGTGTCCTGGTGTTATCAGGCTGACGGGCTGGACGTGGCCAAGCTGGCGGTCGCTGTCGACGCCATGATCGCCCGGCACGAGATCTTGCGCACGACTTTGCGGGAGCGGGACGGGCAGATCGTCCAGCGAGTCGGCCCGCCCTGGCAATGCGGCCTCACCGCCGTCGCCGCCACGCCGGCCGAGGCCGCCGCCGGGGCCGAGGCCGCGTTCGCCGAGCTATTCGACCTGTCCGCGGGTCCGCTCTTGCGCGTGCGAGCCTGGATGACCGGGCCGGGAACCCACCTGCTCCAGTTCACCGCCCATCACTCGATCATCGACGAATGGTCGCTCGAGGTTTTCGAGCGGGAGCTCTGGGCGCTGTACGCCGCCGGAGGCGACGCGGCCGCCGCGGAACTGCCCGAGCCGGCTATCCAGTACGCCGACTACGCTGCCTGGCACCGCGAGCTGATTGCCGGGCAGGCCGACGACGACCTGGCCTACTGGCGGGAGGCGCTGGACGGCGCCAGCCCGGCCTGCCCCGCCCCTGACCACCCCGCCCCCGAGCGGACCGAGTTCTCCGGCGACCAGGTCACGATCCGCGTGCCTGACACGGAGCTGCGGTGGCTCGCCGCCACCCGCACGGCCGCCGGCACCGACTTCGTAGCCCTGTTCGCTATCTGGTGCCTGTTCCTGGCCAGGCACACCGGACAGCGCGACCTGACCGTCGGGACGCTGGTCGCGGGACGCTCCCACCCCGACACCGCTTCCCTGATCGGCTATTTCGTCAACACCCTGGCCCTGCGTGTCCGCATCGACCCCGCTGCCGGCTTCCCTGGCTACCTCCGCAGCGTCCGCGCAGCCGTCTTCGACGCCTTCGCCCATCAGGAAATCCCGTTCGAGCAGGTCGTCCGCGCGGTGGCGCCCCAGCGCACGGCGGCGCGCAACCCTCTCTTCACCACGATGTTCTCCTACGTCACCGAGACCGAGCAGGACATCGGCACTCGCGATCTGCCAGGCGGCCTGACCCTCACCCCGCTGCCTTCCGGTGGCGGCGGCAGTCACTTCGACCTGTCCCTCACCGCTGCCCGCACGCCAGACGGCCTGGTGCTGCGGCTTGAGTACAGCACCGACCTGTACGACCGGGCCACCATCGACGGCTACCTCGACTCCCTCGCCAGCTTGCTCGCCACGGTCAGCGCCGACCCGGATGCCTCCCTGGACGCCTTCAGCGAACCGACGCCACGCGAGCGGCGGCTGCTGGGCTCCTGGAACGACGTCTCAGCCGCCCCGACCTCCGCGGTGCCGTTGCACGAGCTCATGGCGGCCCAGGCCGCTGCCGCTCCCCAGGTCGTCGCTATCGAGGCGCAGGACATGTGCCTGACCTACGGTGAGCTGGATGCCGCGGTGACCGCCCTTGCCTGGCGGCTGCGCCTGGCGGGCGTGCGCGAGGGCGACATCGTCGGCGTTCACTTGCGTCCTGGCGCTACCGCCATCACCGCGATCCTCGCGACCTGGAAAGCCGGCGCCGCGTTCCTGCCGCTTGACCCTGACCTGCCGCCCGGCCGCATCACGGCCATGGTGGGCGACGCCGGGCCTGTCCGGCTGATCACTGATGCTCCGAGCCCGTGTCCGGAGCTGGATTTCCTGCTGACCGCGCTCCCCGGGCCGGACGCGGCCGGGTACCCGGCCGGTGACGGGGGCAGCGAAGCCGGCCGCCTGCCCGCGGTGGGGCCGGGTCACCTGGCGTACCTGATGTACACGTCGGGTTCGACCGGCCAGCCCAAGGCGGTCATGATCCACCACGGCGGCGTGTCCAACCACGCTGTCGCTCAGGTGCTTGTCCGCACTGATCCCGCGGGCAGCACGGTTTCCCCGGGCAGCACGGATTCCCGGGGCGGCACGGGGCGGCAGCGGGTCGCGGCCGGCACGTCGGCATTCATCGCGGACTTCTTCATCTCCCAGCTCGCCACGCTGGCCGGCGGGCACACGCTGGTCGTGCTGACGCGCGATCAGCGGCAAGACCCCCGCTACCTCGTCGGCCTGGCCGCCGACCCCGCCCGCGCGATCACCGCCCTGGACTGCACCACCTCCCAGCTGCAACTCCTTGTCGAAGCTGGCCTGCTGAGCGCGCCGTACCCGCCGCGCGTCGCCTCGTTCGGCGGCGAGGCCTGCCCGCCTGATCTGTGGGCGACCTTGCGCGCCTTCCCCGCGATGACCGCCGTCAACACCTACGGCCCGGCCGAGACCTCGGTCGACGCGTCGATCTTCAACGTCGCCGAGCACGACCAGCCGCTCATTGGCCGGCCGTACGGCAATGCCGTCATCCGCATCCTGGACGACCGCCAGCGGCCCGTGCCGCCCGGCACCGCCGGCGAGCTGTGCATCGCCGGCCCAGGGGTCGGCTACGGCTATCTCGGACGCCCGGCCCAGACCGCCGCCGCGTTCATCCCCGACCCGGATGGCCCGCCCGGCACCCGCCTGTACCGCACCGGCGACCTCGCCCGTTACACCACGGCCGGGCTGCTGGAATACCTCGGCCGCAACGACCACCAGATCAAGATCCTCGGCCAGCGGGTGGAACCCGGGGAAGTGGAAGCCGCGCTCCGCGCGCACCCGGACATCACCGCCGCCGCGGTCACCGCTTACGGGACCCCGGCCGGTCTCCAGCTCGCCGCGCACCTCATCGCGGCAGAGGGCGTCAGCGCGGACTCAGGAGCGATCCGTGCCTGGCTCGCCCGGCGCCTTCCCGCCGCCGCAGTCCCGGCCACTATCCGCTTTACCACCAGCTTCCCCCTGACCGTCGGCGGCAAGCTCGATCGCAAGACGCTCGCCGCGCAGGCGTCTGCCGACGCACCGCGCGCTCCTGCCACGCCCCCCGGCACTCCCGCTGAGTACGCCATCGCCGGGATCTGGGCCGGCCTCCTCGGCTGCGGCGCCGACGTCCTCGGGGTCCACGACGACTTCTTCGCGCTCGGCGGCCACTCACTGCTCGCCGCCCGCCTTGCCCTGCGCCTGTCGACTGACTTCGACATCGATTTCCCGCTGCACCAGATCTTCGCCCACCCCACCATCGCCGGGCAGGCCGCCTGGATCAGCGAGCACGCCGACGTCCCTGTCGCGCCGCCGATCCCGCGCCGGGCCAGCGACGCGCCGGCTGAGCTGCCGGCGTCGTACGCACAGGAACGGCTGTGGTTCTTGTGGCAGCTCGCCCCCGACAGCGCGACGTACCACATCTCCTGGGCCTACGAGGCCACGGGGCTTGACGTCACCGCCCTCGCCGCCGCCGTCGACGCGATGATCGAGCGCCACGAGATTTTCCGCACCACGCTGCACGACCATGACGGCCAGATCGTCCAGCGCATCGGGCCGCCGTGGCGCTGCGGGCTTACCGCCGTCCCCGCGACCCCGGCGCAGGCCGCCAGTGCCGCCGATACAGCCGCCGCCGAGCTCTTTGACCTGTCCGCCGGTCCGCTGCTGCGTGTCCGGGCCTGGGCGACAGGACCAGGCAGCCACCTGATCCTGTTCACCACGCACCACGTCGTGATGGACGAATGGTCGCAGGAAATCTTCGAGCGAGAGCTCTGGGCGCGCTACGCCGCGGGCGGCGACACGGCCGCCACAGCCGGTCCGGCCGCCGGCGCGCTGCCAGATCCCGCTATCCAGTACGCCGACTACGCCGTCTGGCACAGGGGGCTGACGGCCATGACTGCCGACGACGACGTCGCCTGGTGGAAGGAAGACCTAGACGGGGCCGAGCCGGCCAGCCCCGTGCCCGACCACCCGGCGCCCGACCGCACCAGCTTCGACGGCGACCAGGCCATGACCACCGCCGGCCCCGGTACCGCGGACTGGCTCGACTCCGTGCGAAAGGCAGCGGCCACCACGGATTTCGTGGTCCTGCTTGCCGTGTACAGCATCTTCCTGGCCCGCCATACCGGACGACGGGACCTCACCATCGGCACCCCGATCTCCGGCCGCAACCACCCAGACACCGTCGGCCTGATCGGCTTCCTCGTCAACACCCTGGCCTTGCGCATCCGCGTCGACGCCACCGCCGCCTTCGCCCGCCACGTCGCCCACGTCCGCCAGGTGGTGCTCGACGCCTTCGAGCACCAGGAAATTCCCTTCGAGCACGTCGTCCGGGCCGTCGCGCCGCAACGCACCGCCACCCGCAACCCGCTCTTCACCACCGCCTACGCTCACGACCCGGCCACCAGCATCGCCACCCAGACGCTGCCGGGCGGCCTCTCCCTTACCCCTGTGCCTGCCCATGACGGCGGCAGCCACTTCGACCTGTCCCTCACGACCGCCCGCACACCCGACGGCATCGCCCTGCACCTGGCCTACAGCACCGACCTTTACGACCGCGTCACCATCACTGGCTACCTGGACTCCCTCACCGACCTCCTGACCGCCCTGGCCGCCAGCCCGGCCGCGCCCGTGCAGACCTTCCTGGAACCCGGTCCCCGCGAAAGGCAGCTGCTCGCCTCCTGGAACGACGCCGCGGCGGCCCCGGCGTCGCACTTGCCGCTGCACGACCTCATCGCTGCCCAGGCCGCCCTGACTCCCGATGCCACCGCGATCGAAGCGCAGGACACCTGCCTGAATTACCGCGAGCTGGACGCCGCCGCCACCGCCCTGGCCAGG
The DNA here is from genome assembly GCA_035716545.1 of Streptosporangiaceae bacterium. GTDB lineage: Bacteria > Actinomycetota > Actinomycetes > Streptosporangiales > Streptosporangiaceae > Chersky-822. The sequence continues at coordinate 7,270 of DASTJM010000017.1, forward strand.
CGGCTGCGCCACGCCGGGATCAGCGACGGAGACATCGTAGGCATCCATCTGCCGCCCAGCGCCACCGCCATCACCGCCGTGCTCGGCATCTGGAAAGCCGGCGCCGCGTTCCTGCCGCTGGATACCGACCTGCCTCCGGCCAGGATCACGGCCATGATCGACGACGCCAGGCCGGCCCTGGTGGTCACCGAAACGCCCAGCCCGCGCCCCGACCTGGATTTTGTCCTCACCGCGCTCCCCGGCGAGATCGTGCTCCACAGTGAGGCCGTGCTTTCCCGTGAGAATGGGGACGGCGTGCTGCCGGCGGTGGGGCCCGATCACCTGGCGTACCTCATCTACACGTCGGGATCGACCGGGCAGCCAAAGGCCGTGATGATCCAGCACCGCAGCCTCTCCAACCACGCCACCGCGCAGGTGCTGCCCTGGATCAGCGCGGCGGCTGGCGAGGACCGGCTGCGGGTCGCGGCCGGGACCTCGGCGTTCATCGCCGACTTCTTCATCTGCCAGCTCGCCACGCTCGGCGGCGGACATACCCTCGTCGTGCTCAGCCCCGAGCAGCGCCAGGACCCTCGCTACCTGATCGATCTCGCCGCCGATCCCGACCGCGCGGTCACCGCCATCGACTGCACCACGTCCCAGCTGCAGCTCCTTGTCGAAGCCGGCCTGCTGAGCGTCCCCTGCCCTCCGAGATTCATCGCCTTCGGCGGCGAAACGTGCCCGCCCGACCTATGGAACGCGCTTCGCGCCCATCCCGCCATAGCGAGCTTCAACAGCTACGGCCCGGCCGAGACGACGGTGGAGGTCACCATGACTCCCGTCGGCGAAAGCCCGGTGCCGCTGATCGGCCGTCCATTCGGCAATGTCATCATCCGCATCCTTGATGACCGCCTGCGACCGGTCCCGCCCGGCGCCGTCGGCGAGTTGTGCATCGCCGGGCCAGGCGTCGGCGTCGGTTACCTCGGGCGCCCGGCCCAGACCGCTGCCGCCTTTATCCCTGACCCCGACGGACAGCCGGGCAGCCGCCTGTACCGCACTGGTGACCTGGCCCGCTTTACTCGTGACGGGTTGCTGGACTTCCGCGGCCGTAACGACCACCAGATCAAGATCCTCGGTCAGCGCGTCGAACCCGAGGAAGTCGAAGCGGCACTGCGGGCTCACCCCGACATCGCCGCAGCCGCCGTCACGCCGCGAAGTACTCCAGGCGGCCGCCAGCTCGTCGCTCACCTGGTCCCCGCCGAGGGCACCGCGGGCGACCCCGACCTGCTCAGGGCCTGGCTCGCCCAGCGCCTGCCCGCTGCCGCCATCCCTGCCATCATCCGCTACACCGCCAGCCTCCCTCTCACCACCGGGGGCAAGCTCGACCGCAAGGCCCTCGCCGCCGGAGCCGCCGCCGACCCCGGCTTCGCCGACGCCCCCGTCACGCCGCCTTCGACCCCCGCCGAGTACCAGATCGCCGGCATCTGGGCCAGCCTGCTCGGCATCGACGCCGGCAGCCTCGGCGTCCACGACGACTTCTTCGCACTCGGCGGCCACTCGCTGGCCGCCGCACGCCTCGCCCTGCGCCTGTCAGCCGAGTTCGACATCAACATCCCGCTGCACCAGGTATTCGCCAACCCCACCATCGCCGGCCAGGCAACGTGGATCAGCGACAACGCCGGCGCCCCCGCCGTCGCTCCCATCCCGCGCCTGACCAGGGGCGCCACGGCCGAGGTACCCGCGTCCTACGCCCAGGAGAGGCTGTGGTTCTTGTGGCAGCTGGCCCCCGGTAGCCCCACCTACAACGTCTCCTGGGCCTATCAGGCCACCGGCCTGAATGCCGGCGCTCTCGCCGCCGCCATCGACGCGATGATCGAACGGCACGAGATCTTCCGCACCACCCTGCGCGATCACGACGGCCAGATCGTCCAGCGCATCGGCCCGCCCTGGCACTGCGACCTCACCGTCGTCGCGGCCACCCCCGCCGAGGCAGACGCCATGGCCAGCGAGGCCGCGGTCGGACTGTTCGACCTTTCCGAGGGACCGCTGCTGCGAGTCCGGGCATGGGCCACGGCTCCGGACACCCACCTGCTTCAGTTCACCGCGCACCACGTCATCATCGACGAGTGGTCGGTGGAGGTCTTCGAGCGCGAACTGTGGCGGCTGTACGCCGCCGGCGGCGACGCCACCGCGGCCGGGCTGCCTGAGCTGACCATCCAGTACGCCGACTACGCCGCCCAGCACCGGGAGCTGACCGCCGCCCGGGCCGGCGACGATCTGGCGTGGTGGACTGAGACCCTCGACGGCGCCGAGCCGGTCAGCCCCATCCCCGACCACCCCGCGCCCGACCACGCCGATTTCTCCGGCGACGAGGCCTCCGCCAGCATCGGCCCGGCCGCGCTCGCCTGGCTCGACGCTGCCCGCACGGCCGCGGCGACGACGGACTTCGTGGTGCTGCTCGCCGTGTACAGCATCTTCCTGGCCCGGCACGCCGGCCGCCGCGACCTGACGATCGGCACCCCGGTCTCGGGCCGCGGCCACCCCGACACCGTCGGCCTGATCGGATTCCTCGTCAACACCCTCTCCCTGCGCATCCGCGTAGACCCGGCCGCGACCTTCCCCGAGCACGTCGCCCGCGTCCGCCAGGTCGTCCTGGACGCCTTCGCCCACCAGGAAATCCCCTTCGACCACGTCGTTCGCGCCGTCGCCCCGCAACGCACCGCCGCCCGCAACCCCCTGTTCACCGCCAGCTACGTTCACGACGTTGCCTCCTCAGGTGCCGTGAGCCTGCCCGGCGGCCTCACTCTTGCCGCGTACTCGGCCGGCGGGCGCGGCGGCAGCCACTTCGACCTCACCCTGAACACCACCCGTACCGCTGACGGCCTCGACCTGCACCTGAGCTACAGCACAGCCCTGTACGATCCGGCGACCATCACCGCTTACCTGGCCTCCCTCACCGACCTCATCACCACCCTCGCCGCTCATCCCTACGCCGCGATCCAGGTGCTGCTCGAGCCAGCTGCCCGCGAAACGGCCCGGTTGCGCGAGTGGAACGACACCGCGACGCCCACCACCGCCGTCCCCGTGCCCGACCTCATTGCCGCCCAGGCTGCCGCGACCCCGGACGCCACCGCGATCGAGGCCCAGGACACCACGCTCACCTACCGTCAGCTCGACGCGGCTGCTACCGCCCTGGCCCGCCACCTCATCGCCCGCGGCACCCGTCCCGGTGACATCATCGCGATCTATCTCCCGCCCGGAGCGACGGCCATCACCTCGATCCTGGCGGCATGGAAGGCGGGTGCGGCGTTCCTGCCCCTGGACCCCGACCTGCCGCCCGCCCGCATCGCCGTCATGATCGACGACGCGCGGCCCGCCCGCATCCTCACCACCACCGCCAGCCCGAGCCCTTGCCCCAGCCTCGACCTCGATATCACCACCCTGGACGCCGAGCCGGCCGACACGCCGCTGCCCGCCGTCAGCCCCTGCCAGCTCGCCTACCTGATGTATACCTCGGGATCGACCGGCCAGCCCAAGGCGGTCATGATCCATCACGGGGGCGTGTCTAACTACGCCGTTGCCCAGGTGCTGCCGCGGCTCCGCTCCTATGCCCCCCAGACTTCGCTTCGCATGGCTACCGGGACTTCGGCGTTCATCTCCGACTTCTTCATGGCCCAGTTCGTCACCCTCGCGGGCGGTCACACCCTGGTCGTGCTCAGCAACGAGCAGCGGCAGGACCCCCGCTACCTCGTAAGCCTCGCCGCCGATCCAGTCCGCGCGGTCACGGCGCTGGAATGCACGACCTCCCAGCTACAGCTCCTGATCGAAGCCGGCCTGCTGGACGCCCCGCACCCGCCGCGGATCGCGATGTTCGGCGGCGAGCACTGCCCGCCCGACTTGTGGGAGCGGCTGCGCGGCTATCCCGGCATCACCGCCCTCAACGTCTACGGACCCGCGGAAGCGTCTGTGGAGGCGACGCTGCACAAGGTCTCAGCGAGCCCGGTGCCGTTGATCGGCCGCCCGTACGGCAACACCATCGTCCGCATCCTGGACGACCGGCAGCGGCAGGTGCCCCCGGGCACCGCGGGCGAGCTGTGCATCGCCGGGCCTGGCGTGGGCTACGGCTACCTGGGCCGCCCGGCTCAGACGGCCGCGGTGTTCATCCCCGATCCGGACGGCCCGCCGGGGACCCGCCTGTACCGGACCGGTGATCTGGCCAGGTACACCCGCGACGGGCAGCTGGAGTTCCTCGGCCGCATCGACCTCCAGATCAAGGTCCTCGGGCAGCGCGTCGAGCCCGAGGAAGTGGAAGCCTCGCTTCGCGCCCATCCTGACGTCGCCGCCGCCGTCGTGACCGCGCACAGCGGCCCGGCCGGGTTGCGGCTCACCGCGCACCTGATACCGGCGCCGGACGCCGAACCGGACCCCGGTCAGCTTCGTGCCTGGCTTGCCGAGCGGCTGCCGGCGCCGGCGATTCCGGCTCATTTCCGTGTCACCGACAGCTTCCCGTTCACCACCGGCGGCAAGCTCGACCGCAAGGCCCTCACCGCCGCCGCCGCCGAGATCGACCTGGCCCGCAGCCCCCTCACGCCGC
>DASTJM010000018.1:0-62644 GCA_035716545.1 Streptosporangiaceae bacterium
GCCGCGTCGTGAGCGAATGAAGCAGGCTGGCCGCCGCGCGAGGCGGCCAGCCTGGTCTTAGCCGGTGACCGTGACGAGACTGCCGTAGGTCAGGAAGGGCCACGCCCTCCGCGCGTCGTTGTATGGCAGTTCGACGCATCCCAGACTCTGCGGGGATCCGTAAGACCCGCGCGGGAAGTAGTGCACCGCGTCTCCGCCGTTGAAATACGCCACGAAGCTCACCGGGTCGGCATAGTGGCTCCCGCCCGGGTTGGTTCCCGACATGATCTGGAACCGGTACCGCTGGTAGACGGGGAACGTGCCGGACACGGTCGGCACGCCAGCCGAGCCTGTATTGGCCAGGCTGTGCAGTACCTGGTGGCCGTTGTGCCAGATCGTCAGCGTCTCAGGCGATCCCTTGCTCACGATCGCGTAGGTGTAGCCGCCTTTGTTGGGCTCGGACCTGGCCGCCGCGAGCAGCAGCTTGTCCCAGAATTTCTTGGTGACCTCGCCATTGATCGCGAGGTGGTGCTGTGCCTGGAAAGCCATCACGGCGCCGCGGAGCACGGCGTTGGGCTCATCTGGCGACCAGGAAGCACGCAGGCTGTGCGGGTAGCCCTCCATCCAGGTGAAAGAGCCAGGCCGCGGACTGTACGCGAGCTGCTCCTGCCCTGCCAGGCCGCCACCCTCGGCACCACCAGTTACCTGGGCGGTCACGCTCGGCCGCCAGGTGAGCGGCAGGTAGCCGAGCTGGCTGAGGATCTGGGCCAGCCTCGTCTTGGAGTAAGCCCCTGTCGTGAAGCGGTAGAGCACCGGCTTGGTGATCACGCCGCCGGCCGCCGAGCGCAACCCCGCGTGCCCGGCCGGGATCGTGAGCGTGTACTTCGTCGACGGAGCGAACGGCGCGTCGGGCGTAAAGCTCAGCATCGTGCCGGTCGCCTGCCATTGACCGGGGACCGCCGGGTGGAAGCTCGGCACCACCGAATTAGGGGCCAGCTTCGATGAGAACGCGATCAGCACGTTGATGTCGCCGCTGACGTGCGACGAACTCGGGCCAGGCGACACCGACTCGACCCGGAGCGGCGGCGCGTGCGCAGCGCTCCTGGCTCCCTTCGGGCTGCCATTGGAGTTCGTCAGCAATGCCAGGCCGGCGATTCCGGCTGCTACCGCCACGCCGATGATGACCGCTGTCGTCACTCCGACTCTTGACGTGGTCCGCCGTTTGCCGTTCGAGCCGCCGTTCAGAATCTCGGCGGCGGTCTCGCTCGGCGGAGCGCCGCTCGCGCCTGGCTTCGCACCGCCGCCGCGGGCCTTTCTCTTGCCATCAGCCTGTCGCTGGGTCTCGTCGCCTCTCTGGGTCTCGTCGCCTTTCTGGGTCTCGTCGCCCGGACCGGGCCGCCGCTCCTCGAGCACGGGTCCTCCCGTTCATTTGTCACGGTCGGCCCAGCCGCGAGGACGGACAGACCGTGTCGCTATGACTACTATGCGTCACAGTGGATACCCGGGCAGTTTCATGAGGTATCTATAGGCGTCGCAAACGGTTGACCACGGAACCATGCCGCGCAGCGTCGCATTCCCGGCCGCGCGAGGGCTTGACCAGTGCGGCGCATTCGGTACCGGGCGGGCGCGGCAGCGTTGTCGTCAACGCAGCAGGGCGCTTCGCCAGAGGCGGGCCGCGCTAGCCGGCGAACCGGCGCTCAGGGGCGCGACCGGACGTGCCTGGCAGGCGACGACGGAGTCACTGTCGGCGACCATGACAGGTTCGCGTCTAACGCAGCCAGGCGCCCGGTCCTCAGGAGTCCTGGCCCAGGCAGCCAAACCGGTCTGACTCGATCGTGCGCAGCTTGCTGTGATAGGCAATCAGCCCGGCCTGAAGCCGTGAGTACACATTAAGGCGCGCGAAGATCGTGCTGAGATGCTGCTTGACCGTGCGCTCGCTGCAGGAGAGTTCGCGTGCAATTTCCGAATTCGCGAGTCCTTGCCCCAATAATTCCATGACGTCCCGCTGTCGTTCGGTCAGCGTCTCCACCTTGCTGCTCGCCTCCAGGAGCCAAAGAGGCGGAAATGAAGCAACCGTCCCGGGCGGGCGGTATGTAACGATCGGAGCATCCATTAGCGCACCAAACATACGTCGCTGCTGCTACTCCCGGCATCATAGGTCAAGGTGTCGATTGAGCCAAGTCTTCCCATCTCACTCAATTAGACTAATATGTGTCGAAGTGGACAAGATGGCACGGCTATCCCTTGACTGATGGTCGGAACGTGCTCGGGCCGCTTCGAGGCGGCGACTCTGCTATGGGTGCTCTATGTACCAAAGTTCTAGGTCGAAGGTCCGTCTTCCAAGGTGACGGCCATTGCGGCGACCATTTTGAGATTGCCGCGATCAAACGATCTATCTCGCGGTAAGCGGAAGGATTGTGGTGCTAAATCGGGGAAATGCCGCATTTACTACTATCGGCAGCTCCAGTGCCCTGACCGCTCCCCTGCCTCAGCACGCCATGCCCAGCAGTCAAGCCAGCGCATCGTCAGTGTCTGGCAAGTACTCACCGACCACGTTTTCGTCAGGCCATCTGACGTCGGCCACATCCAATCCCTGACCGGGACGTGGCCACTGCCGTCGCCGACGTCATCTGCTGCTCCGGCGTAAGAAAGGTGGAGAGGTGCCAGCCCGCTTGAAACAGGTGCAGCCAGGTGACGACAGCGCCGCTTCCCCCGTCCAGCGCCTGGCCAAGGACACGGCAGGCGAGGGCTGGAACCGCGCGTTACCGACCCAGATCCTGGAGCACTCGTTCAGCGGCACCTCGGCTGAGTGCGACGAGGCCGACGCCTGCGGACCAGATCCAGCCGTGGCAACCGGCCCTAAGCGGCGTCATCTGAAATTTCATAGCTGAAAGGGCCCTAGACGGTGCTGTTATGCGGAGTCTTACTCTCCATGCGGGCCGGCGGAGCGAGCCGATGAGGCCAGTCACCGCTCAGTCAGCTGACCCAGCTTTCGCCGACGTGGTGCGGGAGGCCGCCTGACGGCTGGCGAGACCACCGGCAACCGAGTGCAGGGAGCACGCCTGTGAGCATCACGACAGACCTGATCTGGTTCCCGCCCTGCCGCGCGGAAAGCGGTGCCGCTCCCGAGATCAATCCGGGCGCGACCACGTTGTTCTGCCTGCCGCATGCGGGTGCGGGCGCGTCGGTCTACCGGGACTGGGCACCGCTGCTGGCCCCCGAGATCGACGTCGTGCCCGTCCAGCTGCCGGGCAGGGAGGGCCGTCACAAGGAGCCGTTACGGCGGTCCGTCTTCCAGCTCGCGGAGGAACTGATCGACCCGCTGGCCAGCCGCGCCGGACCGGATTTCGCTCTGTTCGGCCACAGCGTGGGGGCGCTGCTCGGCTATGAGCTTGCCCGCGGATTGGCAGCAAGAGGACAGCCGCCCCGGCACCTGTTCGTCTCAGGACTCCCGGCGCCGCAGCTCGGACCGGCTCGCAGGGACTCCCACCTGCTGCCGGACCTCGAGCTGCTGGTCCTCATGCAAGAGCTGGAAGACACCTCGCCAGAGGTGCTGGCCATCCCTGACCTTGTCCAGTTGCTTCTTCCCGTGATGCGCGCCGACCTCGAAGTCTGCGAAACCTATCACCACCCGCACGAGTCCGCGCTCGGCGTGCCGATCACCGCTCTCGGAGGCCAGCGTGATCCCTGCGCCTCCGTCGGCGGGCTCCAAGCCTGGCAGCACGTCACCACCGCCGACTTCGATGCCGAATTCTTCCCCGGAGGCCACTTCTACCTGCACTCCCTCCGCGAAGAAGTCATCGCGGCCGTATGGGCGCGGCTGTCCGGCCCGCCCGCCTGGCCGGGTGACGGCAGCCGCTTGCCGCAAGATCTCCAGTTCTCCGTTAGCTCACTGACCACCATGGAGGAATCGTGACCACGACCGAAGTTCGCGATGAAAGTCTCGCCAGGCAAGAAGCCCGGGTGTCAGCGGTGCGCCGCTATTACAGTTGCGTCGACGCCGACGACGTGACGGGGCTGATTAGTCTTTTCGCTCCGGATGCCCGTTACCGCCGCCCCGGCTATGAGCCGCTCAACGGCAGGGACGAACTCGAACGGTTCTACCGCGGCGAGCGGGTGATCCTCCAGGGCTCGCATACGCTCACGACCCTCGTCGTCGCAGAGAACGACATCGCCGTGCAGGGCGAGTTCAGCGGTGTGCTGCGGGACGGGCGGGAGGTCAGCCTCCGGTTCGCTGACTTCTTCTCCTTCGGGCCCGACAACCTTTTTTCCCGGCGCGACACTTACTTCTTCGCCCCGATGGTGTGACCATGGCTGAGATGAATGAGATGACCGAGCAGAGGAAAATACCCGGCTTCGGTGAGGCGTTCACCAGCCACATGATGACAATGGCCTGGAATGCCGACGCCGGCTGGCATGGCCTGAAACTGCTGCCTTACGGCAACCTCCCCATGAATCCCGCCATGGTCACGCTGCACTACGGGCAAGCCATCTTCGAGGGGCTGAAGGCGCATCGCCAGGCCGACGGCTCGATCGCGCTGTTCAGGCCGGATAAGCACGCACTCCGGTTCCAGCTCTCGGCGCAGCGGGTTGCCATGCCGCAGCTGCCCGCGGACGTCTTTCTCGAGGCCGTCGAGACGATGGTCCGGGCCGACGGGCCTGAGCTGCCAGACGATCCCGCGCTGAGCCTTTACCTGCGCCCGTTCATGTTCGCGTCGGAAGCCACCCTGGCCGTGCGGCCGGCCCGCGAGTATCTCTTCGCGGTGATCGCCTGCGTGACCGGCGGCTTTTTCGGTAGCCAGTCCAAGCCGCTATCGGTCATGGTCAGCCACCGGTATAGCCGGGCGGCGCCAGGCGGGACAGGCGCGGCCAAGTTCGCGGGGAATTACGCCGCCTCGTACGCGGCCCAGCTGGAAGCCGCGGAAGCCGGCTGCCAGCAGGTCGTCTGGCTCGACGCGGTCGAGTACCAGTGGATCGAGGAACTGGGCGCGACGAACATCTTCTTCGTACGAGGGCACGGCCAGGGAGCGCGGGTGTTGACACCGGAACTGACCGGCACCTTGCTGTCCGGGGTGACCAGGGACTCGATCCTGACGCTCGCCGCCGAGCTCGGCTACCTGCCTTCGGAAGAAAGGCTGTCGGTGGACCAGTGGCGGGAACAAAGCCGCTCGGGCGTCATCACGGAGTCATTCGCCTGCGGCACGGCGGCGGTCGTGACGCCGATCGGCCACGTCCGCGACCCCGGCGGCGACTGGACCATCGGCGACGGCACGCCAGGCCCGGTGACGCTTGCCCTGCACGATGCGCTCGTGAGCGTGCACCGGGGTCGCGCCGCCGACCGCCACCACTGGATGCACAAGGTGTGCTAGACCAGCAGTACCCGCAGCTCAGACCTCGCCCGAAAGATACTGAGCAACACCTGCTCAGGCGCATCCGGGTGGGTGTGGCTTGAGAAACCGTGCCAGGCGCGATGACCGGTCGGCGGGCCAGCCGGTCGCTAGCATGGCGGCGGGCGGCCTGAGCGGAATTTCGTTCGACTGGCATCGCCAGCGAAAGCAATACTGGGGCGATGGCTGACGGTTCGGGCCGGCGGGGCTGAGATTGACATCGGCCACAGTGCTCCACGACGACGAGATCCCGATCGATACCGGACTGGTCCGCGCCCTGGTTGGCCGGGCGCTGCCTGGATTGCGCGGTCTGCCGGTCCGGCGGCTGGACGCGAGCGGTTCATCGAACGCGCTGTTCAGGCTCGGGGACGAGCTGCTCGTCCGGTTGCCACGCCAGCCCGCGGGATCGGCTGTCATCGCGAAGGAGGCCAGGTGGCTTCCCGTCCTGCGGCACTGGCTGCCAGTGGCTGTCCCCGAGGTAATCTCCGTGTGCGGGCCCGACCGCGGGTACCCCGGGTTCTGGTCGGTAGTCCGCTGGATCGACGGCGATCACCCCGAGGTGGTCACCCCCGAGATGCCCCCGGACCCCCGACGCGAGAACCTGGCCGCCGGCTTGGCCGAGGTAGTGCGGGCACTCGGGCGGGCCGGGGTCCCCGACGAGGCCGCCGGAGACCCCGGCCTGCGCTGGTACCGGGGTGAGCCGCTCGCGGCGATCGACACGGTAACCCGGCAGAACATCGAGCGCTGCAGGGCGCTGGGTGACTTCGGATTCGACGTTGATGCCGCCGGGCACCTGTGGGACGAAGCCATCAGGCTGCCTGGAGCGGAGGACCGGCCGGCGCCCCGCTGGTACCACGGCGACCTGGCCGCGGAAAACATGCTGACCCGGCAAGGGCACCTGGCCGCGGTACTCGACTTCGACGGGCTAGCCGTCGGGGACCCCGCGATCGACCTCGCTGTGGCCTGGGAAGTCCTCGATCCGCCCGCCAGGGAGATCTTCCGCCGCACCCTCGCCGTCGACGACGCCACCTGGCTCCGGGGCCGAGCCTGGGCCCTGTGCATCAGCTTGATGATCTGGTACTACTGGACGACCATGCCGCAGCGACGAGCCAGCCGCATCGCCGTAGGCCGCAACATCCTCGCCGATGCGGGAATTCTCTGATCTGGCGCGGCGTCGGCCGGCCTTCAAACGGGCGTTTGCGCGGCGGCAATTTTTCAACCCGATTGCTGGAAATAAAGCCCGGAGTAAGCTGTAGCGGCCCGAGGCGCGTGTCGCGCGTGGAGAGCGCATCAGGGGTCGAGGTGCGCGGACAGGACGCCCCCTACGGTGCGGCAACTCAGGTACTCGGTCACGCGGTGATATCTGAAGGCGTCGATGGCATCTGTGAGGTCAGCCGCCACTCCCGCGAAGCGCGCCCTGATTCCGCCGGCTGGAATGGCGATGATGTCACCATGATCGGTCACGTTGATCCACCGGCGGACGCCTGGCGGTATGCCGCGAGGGCTGCCATGCGGAGCTAGCCGGTCGAAGATGATGCCGGGCATCGCGAGCAGGTCCGCCCGGTGCGGCGACCGCGGCATGCGGCGGCGGCTGCCCGGCGGCGGCTGCCCGGCGGCAACGTCGCGCCTGCGCTGCTGCTGGCACGCCACCGGCCACAGCAACGTCGCCGCGTTCTTGCTGCCAGGGCGGCAACGTCGCTCCTGCGCTGCTGTTAGCCAGGGGCCGCGGACAGCAGCGAAGGCGCGGCGCTGCCGCGGGCGGCCCGGCCGGGCCGTTGCCGCGGGCGGCTGAGGCGGCCTGCCCGGCGGCGGCTGCCCGGCGGCAACGTCGCGCCTGCGCTGCTGGCACGCCGCCGGCCACAGCAACGTCGCCGCGTTCTTGCCGCCAGGGCGGCAACGTCGCTCCTGCGCTGCTGTCGGCCAGGCGCCGCGAACAGCAGCGAAAGCGCGGCGCTGCCGCCGGCGGCCCGGCCGGGCCGTTGCTGCGGGCCGCTGAGGCGGCCTGCCCGGCGGCGGCTGCCCGGCGGCAACGTCGCGCCTGCGCTGCTGTCGGCCAGGCGCCGCGGACGGCAGCGAAGGCGCGGCGCTGCTGCGGGCGGGCCGGCTGGTCTGTTGCTGCTGGCGGCTGAGGCGGCCTGCCCGGCGGCGGCTGCCCGGCGGCGGCTGCCCGGCGGCAACGTCGCGCCTGCGCTGCTGCTGGCACGCCACCGGCCACAGCAACGTCGCCGCGTTCTTGCCGCCAGGGCGGCAACGTCGCTCCTGCGCTGCTGTCGGCCAGGCGCCCCGAACAGCAGCAAAGGCGCGGCGCTGCCGCGGGCCGGCCGGCCCGTTGCCGCAGGCGGGCCGGCCCGTTGCCGCGGGCGGGGGCCGGCCGGGCCGTTGCCGCGGGCGGCTGAGGCGGCCTGCCCGGCGGCGGAGCTGAGCGGGTGACGGGACCGGGTCAGCGGCGGGCGGCACGGGCGGGCCGCAATGCGCTCAGCCAGGCAGCAAGCATCCCGTCCGCGCCGCCGGGCCGCGCCCTCGCAAGGTTCACGGCAAGTCAGCCCGGCGGCGAGCCGCTCCGGAAAAGGCCTGAAACTGTAACCGCGACCTAGCTAGCTACGCTTGGTGAATAGCTACGAGTGCCCTATGGGCAATGCGAGTTCTTCACCCTCGTAACGTGTGCGGCATGGCCGTCGGGATGCTGAATCCGGACGAGAGCAAGCTCATCTTCGACCTTGCGATGAAGAGGTGCGCTGCGGGCGGGGTGGAACGAGCAATCCATCAGGCCGGTTACGGGGTTGTGGAATGGCCGGACAGCGGCGATCCATCAGTTGAGCCTGCCGCCGGGCGCGATTTTTCAGAATGAGTTCGATATGACGGTGGCGCGCAGGCACGGCAGATCTGCGCAGCCGCCTATTCGGGCTGGTTTCTATGCTTTACTTCGGGAATACTCAAATTCAGCCTCATACATTACCCGAGGTACCTTGTCATGCATGATCTGGAGAAGCAAGTCAGCGGCCGTGCGCGTTTCCGTCCGGAGGGCACGCACCCGAAGTCTGGCACGGGCGGGATCAACGTCGGCAAGGGAGGCCATCGGGATCGCCTCGTCATGCTCATCATTGCCGGTAGCGTGATGGCTGGGTTGCTGGCTGCGACCCTGGCTCTCGTGCCCGGCATGATTGGTAGCGCGGCCTCGGATGCCGCATCTTCTCCATGGGGTACCTGCACCGAGCAAGTGACGTTGGCAACTTCGACCGGCAAGATGGTCGCTTGCATCGATTACCGCTATACGCGCAAGCAGTTCGACGTGCTGAAGGCAGCAGCTTCGTACACTTCCAGCTCTGGCTATGACCTTCCGTACTTCACGTTCAGCTTTCGCGATCCGACGAGCGGTGCGACCGGCTTCGAGTTCTTCAGTCCGCTGATGCACGATGAAAGTGTCTATACCAGCACGACCAGGCTGTTCGATCTCGCCAGGAGGACCCGCAACGCGAACATCCAGCCTGGTGACCTGCTCCAGGTATCGCTGTGGGCAACCAGCGCCCATACGGGCAGCGTCGATCAGATGGCAAGCGTGACCCTGCCGCTCTACCTGGGAGGAATGAGGTGCCCGGAGCTGGGCACCAGCGGCGGAAATGGGGAACTGACCGGGCAGTGCTAGCCCGTGACTGGCTTCCCCGTGATGATGGCGGGCCTGCGCTTCCACCGCACGCTCCGCCGGGATGGGAGTGCCGCGCGAGCGCGGCCGGTTCCTCTTGACCGTGCCTTCCCTGCGACGGCCTGCTCGGCCTTCTTGGCGTGCTCGTCGATGTCCGGCTGTCCGCAGCCCCCTAGCCAGGAACAGCACGCAGAAGATGATCTCCCAAATCCTCCCAAGCCGGGAGGCAGGCCGCGCCAGGCGGCTAGGCTCAGGTAACCTGCAGAGGTTCTGACCTGGTCAGACAGCCAGATCATGGCAGTGGGCGATACTGGGATCGAACCAGTGACCTCCTCGGTGTGAACGAGGCGCTCTCCCGCTGAGCCAATCGCCCGCGCCGGCCGGGCGCGGTGCGCGCTAGCCGGGGCCGAACACAGCGTAGCGCATCAAGGGCCCGCGCCGCACCGCCGGAGAAGCTATGCCGAGACTTTGCGACATCCTCAGTGAGACGAAGGTCACACTGCGTTAGCGCAGGTCAACGGAACAGTCCGAGCGAGATTCCGCGTTCTGACCTCTGAAGCGTTTGCCCAGGTCACAAGCATTTTGATGAGCAGTGACCGAGGTTACGAGCGGCGTGGATCGCGGAAGTACCCCCCAAGTCAAGTAAATCCGCGAGACCAGCGTCATCCGAGTGCGACGGCCTGCAGGCGGCGTCCGGGTGGCACCCGCACCAATGACGCATGGCGGAGTTTCGTCATGCATAAGGCAAAGGTCAGAACCCCATGATGAACAGCGTTACGGTCTCCGCTGAGCTGTGCCTCAGCTTGGTGGTTCCCGAGCACGGGGCCGTTCCCCTGGTGGCCAGTCTCGACTACTGCGCCGATGACCCGTATGCGATCAAGATGGCATTTCACGTCGGTGCGGATGAACCGGTCGAGTGGATTTTCGGACGTGAATTGCTTGCGGCGGGCCTGCAGGCTCCGGCAGGCGAAGGCGACGTTCAGGTGTGGCCTGACGGCGCGGATACTGCGGACCTCGTGAATCTCGCCCTCTCGTCCCCGTTCGGCGAGGCTCACTTCGAGGCACCGCTCAGTGAGGTCGCCGGGTTCCTGCACAGCACCTACGGGATTGTGCCCGCAGGCGCGGAAGGCGATTTCATCGACGTCGATGACGAACTCGACGGTCTGCTCTGGCAGGCCTGAGCCAGGTATGGACACCCCAGCAAGGCGCCCTGACAGGGGCACCCCGACAAGCCGGGTCCGCGGCGTACAACCAATAGACCGTTCGCCGCGGACCGGCTAGTTGGTCAAGGATCGATGGTCTCGGCCGAGCGCTGGGCGAAGATTTCGGCGGCCTTCCTGGTCACCGGGCCCGGAGCGGCGGGCAGCGCGACTCCGTTCACGCGCTTAATGGGCTGCACGTCCCTGGTCGTCCCGGAAAGGAATGCCTCATCCGCCGACGCCAGGGCGTCAAGCGGCAGGTGCTCCTCGACCGCGTGGGCCCACTCGATCACCAGCGCCCTGGTAACCCCGGCCAGGCAACCGGAAGCCAGTGGCGGCGTGAGGAGCCTGCCGCCCTGAACCACGAACACGTTGGTACCCGTGCCCTCGCACAGCTGGCCAATGGTGTTGGCGAAGATTGCCTCGCCGCCGCCGCGCTCCGCGGCGTAGGCCAGGGCGCGCACGTTCTCGCCGTAGGACGTGGTCTTGAGCCCGGACAGCGCGCCCCGCTCATTGCGCGGCCAGGGCACGGTCACCACGTCCACGCTCGGAGCCGGGAACGGCTGCTCGGCCATCGCCACGATCGCCGTGCCCGGCGAGTTCCCGCGCTCTGACCCAAGCGGGGCCTTGCCCCCGGTGTAGGTGATCCGCATCCGGGCCAGCGGCGGCGCTCCCGAGGCGGCGGCCACGGCCATCGCTCCTGCCCTGATCTGCTCCAGGTCGGGCTCAGGCAACCCGAGTCCCGTTGCGGAGCTGCGGAGTCGCTGCAGATGGCGAGTCATCGCGAACGGAACGCCAGCGGCCACTTTTACTGTCTCGAATACTCCGTCGCCGACCACCAGGCCGTGGTCGAACACGGAGACTCGCGCGTCATCATCGGGGATCAGTTCCCCGTTCATCCATACTGTCACGAACCCCGACGCTAGCCGGTCGTGGCGCCCGGCGCGACTTCGACGCGGTTTCGGTCACGCCAGACCTCCGCAGGCTCCGCTGGCAACCGCGCAGATCTGGGGAATCAGGCTCTCGACCGCCATGATCTGGTCGCTTACTTCCCTGTCGGTATCCATTGCGGGGACAACCGCCCGGACGACGTCATAGACAGCCGCCACCGCGGCGCTCGGCGGTGCGATCCCAGATCTAAGCCCGATGCCCTGCGTTGCGCACAAAATCTCGACTGCGAGGCACGTGCGGACGTTCGTGACGACTTCGCGGAGCTTGCGCACGGCCGTCCACCCCATCGACACGTGATCTTCCTGCTTGCCTGACGTCGGGATGGTGTCCACACTGGCCGGGTGGGCGAGCACCTTGTTCTCGCTGACCAGCGACGCGGCGGTGTACTGGGCCAGCATGTAACCCGAGTTCGTGCCGGCCAACGGCGCGAGGAACGGCGGCAGCCCGCGCGAGAACGCCGGATCGAGCATCCTGTCCACCCTCCGCTCGCTGATGCTGGCGAGCTCGCAGATCGCCATGGCCAGCATGTCGGCGGCGAACGCGAGCGGCTCGCCGTGGAAGTTCCCAGTGGTCATGACCTCGCCGTCGGGCACGATGACCGGATTGTCGACGATCGCGCCGAGTTCGGTGTCGATGATCCGCCTGGCGAAGCCGAGCACGTCCCTGACCGCCCCGTGCACCTGCGGTGCGCAGCGCAGGCAGTACGCGTCCTGCACGGCATGCGTGCTGTGGCGATGACTGGCCATCAATTCGGATCCTGAAAGCAGAGCCCTCAGGTTAGCCGCGCTAGTGAGCTGACCGGGATGCGGCCTGATCACCTGGACGCGCTCGTCGTAGGGCCGCGCGGTGGCGAGCAGCGCCTCTACCGACAGCGCGCATGCCACGTCGGCGGCCTTGACCAGCATCTCGGTGTCGTGCACCGAGAACGCGAGCAGCGCCTGCATCGGCTCGGTGCCGTTGACCAGCGAGAGGCCCTCCTTCGGCGCGAGCACCAGCGGCTCGATGCCGTGCTCGGCGAGCACCTCGGCGGCTGGCCTGCCTCGCTTGTCGTCGCCCCGGACTCTCAGCCGTCCTTCGCCTATAAGAGGTTGCGCCAGGTGCGCGAGTTGCGCCAGGTCGCCTGAGGCGCCGACCGACCCCTTGCCTGGCACGACGGGCAACAGTCCCCTGTTGAGGAACTCCAGGAGACGGGCAGGCAACTCGGGCCGGACGCCCGAGTAACCGGCGGCCAGCGTCCGGGCGCGCAGGAGCAGCAGCGCCCGGATCGTCTCGTCGTTCAGCGGCTCCCCGGTGGCGGCGGCGTGCGACATCACGATCGCCCGCTGCAGGGTGACCATTTCTTCCCCATTGACCCTGGTGTCAGCTAGTGCACCGAATCCGGTATTAACGCCATAGACAGCCGGTTCACCGAGGGTCGCATCCTTGACGACATTGAGGCTAGCCTTCATCCGCGCTGGCACGTCCGGGCCGAGTTCCGCTGTCGCCGCGCCGATTGCGACATCAATCACATCTTCGACGGAGAGCGGGTCGCCGCTGACAACTACATTTCGCGTCGCTGTTCGCATGTCAGACAGCCTCCCACGTGCCTGAACCCCAAGCTGGGGTCGATCTGCGCTACGCTAGACCTTGAAGTTCGCCGGGGCGAATTGGCGGTTGGGCACGGATAGGCTACAGTTCTGTTCGCGCCCACGAGCGGCCTGCAAGCCGGTGGTGGCAGCAGCCACCTTGACGGGTGGCAACAATGCGGACGTGGCTCAGTTGGTAGAGCATCACCTTGCCAAGGTGAGGGTCGCGGGTTCGAATCCCGTCGTCCGCTCGGAGGTGCCAGAGCCTGCAGCACTGCACGATTGCAACACCGCACGATTGCAGCACTGCCAGACAACTCGAGTGGTTCTCTGGGCACCGAGGCCGACCCCTGCTAGGCGGCGGCTGGCGGCGGAATGGCCGAGTGGCTTAGGCAAGGGCCTGCAAAGCCCTGTACGCGGGTTCGATTCCCGCTTCCGCCTCACTCATTTCACGGCTTCCAGCGCACCGCCAGGAAAGTTGAGGCGGGCTCGTCAGAAGTTGTGCGGGTCGCCTGCCCTGCCGGGCATCGGCGCGGCCACAGCGTAGTCACCTGCCCCGCCGGGCACCAGCGCACCAGAACGAAGTTCACCCGCCCCGCCGGGCACCAGCGCACCAGCGCACCAGCGCACCAGCGCACCAGAACGAAACCCTCCTGGCGGGGTCCTGACAAGTCCTGACGGGAAGGTCTTGGTGTCCGGGGGTCTTGGTGTCCGGGGTCTTGGTGTCCGGGGAGGGTTGTCTGTGTCTTGGTGGAGCGTTTACGGGTCCGGGAGGATTGTCGTGCTCCACGACGAAAAGACTCCCGCACCTGAAAACGCTCCGCGAGGAACCCGACAACCCTCCTCGGTAAGGGCGGCAAACCTCCCCAACCCGGAAATCCTCCGCCCGGAGCCCGGAAACCTTCCCCGCACCCCGCTTTCTTAGCGGTCAACCTGGCTGTACGGGGGGAGTGGCCAGTCCGCCGGGTTCCCAGTCGCCCCGGCGGACACTGCAACCTCTCTGGCCACATCCCTCAGTGCCCGGAGCACGATCGCCCGAATGCGTACCGTGCCGCTCAGCCTGGCTGGGCCGCAGACTTTGCTAGTAGCCCTGGCATTTGCCACTGGCGACCGTAGGGATGTTGGCGATCGAACGGTAACGGTGGATCGCGTAGTTCATGCCGGCGTAGATGTTGGCGGCCGGGTCCTTGATGTTCGTGGATAGGACGGGGCTGTGGTAGGCGTCGAAGGTCGGCTGGATCACCTGCACCAGTCCGATCGAGGGGGTGCCCCTGGCTGCGTTGATGTCCTTGTCGTTCTCGACGCCGGGTTGCCCGCCTGACTCGCATCTGATGACTTTCAGCACATCGGGCGCGAGGCTTTTCGGCTGGCTGAGCATTCCGAGCACGCAGTCCACCACCGGAGTCCAGCGCGTCACCTCGTCGCCGGATCCAGGTGAGCTTGAGCACGGAACGCCCGGTGGTGCCTGGGCGTCCACGATGTTTCCGTAGAAGCCGGTCGCGCCGAAGCTGAACAGGCCGCCATCGGATGCGAACGTCCAGTATCCGCCGCCGCCCGGCAACGTTGCCATGGCCGCCATCGGCCCGTTGAGGTGATAGGAGGCCATCGAACCGTAGAACGCAGCGTCGCCGAAGGAGAAGACGCCCCCATCGGCGGCGACCAGCCAGTACCCCTTGCCGTCAGGGGTAACCGCCATCCCGACGACCGGAGCGTTCAGGTGCTGGCCACCCATCGATCCGTAGAACGGCGCGTTGAAGCTGAACACGCCGCCATCGGCGGCGACCAGCCAGTACCCCTTGCCATCGGGACGTGCAGCCATGCCGACCACCGGCGCGTTCAGGTGGTGGCCCGCCTCGCTGCCGTGGAATTTGGCATCACCGAAACTGAACACGCCTCCGTCAGCACCGACGAGCCAGTAGCCCTGGCCGTCCGGGGTCGCGGCCATGCCGACCATAGGCGCGTTCAATGGCTTGCCGCCCATGGATCCGGCGAACGGCGCGTCGAAGGCGAAGACTCCCCCATCGGCGGCGACCAGCCAGTAGCCCTTGCCATCGGGCCGCGCCGCCATGCCGACCACCGGCGCGTTCAGGCGCTGGCCTCCCTCGCTGCCGTGGAATTTGGCGTCACCGAAGCTGAACACGCCTCCGTCCGAGGCAACTAGCCAGTACCCCTTGCCGTCCGGGGTGACTGCCATGCCAACCCCCGGCGCATTAGACGGCACCGCGCCAGGCCGGTACGTCGATCCGGTTCGCAGGGGCGCCGCTGCTTTCGGAGCCGCCTTCAGCAAGGTGATCGAGGCGCCGCCCCGGGGCGGGCTCCCCGAGCGCGAGAGCTTGTGGCCTGTCCACCTGTAGGTAGCGGTGACCGCCTTACCGGTCGGCTTGACTAGGGAATCGTGCGGCTTGTAGACGGGGTACTTGATCTTGAAGCCGCCGGTGATCTTGGTGACCGAGTCCACCCCGATCTTTTCTGCCGTGCTGTCAAAACCGATAAAGGTGCCGTTGTGCCAGAAAAATACCGCCTGGCCCGTGCCATCGGCGGAGGGCGTGCGCCGCCCGATGACCGCGGTCAGCGAGCCAGTGCCTTTCCCGTCCTTGATCGTGATCTTCGCGCTCAGCGGCGTGAAGCTGATCTTGTGATTAGCCGACTGGACGGTCCGCGCCATCAAACCCGCAACCTGTACCCAGGTCGGTGCCCTGAGCCTGGTCGCCGCGCAGGAGAACCCGGCGGTCGCGACTTCAGCCGCGGCCAGGGCGGTCACGGCGGCCAAGGCCGTCGTGAGGATCCGCGCCGTTCTGGTCACCCTCGCGCGCGGTCGTGCTGAGCTGCGATCCGAACCCGAGGCAGGGCTGCTTCTCGCCAACGAACTCTCCTGTTCCCTTGTCTCATCCCCCGGATGGCCGGACTGCCCGGCCTCCCGGCATTCGTCTAAGGGTCGCGCGGATGAAGTACGCGGGAATCGGAGCTTCCCCTTCAGCTGGCAAGGGTTATCCCGGTAGACGCAGGCCGCGGCGCTCTGCACACTGGAGCCCATGGGTCTCGTGCTGCCGTTGCGGGTCGCTCGGCCCGCGAGCGTCCGAGGCTGGCCGCCTTTGCTAGTGCTGTACGGGGCGATCTTTCCACCCGGCGCGATCTTGATCACTCTCGCGTTCTGGCCGATGTGGCAGGACCGTCCGCTGCTGGCGATGGGCAGCGAATTGCTGTCCCTCGCGCTGCTCGCGGCGGCGATCCTCCTGCTTGACGAACCTGGCCAGCAAGCTCCCGCCGTGATGCTGCTTGGGGCGAGCGCGCTGCTGACCGTAGGCTGGCTAGACAACTGGAAGACCGGCCCGTTTCCGCTCCTCTCCGTCCCGGCCAGCCCCATCGGCATCTTGCTGGCTTCCTGGGCAATGTTCCGCTATCCGAACTCGCCGCATGAAATGCGGACCGGGCGCAAATTTTTCAGCATTATTCTTTGCTGTCTGCTTATCGGCGAATTGGTCTGCATCGCGGTATCGCGGCCGGCCTGGAATGGCTTTCTGAGCTCGGCGTGGTGGCCGGCGCTGTGGCCACACCGGAGGCTGTTCACCGTGGCGTCGACGGTCGTCGACCTGGCCGGGATCGTGTTCGCGGTCGCCTATATGGGCCTTTGGGTCAGACGGTGGCGGCGGTCACACGGCATCTCGCGCAGGCTGGCGACCCCTGTCGCCGTGGCCGCGTCCGCGATCTGCCTGGCGACGATCGCCGAGCTGGCCGCCGATGTCAAGTCGGCGAGCCCGGCACAGATGAACCTGATCTACACGATCGAGTCCTACCTTCAGATCGGGGTCCCGGTCGCTTTCCTCGTCTCCGTCATGCGACGCCGGTTCGCGCGCACGCGCATTGTCGACCTGCTGCTGCGGCTGCGCGGGCCGGCTCGCACGGCGTCGGTGACCAGCGCTTTGCGTGCGGTGTTCGAAGACTCAGAGCTCGAGGTATTCGCCGCGCTGCCAGCCGATCGCGATTGCCGGTGGGATCACGGCCGGCTGATGCTGCCGATCAGGTCAAGCTCAGGCGAGCCGCTCGCCGTGGTCGCCGCTGATCCGTCGCTGTCCGCCCACGATGACCTGGTACGGGCCGCCATGGCGGCTAGCTCGTTCGCGCTGGAGAACGCTCAGCTTGAGGCAGCGCTGCGAGCCCAGCTCAAGGAGGTCAGCGAGTCCCGCCTGCGGATCATCGAAGCGGGCGTGGCTGAGCGGAGGCGAATCGAGCGCGACCTGCACGACGGTGCCCAGCAGCGGCTGCTGGGGCTGAAGATCATGCTGGCCGCTGCCGAGTCCGACGTGACCGACGAGCCAGCGCGCGCCGTGATCGCCAGGATCAGGAGCGAGCTCGGCGCCGTGCTCGACGAGCTCAGGGACCTTGCCCACGGCATCCACCCAGCGGTGCTCAGCCAGTTCGGCCTCGAACAGGCCATCAAGTCGATGGCCGAGCGGCACGTGATCCCGATCGTGGTGGACTTGCCCGCTGGCAGGTTCGACGACGCGGCCGAGCTCGCTGCGTACTTCCTCATCGCCGAATCAGTCGCTAATGCCGTGAAACACTCAGGAGCCAGTCACATCTCCGTCCGGGGAGAGCTTTCGGGCGGAACGCTGGTGATCCGCGTCACGGACGACGGCCGGGGCGGCGCGAACGTCAACGCCGGCAGCGGAATCCGCGGCGTTACAGACCGCGTCCACGCCATTGGCGGGGAGATATCGCTCGAGAGCCCACTCGGTCAAGGGACCTCGATTACGGTGCGGATCCCGTGCGGGTAGCCATCGCGGAGGATTCCGCCCTGTTCCGCGAGGGCCTCGAAATGCAGCTCACCCGCCTCGGCGTCCAGGTCACGATCACGGCGCGGACTGGGGATGAGTTGCTCGCCCTGATCGAGCGGTATCCCGTTGACGCGGTGATCCTCGACGTCCGGATGCCGCCCACCTTCACCGACGAGGGCCTGCGCACGGCCGAGCAACTCGCCTCTTCTCATCCTGAGCTGGGAGTGCTGCTGCTGTCAGCTCACAACGAAGTCGCCTACGCGACCCGGCTCTTCGCCGACGGCACCAGCAGGCGCGGCTACCTGCTCAAGGACCGCGTCGACAATGCGTCCGCGCTGAGGGACGCGCTCGAACGTGTCTGCCGGGGTGAGTCCGTGGTCGACGACTCGCTGATCAAGCGCTTGCTCAGCCGGCAGCAGCACCTGCAGCGGCTGGCGGACCTGACTGACCGGGAGCGCCTGGTGCTCCAGCACATGGCCGAAGGGCACTCCAACGCAGGCATCGCACGCCTGCTTAACCTGGCCGAGAAGACCGTCGAGTCCTACATAGCCCGGATCTTCACCAAGCTCGGCCTGACCGGGGCGCAGGACACGAATCGCCGGGTACTTGCCGTGCTGGCCTGGCTGCGCGAGTCCCGTGCGGGCTGAGGCGGGCCGGGGCGGGCAGGGGCGGGCTGGGCTGAGGCGGGGCGGGGCGGGCTGGGGCGGGCTGAACCCTCATTTGAACTGACAGGTGGGGCACCCTACTGTCGCTATAGCAGCAGTAGGGTGCCCCACCTGCTCGGCGATGCTTGGCGGAGTCCGCCGGAACCTCTTTCAGGATGGTGTTATGTCCTATTTTGGAAGGCAAGTCGACGCCTCGGCTCGGAACCGTGTATCGTCGCCAACTGCGGCCGGTCACCGGGCCGCACGAAGTGAGATGAACATGCTCGTCAGAGACGATAAGCTCTGATGAGCACTCGGGCGGTTAGCTCAGCGGGAGAGCGCTTCCCTGACACGGAAGAGGTCACTGGTTCAATCCCAGTACCGCCCACCATGTTCCCCCAGCTCAGACCAGCGCAAGTTTGGGCTGCGCGAAGCTCTGCCTGAAGTGCTGGCCATTCTGGTAGCCATCGCATTTCGAGGCTATTTACTCTGGCTTCATGGTCGACGCGGATGGGGCGATGACGGGATCTGCTGGGTCGCAAGCCGCAAGCGTTACGCGGGCGCGATCAGCTTAGGCCGGGAGAGGCTTCTTGCCCTTATCCTGCTTCGTGCGCCCGCGCCGCCGCTTCACCGGCCGGGCGACCAGGCGTGCTTGTCCTGGGTCTTGCCATCCCCGCATCTCCGCGACCATACTGCCTACGAACGAATGTGCACTGCCTGAGCGGATGTTCCGAGGAAGAGGAGGCTCACCAGTGGCGGCAGACGGAGCAGCGCGGTGACCGAGGCGCCAGATCGAGGATCGGCTAAACCGCGTCGCGCGCTCGTCACCGGAGCCGGAGGCGGTATCGGGCGCGCTGCGGCGGCCAGGCTGGCGGCCGAGGGAGCCTCGGTCGCGCTCCTCGATATCCGCGAGCAGGACCTCGCTGTCACCGCCGAGCAGCTCCGGCAATCAGGCGCCGATGTGCTCGAGCTGCCGACGGACGTCGGCGATGAGCAGCAAGTTGCCGCTGCGCTCGCCGCGGTCATTTCCCGATGGGGCGGGCTGGACGCCGCGGTGGCGGCAGCCGGCATCTCGATGAGCATCACCGGTGACGCACGGGTGGACCGCCTCGAGCTGTCAGTCTGGGAGCGGATCATCCGCACTAATCTCACCGGAATGTTCCTGACCTGCAAGTATGTGGTTCAGGCCATGACCGAGGCCGGGGGCGGCTCGATCGTGGTCATTGGCTCCCCCACCGGCATGTACGGGTTCGCGTTCGGAGAGCACGCCTACAGCGCATCCAAGGGCGGATGTCACGCGCTGGCCCGCGTCATGGCGGGAGAACTGGCGCCGCTGGGGATTCGCGTCAACGTCGTCGTTCCCGGATTCATCGACACCAGGATGAACGACCACGTGCTGGCCGATCCGGACACGCTGGCGGATGCCGAGCGGCTCATCCCCCTGGCCCGCGTCGGCCAGCCGTCCGAGGTCGCCGGGCTGATCTCCTGGCTCACCTCGCCGGACGCGAGCTACGCCACCGGCGGCTACTACCCCGTCGACGGCGGGCAGATGTGCCTTTAGGCAGCGTCGAAGAACCGGCGCGGGTTCTCCTCGAAAAGCGTGCTCAGATCCGCGTCGGTGAAGCCAGCTCGGTGCAGGAACGGATACAAGTTCGTCTGGATGTGATCGTAGCCCCATCCGCCGTACTTGTGGAGCCGCATCTTCATGCAAATATCGTTGCTGACCAGGACCTTGTCTCCATGACCTGAGTCAAATATCTCGCGTAGATCATCGATGCGCGCCTGATCGGTCGGATTCATCGCAGTCTCTGAATCGATCGAGAAAATCGAGCCAAAACAGTCGAGACCGATCGTCGCGCCGCGGCTGACCACGTCCTTCCACCAGCGAGCGCTGTTCACATGACAGATATGCACCTTCTCGAGTTTGGCTCCGTTTCGTTCGAGCAGAGCGAGTGCGCGCAAGACGGTCTCGCGGATGCCCTCGGTGTGAACCATGATCGGGACCCCTGTCTCGCGCTGCACGCGGGCAGCCGCGATGAGGACCCTCTCCTCGCTCGGCAGGATCTGGTCGCCGCTCGTGCCGAGCTCACCGATGACCCCGGCGCATACATCGGTCCCCTCCATGCCTTCGGCAAGATCGCGATGTATGGCGTTCTCGATGTCGGCGATCGTCATCGCCGCTACTTCCGGCGGGTGAAACTTCTCGCGGTAGTAGCCAGTGGCCGCGACGAAATGCATGCCGAGATCGACGCTCAGGCGCCGCAGCGCCTCCGGCTTTCGTCCGAGCCCGATGGGCGTGGGATCAATCACCGCGGTGATCCCGGCACGTCGCGCCCACCGTAGCTCTTCGACGGCGTCCTCGTAGCTCTTCAGGATCTGGTTGCTGACGGACCACTGCGGCTCCCGCCACAGAAAGCCCAGGCTCGGGAGCGTGATGTCGTCCTCGAGATCTACCCCCATCGCTGCTATCAGGCTGGCGATCGGTGCAGGCGGCTCGCGGAAGTCCCCCGAGGTGTCGCAGAAGATGTGCTCATGCGGCAGAGTCGGGCCGAGCTGGTCCGCCTCGATAAGCCCGTTGGCGGTCATGATTGCCATCGCGGTCGCTCCCTGTCTACCGTGCCGCCGTTGCTTCGAGCAGCAGGACAGCATCGTCCGGATACGGGGGCGTGAGGACAACCGGTCCGTTCACCGCGAGGGTCCCGCCGGGCAGCCGCTGCCCGCTGACCGGGTCGAACCACGTGGCCACGACGGCAGCACCGGCGAGAACGTCTGTCTCGATAGTCATCGACCGCCGCTCGGGGATGTAGACGATCGCCAGCCGACCATCCTCAGACCGCGCGGCTCCCAGCTGATTCAGCCCACGGGTCTCGCCGTGACCGCTCGACACGAGTTTCTCGTCATAGTCCGGCACGAGCGACGACCAGTCGACAGACCGAAAGAACTCACCGAACCGAGCGAGGCCGTATGCGCCGTCGCTCGCAACGTGATCCTTCCATTGCGGGCCGAACATCCAGATTGGCTTGTTGCCCATGACGTGGCCGATGCCACCGCCCAGCACTGACCAGTAGGCCGCCCGCCGGAGCTGAAGCTGGCTTGCATGGTGCTCGTTCTCATAGGCCGATTCCACCAGGAAGAACGGACGCGTCGGGGTAGTGCGCCAGTCCCGCTCGAGCAAGCGCGGGATGATCTGGTACGAGTACGTGCTCAGCAGGTCGAGCCACTCGGCGTCGGGGTACCATTCGGCCGCCGTATGCTCCGGGAGCATCTGCGCGGTCATCAGCAAGCCGGGAGCTTCCTTCTTGATGCCCTCCGCCATCGCCTCGAGACCGGCCCTGGCATCCTCAGGATTCCGGTCGCAGCCGATGCTCCAGACGATGTTCTCGTAGCTTCCGAATCGCCGTCCCAGGTACTCCCCGTAGGCGCGACATCCGTCCGGGCCGTTGGCGACGACCTCGTCGTACCACCCCTCCGCCTGACCCTCATAACCGGGATAGTGCGGGTTCGGATACCCGAGAAACGACGGGTACAGGATGACGATGAAGCCCCGGGCCCGAGCCAGATCCAGGATCTGCTCCGCATGCGCGAAATAGGACTCGTTGGGGGTGGTGAAATCGCCTGGAGTCGTGAAGGGCTCGTCACCCATCAGAGTTCTGGGCGCGTCCGTTGCGAAGAGGTACTCGATCAGGTTGATCAAGAGGACGTTGAATCCCTGCGCTCTGCGCTGGTCGAGATACCAGGTCGCCTCGTCCACCGTCGTGTTGACGATCAGCGACCAGGCGGCATCGCCCTGAATGAGGACAGGGTTACCGGTCTCGTCTATCACGTGCCTGCGGTCTGGTCCGACGCTCAGTTGCAACGTTTCGCTCCTCATGCCAGCGGTGTCACTGGCTGTCTCGAATCCTGTCCTTGTGTACCAAGCCGAACTCCGTCAGGCCCGAAGAAGCAGAGCTTGCCTTGATTGACCTGCATGCAGACGGACTCGCCTTCATGAATCTTGTCCGCCGCCTCCACCGACAGGACGACTGTGCTCCCGTCCGGCGTCCGGGCATTGAGATAGACATCGCTGCCGATGCGCTCGCCGACCTCGACGATTCCGGTCGGCTGCCCTGGGGTGCCGTCCGGACAGACGGACACGTCCTCAGGACGTACGCCCATCACGATCTCGCCGTCGGCTGTTCCCGGCAGGGCATCCGCTGACAAGTCCAGCGAGAAGGTTCCCTCGAAGCGGCGAACGCCGTTCGAAGTGATGACCCGGCCCTCGAAGAGGTTCATCGAGCGGGCACCGACAAACGTCGCCACATAGGTGTTGACCGGCCGGTCGTAGACGTCATCGGGATGGCCAACCTGCTGCACGACACCATCCCGCATGACCACGAGACGGTCCGCCATGGTCATGGCCTCAATCTGGTCGTGGGTCACATAGATGGTTGTCCGGCCGACCCGGCGGTGAAGCCTGAGGAGCTCCGTTCGCATCTGCACCCGCAGCAGAGCGTCGAGATTGGATAGCGGCTCGTCCATGAGGAAGGCAACGGGCTCGCGCACGATGGCGCGACCCAGGGCAACGCGCTGCCGCTGCCCGCCGGAGAGCTGGTCCGGATAGCGGTCGAGTTCGGCATTGAGATGCAGCAGGTCAGCTGCGAACTCAATCCGCTCCTTGACGAAGTCCTTGGCCTTCCGCCGCCGGTGCAAGGGAAAGGCGAGATTCTTCCGTACGGTCATATGCGGGTAGAGGGCGTAGTTCTGGAAGACCATGGCCACATCACGGTCGCCCGGCTTCAGGTAGTTCGCGAGCTGCCCGCCTATGTAGATCTCCCCGTTGCTGAGGTCTTCAAGACCGGCAATCAGCTTCAGCAGAGTGCTCTTTCCGCAGCCCGACGGCCCTAGCAAGACGACGAACTCTCCTTCGGCGATGGCGAGATCGACGTTCTGCACCGCTGGTACCGAGCCGTATTGCTTGCACACGTCGACCAGCTCAATCGCCGGACTCGAGGTAGTGCTCACAGTTCCTCCATGTGTATTGCTCACTACTTCAGGGCTCCCGCGAGAGAGCGAGACAGGAATTGCCGCTGCAGCGCGAAGAACACGATGGCGATCGGGACCAGCGACATGACCGCTGACGCCGACCAGAGGCCGAAGTTGACTCCGCCGCGCGCGTGCAGGTTGGCGACCCCGACCGTGAGCATTTCCATGTTGTTACTGGTAGTCGCGACAAGCGGCCAGATGAAGCTGATGTACTGATCGGTGAAGATGATCACTGCCAGGACCACGAGACCGGGCTTGATCAGCGGCAAGACGATGCGCCGGTAGATGGTGAACTCGCTTAGGCCGTCGAGTCGTGCGGCACTCATCAGGTCCGAGGGCAGACCGAGAATGAATTGCCGCATCAGGAACACCCCGAGCGGATTGGCAAGTGCTGGCAGGATCAGTGCCCAGTACGTGTCGAGCAGGCCAAGCGTACTGATGAGCGTCCAGAGCGGCACGATGAGCGCGCTCATTGGCACCATGAGCAGGATCAGCATCAGGATAAAGATGATGCGCTTCCCGGTGATCTGAAGCTTGGCCAGCGCATATCCGGCCATAGAGTCCATGAAGACTTTGAGAATGGCGACTGAGCCAGCGACAAACAGCGTGTTCAGCATCCACCGCAGATACTGAGTGTGTTCCAGCAGCTGCTTGAAGTTCCCGAAGAAGAGCGGAAACGGCAGCAGCTTGGGCGGGTAGGTGAAGATCTCACTGCTATGTTTAACCGATGCCAGGATGACGTAATAGAAGGGGACAACGAACACCAGCGTGGCGACCGCCAGGGCGCCGTGCCGGCCAGCGGATCCAAGGAGGCGACGTCGTCGCGCGCGCCGCGCCTCCAGCGCGAGCCTAGGACCCGCCACACCGCCCTGGACGACGGTACGGGGCTCGGCCTGATTGACAGTGGCCACGCTATTCCAACCCTCGCTTCCCACGCAGCATCCGAAGCTGCACCAGAGTCAGGACAAGGATCGCGGCAACCAGCATCGAGGACATAGCGGCCGCTAGCCCGATCTCGTCGGGATAGGCGAAGACGTACTGCCAGACGCGGTAGACGATGGTCGTCGTCGCGTAGCCAGGTCCGCCGGCCGTCATGATCAGGGCGGTGTCAAACACCTGGAGACCCCAGATCGTCGACACGACGAGCGCGAAGAGCAGGATCCGCCGCAGCAGCGGCAGCGTCAGATGCCAGAAGCGCGCAAGAGGCCCGGCACCGTCCAGAGCGGCGGCCTGGTAGAGCTCTGCCGGCAAGCCGATGAGGGCGGCAACGAAGAAGATCGCCCAGTACCCGGCGTTACGCCAGACGTCAACAGCCGCCAGCGTGCGCAGGGCCGAGTTATAACCCAGCCATACGACTGGTTTGGCTCCGAAAGCGTGCAGGATGTTGTTGAAAAGCCCGAAGTCGGGGTTGGTAAGGAAGAGCCAGATCAGTCCCGCGACGACACCGGGGACGAGAGTCGGGAAGTAGATAAGGAAACGATAGACGGCGCCGCCCCGACCGACATGAGCCAGCAGGAGCGCCAGAAGGATCCCGAGCACGATCGTCAGCGGAACCGACATCAGCGCGAAGCCGAGCGTGTTCTTCACCGCGGTCGTCGCGCCCACCTGCTGCGGGAACTTCGTGTAGTTCTGGAGGCCCACGTTCAGGGTCGTGCCGAGGAGGCCGCCCGATCGGGTGCTCCACCAGAAGGTTCCCGCCACCGGCACGAGCAGGAACACGACAAAGAAGATGAACATCGGGCCGAGAAATGCCCAGCCCGTGAGCTCACGCTGAAGCCGCGCGCGCCGCCGCAGCCTACGGTGCTCCGCAGGTGAAAGCCGCATCTCAGACAACTGACGAGCCCGCTTCTAGTGCGCCAGCCGACGGCCGGCTGGTGCGCGGGCGGCCAGGAACCTCACAGGGCAGCTCCCGTCGACTGGTGGACGATCTTGGCGACGTTGGCAACAGCCTGCGCAGCCGTCTGCTTGCCCCCGTAGCACTTCTGGATCTCGGCCTCCGCGCTGTTCTCGACATCCGCCCACTGAGCGAAGTTCTCCAGTCCGACGGCGTACTTCTGGAATGACGCGAACGCCTCGCCCATCTGGGGTGCCGCCCACTTGCTGTAGCCGTAATTCTCGGCGTCGACCTGGGCCGGGTAGGTGCCTGAGTGGCCGGCCCAGTAGGCATCGTTGGGCGCGGAGGCCCAGAACTTCAGCACCTCCCACATCAGATCCTGGTTCTCGGACTGAGAATTGATCATGTACAGGCTCAGGTCGTTGAAGTTGACGCGCTTGACCGGGCCGGGCGGGTAGGCGACCAACTTCCAGTTGAACGGGACCTTCGCAGGCAGCGTCGTTGTCGTCGCCAGGTCAGAGGAGTAGATGGCCATCTTGCCCGCGGCAAACGCCGCCGGCCCGTCGTCGTAGGTGTAGGTGCCGAGCGGTGGCGCGATGCCGTTCTTGAACAGATCGGCGAACTGCTGAGTCGCCAGAACGACCTCTGGGTGGTTGACATTGACATTCTTGAGGTCCGGCGTCAGGTACGAGCCGCCTGCGGCACGGAGGCGCTGGTACCACTCGCCATAGCCGCCGATCTGGATGCCGATTCCGAACCCGTATGTTTTGCCAGGCTTGGTCATCTTGGTGACGCAGTCGAGGAAGGTGTCCCACGAGTCGGCGAAGGTCTCGTCGAACCCCGCCGCATTCACCATGTCCATGTTCACGAACATGGCGTCCTCGACGTGCCAGCTGATGGGGAGACCGAGGATCTTCGGGCCGTAGGACTCGATCCGCGACATGTAGAGGTACTTGGCCTTAGCCGCGGCGAAGGACGGATCGTTGATGCGGGAGGTGAGATCGAGGAAGGTGCCGTGCGCCTCGTAGTCCGGATAGGAACTCTCGGTCGTCATATAGATGTCCTGGGCAGCCTCGATCACCGAGGTGTTGATCTGCTGGCCGGCGGAGCCCCAGTCGTACAGGCGGAACGAGAAGTTGACTTTAGGGTGCAGGGCCTGAAACGCCTTGGCGGTGTGCTGCTGATGAGCGACCTCCTGGTTCGACCAGGGGCCGATGAGGAATCGCACAGTGCCCGATAGCTCTCCGGGCGTCGCGTCACCACCGCTGGCGGCCGGCGAACCGCAAGCGGCGACGACCGAGGCGACCGCCGGAGCCGCAAGGCCAAGCGCCAGGAGTCGCGTGGTAAACGCCCGTCGCGAAAGCTGGCCCTCGATGTAGGAGTCGGCCAATCGGCTTGTCTGGCGATCAATGTGAGAGCTCATGTTAAGCCTCCTCCGGCAGACACATCACGGGTGTCTGGACAGACCTTGGATTGCGTAGTCTTTAGACATTTGCTCACGCCTTGGGCGATTGTTCAACCCATTATGCGCGAGGTGCCCATCCCAGGCAAGGGGCCAGAGCGTCCGCTTCCTGGGCATTTACATCACGGAGCGTCTGGCGCTACGGTCAGGCCGTTGTGCCCGGGCCCGCGCGGGAAGACGGGCCAAATGTCCACCACGACGCCGTCGACGGCCACGTGGTAGGCGTCGTAGGCATTGACGGTCGAGGGGGCGTAGCCAGGAATCATGGCCAGCGGCGCTCCGAGCCCGACGCCGAGATCGTCCGCTGCCACGAATATCCCGTGTTCCTCGTCGAAGCGCAGGATCGGGATCTTCGGCCAGGTCAGGGCTCCCTCGTCAGCGACCGCCTTACTCCCCGCGTCGACGATGAGCCGGCCACGCGGACGGCTGATGACACTCGTGGCAACTGTCAGGGCAGGCTCGAAGTCACTGATCATCTGGGAGTGCATGCCGTCCATGAGGACATATGTGCCGGCCTGAATCTCGGTGATGCCGTCCAGGCTCGCGGTGGCCCGCCACGTCACTGTGCCGGCCGCTGACCTGATGGGGCAGGGGATGCCCTGACTCTCCAGAAGCTCAGCGGCCTCCAGGAAGAGCGCCATGGCCTCCTGCTGCTTGCGGCTCCTAAGCTGCCCGGAGGGTTCCAGGGCGCAGTGTCCCTCGTACCCGGTCAGGCCCTCGAGCTCGATGCCCGGCAGCGGCTGGATCTGTCTGGCCAGATCGAGCGCCTCACGCGGAGTATCCACGCCCGCGCGGTCCATGCCGGTATCGACTTCGATCAGGACATGAAGACGGCTGCCTGCCGCGACTGCCGCCTCCGACAAGGCGGCCGCGTTCCCCGCGTCATCCGTGGCGACGAGAATCCGGCGGCCGCGCGCCAGAGCTGCGAGAAGGCCGATCTTCCTGGGCTGGGAGATGGTATTGACGATGAACAGATCGTCGAACCCTTCCCAGGCCAGCGCGATAGCCTCCCACAACGTGGCCGTGGACAGGCCGATGGCACCGGCATCGACCTGAAGCCGCGCGAGGTCGGTGCTCTTATGCGTCTTGACGTGCGGTCGGATATGTGTGCCCAGAGACTGCAAAGCCCTGGACATCTTGACGATGTTCCGCTCGGCCGCCTTGAAATCGAGAACGAGAGCCGGGGTCAGGATCTCGGTAACTTCTCGCCCGATGTCGTCGCCGTAGCGGCTCAGCACGTGTTCCCGGTTGCGCGCGACCGGGCTGGTCGCGGCACGGTCACCGACGTTAGTAATGGCTCGTCCGATCTCGCTGGTGAACTCGTATCTTGCGGTCAGAAGATGGCAATCGGGTTCCAGGGAGACCCGGTGCCGCCCGGCAGCCGTAGCGGGAGGCCGACGACCATGAACTCCCAGCGCCCTTCTTCCTGACAAGCGGCCGAGAGCGGCTCGAGGTCGAGGCTATCCGCCGCGCACATGCCCATCGCCACGATCTGCAGAGCATGGATCGGATCAGGCACCCCGTCGACGCTGCTCGGCACCGTCTCACCGTCTCCGTCCGGCAGGAACGCGCTGACCTTGCGCTCGTGCATCCACGGAATCGTGTCGATATGCAGACCCGCCTTGCCTTCGCCGACGGGTGCGGCTTCGTTGTTCCACGGCCCGAGCTCCAGCCGGCGCCGATGATGCCCCGTGCGCACCACCAGGATGTCGCCCTCACCGACCTCGACGCCCTGTGCGCGCTCGCACGCCTCGAGTTCCGCCCGGCTGACAGCGTCACCGAGCTCGATCCAGCTAACCCCGCGAAAACGCGGGATATCCAGCAACACGCCGCGGCCCACGATCCCCTGGCCGTAGCTGGCGATATCCTGCGTCGTTGCTCCGGCCGACGTCAGCACCGAATCTGCTGCCCTGCCGTTGTAGGTGAGGCCGCGGTACGACACATGGCACAGCGCGTCCACATGGGTGGTGCACTCCCCATGACACGCCATCCCGAAGAAATCCAGCCCGAACCGCACGCCATGCGGGCCCTGGTCAAAGTCATGTGCCTGGACCATGTATCTGATCGCGGGATTCGGGTTGTCAGGCCCGGCCACGGTATTAATCGGGAGCTGCATCGAGACTTGCCGGCCCGTTCGCACGAGCTTCGCCGCCTCACGCACCTTCTCCGGCGTGATGTAGTTCAGGGTGCCAAGCTGGTCGTCGTCCCCCCAGCGACCCCAGTTCTTGACGGACTCGAACACCGCATCGAACTCCTGAAGTGACACGGTGCTGCGTTCCAGTGGTCTAGTCAAGTCCTGACCTCCCTAGCAAGCTAGTCTGTCTGCGCCAGCGGTGAGATCATCAGCTCGTCGATGTTGACGTGCGCCGGCTGTTCCAGCACGAACATGACCGCACGGGCCACGTCTTCGGGGTTCAGTGATTGCCGCGACGCCAGCTCTGCCGCTCCTTCGACCGTGTTCCTGACCAGCGGCGTGTCCACGATTCCCGGCTCGATGAGACTGACACGCACGCCCGAGTTCCCGACCTCCTTGCGCAGCGCCCCGCCGAGGCCGACGAGCGCCCACTTGGTAGCGATGTAGATCGGCTCGCCGACGTAAGTCGTGCGCCCCGATATCGAGGCGGTGATAACGACGTGCCCGTGACCTTGAGAGATCAGGATCGGCAGCGCGGCCCGGATCGTGTGCGCGACGCCCAGGACGTTGGTGTCCAGGACGTCGTGCCACCGCTCAGGATCGCCAGTCGACATCAGTCCCCAGTCGGTAATTGCGGCGTTGGCCACGACGAAATCCAGGTGCCCGAACTCGGCGTGGATCCTGGCGGTGATGGCGGCCATCGCTTCGTAATCCCGGACGTTGCCGGCGAGCTCCCTGGTCTCCTGATCGGGCACCGGTTCAGCCTGAGCGTGCCTGTCCACCGCGACAACAGTGGCGCCCCGCTCGCGCAGTGCCGCCGTGATGGCAGCGCCGATTCCGCTCACGCCGCCTGTCACCATGGCGACTGCCCTGCTGAGGTCATCCGGTCTGGGACTCACGGCATACGTCCTTTCCGTCCGTCAGGCCGATTTGTAGTCGAGGCGGGTGTATTCGTAGGGCAGCAGGTTCAGGCTCAGCAGGTTGGCGCGCGGCCGGTGCAGCTGAGCCTGTCTGCGGTAACTCTCGGCCGCGAGCATCGCCGTGGCAGTCTCGGTGTTCAGCCTGCGGACCGCGACGTCTGTGACGAGGCCGGTCCGCGCCAGCAGTACCTGCGCAGTCGCTGGTTCCGGCCGGAGATTGGCGACCAGAATGGTCACGCGGCCGCCCTTTCGAACTGCCATGGCAGCGCACTGCAGCGGCTGGTTGCACGAACAGCCAAGCAGCGGGGCGCCCCTGAGCTCGCACGCGTCCCTGAGCACGTGGTACAGCGGAAAGACCAGGTCGGGCCGGGACGGAAACCCCCCGAGGAAGGAACGAGGGGCCGCGTTCTCGATGACTCCCCGGGGGCCTGTCGTTTCGAGCCACGTCGTCGCGCTGACTCCTTCCTCGGCCAGCGCTTTCAGCGTGACCAGGCCCCAGCACGCTCCGAATACCGACATCTGGCGAGCATCCACGCTGTCAGGAAGGCCGTGACCTGATGAGGAAGGCTCGTCGGCGGCATCGGGGTTGTACCGCGGGCGAAGCGAGATCGGTGACACGAGAACTGGCCGGCCTGCGCAGAAGTCATGCGCCGTGCGGACCACGGCCCGCACGCCATCGGCAGACTCGATGATCGACTCCTCGTCGGCCGCATGCACCTGCGGCGTGATCGGGAAGACGACTGCGTCCATCGCTTCAACGTCGGGACGTGTCCGGTTGAGCTGAGCGAAGTACAGATCGGTTCCGCCGGCTATGGGCGTTCCTGACGGCAGAGGGGCGAGCACGTTCCGCATCATGGCCAGGTCGGCGGCGGGCGTGCTCTCGGCATCGGCTCGGTAGACCAGCACGCGGCGCAGGTCCGTCGTGGTCAGCGCAGCGTTAAGCCGGCCGAAGTCGGCAGCAGCTGCCGCGGGCAGGAATACCGCGACCTCTAGCGGGCAGCCCACGGCCTCAGCCTGCCGCCCGGCATCGGCAAGCCGATCGGGCCAGCCGTCGGAACCTAGGTGCAGATCGACTCGCAGGTGCGACGGTGCAAGACCTCTCAGCAGACAGGCTGAATCCGCCGTCGGAGGCGGCGACTGATCAGCGTGCGCCAGTCCCACGTCGGGCATGCGCGCCGACGTCAGGTCGCCAACCATTAGGTGGGCTGCTTGCCTCGGCTTCGGACCACGCGGGCGAACTCGCGCCGTCACCGATACTGACACCGATTGCCGCAGCTGCGTCCCGGCGATCATCTGCTCGGGCGCCTCGCCAACAGGCGGGAAGCGGCTGTAGGCCTTGAAGGAGTCGTCAGTCCAGTTGCGCTGGTCCTCGATCTCGAACTGATCGCCAGTGAATATCAGGTCGGTCGTCATCTGACGCCCAGCGATGGAAAGCCGGTCGAACGCCGGAACGAGAGGCACGTCGACCCCAGCGCTCGGGCCGGGCGGCGCAACCATGAGCGGAAGCTCGGCGGCGAACTGGCGCCCGGCCAGGCTTGCCATGCACCTCCGGCCCGCAACCTCCCCGGGCGGGAGCAGCACGCAGATGCCGATGCGGCGGTAGGGGAATGATGTGACCGCCCTGCCAGCCATGCTGAACGAGCAGGATCCGTCGGCCGCACCGCGGATCAGGCCCTCCCAGGCAAAACACAGGTCGCCCATCTCATGCCGGGAAGTCAGGCCGATCTCGAAAGCCTCGCCGTCCTGACGAATCCGGACATCAGCCAGCGCGGGCGGCAGGGTATTCCACGCCTGGTCTCGCACCGCGACGACAATGCGCCGCACGATCTCGACATCGCCGACACGCAGGTGCCGCAATTCACCAGCGACGAACTCGGCGCTCAGGCTGCCCGCCCAGACGGCGACCGGCTTCGCCGGGACCTCGTCGGTCCCGCGCAGGATCTGACCGGCCGTGGGCAGCCTGCCCGGCAGATCCGCTGGCTCGGCCGTCGGCGAATGCTCTTTATCTCGCACTGTCCGTGCCAGGTCCGCTGACCGCCGATGCGGCTAGATCCGGCTCAGAAATCTGAGCACCCACGCGTGCCCACGCCACGCCAGTCTCCGGATCGAACAGGTGCAGGGAGTCCGGGGCAACAGCAAGCCTGATCCGCTCGCCTTCTGTCACCACCGAGTCGGCGGGGAATCGGGCCACGACCCGTCCTTCCGGACGGATCCTCGCACTATCGGCAGGCGACTCCCGCGCCAGGGCAATTTCATCCTCACCTGAGGTCGCACCGGCGGACTTGAGTTCGACGAAGACGAACAGGTCTGATCCGAGGGACTCGCGCGCCATGACCGTCCCGGTGAGCAGCCGGCCGCCGTCCTGCGCCGCCGGGGCGCCGGCTGGCCGCAGGGCCTCTGGCCGGACGCCGATGATGACGGCCCGATCGGGGCCGGCCTGGACGTTGTGGCGGCGCATTTCCTCCTGGTCAAGCTGCAGGTGCTGATCGCCATAGTGCAGGTGGAAAGCTCCGCCGCTGGTCGCCAGGCGGGCCGGCAGCGTATTGATCGTGGGGCTTCCGAGGCAGCCGGCCACGAACAGGTGGTCGGGCTGCGCGTAGATCTCGTCCGGTGTTCCGACCTGCATCAGCGCGCCGTTGTTCAGCACAGCGACCCGGTCCCCCAGCGTCATCGCCTCGGCCTGGTCGTGGGTCACATAGATCGTCGTAGTGCCCAGCCGACGCTGCATCGCCAGGAGCTCGGTGCGCATCTCGGCCCTGAGCTTCGCGTCCAGGTTCGACAGCGGCTCGTCCATCAGGAAGACCTGCGGGTGCCGGACGATGGCCCGGCCCATCGCGACCCGCTGGCGCTGGCCACCGGAAAGCTGGCCGGGCTTGACGTTCAGATACGCCGTCAGCCCCAGGGTCTGCGCGACCTCTCTTACTCGGCGGTCACGTTCGTCCTTGGCCACTTTGGCAAGTTTCAGGGGGAAGCCGATGTTGTTGTATACGGACAGGTGGGGATAGAGCGCATAGTTCTGGAAGATCATCGCGATGTCGCGCGCGGACTCCCGCACCTCGTCGATCTTGCGATCGTTCAGGAAGATCCGACCTTCCGTGAGACTCTCCAGGCCGCTGATCATCCGCAGGATCGTGGACTTGCCGCATCCCGACGGTCCGACCAAGACGAGAAGCTCGCCATCAGCGACCGTGAGGTTCACGTTCTTCACCGCGGTCACTCCGCCCGCGTATGTCTTGGTCACGCCGTCAAGGCGCAGTTCAGCCATGTGACACTCCTGGTGCTACCCAGTCCACCCAGGGGACGCTGTCAGCTCCGCCGGGGTCTTCGAGCAGGCAGCCGTCCATGAACGTCTTCACGTTCACGAGGCGCTGATGACCTGTGCGCGCGCTTCCTGAGACATCGGTGAAGGTCACGGGGCCCTCGACGAGTTCGAAGAGCCCGACGTCGGCGCGGGCACCAGGTCGCAGGCACCCGATGTCGTCGCTCATGCCGAGAAAAGCCGCGGCGCGGCTGGTGGCAGCAGCGACCACTTCGGCCAGAGGCACGCCGAGGGCGAGGAATTTGCTCATGCATGCCGGCAGGTCGAACCGGCCGCCCGTCCCGGCTCTGAACTGGATGATCGGAGAATCGACTGCGTCGCTCGACACCAGCGAGTCGACGTGCCGGCTCATCTGGTGAATATCTGTCGAGATGGTGTGCGGCACGATTCCGGCTGCCAGCATGGCCTCAGCGCTAGCGAAGTTCAGGCTGCCCGCACCGTGTCCGACGTCGAGCAAAATGCCACGGTCCAGTGCCTGCCGGGTGACCGCCAGCGCCTCGCCGTCCGAGCCCACCAGCTTCATCGAACCACCGGTGCAGCAGTGCGTGACGACGTCGCCCGGCCGCAGCAGATCCAGGACCTCGCCGATCTCTGGCGGCGCATCGCAGATGTGCACCATAATCGGCAGGCCTACCTCATCGGCTGCCTCCCGCGCGCGCTGCAATGCCAGCAGCCCAGTGTTCCCGACCGTCGGGCTGGCCATGCGGACCTTGATCCCGACAAGGAAGTCGAGGTTGCCTGCTATGGCTCTCCGCAGCAGTTCCACGTCCAGGTAGGACGGCTCAGTGAGCTCATACTCAGGTCCGATAAGGCCGATCGACGAGATGTTGATGAAGGCCTTGATCCGCACCCTCGCGGTGCGGACGACGTGCTTGCGGAAGGCCCGGAGCGACGCCGCGCCGGCCGAACCTGCATCAACCCAGGTAGTGACGCCGCTGTCGTGTGCCATCAGATCCGGATCGATACCCCAGTAGGTAAAGTCGTGAAAGACGTGGGTGTGGAGGTCGATGAGACCCGGCAGGACCAGCAGACCAGAGGCATCCACCACCTGCCTCGCGCTGGTGGCCGGAATCTGGCTGTCTACCGACGCGATCCGGCCGCGGGAGATGGCGACGTCGAGCAGGGCATCCGTGGAGTCTGCCGGATCGATGACCCGGCCGCCCTTGATAAGGAGATCGAATGTCATCTCACTGCCCCCGATACGATTCCGCGGACCAGGAATTTCTGGAAGAAGAGATAAGCAACCACCACGGGGATGGATGCGACGAGCAGGCCGGCCATGATCACCGGGTAATCCGTTGTGTATCGTCCCTGCAACTGCAGGACGCCGACCGTCAGCGTTTTCACGCCGTTGGAGCTCAGCAGCAGGAGCGCGAAGATGAATTCGTTCCAGGCGTACAGAATGTTGAAAATCGCCAGGGTGCCAAGGGCGGGCTTCGCCAGCGGAACGAGTACGCGCACGAAGATCTGATGCGGGTTAGCGCCGTCGAGACGTGCGGCTTCTATCAGGTCGTCCGGCAGCGCACGGAAGAACGCCGTCATCAGGAACGTGTTGAACGGGATATTGAACGCCGTGTACAGGAGGATCACGCTGAGATACGTGTTGATGAGGTGCAGCTGGACCATCTCGATGTAGATCGGCACGATCAGCACGACCGGCGGGAGCGCCAGCCAGGCAAGGATGAAGTAATAGACGACTCCGCTCAAGCGCCACCGCACCTTGGAGAACGAGAAGCCGGCCATCGTCGAGACGATGATGGACAGGACCGTACTGCCGACGGTAATGACCGTCGAGTTGCGCAGGAATACGCCGACGTCGCCCCCCATCCAGACTTGCTTGAGCGTGCTGAGCGACAAGGAGGTGGGGAAGGCCATCTCGGACTGGTTCCACTGTGCCTGCGTACGGAAAGCAGCCTGCACCATGAAGTACAGCGGGAAGACGGCGCTGAGCGCAAGGACGCCGAGCGCGAGGATGATCAGTACCCGCGATGGCAGTCGATGATCGCGGGTCCACCTGATATTCCGGTCCGCGTGCGACTTCGCCAGGGCCGGCTGGTCAATCACCGGTGGTGCGTCAGTCAGAGAGCTCACTGCTTACCTCCAGTGATCCACCGAATCTGGAAGTATCCGAGTACGGCAATGACCAGGGTCAGCAGGACACCGGCCGCGGCAGCGTATCCAAGGTCGCTGAAGGTGAAGGCCTTGTCGTAGATGAAGTACTCGGCCGAGTAGGTGCTGAAGCCCGGCCCTCCGGCGGTGATCACATATATATAGGTGAACATGTAGGCGAAGGCCGTCACCGTGTTGATGACGAACACGAGCTGCATGACGCCGCGCAGGTTCGGTCCGTGGACGCGGAACAGGATGTACCAGGAACTCGCGCCGTCCATCCGCGCTGCCTCAGCTAGCTGCGGATCCAGTGCGCTCATCCCGGCCAGGTAGATAAGGACGCTGTAGCCGAAGTTCGCCCAGATCACGATCGCCACAATCGCGGTCCTGGCGTCTACCGCGCCGCCAAGCCAGTTCTTGGCCAGTGCCGAGAGGCCAGCCGAGCGCAGGCCGTTGTCGATCGGGCCGTTCGGCTGCAGGACGACACCGGCAATGACGCCGATGACGACGGTGGAGTAGACCGCGGGCAAGAAGAACGCCGACCGGAAGAGCCGCCAGCCTGGAACCCGCTCGTAGAGCAGATGAGCAATCACGAGCGACCCGATGACTTCGACGGGCACCGAGATCGCGTAGATGACGTTGTTGCGCAGCGCGGCCAGGAAAATCGGATCGTGTATCAGCCGCCCGAAGTTCTGCATGCCCACCCAGGCCGGCACGCCGATCCCGTTCCATGAGGTCAGCGAGTAACCGAACACTCGCACCAGTGGGTAGGCGAGGAACACGATCACGAAGGCCAGCGCGGGTACCGCATACAGTACAGCCCAGAGACGGTCGAGCCGCCCGCTCGGCGCGCGCGGATGCGGAGCGGGCAGACTCGATCGCATCATCTTCTCCCTACCGGCACGAGCGTGTAGCCAGCACTACGGCGCGCTCAGCCCGAGCTCGAGGCCAGCGCACTGCTGAGCTGTCCCTCGGTCGCATTCATGACCTGCTGCGCGGAGATCTGGCCAGCGAAGAACTGGTTCAGCTCCTTGTAGAGGTACAGCGCGACGCCGTTGGGAATGACGCTGTCCGTTTCGTAGATGTTGTTGGGGTTGTCGATCTGCTTGGCCATGTAACTGAGCAGCGGGTCGGCGATCTGCGAGGCGGCCGCGATGTTGGCCGGCGGGGACCCGACGTCCTTTGCCCACAAGCCTCCCATCGCCGGATTCGTCGCGTCCTTGATGAAGTCCCAGGCCAGGGCAGGATTCTTGGCCTGAGCCGGGATCACCCAGTTGTCATTGGAGTTGGACGCGACGTGGGTCCCGAGCGGACCGGTTCCAGGGATGGCAGTAACGCCCAGGTTGCTGGCGCCGACCCCGTGCTCGAACTGAGAGAGCAGCGACGGCGCCATTTCCACCATGCCCGTCTTGCCTGCGGAGAACGCACCAAAGGCGGCGTTCTGGTCTTCGGTGCTGGCGTTGCTTTGCGCGCAGCCGCTGG
This sequence comes from Streptosporangiaceae bacterium, assembly GCA_035716545.1. Lineage (GTDB taxonomy): Bacteria > Actinomycetota > Actinomycetes > Streptosporangiales > Streptosporangiaceae > Chersky-822. Next base: position 36,423 of record DASTJM010000018.1, read on the forward strand.
TACGGAGCTGCTCCACAGCATTCAGGGCGCTGATGAAGGGCGGGCTGGTGAGCTTCAGATGTCCGGCGAGCAAGGCCAGCATCTGGGTCTGGTTGATGTACGAAGCGAGATTCTCGTCCCAGTAGTTGACCGTGGTGTAGCCCTCGAGGTCGCCGTAGGTCATCGGCACGATGTGCTTGGCCTTCAGCTTCGCGCAGTCCGATATCAGATTCGCCCACGTTGTCGGCGGGCCGTTCAAGCCGGCCTCGGCGAACAGCTTCTTGTTGTAGAAGAGGAAGAAGGCCTCGATATCCTGGGGGACTCCCAGGATGCTCCCGGATCCGTTCTTACAGTCGAGGCCCGCGCAGGACAGGTTCCAGCCGGAGATCGAGTTGTAGAAGCCCGGCGTCTTGTCCACATAGCTGTTGAGATGCATCAAGCCCTGCTGATAAACGGTCGTGTAGGCGCCGGTGTACAGCAGCATGACGTCAGGAACTGAGTGCGACGCAAACGCCGACTCTACCTTCGCCGCGAGCTGATCATTGTTAGCAGGCAGCAGCGTGATATCGACCGAGTCATGAGGGTGCTGCTTCTTGAAGTTCGCGATGACAGTGTTAACCCAGGTCCGGTAGGGCGATCCAGGAGTCGATGTAGTCAGCGTGCCACCCAGCCAGACCTGCAGCGTCGCGCTGCCTGTCCCGGACGTGCCTCCGGACGAACCGCCGCACGCCGCGAGCGCAAGCGCGCAGGTCAGGCCAAGCGTGGTCGCGAGGCCGCGTCTGACTGGGCCTGATCGTAGATTCAGCTTTCTGTAGAGCATCGGAAATCCTCTCCGTTACGACCGGGTGCGCGTCGCCTCGGGAAGCTGCTCGAGCCTGCGGAGCTCGCCTGCGTCCCAGACAGAGGTGTCGCTGATGATCTTGCCGTCGCGCACGACGAGCCACATGATGTTCCAGGTCGCGAAAAGCCGGCCCGTGGGCTGGACCCCGAGGTATTCGCCCTGATGCAGGGCCTGCCAGCGGGATCGAATGATGAGTGTCGGCGCCTGGCGGATGACTTCGTCGACCTCGATCTCCTGCATGCGGAATGCTGCGAAGAAGTACTCGACAGCGCGACGAAGCCCCGCCTTACCCGACGCCTGCATAGCCGGATCTGACACCCGACAGTCATCTGCATACATCTCGAGAACGACGTCAGGATCATTCGAAAGCATTGCGGTCATCATCTGCGTGACCAGGTCGCCGTCACCGCTCAACGATCCTCCTCAGGCAAGCCGCACCTGCTAGCAGCGGCAGTGGCTATTCGGCAGCCGACTGGTCAGCCGATGGCGGGTAGGTGTAGGCGGGCTTCATGTAATCGAGCGCGTGGCCGGAGCCGGACTCAATCGGGCACTTGAAGCGCGGCTCGGTGTCCAGGTAGTAGTACTCAATGTGGTCGCCGATGCGAGCGCCCATGGTGACTCCCATGCCGTGCTCGGCGAAGGCGGCCTTGCAAATGTCTGACTCTTCGGCGGTGTCGAACATCACGGCGATCGACATGATCCCCTCACCCTTGGTGTCGAGGAATTCCTGCCATTTGCTAGGCCCGCTCAGCGGCTGCAGAAGTTCGAAGTTCATGTCGCCCACCATGACCTCTGCTCCCCTCAGCGAGAACTCGGCAGGCTTGCCATCCACGTGAGTGTCATGGTGCACCGGGGCGACGTGGTCGTAGACCTTCCATGGCCCCCAGCCGAAGGCCTCGTGGTAGGCCGCCATGGTGGCATCGATATCTCGCACCACGAGAGATACCTGGGTGATCTTGTAATTCAGGCCGCCATAGGTCATGGTCAAGTCACCTCCGTGCTCATCGGGGATTGCTGCGCCGCTGGACGCACATACTGCTCATAGGCGTCCTCAGGCTTCATGGACTCATGTACGACTGCGCTGATGGCGCGGAGAATGGCCGCGGGCGTCTCGCTCTGGAAGATGTTTCTGCCCATGTCCACGCCAGCCGCGCCGCCTTCGATGGCGCGGTACGCCATCTTCAGCGCTTCTTGCTCTGGCAGCTTTTTGCCGCCGGCCATCACCAGCGGCACCGGGCACGCTGCCGTGACCGTCTCGAAGTCCTTGTCGCAGTAGTAGGTCTTGACGAAGTGGGCGCCGAGCTCGGCGCATATCCGGGTAGCCAGCCGCAGGTACCGTGCGTCCCTGGTGAGCTCCTTGCCGACTGCTGTGACAGCGAGGACCGGGATGCCGTAGCGGTGGGCCTGATCCACGAGCCGCGTCATGTTGCGTACGGACCGGGTCTCGTGCTCGCCGCCAATGAAGACCTGAACGGCCACGGCGCAGGCATTGATCCGAGCGGCGTCTTCGATGCTGACCGCGATCTGCTCGTCGGACAGTTCCTTCATGATGCTCGGCCCGCCGCTGGCGCGCAGCACGATGGGGGTCCGGGAGGACGGCGGAACCGTCGAGCGGATCATTCCGCGGGTTGTCATCAGGGCGTCCGCGTCCGCGAGCAGCGGCACGATCGACAGATCAACGCGCTCCAGGCCAGTGATCGGACCGAGAAAGTAACCGTGATCGATTGCGAGCATGACTGTTCGCCAGGTGCTCGGCCGGAAGATGCTGGCGAGCCTGCTTTGCATACCCCAGTCGAGGCTCCCGCAGCCTCGCAGCGCGAAGGGGACATGGTGCGCTGCTACCTCTGGCCGGAAGCGGGCGCCGCTGGTGAGGTCCTCGGTATCGGGCATGGCTCCTCTGGTCTCCTAGGTCGTTTTCTGGTGCACACGCTCGCCAGCGTCAATCGCCACATGCGCGCCGGCCGCTTGCCATAGCGGGTTCAGCAGCCCGTCCGCCACCAGGCCCAGCATGCGGCTGTAGATCTGACGCCAGGCTGCGTACCGCTCGTCATAGGTGGCGACCGCAGCCGGATTGGGTTCGAAGGTTGCCGCCCGCTGGCGGACCACGGGCCGCAGCTCCTCGAGGTTCGCGAAGACGCCTGCACCGACACCAGCGCAGATCGCCGCCCCGAGCGCGCTGCTCTCGGTGATGACCGGCACCTGCACCGTGTCACCGAGCACATCGGCCATGATCTGCGGCCACAAACGTCCCTTGGCAGCCCCGCCCGTGAACGTCAGGTCAGCGAACTGCAAGCCAGTCAGCTCGCTGATGATGTCCCGGTGCCCGCGAGCAACGAACGCCGCAGCTTCCTCGATTGCCCTGACGCACGCGCCCCGGCCGCTCACAGCAGGCCTGGCCAGGTCGAACTGGAGGAAGGACGGGCTCGCGTGCACCCACCGCCTGGCATGCATCAGGTTGGACATGATCGCCATAACCCCGCCCGCTCCTGCGGGCACACTGGCTGCCGCCTCTTCCATCAGCACGTATGGGTCGACGCCGCGCTGGCGGGCAAGCTCGACTTCGGCATCACAGAACGCATCGCGGAACCAGCGCATGCTCATGCCGCAGTAGAACCCGATGCCTTCGAGCATCCACTCGCCGGGCACCGCGTGACAGAGCGTGCGCAGGCGTGCCTTCGGGTCGATGACGGGCTGGTCGAGCAGCACCGTGTTCTGCCAGAAGGTGCCGGCGACGACGTTGTACTCGCCGGTGACCGCACCCGCACCGAGAAGGCCCATCTGGGTGTCCGCCCCGCCTGCCACCACCGGAGTGCCCACTCGCAGCCCGGTCAGCTCAGAGGCTGCCGATGTCACGTGGCCGACGACGGTGCCCGGATCGACCACGGTCGGCAGCACGGCCGGCGATAGCCCGCACATCGCGGGTATGGCCTGCGACCAGATTCGCGCGGCGAGCGCGAACATGCCCGAGCTCGAGCCGCAGGACGGTTCCGTGACGTGCTCGCCAGAGAGCTTGTAAACGATCCAGTCGCTGAGCATTCCGAGGCTGCTGACCGCCTCCAGGATCTCCGGCCGGTGGCGGGCTAGCCATCGAAGCCGCGCCGGGGTGGTGATCGAGACCCAGTCACCAGCCTCGGCGAAGATCCTCCCGGCTGCTCCCTCACGGATCAGCTCCTCCGCTTCGGCGGCGGACCGGCTGTCCACGTTCGGGCAGGCCCAGATCTCACTCCCGGCGGCGTCGTAGAGGACCACGCCCTCTCGCATGCTGGTGGCCGCGACGGCGATGACATCCTGGCCAGTTGCGCCGGTTTGCCGCAGCGCGTCCTGGATGCATTCGGAGATGGCCCGCCATCCGGCAGCGACGTCGAAGTCCTGCCCGCCCGGCACATCAGGCGGCTCGTGGTGCGTCCACTCCCGCTGGCCGGCTCCTGCCTGCTGGCCGGTCTCGGTGAACAACAGGGCGCGGCAGCTGCCGGTTCCGGCGTCAATGGCAAGAAGGTAACGGCGGCTCATGATCCCGCCACCCGCACGTCACGCAGAACCTCGGGGTTCACCAAGGGCGACGGCGCGCGCGCAGCTATCAGATCGGCGACGGCAGCCACCGCAACCCGTGCTCCCCGGCTGAGGGTCTCGGCAGTCGCTCCCCCGATGTGGGGGGTGACCAGGACGTTCGGCATCCTCAGCAGCGGGTGTGACGTCCCGGCCGGCGGGTGCTCTACGACGTCGAGCGCGGCACCAGCCACGAGCCCCTGCTCGAGAGCTTCGAGCAGGGCCTGCTCGTCCACCAGCGACTCGCGTGCTGTATTGATCAGCAGTGCTCCCGGACGCATCCGGGCGAACTCCGCGCGGGAGAACATGTGACGGTTCTCCTGCGTGGCTCGCGCATGCAGCGAGACGATGTCGGAACGCGCCAGCAGGTCGTCTAGCCTGACCACCTCGACGTCTCCGACTTCCGCGTCGGATATCCACGGATCGCTGGCAATGACCCGGAAGCCGAGCGCCTGTGCTCGCGGCGCCACCTCGCGGCCCACGTGACCGAGACCGACAAGGCCCACGGTGACACCAGCGGCCTCGCGACCAAAGTACTCCCGGCCGTCGAAAACCGACTCGGTGAACGCGCCGCCTTCGAGCAGGTGACGGCTGGCGCTTGGCACCTTCCGCAAGAGCAGCAAGGCAAACGCGAGTGTGAGTTCCGCGACCGCCTCGGCGTTCTTTCCCGGCGTGTTGGCGACCGGGATACCGCGGTCGGTCGCCGCTGCCACGTCCACATTGACCGGGCCGCCGCGGGCACACGACACCAAGCGCAGCGGGGCGGCGTCGAGCACCTCGGCGCTGACTGCTGCTCCGTGGACGATGATGACGTCATGACCGGCGACGGCGCGGGCTATCTCGGCGGGATCACCCACGTACTCACGCAGGCGATGCTCGGATTCGGTGCGCGGCGGGGACGCGGCCGCAGTCTCGATCTGCAGGGTGCTCACAGCCACGTCATCGCCGAGCCGTGCCAGAGCCTGGGTGTATACCGTCGCCGGCATGTACGGGTCCCCGACCACCAGCACCCGTACGGCGTCTGCCCGCGTCACTGAGCGGCCCGGGCGAGAGCGCTGCCTGCCTGTTCGCTGGCCGGATGGTCAAGCTCACGCAGCAGCAGATCAAGGTTGCGAGCAGGATTCACGCGGTCAAAGATCGCGCTGCCGCTCACGATGACGTCAACGCCCCAGCTGGCGATCTCAGCGACGTTTCCGATCGTGACACCGCCGTCTACGCCGACCAGGATCTTCGCGCGCTGGCGCTCAGCCATGGCCCGCACCGCTTCCACGCGGCCGCGCGTGCTGGCCGCTGGTGCCTGGCCGGACCAGCCCGGGTTGACTGCCAGGACCAGGACCAGGTCGACAAGATCCAGTACCGGCTCGACGGCCTGCACCGGCGTGCCGGGATTGATGGCCACGCCCCGCAGAAAAGGGCGTCCGCTGGCGAGCGCTGTCATCTCCTGGAGCGTGCGGTGCAGATGGCGGGTGGCTTCGGCGTGCACCGTGATCACTGACGCCCCCGCATCAGCGATCTCGGGAAGCATGCGGCGAGGCTCTTCCACCATGAGGTGAGCGTCGACGGGAATGCCAGTGGAGGCGACAGCTGAGACGAATGCCGGGCCCACAGTCAGCTGCGGGCAGAACGCGCCATCCATCACATCGACATGCGCCCACGCCACCTTGCCCCGGACGATCTCCAGCTCCGCGCCTAGCCTGGTCAGGTCGGCCGTGATCACGCCGACGCTCAGCCGAGGCGCTAGCACTGTCACCGTCATCGCTCTCCTAGGTCTGCCCGAGCGCACCGCGCTGAGAACAGAGCATTCGCTCACACCATGTTCATCCGCTCGTGACTTGCAGTATCGGCCGAAAACGGACGGGATGGCAAGACCCTGGCGGAATTTTCTACATCCGCGCATACTGACAGCTGGAGAACAAAAGCGCACGGGCAGAGCAAATGCTCAGGGCAACCAGGCGGCCGACGGCACCTCGCACTGAGCTAGCGGCGAGGAGGCAACAGTGAGTGACATTCAGATAGACCGAGACCTCGTGGTGGTGCTGGCAGACGGCACCCGCCTGTCCGGCGATCTGTACCGGCCGGCGAACGCGCAGCCAGGGCCGGTGCTCGTGAGCTTCTACCCGTACCGCACGGACGACATCATCGGGAGCCTCTTCGAAGGGTGCCGAATCCGCCTGTGCGAGCGCGGCTACGCCAGCGTCTTCTTGGACATCGCGGGGACCGGTGCTTCGGAAGGCAACTTCGATCCTTTCGATGTCCAGGCCGAGACGCGTGCCTACGTCGAGACCATCGGCTGGATAGCGAACCAGGAGTGGTGCAACGGCGACATCGGCGCCTGGGGCGTCTCCTACGGGGGGCTGACTGCCCTGGCGGTCGCGGCTCGCAGGCCAGCCAACCTCCGCGCGATCGTTGCCGTCTACGCCCCGACAGACCTGTATGCCCATTCGATTTCCTACGGTGGCTGCACCACGATGCTGGGCCGTTACGCCTGGGCCGCCCACATGGTTGCGCTGGGCCTTTGTCCGCCGACCAGGCAGGACGCAGACGGCCAGTGGCGCCGTACCTGGACGGACCGGCTGCAGCGCTTCGCCGATGGCCAGCCGCCGGCGCTGACCTGGCAGGCTCACCCGACGCGCGACGAGTACTGGGCAGGCCGACAGCTCGACGCCACGGCGATCGAGGTGCCGACAATGATCATCGGCGGCTGGGCCGATGGTTTCAAGGGCGCGATGCTCCGCGCCTACGGGGATGTCCGAGGGCCGAAGAAGCTCGTCATGGGTCCCTGGCTCCACGTCCTTCCGCACCTATGCGACATTGAGCGTTACGACTGGGTGGCCGCGATGGCTGACTGGTGGGACAGGCATCTGCGGCCTGAATCCGCACCGGGCGATGGCCGCGAAGAGCCTGTCCTGTTCTTTGCAGAGAATGAAGGATGGCGGGCTGCCTCGCAGTGGCCACTGGAAGGTGTCACTCAGACACAGTTGTTCCTGGCCGGCTACCGCCTCGAAGCTGCGCTTCCGGCGCAGCGCGGGAGCCGCGACTATCGCTGCGATCCGACGGTCGGCATCACCGGTGGCATGTACGACCCGTTCGGGACCGGCAACGGACGGCCAGAGGAACAGAGCAGCGACGATGCCAGGAGCCTCACCCTTACGAGCGACCCGCTGGAAGAGTCGGTACTGATCGCGGGTTCCCCTGAGGTCGACCTCTGCATAACCCGGCACTCCGCGGCAGAGGTGCGGCTTGCGGTACGGCTGTGCGTGGTCGGCCCGGATGACAACTCGACCCTCATCACCTCGGGCTGGAGCCTGCTGCCAGCAGGCGAGGATCCCGCCGGAGCGACTGCGAACACGATCATCCTGGGACCCGCCGCCTTCACCGTCGAGGCAGGCATGCGACTGCGGCTCTCAGTGGCCTGCGCTGACTTCCCGCGCATCTGGCCGTCATCGACGAACCCGGAGGTGACCGTCAGTTTCGGCGCGGATGCGGTCTCCGTGCTGCGGATGCCGACTCTGCGAGCGGCGGACAGGCGCGATAAGCCGGCCACAATCGCCCTGGCACCGGCGGAGCCTGATGACGGCTGGGTCACCGATGGCGCGCCTGTGTACAGCACCTCGCACGACAAGGTGATGCAGGAGGTCGCGGTCACTTTCGGCGCGCGGGAGCAGCTTGTCGCGCCATCGGGCGCCGACATGAAGCTGGAGGAGAAGTTCACCGCGCGCGTGCAAGCCGACCGTCCTGACGGCGCAGCCCTGCTCGCGCAGGTAGATGTCGCGATCCGCATGCCGGCCGGAGAACGCGTCGAGGTCAGCGTGCACAGCAGGTCATCGCGGACAGCGAGCGTTGTCGAAGCCAGCGTTGCTATCGACGGCGCGAGCCTGCTGAGGCAGACCTGGACGCGGTGATTCCCTATTGTCGCGCGGCTGCTCAGACCGGTTCGCCGGCCACCGGCTCGGAAGCCGGCGATCGCTGACCATGTGCTCCTGGTGGCGCCGGTGCAGCGCGTCGATCTGCTGCTCCGGGATCCGCTCCAGATTGCCATAGGCACGGGCCAGATGGACCGTGCTGGCCCGACCGCGATGTCGCCACCGAATTCATCCGCGATCGCGGTGAGGACACATGGAATCGGCACGCCGCGGGCTGCCCACGCCGTCGCATACCCGGAGTGGGTGTGCACCACTCCGGGTATGCGACATGTGGCGGTACACGTAGGCGTGCGCTGCGCTGTCGCTCGACGGCCGTGCCTCGTCAGGTGCGCGAGCGTGTGGTCCGGGACGCCTTGTGATCAAGTTCCAGGAGCCGGATCGCCGCTACCTCGTTGGTCACCAGGACATCCAGGAATCCGCCGCGGAGCGCGCCCAGGATCGCGCGCACCTTGTGCAGGCCGCCCGCGACGCCGACGACCTTACGAATGCGGCGAAGATCGGACAGCTCGATTCCGATCCGCCGGTCGTGGATTGCCAGATCAGCAACTTTCCCGTCAGCATCGAAGAACTGGCCGAGGATGTCGCCGACGACGCCGTTGGCGCGCAAGGCCGCAGCGTCACTGGCAGTCAGGTAGCCAAGCTGAACGATCGTCGCATCAGTGGCGGGCGTGCCGACGCCGACCACGGCCTGCTCGACATCACGGGCCTGCTTCAGCACCTGCTGGATGGTCGGCTCCTTCCGGAGCGCGGCCGCTAGCTCTGCCGACGACGCGGTGATGGGCGCGGGGATGACCGACGCCGTGGTGACATGCGCGCCTGAGTTTGACTCACCTTTGGATGACAAGATCGTCGGCAGGTAACCATCGACACCACCAGTCAGCGTGACCATGTGAACCGGCCCCACGGCGCCGAAGTTTGTCGCCGCGATGACCCTCGACACGGTCTCGCCCCAGCCGACGCCCAGCGTGGCGCCCGGCCTCAGATGAGTACTGATGAACTGCGCGCCGCCAAGGCCGATGCGGGCGTTCAGCGCGTGATGGTCCGACGGCTCCTTGTCCATATCGGGAACGACCAGCGCCTCTGACAGGCCGAACGCCCGGCGCAGCTCTGCGCTCAGATGAAACGAGTCCAGGTAGTCGGCGTTCAGATGGATGGTGACAAGGCCGACCTTGCGGGCCCGGTCGAGCAGCCGGCCAACCGAGGCTCTCGACACCGACAAGCGCTTCGCAATCTCGTCCTGAGTCAGCTCGTCCTTGTAATAGAACCAGGCCGCCCGGAGCAAGAGCTCCTCTGCGCTCCAGCGCCCGACCTCGTCAAGTGCGTTGTCCTTCACTTTCCCGTTCCCGCCTAACCCGTACTGCAACGTGGCCCTCCCGGAAGTCACGGCGCTTCACAAACAAGCCTGTATCAGGCCAGCTCAGCACGGTCAACCGGAAGGGACGCAACATTAAAGGACGCTGGCACCGCTTGACCTCCCGGCGATCTGTTCGGACATAATGACCAACTACTGGCCAGTCTGGCAAGACTGGCGCCCCTGGGTCGTGGTGGGCTGGGTGCGAAAGAGGGGCTCATGTCGTCGGATAACGAAGGACCAACCGGGCTAGGCGGTCTGCATTATCCGCTCACTCAGATCTCCCTTGTCGTCACCGACCTCCAGAAAACCATGGCGGAGTACCACCGGGCCTTCGGGTGGAGCGGCTGGCAAGTGTTCGACCACGTAGAGCCGGTGCATCACGGCACGGAACCGCGCGGCCAGCCTGTCGCCTACAGCCTTAAGGGCGCCGAGGTGATGGTCGGATCGATTAACTTTGAGCTGCTCCAGCCGCTGGAAGGTCCCAGCCCGTGGAAGGAGTTCCTGGCGGAAAAAGGTGAGGCAATCGCCTTGATCGCCGTGATGTTCGAGACTCACCAGGAGTCCGAAATCGTCAAAGCCGAGTTCGCCAAGATGGGCATCGACGTGACGATGCGGGCACTCATCGGTGATCACGTCGGGTACAACTATCTCGACACGCAGGGCCAGTTCGGCTGCCTGACCGAGTCTGGCAACGGGCACGCGACCGACTTCGTCAGCCCGGCCCAGGTCTACGGCGAGGCCACGACCGACCGCGCCGCCGCCGTTCCCGCGTACAACCTCACTCAGATCTCGATCGTTGTGCGCGACCTGGAAGGAGCGGCCCCCGATGCGGTCCACCGTGACTCTCAAATCGAACAACTCCATATCGGCCCCGACGCCATCCGGCTGCGCTTCACTCGCCATGCGCGGCTCCTTCCGTGCTACCGCGTCACAGATCCCGCCGTTCATCGCGAGCAACTTGCCCGCCCTTCATCACCCACCACAGGGTGCGCAGTGCCGACACGTCACGGCATGAATCCTCGCCCATCGCTATCAGGTCGGCAACCGGCGCCCTTGCACCGTTCGAAGTCTAGGTCCGCACCAAACTGCGCCTCCAGCGACTCGACTCGCAGGCTTCCTGGCCATCGCGGCGTCCAAGCTGCGCCAGTGACTCGAATTCCAGTTCAGCACTTCTAGACAGTGCCTTTTTTGCCACCATTCGCAATACTTTTCGGGGAGCCAAACGGGGAGCCAACAGCATCAGCGAAGCCAATCTGATGACGATGACCGACGTCCGGCCAAGATAAGTGCAGGAAGATGCTACGTCGGGCATCGTCCAGAGTCGGCTAGCTGGCGGCTGGGTGTCCCTGACACGGAAGAGGTCACTGGTTCAATCCCAGTACCGCCCACCACAGGTTCTAGCAGGTCAGAGTTGGTCTTGCTGCTTCCGTTCCGAGCCGTCCGAGTGCTCGCGGAGGTCCCGGGAAACCAAGCGGGGAGCCAGAGCATCACGCGGACCTCGGTTCTTCGCGCCGCCGGAAGATGGTGTTCATGGTTTCGGCTCCCTTGGTCATCACCGGCTTGAGCTGGTGCCGGTAGACCGTCTCGGTTACCGCTGTGCTGGCGTGTGAGGGACGGGGCAGCCCAGAGCAGAGCTTCGGGTGCGTCGACGTCTTTGGCATGTTATTTCAGATGCGTCGAATAAGCCGGCCGGCGGACTTCGGCCAATCACCGGTTTTCAATGGTCAGCAAGATAGCCTGCTTACGACGCGCGGTTGGGAATGATCCTGTTGCGGTAATCGCCTGGCGTCCTGCTGGCTATGGGCCTGGAGAAGATAATGGGGAACTACGAGATCCAAGTTCAGGTGCCGGCCTTCCTGGCCGCGCAACTTGCCGGGTTCCAGACACGGAAAATATGCCCGCCGGGACCGATGACGATCGGGGGGATCTCGAGGGTCGTCCATCAGATCGAGTTCGTTTCGAATGCCCTTCGACATGATAAGCCGAGGAACTTCCAGGTTTTTTTCGAAACGCCCACCACGCCCGGAGGGCTCACGGTCCCGGGTTTCCAGGTCCAGATCGCCCAGGACGTGGTGCTGCACACTGGGGCGCAAGACGACGTGCTCTCACATCCCAACCAGGATCCGCAGCCGGTGCAGCTCGTGCCCGTCACCGCGATTTTCAACCTTGACTACATTGTCAGCCTTAATTCCAGGCAGTGCTTCCTGACGCTGGCGTTCGACCACACCGAACCCGACCTCGGCGTCGACGACGTGATCAGGAAATTGTTCCCCGACGTAAGCCAGCCGCTCGACTTCACCGGCCTGCTCAGCCCCGCCTCACCCCTGGTCGAGAACGCCGGGGTCAGCCTGAGCGAGGACGGGAGCGTCCTGGTGTTCCGCGCTGAGCCAGCCCCGGGCAGCCCCTCGGGAGGCGAGTGGGCGAGCTTCTACCAGGGATCAGCCGCGGACCAGCTGCGGGGCGCTGACTGGGGCTTTTTCATCGAGAAGGACCTGGTGCAGGGTTTCGTCACGAGCCAGGTCACCAGCGCGTTTAGTTCCGCGCCCGTCTCGGGTGTCACGATCGTGAGCGTCGACAGCACCTACTCCAACCCCGGCGGCAATCCCCACGTCGAGACGACGATCGGAGCGGAGGCTACCGTCGAGTCGACTGCTGTCCCCCTCGTGGTCAGCATTGGCCTGGACTTTTCGGTCTCGCAACTCCATCAGCTCGCCATCAGCGTGACCCTGCCGGATCTGGAGTCGATGGTCTGGAACGCGCTCTCTTCGGCCCGTTTCATTCTGCTGGCCCTGACAGGACCGTTGTACGGCTTCGTTCAGGCCGCATTGATCTCGCTGGTAGCCAAGCTGAGGTTCAGCCCGGATCTGGGACCTCAATGCGTGAAGGTCGACGCGACCCACCAGCTCTGCACCAAAAGCTTCATGTTCCCGCAGTTCGACGGGTCAGTGCTGCGCCCGACAGCCGCTACCGGGCAGCCGGACGGCATGGTGATCACGGGAAGCCTGCCAGCGCAGGCCCTGTCCCCCTCGCAGCTGCAGGTCTCGCTCCGCGAGTTCGCCTGGGTGCTGCCCCAGATTACCTGCGGTTCGGCGGACATCGCCTTCGCCGCGCAGGTTGCCAGCGAGCCCGCCGCGCTGGCGCTGCTGCAGGCCCAGGTATTCCTGGAGCACACCGGCACCACCCCGGCCTACCTGTGCCAGGACCAGACCTCGGTCATCAATGACCCGCTCGGGGTATTTCCGTCCAGCGGGCTGTCCTGGGACACCGATCAGCTCCCTGTCACCCTGACTGCCGCCTTCGGGAACCCTGGACCGGACTACGCGGCGAACCCGTACCCCCTCGACATCCTGGTCGTTACCACGGTGGGCCGGCGGCTGATCCGGCTGGCCCCGGCTCCGGCGCTGAGCGGCGACGAGGTCAACCGCCTGCGGGCCCTGGCCATCGGAGTGGTCGCCAACTGCGAGCTGCTGACCAGTCCGAACTTCAGCCTGCGCTGGCTAGTCGACCCGCCTCCGGAGCGCGATGTCGTGCACCTGTGGCAGCTCGGGGTGGAAAACGCCCGGCCAGGTGAGGAACTCAGCCTGATCGATGCCGCTGGCCAGGCCATTGCCCGCGTCAGCTCCCGGACCGGGCTGACAACGCGGCTCAACGCGCTCGCCAGGCCAGCCGGGGCGAACGAGCTGAGCCTTGTGTCAAGCCTCGCCTCGACGCCGGGCGCGGCCAGCCGGATCAGCATCACCCAGAAGCTGTACCAGACAGCGGGCTGGATCCCGCTCGCCGCCCAGGCTCAGCGCGTCTTGCGCACCGCTGCCCTTCCCGGCCAGGCGGTGGCCGCGGTTCTCGACGACACCGTGACCGCGTTCGACATGTCAGGCCCCGCGCAGCCCACCTGCCTAGACAGCTGGCCGGTCAGCGGCCTGCGCGGCGCGTTCGACGGCCCGGCCGGACTGACCGCGTTCTCCGGTTCCCGCTTCTACGCGCTCGCGGCCGGGCAGCCGCCAGCCGTCTTCGGCCCCGTCGAGCCCGACCCGATCCTCGCCGCCGCGCCAGCAGACGATGGCTTTTTCGTCGTGACCCTAGGCCAGCTTCAGGCTCGCTCAGATGATCTCGCCTTGCTGCACAGTCAGGATTCGGGCGGGGCCGCGACCTTGCTCCGGCTCGGCTCGCACCTGCTGGCCGGCGGTGCGTCCGGGCTTGCCGCCTACCCGCTGCTGGCCGGGCCGGACCTCGGCGCACCCGTCCGCTCGCTGGGAGATCTCAACATTTCGGCGCTGGAGCCGGCAGCCGGCCAGGGCGACACCTCGGTCCTGGCCACCCTGGCCGATGGCACCACCCGGCTGCTCACTCTGGCACAGGACGGTACCGCGCAAGAGACAGCGGCCTATCCCGCCCGGCCCTGGTTCGCTGGCGGCACGTTCGCGGGCGACGCGCTCGTGCTCCCCGACGATGCTGGCTGGTCGCTGCGTATCAGCGTGCCCGGCACCGAGCAAGCCGTGGGCTCCGACGCCACTGATGTTGTCTCGCCCAGGCTGGCGTTCACTGACTGGACCGTGATCGGCGAGAACGAGGCGCAGGGCACCCTGCACGGCCAGCTGGTCACGCTGACCGGAGTCCTGGGCACCGGGAGCGTCACCAACGGGACATTCCCGCTTTATGACACCGACGCCTTCTCGCCAAGGCTGGCGGGCGCCGACACTGTCAACATCGTGGCCCAGGGCACCCGTACGTTCACGGTGACGTTCGGCGCCCCCGTCCAGGACCCGATACTGCAGCTCGCCTCATTCGGGTCGGTGTTCACGTTCCCGCCCGGCACTCCCGTCGTCAAGGTCAGCGGGGACCCGACGCTGACCGTGTCCGGCAGCACAGCCTCCGGGTCCGTGGCCGGCAGCACGGATTCGAACGGCACGCTCAGGCTGTGCGGGCAGTACAGCTCGCTGGAGTTCCAAGGGAAGCCTAACCTCGCGGACAGCGACATCCCCGACGGGATCTACCTCCAGATCGGCGCACTGAATATCGTTCCGGACGCGTAGCTGCTTCACGGCACCTGCCGGCCTGCCGGATCAGATGGGAGGACAGGCAACTCGGCGAAGAGCCGGATCATAATCCCGCGGGGCCGGGTCACGCGTCGTAGGGGAGCACGGTGAAATGGTCTGCGCCCCAGAGAGGGCGCAGACGGCGGAAGTGCCGCTGGTCCAGCGTGAGGATCGCGGTGGTTCGGTGCCGGTCGGCGAGGATCACGTTTGATGCGTCAGCGATTGCGAGGTCGTCGCCGTCGTCGCCCTGCGATCCGATGACGGCCAGCGCCGCCGCGTGATCGGAGGATGCCCACCCGGCGAGATCGTACGCCTCACTGGCAATGTCGGCGGCAAACCGGCGGGCGGCCTTGGGTCCAAGCCTCGAGGCGAGCATGTAGTCGGCCTGGGCGACGACCATGGGCGAGACCACGAGCATGTTTTCAGCCTTCTCCATGATCCGGGCGATGGCCGCGTGCTCGGAGTAAGACTCGTCGAAGATGGCCAGGATCGCGCTAGCCGTCCTGCTGACCGCCGCATTGCGGCTGGGTCGGGCCGCGGTTGCGCCGGCTCGCGGTGGGTCACGCCATCAGGCCGGCCTTTCACCCGCCGTAGCGGATGTGAGACGCCGCTGCAGGTCGAGCAGCCCTGAGCTGGTCAAGATCAGCACGTGCGCGCCGTAGCTGAAGACATTGACGATCACGATCGGCCCGTTCACCGCCGCTGGGATGAGCTTACGAAACGGCAGCGGGCGGAGGCAATTTTCAAAATCTGGCTTGGTCCGTATGTCAGCGAGGAGTCGCTCGAAGGCCTCGGCGGACGCGCGGCGCTGACTGGCGTCAGCGCCCGGACTACGGGTTGATCGGAGAGAGCAGCTTCCAGGTGCCGCCGTCCCAGGACTGGGCCAGGCTGAGGGCACCGGTGTCGCGGCCGACGGCCAGGCAATTGGTGGCGCTGGCGCATGACACGCCGACCTTGCGCCAGGATCTGCCGTTCCAGGCCAGCGCGCCGTTGCGGCCGCCGACGGTGACGCAGCAGTCCCCTGCCGCGCAGGCCGCGCTGAACGGATTCTTAGGCTGCCCCGACTGTGCTAATGCGACGCTGGCGAGCGCGGTGATTGAGGCCGTTAAGGCAGCAGTTGCCAGTCCTGCCGCGGCCGCAATGGATCTGAGGGTCTGCCATTCAGTCACCCCCTGTGGATAGGTCCGCTATCCAGCGAGACCTGATTGAATTTCTCTATAGGGACGTGCCGCGGGGCCGACCGGCTGACAGTCTGTGCCTGGAGAACATGATGACGATCACTACCAATAGCGGGCCGCGGGGCGGTGCCGATCCCATGGCGCGGGCGTCGTGACCGGCGATGGCGGGCGGGAGCCGCAGCGGCTGCTCGTCGTCAGCGCGCACGCCGCCGACTTCGTCTGGCGGGCGGCCGGCTACATCGCCCTGACCACCGCTGCTGGCGGCACGGCGCAGGTCGTGTGCCTGTCGTTCGGGGAGCGGGGCGAGTCGCCTGGGGCGTGGAAGCAGCCGGGCATGACCCTGCGCCGGGTCAAGGAGATCAGGAAGGACGAGGCAGAAGCGGCGGCAGGCGAACTCGGGGCCAGCGTGCGGTTCTTCGACAAGGGTGATTACCCGCTGCCAGCGAGCGAGCAGACGCTGCTGGAACTGGCCGAGGTGATGCGGGAGCTCCAGCCGGACGTGATCTTGACTCACTCGATCACGGACCCGTACAACTACGACCACCCGGTCGCGGCCAACCTGACGATTCAGGCGCGCGCGGTCGCGCAGGCGCCGGGCCGCGAGTCGGCCCATCCGCCGCTGGGCGCGCCGCCGGTCTTCCGGTTCGAACCGCATCAGCCGGAGATGTGCGAGTTCCGGCCCGACGTGCTCGTCGATGTCACCGCCGTATTTGACCGCAAGCAAGCCGCCATGGCCCAGATGCGCTCCCAGGATCACATGGCCCGCTATTACGTTGGCCTGGCCGAGCGCCGCGCCGTGCAGGCCGTGCGCAACGGCGGGCCGGCGTCGATCAAACAGGCCGAGGCCTATCAGCGGGTCTTCCCGCAGGTGAGCGGGGTACTGGCGTGAAGCCGCTCGTGGTCGTCGGCCCGCCGAGAGCCGACCGCGATGCCGTCTCCGAGCTGGGCAGGCTCGGAGTCGCCACAGTGCACGAGGCGGCCGGCCGGACGGGTCTCCTCGGGACCCGGCTGCGACCGCTCTGGGCCGGCGCTCGAGCGGCGGGCACCGCCCTGACCGTGCTGTGCGCGCCTGGCGATAACCTCATGGTGCACGTCGCGATCGAGCAGGCCGGCCCCGGCGACATCCTGGTGATCACTACGACCTCGCCGTCCGGCGACGGCTTCGTAGGCGAACTGATCACCACCGCGCTAGCTGCCCGCCAGGTACATGGCCTGGTCACGACCACCGGGGTCCGTGACGTGGCCGCGATCACCAGGTCCGGCTTCCCGGTGTGGTCGCGGCATGTGAGCGCCCAGGGCACGGTCAAGGCGACGGCAGGCGCGGTGAACGTGCCGGTCAGCATCGCCGGCACGGTCGTGACACCTGGCGACGCCGTGGTCGCCGACGACGACGGAGTCGTCGTCGTGCCCAGGCTTGCGGCCGGCGACGTGGCGCGGGCTGGCCGGCTGCGAGAGGAACGCGAAGACCAGGCGCGGGCCGCTTTCGCCCGCGGCGAGCTCAGCCTGGACAGGTACGGCTTGCGACCGCTGCTTGACCGGCTCGGAGTGCGTTACGTGCCTGCCGGGGAGAGCTAGGCGCTGACAGCCGCTGCGCGGGCCCGCAAGTGGGCATGATCACCCCTGACCGGCACGCAGCACGCGAGACAGCTGCCATCTCCCGCCGGAAGGGGGAATACGCATGGATGTCGCCATGAATTCATCCGCCGCCGAGGGCGGCGGGCCCATCGTGTTCGCCGGTGCAGGCTACGCCGGGCTGCACGCGGCCCTGCGCCTGGCGGCCAAGCTGCGCAGCAAGCGCGAGGTCGAACTGGTCATGGTCAACCAGCACGACTACCACCTGGTGATCACCGAACTGCCTCGCGTTGCCGGCGGCACCCGCACCTCCGGCGCCGTGCGCATCCCGCTCCAGGACACCCTGGCCGACCGGGTCCGCTTCATCCAGGCCGAGATCAGCGGTATCGACCTGGCCGCCCGGCGGCTCCTCACCGGTGCCGGGCCGATCGGCTACCGGCGGCTGGTGCTGGCGCTCGGCAGCCGGCCCAACGACTTCGACATCCCTGGCCTGGCCGAGCGCACGCTGTCGCTCTACTCGGCCGATGACGCCGCGGGCGCATGGGAGGCGATCGAGCAGACGCTGACGGCTGCCGCGGCGTCCGACGATCCCGAGCAGCAACGGCGCCTGGCGACCGTCGTGGTCGGCGGAGGCGGCGCCACCGGCGTGGAACTCGCCGGTGAACTGGCCGAGATGCTGCCCAAGGTGGCCAGAAGGTACGGCCTGGCGCCCGACCGGCCCGCCGTGCAGCTTGTCGAGGCCGGCCCCGCATTGCTGGCCGGCTCCTCACCCCAGCTGATCGACAAGGCCGCCGGAATCCTCGCTAAGCTGGGCGTGCGGGTCCGCACGAACGCGGCAGTCGCCGCCGCGACCCCTCAAGGCTTCAGGCTCGCCGACGGCCAGCTAGTCGAGGGTGGCGTATTCATCTGGGCCGGCGGCGTGAAAGCACTCCAGCTTGTGGCTGACTCGGCGTTGCCGACCGGGCACAACGGCCGCGTCAAGGTCGATCAGTACCTGCGTGCGCTCGGCTACCCGGAGATCTACGTCGCCGGTGACCTCGCGTCGGTGACCGACCCGCATACCGGGCACGTACTGCCCCCGCTGGCGCAGGTGGCCCTTGAGGAGGGCGAGACCGTGGCCCGCAACCTGGACGCGGAACTGACGGGCCGGCAACTGGAGGCGTTCACCTTCCGCGACAAGGGGTTCGTCGTCTCGGTCGGGTCGCGTCGAGGGGTGGCCGACATCGCCGGCATCACCACCGGCGGGCATCTGGCGCACCTGCTCAAGGACGCCATCGAGTGGGAATACCGCCAGTCCGTGAAGCACCTGCGCGGCTGGGACCCGTTCTGAGGCCTTCCGGCTGAGGCGCGGGCGGGTCCCCTTGAATGCGGGGAAATGGTCCGTCAGTAAACCTCAGGCCTATCGGGCTGGCAGGCCGGAACAGCATCAGGCAGGCCCGCGATGCTGACACTGGCCCGAGCCCACAGCAACGCGGTCCTGCCTGATGTCGTCCCCAGAAGGTGCTGAATTGGGGAGGCCGGGCATCGGCCTGTCGCGGTTGCCGTGCGGTACCCGGTACCCGGTGCCCGGTGTCCGGTGCCCGGTGCCCGGTGCGCGGTGCGCGGGTTTCATGATCGTGGAGAGTTACCGTGCTTTCGGTGGAGGGTTTCCGGAGCGGGGACAGTTTTCTGCCCGTACGGGCGGGAAATGCTCCCGGCTGCGATTACTCTCCCCGTGGCACCTGACAACCCTCCCCGGTGGTGGCCGCGGGCGCTGGGAACGGCCCGTGATCATGGCTGGCGGCTGACGCCGCTGCCGGAAGCACCCGCGAGGTCGGCGCGGGCAAGCGCCGGCGCGGAGATTGCCGTGACCTGCCTGCGTGCCACCCGCCCGGATGGACCTCTTCAGCAGTCTCTCAGCGCAGGGCCCGGGCGAGCGACGGGGTCCACTGTCTATCCGCGGTTCGGCGGCCACCTCGCCCGCCTTTGAAGCTATTCCGCGATGAAATCTCTATCCCGCCCAACCTCGCAGTGGACGGCGAGTCCGGGAAGCGCGCCGTCAGGCCGCTCCCTGAAGCTGCTGAAGCACGCGTCCGTCGATGTAATCCTCCCAGTCTTCTTCCGATACCAGCTGGGGGACCAGTCCTGCCGCTTTCGCGGCCTCCAGCGCCTGATCTTGCAGCTCATCCCGGATGGCGGCGACCTCGGCAACGAGCGCTTCGGCGGCCGGCTCGGGCTCACCCAGCGTCGCCGCCTCCGGCTCAGCCTGAAGCGGCCCGGCTTGCGGCGGCGTCACGATCCGTGCCTGTCCGACGGCCTCGAACGCCCGCCACTCTACGGGTTTCGAAGTGGTGTCGAGCCAGGTCACGCTAGGTTCGTCGTAAGCCAGCCAGCCGTACTGGTTGCTGTGCTTGCGGTACCACTGGCCGTCCTTGGTACGTTCCCAGACGCCGTCATCGTTGTGGTAGTACTCAAACCCTTCGGCTTCGTCGCTCCAGCGACGCCAGCGGGACGTCTCAGGGTCGAAGTGCTGCTCCCGAAGATCCTGCGGGCCCTGCGCTTGCAGTTCCCCATTAACGTAGACATTGCCGTCTTTGTCTTTGAAAGCGCTCGGATTATCCTCATCCGGCCAGACCTTCGTCTCGCCGTCCTTCAAGTACCAGTCCTCGGCGTCATACATCAGGCCGGTTTCCGCGTCGTAGGTCAAGGACAGCGCCTGCGACGAGACCTCAAGCTCTGTCCACTTGGACGGTTCCGCGAACCGGGAGTCAGCGTAGACCTCGGTGTCATCGGGCAGCGTGCTGATGAAGTACCCCTGCCACTCCGCACCAAGACCCGCTTCCACCGCCGGTTCGGCCAGCGCCGCGAGCCTGATCTGCTGGAACACGTCCTCATCGCTTGAGGTGAATTCATCTCGCAGGCCGCTCAGCAGCGTCTCGTAACCGAAGTTGCCGACGGGGCTCTGCTCACCGCCGACGAGCTCGGGGCAGGCGAGCCTGATACTGCTGTCGAAGTTGCTGAAATCCAGCGCACGTGACCATCGCTCCCGCTGCACGGCAAGCGCGTCAAGGAAGGGAACGTAGGACTCCCATTCTGTAAAGGCCATTAGTGGTCATCCTCCCCCTTGTCCTCGTCTTCCTCGCTGTCTTCGGAACTAGAATCTACGTTGTAGTTGATAACCTTCTTATTCGTTTGCTGCCTCGCCGATGATCTTGTGGCCGCCTTTGGCTCCACTGACATTTCTGACACTTC
The DNA here is from genome assembly GCA_035716545.1 of Streptosporangiaceae bacterium. Classification (GTDB taxonomy): domain Bacteria; phylum Actinomycetota; class Actinomycetes; order Streptosporangiales; family Streptosporangiaceae; genus Chersky-822. The sequence goes on from DASTJM010000018.1 coordinate 57,080, forward strand.
GTCGTACTCGTCGTCCTCCTCCAAATAGTCTCCGTCGACGTTCGACCTATTCTTGTAGGTGACCTTAGGTGGAGGGCCCATCTTCATCAGCTTCTCGAGATCTGATCCGCTCCTTGTGGCGGTCCGCCTATTACTTGGCGCCGGTGCCTTATCCGTCAGGCCGGCCTCATCCGAATGCAGCGCCGTGGCAAACGTCTGACGCGGGAAATTGTCAGTGACGTGCCTGTTCCACTCCTTGATCGCTTCGTCATGCACCAGATCGAAGGCCAGCATGTTTTCCTGGATCATTGCGTAGAACCCGTCGACCTGGGTTCCCTGCCAGAATCCGCCCGGATTCTCGGGCCGTTCTATCTGCAAGCCCAGCTTGTCGACGCCGTAAAGGAGCGTCAGGTAACAACCAACGCAGGGGCGCATGGTTCCGACGATCTGGGCATCATCATGCGGGCGGGCGCGAGCGAGCAATACGGCGAGAGCCTGCTCCGCATGGACATTGTCTCCGATCTCGGTCGGATCGCACCAGAAGACGCCGCCCTCGCTCTCAGCACTCTTAAGCCAGGCGACGGCCTGACTGAGGTTGCCTCCCTGCCAGCCCGGAGCATCGTGAGCAAGCAGGGCCTCGAAGATCTCGTTCAGCAGGTCCTCGTCCTCTTCGGTAGTATCGGTGATTTGGGCTATCCGGCCTTCCTTATTATAGAATTCACCCATTTCCTGCAGTTCTTTTGCTACCTCCGTGGCATGCTGCATATCTTGGAATCTTGCCCGCTCCAGGGTCGGGTAGAGTGTATCTGTGCGTTCTTTCGGAATTGTCGCTAGAAATTGCAGCAAGCTCGCATGGCTAGCTTTCCTGAAGGAGGCAAGCAGCACTTTGGCCATGTCCTCATTGGCTGCGAAGACAATACGCCTGCTGACGAATAGCGCCTGAACCTCGGTGGGCTTGGCACCCGCCTCGTTGGCGGCATAGTCGTAAAGCCGCACGCAGATCTGGCGAAGCAGTTGCCGGCCGCGATCTCCGTAATAACTCCGGCCATCGCGCTTCGTAGTGCCATCCGCTGGGAAGGTGCCGCCCATGCCGGCGCCGATCCTGCCCTTCGGCCAGCTCTTCTCACTCACCTTGTTAATGTGCTTCACCAGGGGCGCAGTCCGCTGGTCGCGTTCCTTCTTCGTGAGCGGCTTAATCTTCTTGCGCGCTTCTTCGACTTCCGAGCTTATCCGGCGCTTCTTCCTGACGTCCTCGTAGGCGCTGGCGGTGATCTTGCCGGCGTTCCTGGCGCCCTTTTCGCCAGTGCCGACCGGCAACCTGGCCATCTTAGCAACTGCCTGCTCCAGCGGACCGCTGAGGAAGCTTTTTAGCTTTAGGTTGATCTCTTCATTTTCTTCCAGTATAGCCTCGACGTCAGGGCCGATCGCATTGTCCTCGTCAACGTCAATCTCGAGCTTATCCTCATGGTATTCATCGAATACCTCGGCGTCGTAGCCGCTCTCGTTGTACTCCTCAATGTCCTCGTCCTTCTCTTTGGCGACCGGAGCGAGGCTGAGGTCGACAGGAAGCTCGGGATCTGGTGAGTCAGAGGAAAAGTCGGTCGTGATGCTCATGATCTTCCCTATCGGGTGGTCTTCCCTATCGGGCGGTCTTCCCTATCGGGCGGTCTTCCCTATCGCGTCGCTGCCCCGAGCGGACGGCCGCTCCGCGGCATACTGACACCATCGGCACTTTGCTGCCGATGGTAAACGACCAGGTCAGGGCAAATTGGCCAGGGAAGAGAAGACAATCGCGCACATTAGCGCGCGTAAAGACGCAGCTGGTTCCAGCCACATAGAGCAACAAGACCGCCCATACCGGCCAGCTAGCGGGCCAGACCTCTCAGATTGCCCAGCCGCCGGTGACCAGCCTTCCCAGGTGGGGTACTTATCCCTCAGGTCTCAGGCGAGGACCGCCTGCTTGCCGCACGCCGGCCCGGTGGCCGCGGGCCGGTCATCTCCTGCGGCGCAGGCCGTCGATGACGATGGCGGCGTGCTGGAAATCCTCTTCGCTCTCCGTGCCCGCCAGGATCACGTTGCTCACGCCTAGCGCGAGATAGCGCTCGAGGTAGTCAGCCACCTTGCGGTACGTGCCCACGAAGACCGGCATGTTTCCCTTGTCGTTCCGGTAGGCGCCGGTCCAGTACACCTCGTCGTAGATACCCTCTTCGGTAGCCAGGTAGGCGAGGCGCTTGATCCATTCGGACTCGGACTTCTTGCGCATCTCTGTCTTGAGCCGTCCGAGGCGCTCCGCGGGGAACAGGGTCTGCGCGGCGGTCCACGCCTCCTCGTCGGTGGAGCGAGCCACGATGCCGATCCGGATCCCGATCCGCAAATCCTCGCGGGCTCGGCCCAGGAAGGTTTCCGCGAACTGATCAACCGGCTCAGGATGAGTAATCGCGATATCCGCAACGGCGGCGGCCATCTTCTTCCCGGCGGGCGATGAACCGGCGACGAAAGTCCTCGGCAGGAGGCCAGGATCCAGCCGCGAGTACATGCGCAGCGCATTGTAACGATAAAAGTGCCCGTCGTGCACGAGCGGTTCCTCCGACGACAGGAGTGCGCGCACCACGGTCATGTATTCGGTCGCCCGTTCATAGCGCTGGTCGTGACCAAGCTGCTCGCCGATCTGCTCAAGTTCATGCTTCGCCGCGCCGGTGATCAAGTTGATGTCAATACGGCGCCGATGCAGCGTGGCCAGCGACCAGATGATCTTGGCGGCGGTGAACGGTGCCAGCGCGTAAGGCTGCATGGCCACCAGCGGCGTGATTACCTTAGTGTTCTGCAGGATCGTGGCGGCTACCGTCCACGGGTCGAGATTGCTGTGATTGTAAAAGGCCAGCAGGCCGTCGATCCCGTAACGCTCGGCCCGCTGAGCGTACTCCGCAATGATGCGCAGGGGATCATCAGCCAGGTCGGCCGCGATCACCGTGCCTAACACCTCGAAGTCATACATCTGCCATCACGCCTCGCCCGCAGGTCAGGCGCCGGGCGGCACGATCGGCTCCGAAGGCGGCCTCTGACCCCGATCTGGCCATGGAGGTTCCTCTCGATCCGTCAATCCTGAGCTTCAAGCTAGCCATAGCTTCGCATCGCGGACCCGCAGAAGCTAGGGCGTTCTGGTTCGCTTCATCACGGACGCTTGCCCCGGTAATGACCGGGATGATGTCCCGTAGCCATGATCCAGTGCCGCCGCTCGGATTAAGTTGATCTTGGATCTTGATGTGCGGCGAGCCGGTCGCGGCACAAAGCGGCCCGCAAGCTGCCCGCAAGCTGGACGTGGCGGTGTTCCCGTTATCGGTGAGGCCATAGTGGCTGGCGTGACCGCCGGGACCCAGCCCATGTTCGTATGGATGCGGGAATTGATGTTGGTAAATGGGTGTCAGTCCGCACATTGATGTTGTCATGTGGCGAAGCTCCGCTGCCGCGGCAGCCCGCGGCTGGCGATTTCATGGAAGGCCGGCCATACCAAGCGCCCACCGGCGCATGCCTTCAGGCGCGCTCTCCAGCGCCGCGAACCGCGCGAACTGGTCCTTTACCTCGGCGCGAAAATAGCCTCCGGTAATTTCCGGGCGGCGGAAAAATGGCAGCTCGGCGGCCGGATTCCAGTGATCGAGCAGTTCGACGCCTCCATCGTCGGGAGACTCCAGGCCGAACAGCACCCGGTCAACGCCCAGCGTCATCGCGGCTCCGATGCACATCAGGCACGGCTCGAGGTTCACCGCGAGCGTCAGCCGCTGAGTGCTCTTCCTGAACCCCAGGCTGGCGTCGGCCTCGAGCATGGCCATTAGATCGGCGTGCACGATGTGCCGCCTGAGCGTCCGCTCCTGCGTGTAGGCGCGCCCGACGACCTCATCGCCCTGCAGCACGACCGCGCCGATCGGCATCTCGCCGAGCATCATGCCTTCTTCGGCAGCTTCGAGCGCGAGCGCGATCATCTGTTCTGGCTGCATCCCGGTCACCGTCCGAGTCCTTTTTCGCTCACCTTAGGATGGATTTTGCACCGACTGGAGGCCCGCATTCATGCAGAATACGAAATCGCGTTACGACGGCCACGCCGAGTGGTACGAGGAGTGGAACCTGCACAATGCCGAGGGCAATGCGGTCCACATCAGCGAAATGCTCGCCCCTGGCACCGGCCTGTGCCTTGACCTGGGCTGTGGCGGCGGGCAGTACCTGGGTTTTCTTTCCCAGACAGGCCGCAGAGTTCGCTGACGGCGTCTTCCCGACCGTGGTGACGATCTGGATTTCCACCGATGTCGACGATTTCCCGGCGGTCCCGGCCGAGGCGGCACGGGTCATGGCACCGGGCGGGACGCTGCTTTTCTACGGCGTGCACCCGTGCTTCAACGGCCCCGCATGTTCAGTGGCCTGACGGTGGCGGGGTCATCGCGCACCCGACCTACCGCATGGCTGGCTGACACGCCGAGTCTCCGTGGTGGGGCGAGTTCATCCGCAAGCGGGTGGGCATGCGCCATTACCCGCTGTCCGAGCTTCTCAACGGCTTCATGGCCGCCGGGCTGGCCATCGACTACGTCGCCGAAAAAGGCGAGAAGCAGGTGCCGACCATCCTGGCCATCCGCACCAGGAAGCCAGCGGCCTGAAATCAGCCGAGCTAGACGATATGCAAGTGCGCGCGCCCAGCGCGTCTGCGCCGCGGCCTTTGGGAAGGCCCCGATGCCGGCCCCCACCCCGGCCCCGCACCCGGTACGGCAGTCAGGGCCAGCCCGAAAATGTGATCTTGCAGTTCCCCGGGCGTCACGCCGATGTCGGCCGCCACGCTGGCGAGCGTCTCCCGGTGCTCACGCAGCGACCGGAAAACCTTGGCGAACAGCTGGGACGACTCGCGGTTGATGCCATCGGGCTCGGCCCGGCGGTAGCCCCATTGCGACAACTGAACGCAGGCGGCACGGTAACCCCAGTCGGTGAGCAGCTCCAGTTCATAGAGCCGGTGCGCCAGCGCCGTCGCCGCCACCTTCCAGACCCGCTTGGCCTGCAAGATCTTGTCTGGCGTGGCATCACGAAGACCCTGCGCGAGCACGCTGGCCCTTGGCATCAAGAAGGCAGCGGCGAACCTGTTCGCCTCTGCCTCGGCGTTCGGCCGGCTTGGTACCAGATGCTCCCCGTGGAGCACCAGGTGCCCCAGCTCATGCGCGGCATCGAACCGGCCCCGTTCGCCTGACTTGGCCGTATTGAGGAAGATGAACGGCTGACCGCACCAGTACATCGAGTACGCGTCGAGCTGGTTGTTCTCGGCGGTCAGCGAGTAGATCCTGGTGCCCCGCGATTCGAGCAAGTGCAGCATGTTGCTGACCGGCCGCTCCCCCAGCCCCCAGCGAGCCCGCACGACCTGAGCCGCTGACTCGGGATCATGGCCGGTCAGCACCGGGATGTCGACGGCAGGCAACTGGAACCTGACCTCGATCCACTCATTGATCAGCAAAGCGATCCGGCCCGCGCTCAGCGCCCGGTCCCGCTGCCTGGCGGTCATCTTGCTCAGTGCCCTGAAGCTCACCGAGTCCACGGGAATCTCGTCGATGTCCGGGG
>DASTJM010000019.1:0-128891 GCA_035716545.1 Streptosporangiaceae bacterium
CTGCGCGCGGTCGCTGGAGTCGAGTTCGTGACCGAGCCTCGTACCGAGGGCTACGGCCAGTTCGCGGCCATTGCGGCCCGCGCGGCCATCCCGCAGGGCTAGTCCAGTGGCGGGAGGGCGTGGGCGGCGGCGGCGAAGACCAGGGCTACCTGGGCGCCATCGAGGTGGTGGCCGACGGTGGCTTTGGTCTGCTTGCGGAAATACAAGCCCACGTGGCCGCCGTCGAACACGTCGACGCCCTTGAGCCGCATGATGATCCAGGGCAATTTCGGACCGTAGATGACCATGGTTGGCCGAACTCGCACGCGCTGGCCTAGCTCAGCGCCGATGAGGGCGGCTGCTTGCTGGGCCTCATAGCGAGCGTGGTCGATTTTCTCGGTCTGCGGGTTCGGGCCGTGGAACAGCATGCCTCCGATCGCCCTGACCGGCAGCCTGGTGTCCATTCGCTGCGAGTCCACGATGAACACGCCGCTTGGCCCGATGACGACATGGTCGATGACCGACTCGGTGCCAGGAATCCTGCGGGCGTGCAGCGCCATGTAGCCGGCGGCCTTGAGCACCTGCAGCCGGCGGCCGGTGGCCCGCCGGGCCGAGGTGACCCGGACGGCGGCCGGCGTGATGCTGGTGGTCCTTGACCTCAGTATCGTGTCGGCGGCGGCCACGATCACGGCGGCCGAGATGCCGAATCGCCAGTCCTTCCAGATGCTCACGGCGATGAAGACAATGAGGCAGAGCACCAGCCGGCTGATCCAGACCCGCAGCCGGGGATCGGCCCGCAATCGCGGGTTGACCAGCGGGCGGCTGACCAGCGGCGTCCGCGTGCGCCGCGAGCGCGCGGGCAGACGCGTCTGCCCGGACGGGCGCGGCGGTCCGGTAACCCGTTCCTCCACCTCGGTCAAGGCGATGTCAGCTGATGCGTCATCAGCGACGGCCTGCGGGTCGTTTTTACGGAACCAGGAGCGCCAGCCCTGCTGCCTGTCATTGCTGGAGGTCGGCTCATCCTGCGTGGGGGGCTGGTCGGCCGCGTTCTGAACCTCGGCGTCCACAATCTTGAGCGTAACCCATTCTGTCCTGGGAGAACATGGCGGCGTGGCCAGCGCACAGCATAGGCGCCGCGAGCCCTAGACGCTCTGGGCCGGCGGGAATACTGTTCGGTAACGTGACACAGATACATGACCTGACCGTGCTTGAGCTTGCCGCCTCGATCAGGCGGGGTGAGCTGTCCCCGGTCGAGATCACCGACCATTACCTTGACCGGATCGAACGGCTCAACGAGCAGACCGGCGCGTTCTACACGGTTACCGCGGACCTTGCGAAGGAGCAGGCGGCCGCCGCTGAGCAGGCCGCGGCCGACAGTCGCAAGGCCGGCACCGAGTCGCAGCTGCCGCCTTTGACCGGGGTGCCGATCCCGATCAAGGACCTCAATCAGGTCGCGGGCGTCCGGGCGACCTTCGGATCGACGATCCTGGCGGACAACATCGCGGCCGAAGACGATTATGTCGTCGCCGAACTGCGCAGGGCCGGGATCGTCATTACCGGCAAGACCGCTACCCCCGAGTTCGGCCTGCCCTGCTATACCGAGACCAAGATCGGGCCGCCGGCTCGCACGCCGTGGGACCTGAGCAGGTCAGCCGGCGGATCGAGCGGCGGCGCGGGCGCCGCCGTGGCGGCAGGGCTGGCGCCCGCCGCTCAGGGCAGCGACGGCGGCGGCTCGATCCGCATCCCGTCGAGCCTTTGCGGCCTTTACGGAATCAAGCCGAGCCGGGGCCGGATCTCAGGCGGGCCGCTGATGCCCGACCTGTTCGGGCTGTCCACCGACGGCCCGCTGGCGCGCACGGTCGCCGACGCGGCGCTCCTGCTCGACGCGATGACGTGCAGCTATCCCGGCGACATGTACTCAGTGCCGCCGCTGCCAGGTGGGATGACCTTTCTCAATTACGCAAACCGCGAGCCCGGCAAGCTCAAGATCGGTCGTTCAGCGAAGAACGTCGTTCCCGGCGCGGTCGTGCACGGCGACTGCCTGGCCGCCTACGAGGACGCGAGCACGCTGCTCGCCAGCCTCGGCCACGAGATCATCGACGTCGAGCTGCCGTTCGGTGACGACTCCGTGCCAATGTTCGAGTACCTCTGGTACGCGATGGCGACGCTCGCGCCGATCCAGCCCGAGCAAGAGGACCAGCTGCTGCCGCTGACCAGGTACCTGCGCGGGCGCGGCATGGCGGTGCAGGCCGCCGAGCTGATCTTCGCCCAGGCCTATTTGCAGGCCGTGACCAGGACCGCGATCAGCGTACTGGACTCCTACGACGCTTTCCTGAGCCCGACGCTCGCGTCGCCGCCGGTTCCCGTCGGCTATTTCGATGAGGTCGAACCCGCCGAGAACTTCGAGCGGCAGAAGCGATTCACCCCGTACACCGCGCTCTACAACATCTCGGGCCAGCCCGCCGTAAACCTGCCGTTGTACTGGAATGCCGATGGCCTGCCAATCGGCGTCATGCTGGCCGGGCGGATCGGTGACGAGGCAACGCTGATCTCGCTGTCAGCGCAGGTTGAGGCCGCCAGGCCGTGGCACGGCAAGCACCCGGAGATCTGGCAGGCCTAAGCAGCGGCGACACCGCCAGGTGACCCCGCGCACCAGCAACGGTGCGCGGGGTCACTGTCTTGCCGGGCCAGCGGGCATACGATCTGTGGTGGCTAGAACCCGGACGGCGCGAAACCGGAGGTGTCGCAAGCGTGCTCAGCCATCCGCTGTGGCGGCTGGTCAGGCAGGTTGGCAATGTCGTGGCCGCGACTTGCGCGGCCCTTGCCGTCCTGGTGCTGTGCGCGACCGGGTTCGGCTCGGTACCGGCGCTCGGCCTGGCACTCGATCCGGGTCACGGCGCCTGGACGTCCGCCTCAGGCGGCCAGTTGCCGGCCGCGCGGACGCTCAGGCTGGCGGGCCTGCGCCGCCCGGTCACTGTCTCGTTCGACAGCAGCGGCATCGCGTCGATCGCCGCGGCCAGCGAAACCGACGCCATGCTCGCGCTCGGTTACGTGCACGCCACTTTCCGGCTCACCCAGATGGATCTCGAACGCAGGCAAGCCGAAGGCACGCTCGCCCAGCTGGCCGGGCCGTCGGCGATCGCCTCGGACGAGTTCGAGCTCAGGCTCGGCCTGCTGCGCACGGCGAAACTGGAATGGGCGCGGATGCCGAAGAACAGCCTCGCGGCGAAACTGCTGCTGAGCTATTCCCAAGGCGTCAACGACTATCTCGGCCAGGTGCGTGAAACAAAGCGCTGGCCGGCTGTCTTCTCGCTGGCCGGCGTCTATCCGGCGGACTGGACGCCGGTGGACAGCCTCGCCGTTCAAGGCGATCTCACCCAGGAGCTCGATTACACCGGCACGCCACTGGACTACGCGGTGCTCGCGAGGTCGCTCGGCATGGCCAGGACCATGGCCTGGTTCCCCGTGCTGCCAGCCGGCAAGCAGAGCCCGTATGATCCGGGCCCGTACCGCTCGCGCGGCGTCGCCCCGCTCGGCGCGACGACGAGATCGCCCGCTCGTCACAGCGGCGCCGGCCGGCACCCCGGGCGCGGCTCTGCCGCGAAGCCGGCGGCCAGCCGAACCCCGCGGGTACCATCGGCGGCGGTGGCGCGGGCAGCAGCCTCCATGCTGACCGCGGCGAGCACGCTGCCGGCTGGCCAGTTCCGCGGTTACCCCGACGGCAGCGCCTGGGCAGCCAACGGCCCCAGGGTCCTCGGCGGCGGAGCGATGCTCGCCGGTGACCCGCACCTGCCGCAGACGCTGCCGCCGGCCTGGTACGAGGTCGGGCTGTCGGCACCGGGCTACGACGTGACCGGGGTCAGCGTGCCTGGCCTGCCCGGCGTGCTGATCGGCCACAACGACCACATCGCGTGGTCGCTCGCCGGCACCCAGAACCAGGCCGCGTTGTTCTACGTCGAGAAGACCAGCAAGTCGCGGCCTGGCCGATACTTCTGGCGCGGCCAATGGCGCCCGATGCGCAAGCTCCATTACACGATCGGCGTGCGCGGTCAGCCTGCCAGGCAGCTGACGGTCAGCCTGACCGTACACGGGCCGGTGATGACGCAAGCCGGCCAGACAGTTTCCGTCGACTGGATGGGCAACGCGCCGTCTCCCGACGTCGCCGTCCTGCAGGAGGTCAGCACCGCGCGGAACTTCGCCCAGTTCCGCTCGGCACTCGCCAGCTGGCGCGCCCCGGCGCAGACCTTCGTTTACGCCGACGACCGCGGCAACATCGGCGCGATCTCGGCCGGCTTGTACCCGATCGTCTCGCGCGGCACTCCCTGGCTTCCGCTGCCGGGCACGGGCGCTGACGATGTCTGTGGCGTTATCCCATACGCGGCCGTTCCGCAAAGCTACGACCCGCCGGGCCATGTCATCGCGACCGCCAGTCAGCGGCCGGTCACTTCCGCGTACCCGTATTACATCGGCACGACGGCGAACTCCTTCGACGCCAGTTACCGCGCGAGCCGGGAGTACGCCTTCCTGCGGCACCGATCGGCGATGACGGTGTCGAGCTTCGCCGCCTTGCAGTCCAGCAACGTCGACGACCTGGCCGCCCGCGTCGTCCCCGCCATCACCGCGATGCTGAAAGGGGCGCGGCTGACGCCGATGCAGCAGCGCGCGGCCAAGCTCCTGTCCCGGTGGAACGATTCGATGGACGCGAACTCGGCCGCCGCCGCCATCTGGTGGACCGTGTGGAGTGACTACCTCTCCGCCACCTTCGAGCCGTGGTGGAAGGCAGGGAAGGTGCCCGTGCACCTCGATCCTCGGTCGCTGTCGGTCTCTGTCGGCCAGGCCAGCCTGGTCCAGGTACTTGAGCAGTGGACGCTGGCCGATCAGGCCAATCCGGCGTTCAGCCCGCCGGGCGAGTCGCGGGGGACAGCGGTGACCGTGCTGCGCGGCGCGTTCGCGGAGGCGGTGTCGGCTCTGCACGCTAAGCTCGGCGGCGAGCCATCGAGCTGGACCTGGGGCAAGCTGCACAGCAGGCAGTTTCCGTCGCTGACGCGGGCACCACGGCTCGGGTACGGTCCGAGGGCGGCAGGCGGCGACCCCTGGACGGTGGATGCGGCCGACGGCGTTCCGGTCGCGACAGCAGGCCCGAGCTGGCGCATGATCGTCCGCTGGGCGGGCGCCCGCGGAAAGGGCCACGTGAACGCGGCGGGCATCTACCCGGGCGGCCAGAGCGAGAACCCGGCCTCTCCCTGGTACGAAAACCTGATCGCCGACTGGTGGGACGGCACTTACCTGCCGCTCCCGTCCGGTGCCGCTTCCTCCGCGCCGGCTTCCTCCGCGCCGGCTTCCTCCGCGCCGGCCGGCGGCACCGGGCACAGCACCAAACCCGGCGGTACTCCGGGCTCGGCGCCGGCGGGCGCCGGCTCAAGCTGGCCAATTCGCTGGGAGCTGCTGCCATGAGCGGCGCGGACAGAGCGGGCGGCGCGTTCGGCTGGGGGCTGGTCTCATGACTAAGCCAGTGAGCCGGTCTGAGCTGAGCAGGCTGGGCAAGCGCGGGTCTTACCGGCTCGGCCTGCTTGCGCCGCAGGGCATGCGGCGGCCGGCGCCGCCGAGGCCGTTCACGCCGTCGTTCAGCCGCTCGGCGCATGCCGGGCCGGCCTGGGCCTGGATAGTGGCCGCGCTGGGCGGCGCCGGCCTGATCGCCGTGGGAGCGAGGGCCGGACTATGGTTCCTCCCTATGCTTGCCGGGGTGATCACGGGCATCGCGGTGCGGCGGGGCGAATGGCGGCTCAGTACCACGGTTCTTTTCGTGATGGCGATGTGCGCGCTCGGGTGGGGTGCCGCGCTGGCCGGCCTGGCGCTTGGCGGGCTGCCGGCCGGGGCGGCGGCCAAGACGATCGCCGGGGTCGCCGGGCTGCCCGCGTACGCGGCGGTTGGAGTCGTGGTGACGCTGGCGGTGGCCGTGCTGCAAGGCCTGGCTGGCCTCTGGCTCGGGCGCGCGATCACTCCCGCTGACTAAAGTTCCTGCGCCAGGGTCTCGGGTACCGCGGGGCGGGGCTTGGACGCTGGCGTCCGCGTCGCGGCAAGGCTGGCGGCCAGCGCGCCGCAGCAGGTCAGGCCGGCGCCGAAGATCTGCAGCAGGGTCGGCCGCTCATCGATGACGATAGCGGCGATGATCAGCGAGGCGGCCGGCTGCAGCACCAGCATCAGCGATGAGATCGCGGCGGGCAGCTTGGGCAGCGACGACGTGATCAGCAGCCAGCCGGCGACCTGGCTGACCAGCCCGAGCACGATCAGCCAGCCGATCGATGGCCACAGCGGATGCAAGCCGAGCCCGCCGAGCAGGAACCCGGCGACCAGCGATGCCGCGGTGGCCCCGGCGGTTGACTCCGCGACCGGCCCGGCGACGTGCGGTGAGTCAGCCGACGCCCGGCGCAAGACCATCAGGAAGCCCGAGTAGGCGACCGCCGTGGCGAGGCCGTACATCACCCCGGCAACTGGATGCTGGCCTGTTGCCGACTTGCCGACCAGGCCCGAGACGAGCACGACGCCGGTCATGACGACGGGTATGGCGACAATGACCGCGCGGCTGGGCCTTTCATGCCAGAGCAGCCAGCTGATTCCGGCAACGATCAGCACCTGCAAGTTGCCCAGAACGGTCGCCACTCCGGCGCCGATATCGGCGATCGAGTGCGTCCACAAGATCAGGTCCACGGCCAGGAACACCCCCGCCGACCCGGCCATAAGGCGCTGCCGCAGCGACCGGCTCCCGCGCCTGCGCTGCTCGATCGCGGCCAGCGCGACGAGCACCGGCAACGCGATCGCCGACCGGTAGAACGCTGTGCTCACCGCGCTCGCGCCCGACAGCACCACGAGAACCGGCGAGCACGAAATCGTCGCCGCGCCCAGGCCGGCCAGCAGTAGCGGCTGCCTTTCGGACAGGCCCCGAGCGCCAGACAGCCCCCGTGCGCCCGGCTCCGAATCTGAATTAAGGGCGTTACCGTCAGTAATGACCGTAGGGCTGTTTGGTGCTGTCACGGGATCAGCATACGACCTCGGCCTGGCCATTCGCATTCGGTTATCAGCCGCGCCCCTGGCTGTTGCCACTGTGCGCCACCTATGACCCAAAGGTGGCGCCCCAGCGCCGCCGATGGGTCACAGGTGGGCCTGCCGAAGGCGCCCGGGGGCTCAGACGGGAGGGCGCAATCGAGACGAATCGGGACGAGAGGGGTGCTTGCGCTGGGGATCTGCTTGGGTCACGTTGGTGGGCCGCGATCATAGGTGGATGAGCGATGCCGACCTGATCGCCAGAGCCGAGGCCGCCGGGGTTTGCGCCACCTACCTGGACTGGCGCCGGCGACGCGTCCAGGTGCCCGAGCGGACGCTGGTCGCCATCCTGGACGCGCTCGGGGTGCGGGCCGGGGCCGGCGCTGACCGCTCCGTCGCCGGGGCAGGCCAGGCGACAGGCCAGGCGACGGGTGCGCTGCCGAGGCTCCCCGAAGAACGCGCCTGGGGACTCGCCGTGCAGCTTTACTCGGTGCGGTCACGGCAGTCCTGGGGGCACGGCGACTTCCGCGATCTCGCGGAGCTGGCGAAGTGGTCCGCGAGGTCGCTTGGAGCAGGGTTCATCCTGATGAACCCGCTGCACGCGGCCGAACCGGCACCGCCGCTCAGCAACTCACCCTACCTGCCTATGACCAGGCGTTTTCTCAGCCCGCTCTACATCAGGGTCGAGGACATCCCCGAGTACCAGCGGCTCACCAGGCAGCAGCGGCAGCAGGTCACCGAGCAGGCGGGCCCGCTGCGGGCGGCGAGCCGGACACCGGACCTCATCGACCGGGACCAGGTGTGGAAGGCGAAGCGCCACGCGCTTGAGCTGGTCTTCGCGACCGGGCTGACCGGCGCCCGCGCTGCCGGCTACGAGCAGTTCGCCGCCACTGAGGGTGAAGCGCTCAGGGACTGGGCGATGTGGTGCGCGCTCGCCGAGATCCATGGCTCCGACTGGCGGCGATGGCCTGCCCGGCTTGCCGATCCGCACCGCGCGGCAGCGGCCAGAAGGCACGGCGAACTCGCCGGGCGGATCGCTTTCCACACCTGGTTGCAGTGGATTGCTGACGAGCAGCTCGCCGAAGCACAGCGGATGGCGCTCGCCGCTGGCATGTCCATCGGGCTGATCGCGGACCTGGCTGTCGGTGTCCATCCTGGCGGCGCGGACGCGTGGGCGCACCAGGACCTGCTGGTGCGAGGCATGAGCGTAGGCGCGCCGCCAGACAGCTTCAATGAGCGGGGGCAGGACTGGACTCAGCCGCCGCTCAGCCCGGCGCGGCTGGCGAGCACGGGCGGCCAGCCGTTCGCCGAACTGCTCGGGGCGGCGTTCCGGCACGCGGGTGCCTTGCGCCTGGATCATGTGATGGGGCTGACGCGGCTGTGGTGGATTCCCGATGGCATGAGGCCCGACCAGGGCGCCTACGTGACCTACGACCACGAGCTGATGGCCGGCACGCTAGCCGGCGAGGCGGCCAGGGCCGGGGCGCTGGCCATCGGCGAAGACCTCGGCACGGTCGAACCGTGGATCCGCAGCTACCTCGCCGGGCGGCACATCCTGGGCACCGAGATGGCATGGTTCGCCCGGCAGCCGGATGGCTCACTGAGACCGCCGGATGCGTGGCGACGGTGGTGCATGGCCACTGTCGGCACGCACGACGTGCCGCCGATCGCCGGGTTCGTCGCTGGTGATCAGGTAACTGTGCGTGAGCGGCTTGGCCTGCTTTCACACCCTCAGGATGAACGCAGTGCCCTCGAGCGATCTCTCGCTGACTGGCGTGCCGCCCTCGGGGCCCATCGGCTGCTGCCGCCCGGCCGCGAGCCGACGACACAGGAGATGACGGTCGCCCTGTACGGATACCTCGCGCTCACGCCCGCGGTGCTGGTCGGCGTCGGGCTGGCCGACGCGGTCGGCGACAGGCGCACGCAGAACATCCCCGGCACCGTCAGCGAGTACCCCAACTGGCGCATTCCGCTGTGCAACGCAGACGGCGAGTCGGTGCTGATCGAGGACCTCGCCGAACTGCCGATGGTGCGGAACGTGGTCAGGGCAGCTACCGGGCGTTCGCTGACGCCGCCGGACTGACCGCGGGCCGGCTGTCCGCGTCGCGGTCGCGCTCGCGGCAGCGCAGCGCGCGCACGACGTCGTCGCGGCCTTCGGAAATCAGCCGCCGCAGCGGCGGGGGCAGGCCGGGATGGCTGAGGAAGGCGGCGGCGTCGTCGATGGCCTGCCGGGTGACGACGGTTGACGGGTAGCCGCGCTGGGCGAAGTAGACGGCCATGTCCGGGCCCCACGCCTCCCACTTGCCGGCGACGACGTCGAAATATCTCGGCGCGAACGGAGCCAGCAGCTCGTCCTGATCGGCGGCCTGAAAACCGCCGAGCACAGCACGGAAGGTCGCGTTCGGCAGGTCGCCCGAGACGATGCTGGCCCAGGCTGCCTCCTTCGACGCCCGGTCGGGAATGGCTGCCATGGCTGTGAGCGCCTGCCGGTGACCCTCGTCGGTCTGATCTCGGCGCAATTCGGCGTTGATCGCCTCCTGACCAGCCGCGCCGCGGGTGACCAGCCGGCGCAGCAACCGCCAGCGCAGGTCGGTGTCGATTGTGAGCCCGTCGATCTCGGCGCCGCCGGCCAGCAGTCCGGCCAGCAGCCTCAGGTCATCAGGTGACGTCGCGACCGAGGCGAACACCTGCGCGTACGTAAGCTGCTCGTCCGAGTCAGGTGCCGCGCTCGTCATCAGCTCAGCCAGCGCGGAGGCCATCTGACCGAGACCGTCCTCGCGCCAGGCAGGGTCGCCGAACTGACGCACGGCCGAGGCTGCCTGGCCCAGGATCGTGCGCAGCACGGCGATGTCCCTGACTGACGGCGCGGCGGCGAGCACGAGCGTGACGTAGTCCCTGGCGGGCAGTTCGGCGTCCCGGCACATGTCCCAGGCCGCCGCTAGGCACAGGGCCGCCGGGAGAGGCTCGGCGAACTCGGTGATCGACGCGGTCAGGGTGCGCAGTGACCGCTCGTCGAGCCTCACCTTGGCGAAGGTAAGGTCGTCGTCGTTGACCAGCACCAGGTCAGGCGCGATGACCCCGGCCAGCTCGGGTACGCCGGTGCGCTCGCCGGCCACGTCGAGCTCGATGCGCTGGCGCCTGCGCAGCTTGCCGTCGGCGCGGTCGTAAAGGCCAATCGCGATCCGGTGCGGGCGCAGGAGCGGCTGCGCCCTCGGCGCCTCCTGCAGCACGGCGAAGTCAGCGAACGTGCCGTCCGCCGCCATCACGATCGCCGGGCGCAGCGTGTTGACGCCTGGCGTCTCCAGCCAGGCGCGCGACCAGGAGGTGAGCTGCCGGCCCGACGTCTCGCCGAGCGCGTCGAGCAGGTCGGCCAGCGTCGCGTTGCCCCACTCATGGCCGGCGAAGTAGACCCGCATCGCGGCGAGGAAATTCTCCTGCCCGGCGAACGCGACAAGCTGCCTGAGCACGGCCGCGCCCTTGGCGTAAGTGATGCCGTCGAAGTACACCTCGGCGGTTTCGACGTCGGGCAGATCGGCCACGATCGGGTGCGTCGACGGCAGCTGGTCCTGCCGGTAGGCCCAGGCTTTGAGATCCTGGGTGAACGTCGTCCAGGCGGTACGCCACCTGGTGTTCTCCGTCATCGCCATGAGACTGGCCCACGTGGCGAAGGACTCCTTCAGCCAGAGATCGTCCCACCAGGTCATCGTGACCAGGTCGCCGAACCACATGTGCGCCATCTCGTGCAGTAGCGTCTCGGCTCTCGCCTCCCTGCGCGACTCGGTCACCCGTGACCTGAAGATGAAGTCTTCGGCGACCGTGACCGCCCCGGCGTTTTCCTCGGCTCCGGAGTTGAATTCAGGCACGAAGAGCTGGTCGTACTTGCCGAACGGATACCTGCGGCCGAACGCGCGGTGATAGTAGTCAAAGCCCTGGCCTGTCAGCTCGAAGATCTCGTCCGGGTCGAGCGCGCCGGCCAGCGACTGCCTGCAGTAGATGCCGAGCGGTATGCCGTCGTGCTCGCTGCGCACCACGTGGTAGGGCCCGGCCGCGATGGCGGTGACATAGGTCGGCAGCGGCGGTGTCGGGGGGAAATGCCAGCTCTCCGTGCCCTGGCCGGCCCGCCGTGCGGGCCCGTCGGGTGCGGTGTTGGCGATCACCTGCCAGCCAGCCGGGCAGCGCACCGTGAACTCGAAGGTCGCCTTGAGGTCGGGCTGGTCAAAGCTCGCGTAGACCCGGTGCGCGTACCAGGTCTCGAAGTTGGTGTAGAGGTACACGCCGCCGTCGACCGGGTCGGTGAATTTGTGCAGGCCCTCGCCCGTGCGCGAGTACGCGTGCTCCGCGCTGACCGTCAGCACATTGGCGCTGGCCAGATCCGCCAGCGTGATGCGGTCGCCATCGAACGCCGCCGCGGGCAGCTCACGGCCGTTCAGCGTCATCGACCTGACGGCCTCGGCGGTCAGGTCGATGAAAGCTCCGGCACCTGGCTCGCGGCATTCGAACCGAACGGTGGTCAGCGACGTGAACGTATCGGCGTCCCCGGCTACGCCGCCCGCCGCCGCGCTCGTCGCGGCGTCGTGCAGGCCGAGCTCGATCTGGTACGACTCGACGCGCAGCAGTCTGGCGCGCCCCGCTGCCTCGGCGCGGGTCAGGTTGGCTGTCACGGTAGGCATGATGTCACGCGGCACGGGCGGAATGCCGGCGCGGCGCCTCAGGTTGTGATGTTGGGCTACCTGCCAACATCGAACGCTCGCGAAGGAGATGGCATGACCGAGCACGCCCCCGCTGCCCCTGCCAAGGTCGATTTCTGGTTCGATCCGCTCTGCCCGTGGGCGTGGATTACCTCGCGCTGGATCGAGGAGGTCACCCAGGTGCGGCCGGTCGAGGTGCAGTGGCACGTGATGAGCCTGGCCGTGCTCAACGAGAACAAGGAAGACCTGTCCGACCGCTACAAGCAGCTGATGGCGCAGGCATGGGGGCCGGTCAGGGTCTGCGTCGCCGCCGAGCAGAAGTATGGCAATTCCTGCGTGGGCCCGCTCTACACCGCGATCGGCACCAAGTTCCACAACGAGAAGTCCGAGCGTAACCGCGAGACGATCGAGGCCGCGCTCGCCGAGGCTGGCCTCCCGGCTGAGCTCGCCGGCGCGATGGAGTCAACCGAGTACGACGAGGCGGTGCGCGCGTCGCACGCCGAGGGCATCGACCGCGTCGGCTACGAGGTCGGCACCCCCGTGATCACGGTCAACGGCGCGTCGATCTTCGGGCCGGTCGTGTCCCCGATCCCGCGTGGCGAGGCGGCGGCCAGGCTGTGGGACGGCGTGCTGCTTGTCACGGGGACTGACGGGTTCTTCGAGCTCAAGCGCAGCCGGACCAGGGACCCGATCTTCGACTGACCTGTCACGGCAGCGGTACGACGATCTCATCACTCACGAGCAACTGGACGTGAGTGCGCACGTGAACGTCCACGTGACTTCCCGTGCCCGCGGGTCATGGACGGCCAGGTTGCCGGGAAAGCGACGGTCCCGGCAGGCGTCGCCGGGAGTGTCGGCGTCGCCGGGAGTGTCGGCGACGCCGGGAGCGTCGGCGTGGCCGGGAGCGCCAGGCATGGTGGTGCCGTACTGGCCGGTGCCGCGGGCGCTCTGCCGTCCGCTAGGTCGCTCAATGGCGGTGAAACAGTCACGATACGAGGTGACATCTGCGACTAATATCGTCAAGGACCTGAAATCAGCTATCGGCGACCTTGGTGCCAGCGCAAATCGAGAGCGTTGTATCGCGGGTCGCTTTCCCGGTCGCGGCTAAAAAATTCTGTCTAGTCAGATTGTCTCCGCGCCATGAGCCCGGTGGTCCTGAAACTGCCGCTGATTCGATGCGGCGAAATCGGCAGAAGTCACCAACAGAACCAGGCGTAATATCAGCGCCCGCCGCGCCTTGGCGCACTGGTGCCGTCCATCGCAGGCGGAGTGCCGGCCAGGTGCGACAATGCAATCATGCGCCGGAACTACATCAACGGAACCTGGGCGCCGTCGGCGGACTCAGGCGGCATCGACGTGGTCAACCCCGCCACTTCCGCGGTGATCGACCGGGTGCCTGCCGGTCACGAGGACGACGCCGACGCCGCGGTGCGGGCCGCCAGAGCGGCGTTCGCGGCCTGGTCGCTCACGCCACCACAGCAGCGGGCCGAGCGGCTCGAAGCCGCGAGGCTGTTGCTCGCCGAACGAGCCGACCAGGTCGCGGCGACGATCAGCGCGGACCTGGGTGCGCCCATCTCGTTCGCGCGCAAGGTCCAGGTGGGCACACCGCTCGCGGTCCTCGCGAGCTATGTGGACCTGCTGTCCGGCTACGACTTCGGCGGGACCAGGATCGGCAACGCGCTCGTCGTGCGCGAGCCTGCCGGCGTCATCGGCGCGATCACCCCGTGGAACTATCCGCTGCACCAGATCGTCGCGAAGGTGGCCGCCGCGCTGGCGGCGGGCTGCACCGTGGTGCTTAAGCCGAGCGAGGTGGCACCGCTGGCGGCGTACGAGCTGGCGGACATCTTCCACGAGACTGGCCTGCCAGCAGGGGTGTTCAATCTGGTCAGCGGCACCGGCAAGGTCACGGGCGAGGCTATCGCCGCGCACCCGGGCACCGACGCGGTGTCGTTTACCGGATCGGTCCAGGCGGGCAAGCGCGTCGCTGAGGTCGCGGCGGCCACGGTCAAGCGGGTGACACTCGAACTCGGCGGCAAGTCCGCTAACGTGATCCTGCCCGACGCGGATCTGGCCACGGCGGTCAAGGTGGGCGTGGCCAAGGCGTTCGTCAACGCGGGCCAGGCTTGCAACGCGCAGACCAGGATGCTCGTCCCCGCCGCCAGGTACGACGAGGCAGTGGAACTCGCGGTGGCTAACGCCGCCCGGTACCCGGCCGGCGACCCGTTCGACGAAAGCACCAGGCTCGGCCCGCTCGCCTCGGCTGCCCAGCTTGAGCGAGTCAGGAACTACATCGCGCGCGGCATCGCCGAAGGCGCCAGGGTCGCGGCCGGCGGCGCCGGCCCGGTGCCGGGATTCGAGGCGGGCAGCTACGTCCAGCCGACGGTCTTCGCTGATGTGACGCCAGGGATGAGCATCGCCCAGGAGGAGATCTTTGGTCCCGTGCTCTGCCTGCTCCGCTACCAGACCGAGGATGAGGCGGTGGCGATAGCGAACGGCACCCCCTATGGGCTGGCCGCCGCGGTCTGGTCGGCCGACCAGGAGCATGCCGTCCGGGTCGCCAGGCAGTTGCGGGCCGGGCAGGTCGAGATCAACGGCGGGGCATTCAACGTGGCGGCGCCGTTCGGCGGGTTCGGGCAGTCCGGCTACGGCAGGGAACTCGGCGTCCACGGACTCGAAGAGTTCCTTGAAGTCAAAGCCCTCCTGTTCTAGGAGCCACCCTCACGCCAGGCCCGGGTCAGAACGTCGTGGGGGCCCATGGCGCCGGGTCCCACCACATCGCCGTCGAGAGCGCGGCGACCGCGCCCGGGCGGTGCTCGGTGATCGCGCCGGTCTCGGCCAGGCTGGCCAGCCTCGCCCCGCCCAGGTAAGCCGCGCCGAGCGCGGCAACCGGCAGGGTCAGATCCGGCTCGGCGCTCGTCAGCTCGCAACTGGGCTTGACCTGATCGGCTGGCCCGCCAGCCTGGAGTCGCCAGCGGCCGGCGTTCGCCGGGAGACGGTCGTCTCTCACCTCGAGGACGAGGTCGACGGCGCAAGAGTACTGCCGCTGCGTCAGCGCCGCCGGCAGGTCGATCAGCCTGATCCACAGCCCGTCCAGATAGGCGGGGCGGGCTCGGCGCGGGTCAGGGAGCAGGTGCAGCAGCGGGTCATCGACCGGCCGCGACCTGACGGTGATCTCGCCGACGAGGTCGCGCGAGAACAGGTCGGTCCACAAGGCGATGGTCGCGTCGAGATCCAGGGCGAAGAGCTCACGGATGACCAGCACCTGACCGGGGATGCCGTCCGGCCGCCAGATCGGCTGGACGGAGTACAGGGCATAGCCGCGGAAGCCGGACTCGCTCTCAGCCAGCACGCACCGCTCGGGGGTCATACCTTCCCGCATGAACTCGGGGTCGGCCAGCATGGCATCCCAGTACGCCGCGTTCCTGGTCAGCATGCCGGGTCTCGATGGCCGGATTGCGTCGTAGACCCCGGCTAGGCGCTCCGCCACGTCCCTGGGTGCCGCCAGCCGGAGCTTCAGCGGCTTGGCTGGCGCGCGTAGCCGCGCCTCACCGCGCTTGATTGAGTACCTGACACGCCAGGTCGCGACGCCGTAGCCGTACCTGCCGTAGATGGCCGTTTCCGAGGCCAGCAGCGCCGCCACCGGCTCGGTGCCCGCGGCGATGCCGGCCAGCTGCTCATTCATCAGCGAGGACAGCACGCCCTGACGCCGGTGCGATGGCAGTACGGCGACGCCGGTGACGCCGGCGCAGCCGACCTGGCCGCCGCCTGGGACGGTCAGCTCGAAGGACATGACTTCCGTGGTGCCGATGATCTCGTCACCGTCAAAGGCGGCCAGGCTGCGTTCGGGCTCGAAGACCTTCTCCGCCAGCCTGAGCCACTCGGCGGATGGCCAGGCCGAGTTGAATGCATGCTGACCAACACGCAGGTACTGCGGCAATTCCGACAGGGCAATCGGCCGGATCGGGTATCTGGCGTCCATGTTTCACTTCGTACCCTATGCCAGCCGGTTATGGCGACTGCTTTTCGCCGGCGCCGGCCGGGATGCCGCGCAAGCCCTGATGCTGGGCTGCCCCCCGAATTAGGGCCTAGCGGTTGCCGTCAGAACAGGTACAGTTTCGCCATCATGGTTTCGGGTTCTCGGCATCGACTGTGGTCGAAGGCTTATGCCGCGGCATTGTCGTTTCGCGGTCTGGTCCGGCGGCAGTTCATCACTCAGAACAGGCGGCTGGCCTTCGCCTGCGCACTTGCCGTGGCTGGCATCGGCATCGCCGCGGTGTGGGTGTCGGCATCGTGGTTCTCGCCAGGACTGATGATCTTGCCGGTCCTGGCGGGCGGGCTGCTGCTGTGGCCTCGCGCCCTGCGGATCTTGTTCGTGATCGTCGCCGTCATGCTCGGCTACGACATCGCCGAGGCCGGCCAGCGCACGGGTTTCGGCATCGTCGCCACGATCGTGATCGTGGCTATCTTCGCTGATGTGCTGGCGCGTACCCGCGCCAAGCTGGGTCTGCAGGGCCTGCGCGGCGACCAGATGCTGATCGAGTTGCGCGACCGGATCAAGGCACAGAGCGCCATGCCGAGCTTGCCGGATGGCTGGGCCTGCGAGTCGGTGCTGCGGCCAGCGGGCGGGGTGCTCTTCGGCGGAGACTTCGTCGTCTCGGTGTGCGACGGCAAGACCCTTGAGATAGCCGTGGTAGATGTGTCGGGCAAGGGCATCGACGCCGGCACCAGGGCGCTGTTGCTCTCAGGAGCGTTCGGCGGCTTGCTCGGCTCGGTTCCGGCCTCGGAGTTCCTGACCTCATGCAACGCTTACCTCAGGCGTACTGAGCCGTCCGAGGGATTTGTTACTGCTGTGCATCTTGGCCTTGATCTGACGACCGGCAATTACGTGATCGCATCGGCCGGGCATCCGCCGGCCGCGCACTTCGAAGCAGGCAGCGGAGCGTGGCGACTGACCAATGCGCGCGGCGTCGTCCTGGGTGTCGTTCCCGATCTGCGCGATACGCCCGAGCATGGCATGCTTCGTCCCGGCGATGCCCTGCTGCTTTACACCGACGGCCTGATCGAGCAGCCGGGCGTGGACATCGACGTCGGGATCGACCGGTTGCTTGGCGCGGCCGATCGGCTCGTCGTCAGCGGGTTCGCCGGCGGAGCAGCCGCCCTTGTGCAAGCGCTGCAGGACAATGCCGGCGGCATGGATGACCGCGGCCTTGTGCTCATATGGCGGAAGTAACGTGCTTGCCGCTGATCCGCGCGACCGCGTGCTCCACTAGCGAGACAAGCACGTCGCGGCTCGACCCTTGCTGGCGCGCATCGCACAGCACCAGCGGGACGTCAGGGGTGAGGTTGAGCGCGGCGCGCATCGTGTCGAGCGGATACCGGCGAGCGTCGTCGAAGCAGTTCACCGCGACCACGAAGGGCATGCCGCGGCGCTCGAAGTAGTCAATCGAGGGAAAACAGTCGGCGAGTCGCCTGGTGTCCGCGAGGACAACCGCGCCGACCGCGCCGTAGGAAAGCTCATCCCACATGAACCAGAATCTCTTCTGTCCTGGCGTGCCGAACAGGTAGACGACGAGGTCCTCGCTGATGGAAATGCGCCCGAAGTCCATGGCGACGGTCGTGGTGGTCTTGCGTTCAACCCCGTCGAGCTGATCGACCAGTGTGCTCGGCTCGCTCAATGCCTCTTCTGTGCGCAGCGGGCGCACCTCGCTCACGGCGCTGACGAGCGTAGTCTTGCCGACGCCGAACCCGCCGGCGATCAAGATCTTGATCGCGACCGGAGCGCGAGTGCGGTCTGCTACAGCTTCAGAGTTTCCGTAGGGCATTGGCGACTTCCTTGAGTATCGCTACGTCGTTGAACCCCGAAGGCGCGGGCTGGCGCACGCTCACCAGGCCTTGGTCGCGCAGGTCGGCGATCAGGACACGGACAACACCAACTGGCAGGTCGAGGTCGGCGGCAAGGTCAGCGACCGCGACCGGCAGCCGGCAGGCGCCGAGCAGCCGCAGGTGCTCTGGACCGAGATTGGACTCTTGCTCGGGCTCGAGGTCGGCCACCGTCGTGCTGCGGACAGCCGAGACCAAGGCGACCATGTCGATGGCCGCGCCAGTCGGCTTGGTACGGCCCGAAGTGACTGCGTAGGGCCTGACAACCGGGCCGCGGCTGTCGCGGGTCCCGCGATCTCGCCTCGGGGTCATGCGAATGCCTGCGTCACCTACGAGCTGATCTGGGCTGGTCGCGGCCGCACCCCGAGGTGCTGCCCGACCCGCTTGACAAGCAGGGCCATCTCGTAGGCGATCAGCCCGGCATCGGCGCCGAGGCTGGCAAGCACGGCCAGGCAACTGCCGTCGCCGGCAGCGGTCACGAACAAGAACGCCGATTCAAGCTCGACAATCGTCTGGCGCGGACTGCCGCAGGCGAAGTGCTGGCCGAATCCCCTGGCAAGGCTCTGGAACCCGGCCGCGACGGCGGCCAGATGCTCTGCGTCCTCGCGCCGCAGTCCTGATGACGCTCCTATCGCCAGCCCGTCCCTAGACAAGATCACGGCCTTGTCCACGTTCGCGACCCTGGTGACCAGGTCGTCGAGCAGCCAGTCCAAGCTGCCACCGGTGTTCATTGCGCTCCTCCTGCTCCCATCGGCTGCCCGGGTATCACGACTGCTCTCCGTCTGTTTCTTCGGTAATCTGCTCGGCCATGGAGCGACCTCGCTCCCAGCCGCTTTGCAGGGCGGACATGAAGTTCCTGGCGGCCTCGGGGGAGGGCTCGCCAGCTGGCGGGTCGGGCTGGACGGACACTGCGGGCAGCGTCGATGGCGCAGCGGAGCCGGCTGGCATCTCCGGTGCAGCGACGAACTGCTGGGCGCTCACCTGGCTGGCCGGTCCCCGCAGTTGCGGTGCGAGGCTGGCCTGGCGGACCCGTACCGGCAGTCCGTCTAGCTCAGCCAGGCCAACTTTGTCTGGCTCAGGCAACTGGCTCGCCCTTGACGGGAGGCTTGGCGGTGGCTTGCTGAGCAGGTCGCCGGGCTGGCCGGGCTCGCCGGGCTCGCCGGGCTCGCCGGGCTCGTGGGGCTGGCCGGGTTGGTTGGGCTGGGTAGCCGCGAATGGCGAGGTGAAGGCGCCGGTGTCGGCGCTGTCGTCGCCGAACGACAGGCTGGGCGTTCTTGGCTGACGCTTGGGCAGGAACGCCTCGTTGCCGGCATGCGGTTCCCCGGCAGGCGAGGCCGACTCGTTGGAGGGAACCGGATGGGAGCGGGCCGGATCTGCGGGAAACTCGGCCTCCGCGGGGACCGCCCGGGAGCCAGGCGAGTCGGCGAAGCTCGGAGTACCAGGAAGGTTGAGCCAGGCCGGCGTGGCGGGCGTACCGCCATTGGCGGCAGCGGAACCCGGGCGGGACGTCGTCGGCCAGCCGCCTGCCGGGCTTGACGAGGTGAGGCCGGCGCTGGCATCCGCGGTGCAGTCGGCACGGCCGAAGTCGTTCGCCGGACCATAGTCCGTGACTGGGCCGAATTCGGTGACCGACCGGAAGTCTGTGACCGGCTCCGGCGGGCGGTCGGTCAGGCCGTACTCGGCCGCCGGACCCGACGAATCGCCTACCGGGCCGAGTATCAGCATCGGAGGGTCCGAGCTGTAGCCGGCCGGTTTGTAGTCACTCAGGGTGTACGGCGCCTGGTCGTGGTCCGTCGTGCTATGCGCGGTGCCGTAGCCGGCCTGCGCGCCATCAAGATCGGCTCTGGCGCGATCGCCTGCTCCGGTGCTTACCCCCATGCTGGCACCGCTGCCAGCCCGGGTCCTGCCCTCGGTGCCCGTGAGGATGTCCGGGAGCGAATCGTCGGCGGAGTGCTGGCCGCGATAGGCAGCGCCAACCTGGGACGCGGTGGTAGTGACAGAGGTTGCGGCCGTCTCCAGGTCGACCAGATAGCCAGTGCCCGCGCCGGAACTGGCGTCTGTGCCAAGGGCGCCCGCGACCTCATACTCGGCTGCCGGCTTTGCGGGCGCGGGCAGTTGCGGGACGGGACGGCCGCCAAGCTCACGGAGACCAATCGCGGTCAGTGGCTCGACGTAACCGGAGTCCATCACTAGCGAGCGCGGGATCAGCACGACAACGGAGATACCGCCGTAGGCCGAGCCGCGCATAGCGATCTTGACGTCGTGTCGCTTGGCCAGTTGCCCGGCAATGAAGAGGCCGAGTTGCTCGCTACCTGACAGGTCGAGCACCGGCGGATCACTGAGCTTGGCGTTGAGGTCAGCGATCTGGCTCTCGCTCATGCCGAGGCCGCGGTCCTCGATCTCCACGATCAGGCCCTTGGCGACGTTGTCGGCCTCAATACGCACGGGTGTGTTCGCCGGCGAGAACGTGGTGGCGTTCTCGACGATCTCCGCGAGCAGGTGGATGATGTCCGCGACGGCGTGCCCGGCGATTGACGTGGTCGACCGCGACGCCACCCTGATCCTGGTGTAATCCTCGATCTCGGCGACAGCCGCCCGCATGACATCCATGATCGGCACAGGGTCGCGCCAGGCCCGGCCGGACGAGCCTCCCGCGACGATCAGCAAGCCTTCGGCGTGCCGCCGCATTCGGGTCGTCAGATGGTCAACCCGGAACAGGTCGGCGAGTTCCTCGGGATCGTGTACCCGCCGCTCCATCGCGTCGAGAAGCTCAAGCTGCCTGGTCAGGAGCGACTGGTTACGCCGCGCGAGGTTCCTGAATACGTCGTTGACCCCGCGCCGCAACGCGACCTCGTCAACGGCCGCGCTGATCGCGGTCCTAGCGGCGACGTTGATGGCCTCCTGAAGCTGCCCGATCTCGCTCGGTCCCGCTTCGAGTTGCGGCGTTTCCCTGCCCACATCGATTTCTTCGCCGGCCCGCAACCGGGCCAAGATGGCGGGCAGGCGATGTGCGGACATGTTCAGCGCGGCCTGCCTGAGTTCGCTCAGCTGCAGCAGCAGCGTCCTGCTGACGATGACGGCGACTGCGATCGCGGCGAGGATGGCGAGCAGGCCGAACCCGCCGACAAGGAGCAGCCGGAACAGCAGCCTGTGTGCCTTGCTGACCGTGAGGTTCTCAAGTGCCTGGGCGGAGCTGTCAAGTGCCTTGGTGAACGCGAGATCGTATGCGGTATTGGTGGCGATCCACGCCGACGGCGATACGCGCAGCGCGTTGCGCGGGCCAGTGGCGATACGCTCCTCAAGGCTCGTCAGGTTCGCTGAAGTACTCGGGGAGATGTCGTTCTTGAAATTATTCTGATAGGCGCGATTAAGGCCAGTCATTCCCTCTTCGAATAGCTGACGGCGCCGAATGATCAGCTGATTGACAAGGCGCTGATCGGCTGCCGGATAGGATCGCACGCTCAGGTCAGCACTGAAAAGATCGCTTTCCTCAGCAACGGACTGCAGCGACTCATCGAGCGTCACCATGTCGTTGGCCTGGATCACGCCGGGAGTGTCTAGCAGCGGATACAGAGCCTGGTTGATCACGTTGTTGCCGCCAGCGACGAGAGCGGAATAGGACCTGGCGGCCTTAGCCTTGCTCAGTCCCAGGCTCACGACAGCCGTGCGCAGCTCATGCAAGATTGCCAGGTCATCGGCCCAGGCCCGCATTGCGTTAAGCTCGTTGGCCCCGGCGTGCCCTTGGGCTCTGGACTTGGCCGAGAGGAAGGCCCTGACGGCGGAGTCGGATTTCGGCTCCTGCCCGAGCAGCTTGGCAAGCCGGGCATGAGTGGGATCGGCGAGGTACTGCAAGGCCAGCGCCTGTTCCGCGCCTACCTGAAGCTGGACGCTCGACACCGGCGTCGTAACTTCCGTGCCGACTCTCGCGCCTTGCTGGAACGACAGCAGCGAGCCGAGCGTTAGCGAGAGCACCACGCCGTACAGGCCTATCAACGCGATCACAGGGACTAGCACGAGCACGACGATCCGCAAGCGGACTGATCGGCGACGCAGCATAGCTGTTTGGTCCTCAGGGGATCGAGCCAGCGCTTGGCTGACGTTGTTACCCGCGATCTGAGCAGAGATAAGGGATCTTACTCGCCTATTGATGAAACTACGCCGTCATCGGCCATGCCTGTGGTTAGTTTTCGCGGGCGTTTCCGATTTATATGCGTTTCGTAATTATACTGATACGATGCGTCGTCGTCGTTTAGCTGGACAGCCGCGACCTTAACCGCGGCCGCAGCCGGTTCCGTTCCGGTTCCGGCAGTGCCCAGATCGGTCAGCAGCAGGTGAGACCACGCTTCTGCGCGCTGCCGCCACCGGACAGCAGCATGTCGGCCACGCCGCTGTCCCCACGACCGCAGGCAGGCCACGCAAGTGCGGGCGACGGCCGCGCAACAGCAGCAGGTAGGCCGCGTTGTTGTCAGGGTGTACCGGCCAGCAGCAATAAGGTCCTGCTTCTTGCTGTCCTGATGACGGCAGGTAGGGCCGCGTTGCTGTTAGCTGCTCGCCCGCAACGAGAGCACGCAGGACCACGCTGCTCACCCGTGCGCGGACCCGGAGGCGAATGGCCCGCGGAGTCCACCTGTGAAGGTTGCCTGCCCGCTTGCAGGCCGCGCGCCCCCGGCCAGGCTGGTTCGCCGCGCGGTGAGGCGGGCATGGTGGCATGACGCGATCGATGGCGGGCAATACAAGCGGGCAAGGCGCGTAGGGGCGGCTAGGCGCTAGTTGGCATGAGCGCGACGCGTCGTGGCTACGATTGGGACGCCGGCCTGATGCGCATCGATGTTACGCGCGGCGAGAGGCCTTGATACTTGGTTACCTGCCCGGTTGACTCCGGAGGTTGAGACATCATGACTTCACCCAGCGGGTCATCGGCGTTGGGACAGACGGCCGAGAAAGCCGCGGCCGAGCAGAACGGGGTTACGGGGGGCATCGAGGCTGACCCTGCGCAGGCCCAGTCTGCAAGCTCCCAGCCTGCGAAAGCTCAGGCTAGCGAGGCCCAGACTGCAGCCTTGCAGGTCGCGGAGTCGCAGGCTAACGGCGCCCGGATTACGGACTCCGAAGCTGCGGGCTCCGAGACTGCCGGGTCCGAGGCTGCGGGCTCCGAGACTGCCGGGTCCGAGGCTGCGGGCTCCGAGGCTGCTGCGGTCTCCGAGGTTGCCAGTTCCGAGGCTGCGGTCTTCGAGTCGGCGGGCACGCGGCCTGCGGGCACCCGTACCGCGGGCTCCCAGTCCGCGGCTGCGGGTTCCCAGGTCGCGGGATCGGGCAAGGCGTACGATCACGGGCCGGTCTGGGCGCTGCTGCTACCGCCGCTCGCTGCTCTCGCCCTTGCTTTGTGGGGCATTACGACCCCGTCCTACTGGCGGGACGAGGCGGCGACCATCGCGGCCGTCTCGCGTCCGTTTGGCGACCTGATCAGCATGCTTGGCAATGTCGACGCCGTGCACTCGGCCTACTACATGATGATGTGGCCGGTGGTGCACCTGTTCGGCACCGGCGAGCTCGTGATGCGGCTGCCTTCTGCGCTCGCGGCCGCGGCGGCGGCCGCGTTTGTCGCGGCAATCGGAAGGCGCGTGGTCTCGGCCTGGGTCGGCCTCGCTGCCGGGCTGCTTTTCGCCGTCCTGCCTGTCGCCACCAGATACGCGCAGGAAGCCAGGTCGTACGAGATGGTGGTGGCTGCCGCCTGCCTCGCCAGCTATCTGCTCATCCGGGTGCTCGGCGCGGAGCCAGACGCCCGCCGGCGGTGGCTCATCGGGTATGGCGCTGGCCTGGCTGTCCTCGGCATCTTGAATATCTTCGGCCTGCTGCTCATCCCCGCCCACGCCGTGACCGTGGCGCTGCATTGGTGGCGCCGGGGTGGCGAGCGAGGCGGTGACCAGGAAGGCGGTGACCAGGAAGGCGGCGAGCAGCGAGGCGGGGACCGGGACGTACGTCGGCTAGCACTCGGCTGGCTGGGCGCTGCGGTGGCCGGGGTGGTGATTTCGAGCCCGCTGCTGCTGCTTGGCTGGGAGCAGCGGGGCCAGGTCGCCTGGATCGCGAACAATCAGTCGTCGTCAGGCCTGTCGACCTTGCTCACGCTGAGCGGTTCGGCCTTGGTGACCATCGTGATCGCCGGGATCATCGCCATTGCGCTGATCTTGCGCACAGAGGCGACTGGCGCGCGGCGGGCCGCCTGGCGCTGGCAGCTGACGGAGCTGAGCGTGCCATGGATGCTCGTGCCGCCCGCGCTGCTGCTCGGCGCTTCGGTCGTATCGCCGATCTACACGTCGCGGTACATCCTGATGAGCGTGCCGGCGGGCGCGCTGCTCGGCGGCATGGCACTGGTAGCACTGGGCCGGATCGCCGGCCCGGTCGCGCTGGTACTCGTGGTGCTGGCCGGGCTGACCGCCCAGGTGACGCAGCGCCAGCCCTACGGCCACTATGACAACGTCAGGGCGCTTGACCAGATCGTCGCGGCCAACGCACGGCCCGGCGATGTGGTGTTGTATACCAATCCCAACGCTGAAAGCTTCGGCGCCGCCTACAGTTACGGCCTGCGCAAGCTGCCCAACATCGCGACCAAGCAGGCCGCGATTCCCTCGGGCACCCTATCGGGAACTTCGGTGCCGTTGCCGGAGCTGAGATCCAGGCTCAGCCACGCGAGCAGGGTCTGGGTGGTCGAGATCAATCGTTGCCTCTCTAACCCAGTTACGCTCTCGCTCAGCGGCGTACAGCAGGGGGCGGCGATCGCTGGCCTGCCTCTCGCATTCACGAAGGTGTGGCATGAACGCGGAGACTGGCTGCTGCTTTACACCCACGGCGCGGGGGACCAGCAGCTCGCCACTGCCTGCACGCACGCGCCGTAAGCCAGGCGCCGGTTGCCGTTTACGCTAGCCTTTCGTCACGCTGAGTGATGAAAGGCTAGCGTAAACAACCCGTTGCTTCCGAGCGGCATGTGCCAAGGCTAAACCGTTCAGGCTCGAATGCTCGCGACCGAAACGGAGTTAGCGTTATGGCCGAGTTGACCCGCTGATCTGGTCGAGCAACGCTCTGACCTCAGCTTCTGGGTACCTGCGGTGACCGCCAAGGGTGCGTACCGAGGTGAGTTTGCCATCTTTGGCCCACCTCGTCACTGTCTTGGGATCCACGCGGAACATGGCTGCGACTTCAGCTGGAGTCAGCAACCTGGTGAACTCTGGTGACTGTCGGCTAGTGCTCATTTGTTCGATTCCTCCCCATGATCGAACACGGACTAAGGCAGATCCAGCGAACGATCATAATCTCTCTTATTGAAGCATAAACCAGACGAGTTGAGAAGACATTACGACTACGTCCTTTTGGAGTGATTGAACGGCGGTCTGGGACGTTCTGCCCGGGTAGATGCAGTTCAGCCCAGGTTCGGCTCGGCGTTAGGCCTGGCGTCAGACCCCGGTTCGATCCCGTTCAGCTCGGTGTCAGGCCCCGGGTTCGATCCCGTTCAGCTCGGCGTCAGGCCCCGGGTTCGGCCCTGCGTTGGGCTCGGCGTCAGGCCCCGGGTTCCGGCCGAGGTTCGGCCGCGAGCTGGACCTGCCCCGTTGCGTGCCGGCAGGCTTCCGGTCAGCGGCCGGCTCTCGCCGCCTGGACCTGGCCGTAGAGGCGCCCGCGACGGCCGGTGCGACTCGCTGGCGCCGCTGGGCCGGTGTCGCCATGGCAACAGGTTCGTCTGCGGAGGCAGCCGAGGTGGCCGTGCAACTGGCATCGGCCTGGCCATTATGCGGAGCTCCGGCCGTCGGCGGAATGGAAAGCTCGCACCACACGACCTTCCCGGCGCCAGCGCGCCGGGTACCCCACCGGCGGGCAAGCTGGCTGACGACGGCAAGTCCCCGGCCGCGCTCGTCCTCATCGTCGGCGTGCCTGAGCCTCGGCACCGCCGCGGAGTCGTCGAAGACCTCGATGAAAAGGCCGCCTTCGAAAACTAGCCGCAGGCTAATGCTGCCTTGGGTGTACCGGACGGCGTTGGTAACCAGCTCGGATACCACCAGTTCGGCGAGCGGTATCAGGTCGGCCAGGCCCCACCGGCGCATCGGGCTGCGGATCAGCGAGCGAGCCCGGCGGGCAGCGGTCAGCTTCGCGGCCAGCTTCCAGGACACGTGGCGGTCCCGGCTGATCCTGCTCAGCCTGGCGACCAGCAGCGCGATGTCGTCGCGCTGATGGTCGTCGTAGACGTCGGCCAGCGCGGCGCGGCAGAGTTCTTCGAGTGACTGCGCGGGCGCGTCGGAATTGAAGATCGTGCGCAGCCGCTGCAGGCCCTCGTCGATGTCCTCCGTCCTGCGCTCGACCAGGCCGTCGGTGTACATCACGAGCAGGCTGCCGTCCTCGATCTTCAAGGTGCGGCTGACGATGGGGCTGGCCCCGATCCCCAGCGGAGGTGCCGGCGAGACGTCGAGTAGCTCGTTGGTGCCGTCTGGATGGACGAGCAAGGGCGGCAGGTGGCCGGCCGAAGCGACCTCGCAAGTGCCTTCGACGGAGTCGTAAACCGCGTACACGCAGGTGGCGAAGTGCGGCTCGAAGACGCCAAGCTCGTGCATCAGGTCATCAAGCCGCTGCAGGGTCTCGGCCGGCGGAAGTTCGAGCATGGTCAGCGTCTTGATCGCGGTACGGAGCCTGCCCATCGTCACCGCGGCCCGGACACCGTGCCCGGCCACGTCGCCGACGACCAGGGCGACCCGGCCTCCTGGCAGGGCGATCGACTCGTACCAGTCGCCGCCGACTTCGATCAGCTTGCTGCCTGGCAGGTAACGATGCCTGACGTCGACGCAGGTCGGGTGCGAGAGCCCGGTCGGAAGCATGCTGCGCTGCAGCGTGAGCGCGGTCGCGCGCTCCCTGCTGTACCGGCGGGCGCCGTCGACGAACAGGGCGGCCCGGCTGGCGAACTCCATCCCGATCTCGGTGTCGTACGCGTCGAACCGGTGGAATCCCGGCTGCCTGACGCATACGAAGAATCCGAGCATGGCGTTCTGGGCCAGCAGCGGCAGCGCCATCATCGAGGTGCCCGAGATGAGCCTGGCCACCGGGGTGCGCCGCCAGGCGACGGCCAGTTCCTGCGCCGCTTCGGGCGTCCAGACCGTGCTGACCGGTGCGCTGGTGTCCAGGCAACGGGTGTAGATGCTGTCGGGCGGGTAGCGAAGGATCTCGCCGACCGGAAATGCCGCGTGCCACCCGGCGTCGCCATCGTCGTAAGCCAGGGCGAGCCTGCGCACGAACTGGGTGCCGCCGCGTGCGGTCTCCTCGTAG
This sequence comes from Streptosporangiaceae bacterium, assembly GCA_035716545.1. Lineage (GTDB taxonomy): Bacteria > Actinomycetota > Actinomycetes > Streptosporangiales > Streptosporangiaceae > Chersky-822. The sequence goes on from DASTJM010000019.1 coordinate 26,886, forward strand.
TCGCTGTCGCCGAGCAGGCTCTCCAGGATCAGCAGGGCGCCGGAGTTGCAGAAGTGCGGCACGAGGATATTGACCAGTTCGGGCGCGAGCTGGTCAATATCAAGCGCGCCGCCGATCTTGCGCACCGCTCCGTCGAGCAGCGCGTGCCGCATGAGCGCCGGGTCGATGAAGCGCTCGGCCGCCGGCGCCGGGATGCGCATCGTCACCTGGGCGAATAGCTCGGGATCAGCTGACCGGATCGGCTCGAACGTGACCACGGCGTCGACCAGCGACTTGTTGGCGGTCCGCAGTGTCAGCACGGTCGTGCTCTGCCTGTCGGCCCTGGTCGCGTCGATCAGGCCGGCCAGCGTGCGCGCAGGATCGCCAGGGCCCGTAATCAGGCCGCACAGATCGGTGCCGAGCAATGATCCGGTCGGATTGGCCAGGATGTCGCCGGCACTCCGGTCGTGCTGGCGGATCAGGCCAGCTGAGTCGATGCCAAGCGTCAGCGTCCTGGCCGAGGCATTGGCGATCGCCGCCGATACCTCGGTCGCTATCGCCGCCGCCACGAGGCGCTCCAATCCAGCCCGAGTTCGAGCTACCTGGTCAGTCTAGGGAAGAATGCCTCGCCAAATGAGAATGAAAGATGAATCGCAGGCGGTGTCGACCGATGTGGCGGGCCGGATGGGGCGGAATCAGGAGTCCTTGGCTGGCTCCCCGTGCCCGGCGTTAGCGCGACCTCGGCCCCAGTATGCCTTCGGCGACATCTGGTCAGCCACGATGCCGCAGCCGGCCAGGACCTCACGCAGTTTCAGCACGACAGACGCCTCGCCGAACAGGTAGACATGCCCGGCTCCCGCCGGCAGCTCGACCTCAGCAGCCTCGGCAGCCAGCAGTGCCGGGTCCCCCGGCTGCCGTCCGAGCCGGTGCAGCCAAGTCGCCCTGGTTCGCGCGGCAGCGATAATTTCCTCCTCATCGTCGGGATCAGGTACCTCGATGACCAGCGTCGCTTCCGCCTCTTCGGGCAGGGATTCGGTCATCGCGAGTATGGCGGGCATCGCCGATTCATCCCCCATGAACAAGTGCCAGTCGGCCGAGGACGAGGCGGTGATTTTCCCGCGCGGGCCGATGCCCTCGATGGCGTCGCCGGGGCGCGCCGCGCTCAGCCAGCGCTCGCCAGGGCCCTCGCCGTGCCGCACGATGTTGAGGGTCAGCCGCAAGCTCTCCCGGTCGAAGGACCTGATCGTATAGCGGCGCCTGATCGGCCGCCGGCCGTCAGCCGCCACAAGCAGCATCACGTCCTGGCCGGGGGAGTAGGCGAAGCCGGCGAGTTCGGGCGCGGTGAGCGTGAGGCGCTGCAGGCTGACCGACATCCGCTCGTTGCTGACCACCTCGAAGCTCAGCTTCCTTGTGCCGGTCATGGGCACCGCCAACGGATCTTCGAGTTGCTCTCGCAGGTGTTGCGGCAGGGCGTCAGTCACGCTGACCTCTCTCGTTCTGGGCGAACTGTCCGGCCGCCCGCGTCGTGTCGTCGCTGCACTCACCTTAGGCAGGGCCGCGCTTCCGGCTGTCGAGGGAGGCGGCCTGATTACTTTTAGTAGCAGTACCTCTTGGTTCTACGCCTTCCGTGCCGAGGTCTTCCGCGACTGCGGGATTGGTGCGGGAAAGCCGAGGAAGCTCGGTGTTGTCCAGTCTATTTTCCCAGGTTACTGGCTAGGTAAAGCGGATTTGGGCGTTACGGCCGCTGTCAAATCGTAATCTAAATCAAGGTCGGCGCTGATTACTTACAGCCACTTAGTGATAACGTCTCGTAGTGAACTGGCAGGGCGGGAAATACTGAGAGTAACCGTTGCCAGGCAGTTTCTTTCCCCGCGGACCGGTCGGCTTTGACCGCCCGAGCGTCCGGGCCGCGGCAAGCGGACACCATAGGAAGGAACCTTTTATGCGCAAGCGCTTTACCAGGGCGTTCTCTGCTGTATCGGCGGCGGCGCTGATCACGGCCGGCCTCGGTCTGTCCGCCGGCATCGCCTCCGCGTCCACGGAGGGCCCGAAGGACACCGTGGCCTGTGGCGCTAACTGCGTCAGCATCTTCAGCGACACGCTCGGCTCCGGCGTCACGATGAACGCCTTCGTCCATGGCGACACCGGGGTCGGCGGTCGCGTCGGTACGCCGGTCAACATGCACATCGCGGGTAACTTCCGGCCGAACGGCGATTTCACCCCGTCGATTTCCGGCTTCGTATTCCAGTTCTGCGGCTTCCTGGCCAATGATTTCTTCTCGCCGACATCGTTTGTCTGCAGGCACTACCCGCTGTTCGCCGTCATCGAGCTGAACTGGTCGGCTTTCGGCAACCAGTCCGGTTTCTGCGCGGGCGTCTCCCGGGCGACGGCGGGCCGCATGGTCACGCTCCAGCCCTGTGGCGCTACGGCAAAGACCGTGTGGATCGCCGATCGCATTCACAGCACCCAGGGCACTAGCTGCCTGATCGCGGCCACGCCGCCGGTGTCGCCTGGCGACTCCTCGGTGAACTTCTGCCCGCTGATCAACGGCGGAGACCGCAACTTCAGCCAGCCGCTGGTGCTGACCCTGGACACCGGCACGAAGCACCCGGCCAACCAGCTCAAGCTCGGGCGTGAGCTGCTCGTCGGCAACATTGCCCGGTCCAACCAGCAGTTCGCCTTCTTCTTCGGTCCGGTCAGCTGACCATCGGAAGGTGCAGGCACGGCAGCCCGCTCCCCGGCACCGGCCGTGGAACGGGCTGCCGCAACTGGATGCTGGCCGCGACGGCCGGGGACCGGGGAAAGGAGACCAGGGCAATGCGCAAGCGGAGGAGCGCCGTCACCTACGCGGTAGGCGCCGTGGTCTTGATCGGCCTCGGCACGGGCATCGGCGTCGGCGTGGGCTCGGGTCGCAGCGCAGGCCAGGGATCGGCGTCGTCGGGTGGTGCGGTGCGACAGTTCCGGCCTGTGCGCAGGTGTGGCAAAGGCTGGCTGGCTATTGCCCGTGGATGAACGCCAGCGACGACAATTTCCGCCAGCCCGATGTCCTCACGGTGGACGGATCGACGCAAGCGCCCGGCGATCAGCTGAGGCTGCTGTCCATGAACTTGCTGTCGACGGGCGCTGACAGCCATGCCTGGAGTAATCAGGAGTTCGCGTTCTTCCGGAATTGGGGCCGGTGATTATCAACACGCGCTGGTGTGCCTCGTACTGAGGCCCACCTTTGGGACATCCATGGCGCTCTGGCGCCACCTTTGGGTCATCGGCGGGCCTGCCCCTAGACAGTCAGCTCCGGCGCTGTCACATTCCGATGGGCGTGGTGGTGCTCGTGTTACCGGCGCGGGCCGCAGTTGCTGATGTGATCGCCGGGATCCGCTCGCACCGGCATGTCAGAGCATGATCAAAATAGTCTGAGCGGCCGTCGCGTAATAACCCGCAGATTGGCGATCTGGCCTCCCGGAAGGTGATGGCGCCCCGGCGAACTGCCTGGCGGCTGGCCCGCCGATGGCCCAAAGGTGGCGCCAGAGCGCCACCGATGTCCCAAAGGTGGGCCTCGGTACGAGGCAAACCCGCGTGCTGGTAATCAGCGTTCGCTGTTCGGGTCTTGAGCTGCCCTGCGTTCTCGGTCTTCGCGCCAGTCGGTACCGGGTGCGGACCTGAGCGCTAAGACATCTCCTTGCGGTAGCGGAGCTGGTCGACCTGGAACCCGCTCATTTCGCTGGACCTGGTGGTTCCGTCGGGAGCCCAGCCGTTCTTCTCGTAAAAGTGCCTCGCCCGGGTGTTAGTCGCGAGCGCCCACAGGGTTGCCTGGGTGTAACCGGCCGAGGCGAGCCTGATCAGCGCGGTGGACATCAGCCGTTGCCCGAGCCCCTTGCCCCACGCTTCAGGAAGCAGGTAGATCTGCCTGATCTCACCGACAGCGCAGCAGTCATCTCCCTCGTCCCTGGCCGGTCCGTATCCAGCGAATCCCAGCACGTCCGGGCCCGGGACAGCGACGACTACGCCGCCTTTGGACCAGTCGGTCGAGCGCAGCGCGCGCTTCCAGCTCTCGGTCCGCCTTGGGATGTCAAGCGTGTCGAGGTAGTCCTGCGGCAGCAGGCCACGGTAGGCAGCCTGCCAGGACCGGATGTGAACGGTCGCGATGTGGGCGGCGTCCTTGAGCGTAGCGGCCCGGACCGAAGGACGCGGGACGGCAGTCATGGACCTCTCCTAGAAGCAAGGCGCGCAGCAGCCCAGGGCCACCCGTCACCAATTGTGACCGATGGGACTTGTAAAATCTAGATGCTTGCACCTATTTAGCCCTAGCCGGATCGGTCGGTACACATCATGCCACTTCGGTCGTTGACCCAGCGTCAGCTCAGTCGTTGACTGTTTGCAATCGCGCAGGTCAGGGCCGTAGGAGTGCTCCTGACGGCCGGGCGGGGACGGCGTCGGCCGCTGAGGCCGCTCAGGTGACTGACCGCCTGATCCCCGCGAGCGACTCGCGCAGGAGCGCGGGCCGGTCGTCATCGGCCGCGTACTCGGCCAGGGCAGCAGCGAGGGACAGAGCGCACGTCCTGGCGGCCAGTTCCCTGGCCTGGCCGACCGGCCTGCTGTAGGCGGCGAGCAGTTCGTCACGCGCGCGGGCATCGAAAGCCAGGTACGCGACGCTGAGATCGATCGCCGGGTCGCCTAGGCACAGGTCACCCCAGTCGATGACGCCGGTCACCGCGCCGCTTTCGTCCACCAGCATGTGGCGGAAGTGCAGGTCGCCGTGGCAGAGGGCAAGGGGCCGGGCGGCGGGCGCGGCCTGGTCGCCGCCGGCCGCCCGCGCCTGGCCGAGCAAGCCGGACACGTCGGGGTCAGGTGACCAGATCCCGCGCTCAGCCAACCGCTCGAGCGAGTTTGCCGCCCGCGCCGCCCGCACCGGCGGCGCGGCCCGGCCCATGGGATCGGCCGGGAGATCAGCATCCGCGACTAGTGCGCTGAGTTCAGGGTCGTGCAGCACCCGCAGGAAGCCACCGACGGCGGCCGCCGCCCGTTCGCGCTGAGGGCTCGCGATCCCGGCGTCGGCGAATTCGGTGCCGGCGAGCATCCTCGCTCCGAAGAACGGCCAGCCATAGCTCGCCGACGGCCTCCCGGCGAATCGCGGTTCGGGGATGGGCAGCGGCAGCCGTGGCGCGAGCCGGGGCAGCACCGCGATCTCCCGTTCGATACCCGGGATCGCGAGTTGCCGGCGCGGGAACCTGAACAGCCACTGTCCATCGACGACGAACGCGTTGTTGTCCCACCCGCTGCCCGCCCGGTGCACCCGCCCGGCAGCCAAGCCAGGAAATTGCTCGCGGATCAGGCTGGCCGCGAGCGCAGGGGTGACATCGATCTCCGCGGTCCATTGTGATCTCAGCGCGCGACCGCTAGCCCCGGAAACAACGTTCATGACAATGTGAACGCGCGGCTGACAGGCTCAGCTTCCCGCCCGCCCGGACCCCGGACCCCGGCGCCCGCCCGGACCCCGGCGCCCGCCCCGGACCCGGGGCCCGCCCGAGCCCCCGGGACCCGCCCGAGCCCCCGGGGCGGCTCACCCGGCGGCACGCGGGCCGTCGCCCAATGGCAGGCCAACGAAACCCAGAACGGCGGCGGCGCCAACTGACGCTGAACGGATTGCCTCACATGCCTGTCAGGTGGGGCACCCCGCTGTCGCGAGAGCAGCAGCAGGGTGCCCCACCGGCGTCCGGGAGGCGCGGTTCCGCACGGCCTGGCTGACGGGCCGGGGCACTAGCGCGCCGGGGCACTAGCGCGCCGGGGTGCTAGCGCAGCGCCAGCACGTGCCTGACCATGGTCCGGCCGCGAGCGTCGCGCCATCGCTCGGCAGGGGCGCCGGCCACTGCGCGGGCGACTCGCAACGAAGCCGCGTTGTCCGCGTCGACGATCAGGTGCGCTGACCTGGCACCGGTGTGGTCGCGCAGGAACCTGGTCAGCAGCCGGATCGACCTGCTGACATTGCCCTGCCCGCGGCAGGCGGGATGGCCAGCGTAGGAGATGTTCGCCTCGCCAGGCGGCACGTGCTCATTGGCCAGGTCGCAGTCCACGTAAGCGATGTAGCTCGCATCGGCGCGGTCAGCCGAGAAGCACCACTTCGGCCCGCTGCCGAAGCTGTCCTCACTGGCGCGCAGGTGCGCTAGTTGATGCTCGCGCCGCTGGTCCGCGGTCAGGGCTTCCCACTGCTGCCGGTGGCCAGGTTCCCACAGCCAGTCGATCTGCGCGTCGTCGATAGCTTCCAGATGCCGGTCGATGTCGCCAGTCCGCTGCCGCCGGATGGTTACCGTGCCGTCGGAGTAAGTCACGGGTGGCACTGGCCGGGCGAGGACGAGGTCGCCGTCGATCGTTCGCCGCCGCGCGAACCCTGCCGCTTGCGCGACCGCCAGCGACCGGGCGTCATCCTGCTTGACTGCGATCAGCGCGGTCCGGCATGTCGTCCGGGTGGCGAGATGGTGCATCAGCAGCTGGACCACCCGTAGCGCGTAGTCGCGCTGGCGGGGAATCGCCTGCAAGCTGTAGCGCAGCAGCACCTCGTCGGCCTCGAGCCAGGCCGGCGCCTGATCACAGGCTACCCAGCCCACCGCGTCGCCGGCTTGCTCTCCGTCGCGACCGTGACCCGGGACCGCGATGATGCCGAGTCCGTAGTCCGCCTCGCCCGCCTCGGCGAGCAACGGCCCGGCATCGTGCATTTGCGGCGGCCGAATGAAGATCCGCCCGTCGGTCACCGAGATCAGCTCACCCAAATTTTCAGCCTGTCTTGTAGTCGGCATTGGCCCCGGATCGACCCGCTTGCGGCCACTCCGGCCGCAGCTCAGCGTCAAGATCTTGGTTGAAAGATACCCCCAGCCACTCGCGCGACGATGGCGAACCGCCGTCCCTGGCCGCTCCCTTACCCCCGCCCGTAGCCCGCATGACCAGCGGTGGGAGGCTCAAGGCAGGGGCCGGTGTGAATCGGGGGGACATCATGAAAGCCATGGCAGTTCTCGCGGCGGCCGCCGCTCTGGCCGCTGGTCTTGCCGCGTGCTCCTCATCAGCCAACAACGCCAAGCCGGCCACGACGGTGAGGTCCGGAACCGAGACCGCGCACGGTCGGCTCACTGGTGCGGCCGCGATGTCGGGCAACCCGACATTTCACCTGACGATGGCGGGCCCGGTTGCCACCTCGGGCACCATCCCGCTGGGCGCGGCGCCACAGAAGGGAGCCTCGCACAGCTTCAGCACCTCGGATGGCAAGCTGGCCGTCACGCTGACAGGCGCCGGCTCGACCCACGCGGGCCTGCAATCGCAGAGCACGTGCAGGATCGCGTTCAGCACGAGGGTGCCGTTCACCGTGGACGGACCCAAGAGCACCGGCAAGTTCCATGGTGCGACGGGGTCTGGCCAGGCACTGGTGACGCTCTCGGGCAACCTGCCGAAGCACAACGGCAAGTGTGACGTGAGCAGGAACGCGCAACCCGCTCCGCACACCGCGGTCGGGACCTTCAACGCGACCATGCACCTCACGGTCAGGCACTAGGCCGCGGCACGCGGATACCGCGCAGCAAACATTTTGACGCCCGGGTGAGTGCTTGGCTTGGATCAGCTCGTTACCGTGCTGCCGGCGCGGATCGCGTGATTGCCAATGGCTGCCTTGATCCGGCCGTCGGCCTCTACGCAGAGGTGATGCCGCAGGCCGATGTGATGGTCAGCCGGCTGGCAGTTCCCGGCTGCGAGTATGGCAGTGCATGCTGGCGTACGATAAGACACCCTTTTCGGGGAGGTGCGGTGCAGATAGAAGTTGACCCGGCCTGGCATGAGACGAACTTTGGTGACAACTGGCTGCGGGTGGCGCTTAACTTCCCCGGCCCGCTGGCTGCCGATGAGGCCCGGTTCGCCGCGCAAGTGCTCGGGCTCAGGCCAGGGACGAGGGTACTGGACATGCCGTGCGGTCACGGGCGCCACTCGGTTGAGCTTGCGCGCCTCGGCGTCGCCGTGACGGGCGTTGATTCCAGCGCTGCGTCGATTCGGCTGGCCATCGAAGCGGCCAGGGAAGGCTCACTTGAGTCGCTGGCGGACTTCCACGTGGGTGACATGCGGACCTTTGCCCTAGACGACCCGGCCGACGCTGTCATCGTGATGCAGACTTCCTTCGGCTTCATGGCGACCCGCGAAGAGGACCTGGGCATCCTGAGGAACATCAGGAGGTCGCTGGTGCCGGGCGGCAAGCTGCTTATCGATTCGGTCAGCCCCTTCCGCATAGCCAGGACGATGATCGTGCCGCGCCGCTGGGAGCGCCTCGCGGACGGCACGATCTATGCCGAGGAGCGCGAGTACGATTTCCTGGCCGGCAGGCTGGCCGGCCGGATCGAGTTGCTGACCCCGGAGGGTGAGCGCCTCACGCTGGCGCAGTCGACTCGCGTCTATACGCTGCCCGAACTGAACGCCATGATGGGTGCCGCCGGCTATCGGCTCACCGCGTCCTACGGCGGGACCGACGGCTCGGCCTACGGATTCGACAGCAGGCGGCTCATCGTCGTCGCCGAACGAGTCGAATTCCCGCAGCCAGTATGAGATGGTCCCCAGCATGACGATGTTGTCCATCAATGCCCTGTTCTCCGTCGCCGGCAAGACCGTCCTGGTCACCGGCGGCTCCCGAGGTATCGGCGAGATGATCGCCGCGGGCTTCCTCGCCAACGGCGCGAAGGTCTATATCAGTTCCCGTAAGGCCCAGGTCTGCGACGCGACCGCGGCCCGGCTGAGCGAGGAGTCCGGCGGGACCTGCGTGTCGCTCCCGGCCGACGTGGCGACGATCGATGGCGTGGCCTCGCTCGCGGCCGCGATCGGGCAGCACGAAGATCACCTTGATGTGCTCGTGAACAACGCCGGCGCCTCATGGGGCGCCCCGCTCGACGAGTTCCCCGAGAACGGCTGGGACAAGGTGATGGACACCAACGTCAAGGGTGTCTTTTTCCTGACCCAGCGCCTGCTGCCGCTGCTCGAAGCCGCCGCTACGGCGCAGTCGCCCTCACGGGTCATCAACATCGGGTCGATCGACGGGATCAGGACCTCGATCTTCGAGAACTTCTCCTACGGTGCGTCCAAGGCAGCGGTGCACGCTCTGACTCGCCAGCTCGCCGGGCCGCTTGCCCGGCGTCACATCCTGGTGAACGCGATCGCGCCTGGCCCGTTCCCGACCTGGATGCTGAGCACCGGCGTCGGCGGCGGCGGGAACGTCGAGGGGACGGACTGGGGTCCGGTGAGCGAGCGCAACCCGCGCGGACGCATCGGCACGCCGGCCGACATCGCCGGGACCGCCCTGTTCCTCAGCTCCAGGGCAGGTGAATTCATCGTGGGCGAGACGATCGTCTGCGATGGCGGCGTCGCCGCGAGCTGACGCGCAACGGACCCGCCGCAACCAAAGGAGGATGAGTGAAGATCGAGCCTTATCAGGCAATCGGCCTGGTGCCTACTATGCGCGGCATCCGGCGCCGGTCAGAAATTCAAGTCAATCTTGAGCACTTGTCGCACCTGATCAAGGCGGCTTCCTGGCTGTCGAGCCTGGACCTGCCGGTGCGGCTGATCGCGATACCAGAGGGTGCGCTGCAGGGATTCAACGACGAGGTGCTCGATCTCGATCACGAGGAGTTCGCGCGGGAATGCGCGATCGACATTCCCGGTCCGGAGACTGACTATCTGGGCGGGCTGGCCCGTCAATGGAACGCGTTTATCATGGGCCAGGCGAAGGCCAGGCATCCTGAGTTCCCCGGACGTTTTTTCAACATTGGTTTCGTCCTTGATCCTGAGGGCGAGATCATCTTGCGGCACCACAAGGTCGTGCCGCTGCTGCCGGTGGAGCACTCGGTCTCCCCGCATAACGTCTGGGACAAGTGGATCGAGTTGTACGGACGTGAGCTGAATTCCTTCTACCCGGTGGCTGATACGGCGATCGGCAGGCTCGGTTTCCTGATGGCCAATGAAGGCTCTTATCCGGAAAACGCTCGCGGGCTGGCCATGAACGGCGCGGAGGTTCTGTACCGGGGCCCGTATCCGCATCCGCACGTGGGCAACGGGCTGTTCGAGGTGCAGAACCGGGCGCGAGCCCTGGACAACAACCTGTACCTGATCGCCTGCAACGTCGGCACCTATTACCTGAACGCGGAGTCCGACGTCCCGATCGACACCTTCGGCGGCGGTTCGGCCGTTATCGACTACCGCGGCCAGATCATCGGGCGGCACGACTACAGCGCCGGGTCCTCGTGGGTGGCAGGGACGATCGACATCGAGGCGCTGCGCTCGTTCCGCGCCAGCGCGCAGTGGGACAACTGGATGAAAGACCTGACGACGGAGCAGTACCAGCTGATCTACGAGCAGCCGATCTATCCCAAGAACCTCTACGCCGACCGCAAGCCGTACGACCATGCCGGCTACCGCCGCGAGGTAATCGACAAGCAGATCCGGCTCATGCACGAGCGAGACATCTGGGTACCGCCCGCGGGATGACCTCAAGCACCCCGGCGCAGATATACACCACGACGGCTGCCAAAATTCGCGATGTAGCATCACTCATTGCCTCGCGACGACAGAATGCGGTTGTGGCGGAAGGAGCGTTATGAGCATCTTGGGTACCCGGGTCGTCCGGACCGAGGATCCGAAGCTTCTCACGGTCGGCGGCACGTACGTGGACGACCTGAGAGTGCCGGAACTGCGAGAGGCGGCTCGCGTCACCTTCGTCCGCAGCCCCATCGCGCACGCCAGGATCACCGGCATCGACGTCGAGCTGGCACGGCGGGCACCGGGCGTCGTGGCCGTGCTCACGGCGGCGGACATGGACGACCTGCCTCCGCCTCCGCCGCCACCCGCGGACGACGCGCCCCCGCCCGAAGGCAGCGAGGCGGCTCCGCTGCCGCTCGGCGGGCCCTGGGCCGAGCCGCTGCTCGCCATCGACACGGTGCGCTACGTCGGGGAACCGGTGGCGCTCGTGATCTCGCGGGACAGCTACTCGGGCGCGGACGCTGCCGAACTGGTCAGCGTGGACTACGAGCCCCTTCCCGCCGTGGTGACCATTGACGACGCCCTGGCGGCCTCGACCCTGCTCTTCCCTGACGCAGGGTCGAACGTCGCGGTCAAGGCCGGTGCCCCGGCCGACGACGACGCTTTCGCCGGGTGCGAGGTCGTGATCGAGCAGACCATCGTGAACCAGCGACTGGCGCCGCTGCCGATGGAGGGCCGCGCGGCGGCCGCATGCTGGGCTGACGGCAAGCTGACGGTCTGGCTCAGCACCCAGAACGCGCAGATCGCCAGGTTCGTCCTTGCGGGCGCGTTCGGGATGGACCCGGCCAGCATCCGGGTCGTAGCGCCGGATGTTGGCGGGGGATTCGGGGCCAAGGTCGGGATTGACCGGGACGGACTCGTGGTCGCCTGGGCGGCCAAGCACACCGGGCGGGCACTGCGCTGGGCCGAGACCCGCAGCGAGAACCTGGTCGGGATGACGCACGGCCGGGCTCAGCGCCATGAGGTCAAGCTGGGTGGCACGAGAGACGGCCGCGTCCTTGCCTACCAGCTCGACGTCATTCAGGACACCGGCGCGTACCCGAGGATGAGCGGGTTCCTGTCGTTCCTGACCAACCTCATGGCGGCGGGTGCTTACGACTTCCCGAAAGTGCAGACCTCGGCCAGGACGGTTGTGACCAACACCACCCCGATCAGCGCGTACCGCGGTGCGGGCAGGCCGGAGGCGACGGCGGCTATCGAGCGGGCGATGGACCTGTTCGCCGCCGAGATCGGCATGGACTCCGGTGAGGTTCGCCGGATCAACCTCGTGGCCTCCGACAAGTTCCCCTTCCAGTCGCCGAGCGGCCCGCTGTACGACTCAGGAGACTATGCGGCGGCGCTCGACAAGGTGCTGGCAGGTTCCGGTTATCAGGAGTTGCGGGCCGAGCAGGCGGCCAGGCGCGAGCGCGGAGATGCCGTGCAGCTCGGGCTGGGCCTGTCGACCTATGTCGAGATCACGGCGGCCGACGCCAACGGCGGCGAGACCGGCCGGCTGGATGTGCACGGCGACGGCACCGCCACCGTGTACACCGGCAGTTCGGCGCACGGGCAGGGCCATCACACGACCTGGGCCATGCTGGTCGAGGCCGAGCTCGGCATCCCCATGGCCAACGTGACCGTCATTCACGGTGACACCGACCTGATCCCGCTGGCCGTCGGCACCTACGGGTCCAGGTCGCTGCAACTGGGCGGCGTCGCCGTGCAGAAAGCCGCCTGGGAGGTCAAGGACCAGGCCCGGCTAGTGGCCGCCGAGCTGCTTGAGGCCAGCGAGGCAGACCTCGAGCTGGACGCCACCCACGGCCTCTGGCACGTGCGTGGTGACCCTGCCACTGCCAAGACCTGGGCGGACGTGGCGAGTCACGCCGGGGCCGACGGCCTGACCGCCTCGGTGAACTACACCGAGGGGCAGCCGACCTTCCCGTTCGGCGCTCACCTGGCGGTCGTCGAAGTGGACACCGACACCGGCAAGGTCCGGCTCGTCCGGCACGTGACGGTTGACGACGCCGGCACGATCGTCAGCCCGCTGCAGGCTGAAGGGCAGCGGCACGGCGGCATCGCCCAGGGCGTGGCTCAGGCGCTGCTCGAAGAGGTGGTCTATGACAGCGACGGGAATCCGCAGACTGGCACGCTGATCGACTACGCCGCTATCAGCGCGACTGAGCTGCCGAGCTTCGAGTTGCTGGCCAGCGAGACGCCGACGCCCGTCAACGCGCTGGGAGCCAAGGGGATCGGCGAGGCCGGCACGATCGGCGCCACGCCCGCCGTGCAGAACGCCGTCATCGATGCGGTCCGCCATCTCGGCGTCCGCCACATTGACATGCCAGCGACCCCTATCCGAGTGTGGAGCGCTATCAAGAGAGCGAGTGAGGGCTGATGGACGTCACGCTGACCGTCAACGGCAGCGAGGTCTCCGCCGACGTGGCGGACCGTACCCTGCTGGTGCATTTCCTGCGTGAACAGCTCAACCTCACCGCGACCAAGGTTGGCTGCGACACCAGTTCCTGCGGTGCCTGCACGGTGTTGCTCGACGGCCAGTCGGTCAAGTCCTGCACGATGCTCGCCGCCCAGGCCGATGGGTGCGCCGTGACCACGATCGAGGGCCTGGCCGACGGGCCTGAGGAACTGCATGCCGTGCAGCGGGCGTTCCGCGCCGAGCACGGGCTGCAATGCGGCTTCTGCACGCCCGGCATGGTGATGGCGGCGGTCAGCCTGCTGCACGAGAACGCCGCGCCGACCGAGGACGACGTCAGGTCGGGGCTCGAAGGCAACCTGTGCCGGTGTACCGGCTACCACAACATCGTGCGCGCCATCCTCGCCGCCGCGGACGCGGCAGCGGGGGGCTCCGGGGGGTCGTCCACCCGGGTCAGCACTGCCGCGGCTGGAGGTTCCGAATGATCCCGGCAACGTTTACCTACAAGCGGGCTCGTTCGGTCGATGAGGCGCTTGAGCTGATCGCCGAGGGCGGCGATGAAGCCAAGTACCTGGCCGGGGGGATGTCGCTGCTGCCCCTGATGAAGCTGCGGCTCGCCGCGCCAGAGACGCTGGTGGACATCGGCCGGCTGGACGGGCTCAGTTATATCCGCGACGAGGGCAGCCATATCGCGGTCGGCGCGATGACCGGCTATCACCAGCTCGCGACTTCCGAACTGCTGGCCAGGGACCTGCCGCTGCTCGCGCATGCCGCGAGCCAGGTGGGCGACCCGCAGGTCCGTCACCGCGGGACGTTCGGCGGCTCTTTGGCCCACGCCGACCCGGCGGCTGACCTGCCGGCGGTGGTGCTGGCCCTGGACGCTGTTCTGGTCGCACGGGGACCGGCTGGGGATCGCGAGATCAGCGCTCGCGAATTTTTCCTCGGACTGTTTGAGACCGCGCTTGCGCCGGGCGAGTTGCTCACCGAAATCCGGGTGCCCAAGCCGGCTGGGGCTGGCTGGTCGTACCAGAAGTTCACCAAGCGCGCCATCGACTGGGCGATCGTCGGGGTCGCGGTGCAGGGCGGCAACGTCGCGCTCGTCAACATGGGATCAACGCCGCTGCGAGCCGCCGGGGTCGAGCAGGCGCTGGCGGCAGGATCGGGCCCGGCGGAGGCGGCCGCGCATGCCGCCGAGGGGACCAGCGCGGCCAGCGACCTCAACGGGAGCAGGGAGTACCGCGAGCACCTGGCCAAAGTGCTGGTGACGCGCGCGCTTGAGGAGGCTGCGGGCCGCTAGCGCCGAGAGCGCTGGCCGGGACTCGTCTGTGGCGCAGGCGGGGCACCCTGCTGTCGTTCTGGCAGCAGCAGGGTGCCCCACCTGCTTGCCGCTGCCGTGCCGGGGCGGGCGGCCCAGACTGGCGGACGATCAGCGCCCAACGAACCGTACATTTCGGGCCTGGGCGACTGCAGCCAGGCCCACCCATGGCCCAAAGATGGCGCTGGGGGACGCGTCAGTTATTAACACGAGGGTTTGCCTGGCTCAGGCTGGTGGTGGCAGGCCCACCTTTGGGACATCCGTGGCGCTGGGGCGCCACGGATGGGCCATCGGCGGGCCTCGAGCGCGAGCGATAAGGCTCGGCGCGAGCCCGGCCAGATGCGCTAGTCGCGGAATACTTCCTGCCGGAACCACTGCCAGGTTCGCGGGATCCCTGCTTCACGGGTGACCGACGGAGCGTAGCCGAGCATCTGGTTCGCCAGGTCGTAGGAGGCGAAGTTGCGTTCCACCTCCCCGGCCCGCTTAGGCCGGTACTCGATCGGATGATCCGGTACGCCTGCGGCCTGGCGGCACAGGTCGGCCAGGTCCCTGACCGAGGTCTCGACGCCTGATGCGGCGTGCAGTACCGTGCCGCCGGGGACGTCCTTTTCCAGCGCGAGCTGCAGGGCGCTGGAGATGTCGTCCACGTGCACATAGTCGCGCGACGCCGACCCGTCGCCGTAGATCGTCAGGGGCACGCCGGAGTTGATCGACTCGAAGAAGACGTTGATCACGCCGCGCTTGCGCGCGCACCAGGGCCCGTACACATTGCCGAACCGGATGGCGACCGTGCGCAGCCCGTAGGTCTTGGCGAAGGCGTGCGCGTAGCCCTCGCCGGCCAGCTTGCTCGCGCCGTACGGAGAGATGGGCTTGGGCAGCGACCGCTCGTCGACTGGCGGTATGGCGTCCCCGATCAGCGCGCCTCCGGTCGAGGCCAGTACCACGCGCTCGACGCCCGCCCGTCGCGCCGCGTCGAGGACGCGAAACGTGCCGAGCGCGTTGACCTCGAAATTCGTGGCGGGATCCTGCACGGAACCGATCACCGAGCCTGCGGCGGCGAGATGGATGACCGCCTCCGTGCCCGCGAGCGCGTCGTCGAGCGCGGTCGCGTCGCGGATGTCGCCCTTGACCAGTTCAGTGTCCACGTCAGCCAGGTGCGCGGGGTCACCGGTGCTGAGGTTGTCGAGCACGCTGACCCGGTACCCGCTCGCGACGAGCCGTCGCACCAGCGTCGCGCCCACGAAACCGGCGCCGCCGGTGACCAAGATTCCGTTGGTAGCACTCACAAGAGAGGGAGTGTAGCGTGTCACCCCTCTTGTGAGTGTCCTCGGGCTGGGCCGCGGCGAGGCGTGAACCACTGCGTGATGAGCAAGACGGTCCCGCGAGTCTCGCTGCGCAGGCGTTGCACTCAGCCGGTGAGCTTGTCGTCCCATTCCCGATAGAAGGCACGTAGCGCGGCTGCCTGGGAGGCATGCACCGGCAAATCCTCGTCGGTCAGTCGATCCAGGCTCGCGAGCATTTCAGCGAAAACCCGGCGGTCGAAGCCGCTGTCACCGACTGAGGCCCATCGCAGCAAGGTCTCTGCGCCATATCGGAGGGCGAGCGCATAGACATCGGTGAAGTCTCTCGGCTCGGCTCGCCCGAAGAGGGCGAGAGTCTTGCGCGTTGCCAGGTCATGGGCTCTGAGTGTAGGCCCGAGATCGGTGTTGTCGGGCTGTTCGTCGGCTGGGCTGTCGCGACCGAGATCGACGAGACTTCAATTTGAAAGGAGGTGAGCCAGGGCGAGGTCATCAAACCGTTTCCTGGTCTCGCACGGCATCTATCAAAGCCTGCCATTCGCGCCGTAGACTCGCCGGCAGAACGAGATCCGGCCACAGGTCTATCAACAAAGCGCCATCGATATACCTGGCCACGTCGTCGGCGTTTCCCTCGCGCATTACGATCTCATATACCTCGCACGCTCCAGCAGATTCTCTGGCTTTGCCATCTCCGTCCTCCGGTCCCGCCTCGTCGGCGGTGGCGAACGGGTCAGTCCGGTGCTGGTGCGGTCGCATCGACATCGAAGGCGGCGAGCACTGATGCCGGAGGCCTCGCTATCACGCTGGCCACCATCCCACACTCGTGGCCCGAGCTTGCCGCAGAGATCCGGACATTCTCTGGCGCGGTCGCTCGCCTGGAATCGGGGAAGTCGCGAAACTTGACGAGCGCGCGATGGGCTGGGCTGGCGGGTGGTGGGAGGCGGGAGGCGCGGAGTTTGCTGGCGAGACGATCCCTGGGCAGGCAGTTCGGATGGCTATGGGCGGCGTACGCGGTCAGCGCCTATGGCTCCGGGCTGGGGTTCGGCGCGTTCCCGCTCATCGCCGTCCTGGTGCTGCACGCCAGGCCCGCTCAGGTGTCCGTGCTGGCCGCGGTGGGCCCAGCGGTCGGTGCGCTGATCGCGTTGCCGCTCGGCCCGTGGGTGGAGTCTCGCCGCAAGCGACCAGTGATGATCGCGATGGACCTGGCCCGCTTCGCGGCCATGATGAGCGTCCCTTTCGGCTATGCCATCGGCTGGCTCAGCTTCGTTCAGCTGCTGGTCGTCTCGGCGGTGGTTGCCGCGGCCAAGATCGCGTTCAACGCGGCTAGCGGCGCTAACCTCAAGGCTCTCGTCCGGTCCGATGACCTCCTGGTGGCCAACGCGCGATTCGAGTCCACGACCTGGAGTTCCATCGCCGTCGGACCGCCGCTCGGCGGCGCGGCGATCGGCCTTTTCGGGCCAGTCACCACCGTGGTGGCCGACGCGCTGAGTTATCTGCTGTCCGCGCTGGGCATCACGGCGATTCGCGGGCGCGAGGAACAGCCGAGGCTAACCGGCAAGCCCCTCGCCGTCAGCGAGCTGCTCGACGGCTGGCGGCATATCCTGAGCCATCGGGGCCTGCGGGCACTTTACGCCAATCACCTGCTTGTCGCCGGGCTGATCATGGCCACCGAACCGCTGCTTGCCGTGCTCCTGCTCCGCCAGCTGGGGTTCCGGCCCTGGCAATACGGTCTCGCCTTCGCTGCCCCTTGCGCCGGCGGATTCATCGGCTCGCGGCTGGCCCGCCGTGTCGTGGCGCGGTATGGCCAGCACCGGGTCTTCCGCGTGGTTGGCACGCTGCGGGCCGTCTGGCTGATCGGTCTCGCCTTCGTCCGTCCCGGTGTGGTCGGCCTCATGACCGTGATGGGAGTCGAGCTGGCGATCATCATCTGCATGAGCCTGTACAGCCCGGTGCTCGCCACCTATCGGCTTGAGCACACTCCCGGGGACCGCATCGCTCGCACGCTGTCGGCCTGGTCGATCAGCAGCAGCGCCGCCATCGCTATCTGCACGGCGCTCGGCGGATTGCTAGCCGACCTCACCAGCACGCGTACGGCTCTGACGGTAGCGGGACTGCTCATGCTCGCCAGCCCCGTGCTGCTGCCCCGCCGTCAAGGACGTAATTCGCTCGCCGCGGACCGGTTGGCGTGCGATCCTTCCCCGCATGTCCCCGGCGCTGATAGTCCCGACTCTGGCGGCTGGCCCGTTCGGGCTCCGTCCCTTCACGCCAGTGGATCTCGACCTGGTCCGTGAGGCGTCCAGCGATCCCTGCATCCCGCTGATCACCACCGTGCCCGCGGCTTTCACCGAAGACGAGGGCCGTCGTGTCATCGAACGCCAGTGGAGCCGAGCCGAGCAGGGGACCGGATACTCGTTTGTCATCGCCGACGCCGCTACCGACCGCGGAGTCGGCCGGATAGGGCTATGGCTGAAAGACCTTAGCCAGGGACGCGCATCGGTAGGGTACTGGGTCGTAAGCTCCACCGCTTCCTCGGCGGTGTCGATATCGCCGAGGAAACGGATCAGGGTGGCCACGCAGCGCCCATACTCGCGACCGCGGACTGCCTCGATACTCACGGCCCGAGAGCCTACGTGCCGGCCGTGTCCGCCGTGTCGGCCGCGTTGGCCCCTATCGCGTCGTCGAGGTCCCCTTCAAAGAAGGGGCGGACCTCGATTGGCCGAAGTTCCGCGACTGCGGCTTGCTTGGCCCACTCCAGGGCCTCGTCCAGGTCGGCGGCGTTGATGATCCAGAAGCCGGCGAGGTGTTCCTTGGTCTCCGTGTACGGTCCGTCGGTAATCAGGAAGTCGTCGCCAGACTGGCGAACCACGGTCGCCGCCGCCCCGCCGCCTCGCAAACCGGACTTGAACACGAACGCACCGGCGTCCGTCATCTTGTCGCCCAGCGCGTTGACGCCGGCCCACACCTGCCGGCTCCTTTCCGGGGGAATGAGCTCGTCATCGGCCTTGTAGAGTGCGAGCAGGTACTTCGTCATGAAGATCACTTCCGGTTGTCGTCGGGGGCGGGTCTAGCCGGCCCTCACTCCCGCTACGAACTGACCACCGCCGAATAGGACACCCCGCCCGCAACGATGGCAGAAAATTTGCGCCGGAGGGGTCCGGGTGGCGAAGCCGATCGCATGCGACGCGACCGCAGGGAGCGTCCGCGGACGGCTCATCGCCGGTGATCAATCCTGGCGGTCAGGCTCGGATGCCCCGGCGCGCTGCTTCCGGTTGTACTGCCGGTAGATCGGGATGGCGACGGCCAAGATAAGTCCGGCCGCCGGAATGTGCCACGGAGTTGGCAGATCGATGTGGCGATGGCCGAGCGAAATTGGGACGGTCGTTTTCAGCGTGTGACCTGTTTATTTAGGATCGATAGCATGAGGACGCGGCTCGTTCAAATTTCGATGAACGCTCGGGACAATTCCGCGCTCGGTCAGTTCTGGGCGGCGGCGCTGGGCTGGAACGTCACCGGCGACCAACCCGGCGAGACCAACCTCGAACCCGAGGGCTTCGCGTATCCCGACCCCATTGCCGTCTGCATCGATGTCCTTCCTGTTCCGGAACCCAAAACGGTGAAGAACCGCGTGCACATCGACCTCGCTACCGCCTCAGCGGCCGGGCAGGCGGACCTGCTCGCGCGCCTGCAGGATCTTGGCGCGACGCTCGCCGACGTGGGCCAGGGCGACGTGCCATGGACGGTACTTGCCGATCCGGAGGGCAACGAGTTCTGTGTGCTTGAGCCTCGACCTCTCTACCTGGACACCGGGCCGATCGCCGCGGTAGTGGTCGACTGCGCGGATCCGCGGGCCTTGGCCCGGTTCTGGGGCGAGGCGATGGACTGGACCGTGCACGCGGTGACCGACGATTATGCGGCGTTGCGCTCCGCCGAGGGTCTCGGACCGTATCTGGAATTCCTCCGCACGCCCGACGTGAAGATCGTGAAGAACCGCATCCATCTCGACCTCGCGCCCTACCCCGGGGACGATCAAGCAACGGAGGTTGCCCGGCTGCGGGCTCTCGGCGCCAGCGACATCGACGTGGGGCAGGGCGACGTGCGGTGGACAGTCCTCGCCGACCCGGAGGGCAACGAGTTCTGCGTCCTCACCCCGCGCTGAAGACAGCCCCAATTGTCCGGCCGCCAGCCGGGAGATCTGATGAACCCGGCAATCAGCATGAGCGTGAGGACACGTGAGTGCCCGTCAAGCGCTGTCCTATCGGGCACGCGACGGGCACGCTGACGTGCAGCTCAAGGGTATCGCTTGACTCGACCAGACTAGACCAAGCAGCTATAGTGAACTTATGACTGCAAGCGTGAATGTCTACGAAGCAAAGACCCACCTGTCACAATTGCTGGATCGGGCTGCGGCCGGAGAAGAGATTGTGATCGCTCGGGCTGGCCGCCCGATCGCACGGCTGGTTGCGCTAGCCGGCGCATCGTTGCAGAGGCGTACTCCGGGTGCTTGGCGAGGGCAGGTCACTATCGCCGATGACTTCGATGAGCTGCCGGAAGAGATGGATGCCGCCTTCACCGGAGAGCGTCCGTGAGGCTCCTGCTAGACACTCATGCTTTGCTGTGGTGGCTTGCGGACGCTGGCCTGACTGATCAGGCGCGGGATGCGGTTGCTGATCAAGCCAATCTGGTGATGGTGTCTGCGGTTAGCGCATGGGAGATCTCGATCAAAAAGGCCGTCGGGAAGCTGACCGCACCTGATGATCTGGAACAGCAGATTGATGAGGGCGGGTTCGCGCCGCTTCCGATCACCATCAGGCACGGCATCGCTGCCGGTGAGCTACCCCGGCATCACGATGATCCCTTCGACCGCATGCTGATTGCCCAGGCTGTCGCCGAAGGCTTGACGGTTGTCACACATGACAAGCGTTTCGCCGATTACGACGTAGCGATACTGCTGACATGACCTGCGATCCGCCAGCCGAGTCAGCTTCGCGCCGGACTTGGAAAATGAGAGCGGGCGAAGGGAATCGAACCCTCATGACCAGCTCACTCCAAGGTGAGGGCCCGTTTGACAGTTACAGTGACTACCCCTGAGTCCCCCGCAAGCGCTGTCCTATCGGGCACGCAACGGGCACGACGGGGACCAGCTAGCTGTTGCAGCATACGATGAAGGCATGAGCGTGCGGCGTGAGGAACTGCTTCGGCTGGTGGAGGACTTGCCTGAGGACGAAGTGCCCATCGTGCTCGACGACGTGCGCCGTCACCTTCGCCTTGTCCACGAGCAGTCGTGGCCGCCCGCCTGGTTCAGCGCCGCCGAGGGCAGAAGTGAAGATATCTCCGAGCGGTCTGAGGAACTGCTTGCCGAAGGATTCGGCCGTCCGGCATGATCGTTTGCGACACAGGACCGCTGGTGGCTGCTGCGCTGGCGAACGACATGCATCATGCTGCATGCGTCTCCATGCTTACAGAGCTGCATCAGGACAGGCGGGATCTGCTAATCCCGGCGCCAGTCGTAGCCGAGGTCGGCTATCTGCTTGCTCGTGAGGCCGGCCGGTCCGCGAGTGGAGTCCTTGTTCCTGCGGTCGCTTACGGATGGTGCGTTCACGCCAGTCGATTTGATCCCGAGGGATTTCGCGCGGATGGCGGACTTGGTAGTTACCTATGGTGATCTCCCGCTCGGTACGACGGACGCGTCAGTTGTGGCGGTCGCCGAGCGTCTGAAGATTACGGACGTGGCAACGCTAGACAGGCGACACTTCGCCGTGGTCAGGCCGAACCACGTAGACGCGCTTACGCTACTGCCCTAGAACCCTCGACGCAGCGTGTATTCGACGGGCACATGGGTGGTCCGAGACGGATGCGTGTTCCCAATGCCTTTCGTCTCTGAGTCAAATCTGAGCCAGAAAGCTGGGTTGGAGCAGCGGATCGGGCGAAGGGAATCGAACCCTCATGACCAGCTTGGAAGTTCGCTAGCACGCCACTTTGGGTGACCAGCGGAAACGTCGGTGCAGGTGGGCGGCACGCTCTCGGCTGCTACCGGCACGAGTCGGCGAGCGCGGGGCATGAGGATACCGGCTGTGGCACGTGTGTGGCACGAAACGGACTTGTGGTGCCGCCACAGCAAGCCCGAGGTCACGACCGAGCCTGTGACCTGGTACTTCTCATCGGAGCGGGCGAAGGGAATCGAACCCTCATGACCAGCTTGGAAGGCTGGGGCTCTGCCATTGAGCTACGCCCGCACAGCGCTTGCGCGCTATCCGGTAGCGTACCGGGTTCGGGGCGCTGAGACGACGCGGACCGGACCGCAGACATTCCCAGTTACGGTATAGGCTTCGGATGCTACGGGATGTGGCGCAGCTTGGTTAGCGCGCCTGCTTTGGGAGCAGGAGGCCCCGGGTTCGAATCCCGGCATCCCGACCAAAAGCCCAGGTAAGGGGCTTGCAGTGAGGCCGTTGGGCTGCCTTGAAGATCATCTGACCGTCGTTTGACCGTTGACTTGAACGCTGACCGGTGGCAGATGCTGTCACAAATCGGCCGTGTCTGGCAGTCACCTCCGGGGTCGTGCAGCTCGTGTTGAACACGAAGTTGGTGGCGGCGAGATGGTTGGCGCTCTCTCAAGGCGGTAGTCCGGGTTCAAATCCCGTCGGGCCACGTCAGGTTGAGACTGATCAGGTCCCTGACCACTTGTCCGTCGAGGCGAGAGCATAGAAGACGTTTACGCTGTTCACAGACCAGCCAGCTCTCGCGAGCAATTCTCGGCACTCGGCTTCTGTTCGCTCGCGGGCGCGACCGAACAGAGACATCATGCTCATATCGGTAGCAATGGCGACGTGGTGCCCATTCTCATCAGGAAAGGCCAGTTCCAGTGCGTACAATCTTGCTCCCGGCCGCGCCGCCCTGCGAGCGAGCGAATAAGCAGAGCGTCGGCATCTGGCCAGTCATGCAAAACCCTGGCCAGTAGGTATACGTCGGCCGAGGGTGGTGCCTCGAACAAGCTGCCGGCCACAATCGAGCATCGCTCGGCTAGAGGCGCCAAGATGAGCTGCGCTATAACCTTCTCCAGAGCGTGCGGTCGGTCGAATAGGACTCCGAGACACTCCGGATTCGCTTCGAGCACGGCGCCCAGCAACTCGCCCGTGCCGCCGTCGATGTCGGCGACGGCGTCGCCGGGCTCGACCGCAATCAATGGCGCGCACAGCAGATTGCGCACCGTGGCGTCATGGACCATAGAGATTGTAAAGGCTTCATCCTCATCGGGGATGTTCGGCCAGCCAGGTCAAGAAGTCCTTGCCGAGAGCGTGCGTGAATGCAGACTCGCCGGTTCGCAGTGTATGACTAAGGTTTCCGGCACCATCCCAGCCATCCGCGAAGCGCATCCTCTGGCTGAATGGCGAGTCGCGGCAGAGCAGTCGGTCCAGCGATGTGAGTTCGTACCGGCCGTCGTCTTGGCGGGAGAAGAAACCATGGCCCTCCATGAACCTGAACATCCTGACTAGGATCTCGGCATCAACATCCGCGGCATCTGCGGTCATGCTTGGTGCGGCGGGGATCTTGAACTGATCTACTGCGTCGGTCCGAACAAGCGCGTAGGCGCAGGCTGCTACGTAGTTGGCCTCAAGATAGCCGGAGATTGTCTGTGCGCTCTGCAGATCCTCGACGGCGACGGTCGCTCGTCGGCGAAGTGCGTCCGTTGTGGAATCCAAGCTGTCTGTGTCCTCCTCAGTGGCCGACTGGTCGGCTAGGTCGTTTGCCTGCCCAATGGCATGACGTGCAGTTTGCCAGCCCATCGATGCTGCTCGTCGGTAGCCGCCAATTGGACAAACTCCGTAGCGCAGGGATCGACGCTGCGACGACGTTGCACGTAGTAGTAGTTGCCGCAATCGCATCAGCGCTAGGAGACTGCACCGGCGTGCCTGACGTCGTAATTCACTCTCTTACCGCCAATCGAACTGCAGAAGGAAGCGAAGATATCGTCGGCTTTCTCGCGCACTCAGTAATATATAGGCTGAGCACCAGACCCGGCCGCTCCTGGGGCAGTTATGTTGCAATGGTCCGAGACGCGATATTGTCAGCCATAGAGCATGCCGATGCGCCACTGCCCGTCTTGATCGAGGCGCTACAGCGTGAGGAACGATTGTCGCCTGTACGTGGATCAAGGTACATAGTTAGCTTTAGGGCACCAAGGACTGTGACGCACCAAATAGGTCGAAATCGTGTTCTGACATCCGGAACTCGTCTTGCTGAAGGACAGCCAACAAGATCCGTGGAGCAGGGCGGAATCGCCTTCGACGTTGTTGACCTCGGCTCGAAATTGCAGATTCATGTGCTCTACAACGACAGGCTAGTGGCGGCGTCCTTTATTTCGAAAGTCGTGTCGTGCGTACAGTGCGCGCTCACGGCCATTGTTTCAGCTTAGAGACCAGCCGACAATGGTTGATGCCTCCCGCCAGACTTTGCCCCCGGCATTTCCGCTCTGGCTCAGGTGAACTTTGAAAGTCCCCGTTCGCGTAGGTCGTTGACGAGTTGCTTGACTTCATGAGCCCGGGATCTTGGGCAGATTAGTAAAGCATCACTAGTATCGACGATCACAAGCCCATCAACGCCCAGAGCAGCAATCACCCGTTCGGAGGAGCTGAACACTACGCATGACTTGACGTCCTGTAGAGAGGTCTCCGCTGACTCAGCCACGACTAGGTTGCCCGCGTCATCGAGCGCGAGTGACTCCCACAGCGAATTGAAGTCGCCGATATCGCTCCATCCGAAGTCTGCTTGTACGGTTGCGACCTTGCCCGCGGCGGCGGCTGGCTCCATGACCGCGAAGTCGACCGAGATTCTCTCGATGTGGGGCCAAACATCATGGAGAACAACGGCTCGATCTGGCAGATCCCACTCCGCGCCGATTAGGCTAACTGCATTGAAGAGCGCCGGCTTATGCTCAGCGAGTTCGCTAAGAAAGACGTCTCCCCGGAAGACGAACATGCCTGCATTCCAAAGATACTGCCCGGATTCCAGGTAGATCTGGGCAATTTCATGCGATGGTTTTTCTTTGAAGTCGGACACCAGGCGAGTAGCATCTTTGCCAACGCCGCCGACTTTCAGGTAGCCGAATCCTGTCTCAGGTCGGTCAGGCCGCACGCCGATAGTCATCAAGTATCCGCCGGCCGCAGATTTCTCAGCTTGCCTAATAGCGGCGACAAATGCTGCATGATCACTTATTAGGTGATCTGCGGAGAAAATTGCAACCGTCGAATCAGGGTCTCGTGCTGAAATGACTGAGACCGCCAGGCCGATGGCAGCGCATGAGTCCCGCGGCACAGGTTCTACGAGAATATTTCCTCTTGGAATCGCGGGTAGTTGGTTAGTGACTGCATCAACATGGGCGGCGCCCGTGACTACGTATGTCTGCTCTGGGGAGGACAATCCGGATAGGCGAGCTGCAGTCATCTGCAGCAGCGACTCGCGGGAGCCGGTCAATGTATGCAGGAACTTCGGGTCATCGGCCCTCGACACTGGCCAAAATCTGGTACCACTGCCGCCGGCGAGAATAACCGAGTAAAGCATCAAACCCCTCTCTCTGAGTGCGATCGCCACCGTCTTAACCTTCTGTGGCCACGTCAGCCGCGACTAGCGAGCTGCCGGACCCAAGTCTAGAGGAGCGGAGACTATGC
The DNA here is from genome assembly GCA_035716545.1 of Streptosporangiaceae bacterium. Taxonomy (GTDB): domain Bacteria; phylum Actinomycetota; class Actinomycetes; order Streptosporangiales; family Streptosporangiaceae; genus Chersky-822. The sequence goes on from DASTJM010000019.1 coordinate 52,098, forward strand.
TGGACGGCCGGGAAGTAATTTGCCGACCCCAGGTACGGGGGGCCGGCGGGGTCAGCGGGTCGATCAGGTTCTTAAGCTCTTCGACCTGTGCTAGCGGCATCTTGCTAGCAGCATCTCGCGAGACACCAAAAGCATGGCATGGCACGATCGGGTGGCGGCGGCCGGCGGACGGCTGGCGGCGTGAGTCAGCCTCCGCAGCTCAGGCTCTAGCGCGCTTTGGCAGAGCAAGCGGAAGGTCGACAGAGGCGAACTCGCCTCGTGGCGTCAGTGGTCGGGGAGTGGCTGCCACAGGCACTTTTTGCCTATATCTCCGAAGCAGGACTTCGGCGCTGGCGCGGGATCGGGTTGCGCGATAAAATATCTACAGATATCAGAGTGGACGTCCTAGGTGCGTCAGTTACAGCTCATCGACAATCGAAAGGAATTCGCTGGTGGATTCGTGTGCGTCGGTAGCGACAGTTAAGCGCCTGAAGGTCTCATCGTCTGTGTATTCGTTGTTATCTGATTTCCGATGGCCAGACTGCGCGGAGATTGCGAGCGAGTAAGCGCAGCAGTTTTTGCTGCGAAGGCTGCTATCAAACATTGAGGGCCTAGCTGGACTGCTGGCTCTGGTGAATGTCACCGTGCGGGAGGAGGGGATCCTTCTCCTGGAGAGGGCTGTCGTTGAGCCGGATGCGGCTATCGCAGCGCTGCTGACCTCAATGGGTTACGTAGACCCACTCGGCAACGGAAGCCCGCCGAAGCTGGTGTTCGATGTTGCCGCGAAGGCTAATGCCGCTGACGGCAGTTATTCTGGGCAGGGAACCTACATTGGTTCCGGAGAAAGCTTGCCGCATACCGACTCGTCCAATTTCCCGATGCCACACGCTCATGTGGCCCTGGCGTGTGTGCGCGCGCAACGCGGCAGTGGGGGCGAGTCGATGATCGTGAGCGCAGCGTCGATCGCGGAAACTCTTGCCAAGAATGAGCAAGCGAAATACCTGGAACTGCTCGCCGAGCCAATCTATCCATTTATGTCAGGTTGGCGGAGTTCCGACGAAGTGGTCTTCGCTCCAGTACTCTGGCGCGACGCTGATCGGTGGGCCACCCGCTACGCACCTCAACTCGTGACCGAGGGTGCTGGTCTGCACCCGATCGATGCGGAACACAGTGCGGCTCTTGCCGAGTTTTCCCAATTAACAGCCAGTCCGGACCTGATAACAGAGTTCATGATGGAGCCCGGCGATGTACTGATCATCGACAACCGGCGATGGCTGCACGGCCGGAGAGAGTTCGATCCAGAATCGAAACGGCTACTCAAACGGTGCAAGATCTACCCACTTACCGCGACAACGGAAAGGCAGGGACTTGATCATCGGAGCGACACTGCCACCTGCTCCAATCGCCAAGTCATCCGCTCAGCGATCGACTCGGCGCGATCACCATGACGACTGACTGGGTAATCAAGGCGGAGTCCGAGCTGCTTTCGATCTTTCGCGAAGTAATGAAGAGACCTGACCTAACGAGGAATAGCGACTTCTTTTCATTCGGCGGCACGTCATCGCAAGCCGTGGAAATAGCTGCGAGGGCGGAGGCGGCGCTCGGGGTATCCGTGCCGGTGACATTAATATTGATACATGCCAATGCACATCAGATCGCTTCGCGGCTAAGTGAGAGCGCAGTATCCTGATCAAGATCTAGCGGGTGAAGGCAGCAGAGTGAGCACTACTGGCACCGGCGTTCACGTTAACCGAAGACATCCATTTCGCCTCGGATTGCTGCGCGACCGAGACTTCCGGCTTCTCTGGGCCGGGCAGACGGTCAGTGAATTCGGAAGCGGCATAACGCCAACGGCTATGGCGCTGATCGCAGTAGGTTCCCTCCATGCGTCACCCGGCCAGATTAGCGGGATCGTGGCGGCCGGCACTTCCCCGCTACTACTAGTAGGCCTCACCACCATGCTCGACGCGGCCGACCCGGCCACGCTGACCGGCGGCGGTCAGGACGACCAGCGACCACCCCGCAGTCTCGCCGCAGTCCGGGAGCAGCTCACGGAAGTCGCTGAACTGCTGCCGGCCTATCGGGCTGAGGCGGCCCGGCGGTTGCGGGACCGGCTCGAACAGCTGGTAAGGCAGCCGGACAAGCGGGTGCCTGTCGATGAGCCCCACATCCAGCGGCTGATCGATGCCGGTGAGCTGTCAACCGCCGAGGAACTCATCTACTACTGCGAGGTCGGCGAAGCCGTCCCCGAAGTCACGGCCCGCAGTGACCTCGCCCGGTTCTTCCCGGCCGTCCCCGCCGGACTGCCGGACGGTATCACCGCCCAGGTAGTCGAGACCGTCCGAGCCGGAGGCGTCGTTCCCGGCTGTGACGTCCTTGACTTCGCCCCGCTATCCGACGGTACCCGGACGGCCGTCGCCGACGCGCTTGAGTCCTGGCGGCTGCTCGGCCTGACGCCGGTCGCAGGACGGCGCGCGATCAGCGAACGCTCGCAGTTGCTGCCAGCGCTGCGCGTCGCCGGGTTCGAGTTCCCGCAGACGAAAGTTAACCAACTCGACAACGTGCAACGAGGTCGCGAACGGCGGTTCGTCGAACTGACGAGTGTCTCGTGGAACGGCAGGCCGATGGTGCCGCAGTTCGGCTCGCAGCTGGACGGACGACTCCGAGTGCTGCTGTGCTGGGAACGGCCAGCCGAGGACCTGTTGATGAGCTGGGTCGACCACGACACGTCGGCGGACGCGATCCTCGTCGCCTACTTCGGGACGATGTCACCGGCAACCCGCAGAAAGCTCGCTGCCCGCGCTCCGAACACCAGCGCGCCCGTCATAGTCCTCGACGATGCCGCGCTCGCCTACCTGGCGGCCCACGGAGATCGGCAGCTCGATGCGGCTATGTCCATCCTCCTGCCGTTCTCCGCGGTCCAGCCCTACGTGCGGCACAAGCGGTCACTGGTAGCGCCGGAGATGTTCTATGGTCGCGACAAGGAACGTCGTGAGGTGGCCGATCCGAACGGCACTCAGGTCATCTTCGGTGGCCGCGGACTGGGCAAGTCGGCCTTGTTGCGGGCCGCTGAGATCGCATTCGAGCGGGAGCCGGAGCGCGTAGCCATCCACATCGAGCTGACGACCGCCGACATCGGTCCCGGCCGGCAGCCAGCGGACGCGGTCTGGGATGTGCTGCTGCGCGATCTGGACTGCAAAGTCATCACGCTCAGCAAAGCGGAGCGGCGCGGTAAGTCCAGTCACGACATCGTGCGGGCGGGGGTACGGTCCTGGCTCGGGGGTGACAGCCGCCGCCGGCTGCTGATCCTGCTCGATGAGTCCGACGGATTCTTCGAGGCCGACTCGACCCAGTTCCCCGAGACCAACCGGCTCAAGGACCTCGGCCTGATGCACGGGTTCGAGGGGCGGACCAAGGTGGTCTTCGCTGGCCTGCACTCGGTCCAGCGGTACGCGAAGGTGTCTAACAACACCTTCAAGCACCTCGCGCAGCGCCCGACCGTCATCGGGCCGTTGAAGCCGCAGTTCGCCTACGACCTGATCGCACGTCCGATGGAAGCGATAGGCTACGGCTTCGCCGATCCTGACCTGGTGAACCGGATCCTCGGCTACTGCTCCTACCAGCCGTTCCTGCTGCAGATGTTCGCGCACCGGCTGATCGAGCAAATGCACGCGCACAGACTCCGGTCCAAGGGGGTAGCGCCGGACGAGCCGCCGTTCATCGTCACCGCCAAGGACGTGGCGGCGGTCGAGGCGGACCCAGAGCTGAAGGCGGACATTACCTCCACCTTCCACGACACGCTTAACCTCGATCCGCGCTACAGCGTAATCGCCAACGTGCTCGCCTATCACGGACACGAGCAGGGCATAGATCACCGGCTGACCGAGGTCGAGCTGCGCAGCGAGTGCCAGGCGTACTGGCCGGAGGGCTTCGCCAAGCTGGACATAGAAGGGTTCCGCGCGTACCTGCACGAGATGACGGGGCTCGGCGTACTCGCACCCAACAACGACCAGCGCGGCTGGCACCTGCGCTCGCCCAACGTGCTGCGCATGATAGGCAACCAGCAAGAGGTAACCGCCGAGTTGCTGCAGGCGAGTTCGGAGACCGTGCCGAGCGAGTTCATCGCGCTCGCCACCCGCCGGGAGCTGCCGGACGGCAGCCGGGCCCCGCTGACCGCAGCCCAGATCTACGACCTGCTCGGGGATCACGCAATCCAGGTCCGGCTGGTACTCGGATCGCCCGCGACCCGCGTCGAGCAGGTGACCGGCACCCTCCGGGCAATCTGCGCGGAGCTGGCCGGGCGCTACAACCTGATCGAGACGCGCGGTCGCAAGCAGTTCGCCGACGCCCTGGTCGAAGGGCGACCAGGCCAGCGCCGGGTCGTGCTGTCCGACCTTTTCGCCCTGTGCACCAAGAACGAGGGATGCATGGAAGCCCTGACGGCCGCGCTGAACAACCGGCCGACGACTCCAGGCGTGACCCGGTCAGTCGTGCTCGTCGCCGGGCCGGATCAGCTGGAGTTCTGGCAGGAAGCGCTCGCCGTCGGCGAGCAACCAGGCTTGGGCCTGGTCACCTTGCGGCGGCTGGACCGCCGCGCGATCCACGTCTGGTCTCTCGATACGGAATACTTCACGACGCCGGAGCGGCAATCGAGACTGCTTGAGGTCACCGGCGGCTGGCCCTGCCTAACCGAACGAGCGGTGTCGCTGGCCATCGAGCAAGAATCAGAGGACACGGCGCTGACCGGGCTGGCCGAGGAACTCAGCACCAGGGAAGGCGCCGCCGACCTCGTGGAGGCGGTCGGGCTGACGAGGGACGAAGGCCTTGCCGCCGCCTTCGAATCGATCCTCAGCTACGCCCCGTCCGGAACCAGCGTGTCCGACCTGCAGGAGGCGATCGCGCTAAGCGGGCATCCAGACCCAGGTTCCGCGTTGGCCTGCCTGGATGCGCTCGACGTCTTCGACGTGGACGACACCGGACGGCATAGTGTCGAGCAAACGCTGATGCGCTGCTGGCCTTACCGGGAACAGCCTGTCTCCAGCGACGAATAACCGAGCGCTGCGGCGGGCAAGTGCCCGCCAACCGGCACGACAGTCGGCGGAATGCCTGCCGAGTCTTGGCGGCGCGGGGAACGGGTGCGGACCGGAGGCTGGCAAGCAGCCCGGTTGCGGGCACTCCGCCGTGGCGTATCGTCTTCTGGCCGGCAGCCGGGGAGCAGCACGGCACCGCGCGATGCGTAAGGGTGCTGGCTGGCCTTGCCTAGGTACTGTGCCGCCGCCGATGTTGAGCGGGCCGCGCGGATGTCTTTGTCAGGCGGTACCGGCAGTCGCGTGGCGGGCTAGCCGGCCCAGCCAACGACAGAGCGCGTAGCCGGGGAATAGTCGCCTGCGACGATGAGCAGTCAGGAAACGGTATGTCAAGCCTCGTCCGATATTCATTCCCCTGATCACCCGGTGCCCTGAATGCGAGCATTCGGAGCGCTTTATTCCCGGTCAGAAAAATGCGCTCCCATGCTCAGGCGGCAGGCTTTCCCTTGGCGGCGACAAAGCACCCGGAGCAGCGAGCGGTTTCAGTAGTGCTGTGCCTGTCAGGTGCTGTCGGCGCGGGAGCGGCACGGCTGTGACATGGTGGCTGCTGCGGCGCGTTCGCCGCTGGCGAGGGTGCGGCGGGCTTCGGGTTCGCCGCCGCGCAGGCCGGAGCGCAGGGAGGCGGCGATGAGTTGCTCGCGGGCGTGGTTGTCCATGAGGCCGGCGGTGGCGGTGAGCCTGGCGGCCCAGAAGAGGGGGTAGTTGCGGTTCCCGGCGGGCCGGGTCTCGAGCCAGGCTGCGAGCCGGTCCACCAGCCCGGGGTCCTGGGAGGTGACCGGGCGCGAGCGTTGCGGGCGGGGCGGGGTGAAGAGCGCGCGGATGGCGGGCCAGTCGAGGGTGGCGTCGCCGGGCCGGGCTGAGCGCAGCGGGTAGCGGCGCTGGTGCTGTGCGGACCATGAGGGTGGTGCGATGACTGATCCGCCGGCGGCGCGGAAGTCCAGGGCGCTGGCGGGGAGGGCGCCGGTGCGCTGGGTGGTGCCGGTGTAGTAGAGGTGAACGCCGCCGCTGGGGGTTCGGATTACCCGGCCGCTGTGGTGAGGTTGATCAGCGACGACTCCTGCATGGCGGCCGCGATCGCGATCACTGGGGCGCGGGTCGGCAGCCGCATCCGGAGCGTCACCGCGTAGATGACGCGGGCGTTGCCGACCTGAGCCGTGGTGAGCGCGCGCCCGTGCCCGGTGCCGGTGCCGGGTCCGGCGGTGCCAGCCGGGCAGAACCAGGCGGTGACCGCAGGCACTACGGTGCCGGATGCTGCGGCCGCGACGCCGAGCGTTACCACGGCGGGGGTGAGGATGAGCGCTGCGGCGGTGGTCAGCAGCAGCATGACCGGTGTCAACCGGTGACTAGAGGCCGGGCTGGGCCCGGGGTCGCCGCGCGTCTTGCCGCCACTGCTGACCTGGCAGAACGACTGCCCGCGGGGCCTCGGGCCGTGCGAGCCGAGTGGTCGCTGGTACGCCGTGGTTCTGGTGAAGGGTGAAGCCGGACCTGCACTAGCTGCCCAGAAGTTGTTCTCGGCAGAGGCGTAGTGCATGTGAAGCTATACCGGCCTTTCGAATGCTGGCGCTCGCTCAAGCCGTGCCTGTGCTAGCTGGCCCCGCGCTGAAGTTCGATGCGCTCGCAGGCCGCGAAGTTCCGCGGCGGCTTGTCGCAGCGAATTGACCTCACCGAAGCCCGCAGCTTGCCAGGTGTCCGGGCGGGCACGGACAGTCCCTCGAACCCCGGCCCAGGGCGGTGCCGACGGGCATTGCGCGCGGCTCGGTTGGTGTGCCGGTGCTTTGGGCTAGAAGCTGATCCATTTCTGTCAGGCGGCGAGCGGATCGTGATCGCACCCCATAACGCCGAATCTGAACCTCTATAGTTTAGATAGGATCAGATTTTTTTGAACACTCAATTATTCATTCTGGCCGTAATGCGATCTTCGGCGCGGCTTTCCGGCTAACCGATGAGGAAGTTCCGTTCTCTTGCGTTGGTCGGCAAAGATTTCGTCTGAACTCCGGCCGATACGGCAGGTCAGCACGATAGATCAGCCGCTGCACCAGATCCTCGCAGCCATCGCCCACCCGATCGCCGTCGAACACCATCTGATGCCGCTCGCTCAAGAACGCCCGCTCAGCGCTTCCATCAGCCCCCAGTGCGGCGGCCAAAGCATGCACGTGCTGCTCAAGCGGCTCATCGCCCACCAGCACATCGCAGTAATAGCAGTCCTCCAGCAGATCGATCGTCTCGATGAAAGGACACCGCACATCCAGGCTCAGCGCAGCCACGACCTGCCCTGACGGCAGCCGGAACAGCCAGATCCGCGCTCCGGTCACCCGAGCAGAATCACGCCAACGAGTGAACTTGAGGTCTGCCGCATTGATCTCGGCCCGGCTCACGACGCACGGGCCCTGATCAGCGGACTGCCGGTAATAACGTTCCAGCCGCCCGAACTTCAGATAACCAGGCAGATCATGAGCCGCGACACCCTCGGCAGCATGCAAGGGCGTCGCATAAACATTCGAGATCCGAAGGTCACGCTCACCAGCTAACTCCGCCGCGATAACCGCAGCTTGACCGGACGAGTCAGAAGGGTGTCCAGGCACGTCCGAAGTCTCCCTCACGCAAGGACTCAACCTGCAACGCGAACTCAGCGGCGATAGCCGGATCCTCGGCAACGTTCTGCATGATCCAGGTTGTCATGGTCAGTTCGCGAATCTCCCGCAAGATCGGCTAACCCGCCCAACGTCGCGCATCAAAACCATACACGTCAGCGAACAGCCGGTACTCATCAGACAGCGCAGTTCCCAGTGGCGCTGGCCCAACGCGACAGACACTGCTGGCAGCCGATAGATCGCGTTCTCCCGAACTGCCAGCGCAGGTTGTGCCCGCATCCATCGGCGCGGCGGCCGAGGGCGGGGCAAACTGCCGACTGCGTTCTGCCCGGCCCAGCATGAAGTCGCTGAACGGCTCAAACCTCTACATGCCGAGTGACAAACTCGTCAGCCGACTGCCATGGCCTACTGTTAGGGCTGTCCGACAAACAGATGCCCGCTTTCGTGTAACGACGTTGATCTAGCGATAAGTCTGATAAGTCCATCCATCTGCCCGTCGATGCCGGTTGGCCTTTTATAATCGTTGTTGTATAGATTTTTACATGTCTTGGCTGATGAAGGCCGACGTAGCAAGCGGTTCCAAAGATCAATAGTGCCAAGACGGTGACAGTGACGCCCCAACAGACCGGGCCAGCGGGCGAGGACTCCCGATTTCTCGTAGACAGTCGAAACAACGGTTCAACCATTTTATGCCTGCTTCCAACGACTTATTATACGATGATACAGAATAGCTCAGTCTATCAGACGGAGGGTGCAGACGGGAACATTCCAGGCCCAAGTAGAACTGTACTGAATGGGACGGAGCGAATCCGTCCTGTTGACCCGGTTCGCCGGGCTGGCCACGGAACTGGCTCTCGCGATGTAAGCGTCAGACGACTGCGATAGCTAGGTAGGTCGTAAATCCACAAACCGGAACCGCAGGCAGCAAGCGCGTGTTGATTACCATTTCTACCCGGCATTACAACTTGATAGTTAGGGACGATCTGAAATAGCGGCAAGGGAGCGACAGTCAGAAGTTGCTGTGCTGACCAGACAGGGTATAGGTGCAGGAGAAAGACCTTGAATATCCTTCTGGCGGTAGCGAGCGAGTGCAGATGCACGTGCGTGAATCAATGCGTGGCCGAACATGGAATTTCGGCTTCTGGGGGCATTAGAGCTGTGGTCAGCGGGACGGCAGCACAATCTAGGGTCAATGAAAGGCCGTTGTGTCCTGGCGATACTGCTGTTGAATCTGGGCACGATAGTACCGGTTGATGTCTTAATTGACCGGGTATGGGATGCCGATCCTCCGCCGAAGGCGCGGGAAAGCCTTTCGTCTTATGTCACGAGGCTTCGAAGGGTTCTCCGGGAGGCGGGCGGTAATAGCGAGCAACTGGCAGGCCGGGCTCGCGGATACGTTCTTGATGCCGACCCAGAGACCGTGGACTTGTGTCGATTCCGGCAGCTCAGGCGGCAGGCGATCGCGCTAGCAGACAGCAGCGACCCGGAGCACGCGGTCTTGTTACTTCGTGAGGCTGATGCCCTGTGGCGCGGACAGGCGCTGGCGGGATTGTCCGGCGAATCGATTAGCCGATTGCAGCACAGTCTGGAGGAAGAAAGGCGGGCGGCCACCCTGGAACGTATCGAACTGGAGCTTGCGCTCGGCCGTGACGCAGAGCTGGTAGCTGACCTAGAACAGCTGTCGGACAGGTTCTCGCTGGACGAATCGTTTGCTGCTCATCGGATGACCGCACTGTATCGGTCTGGGCGGCTCAACGACGCGCTTCGTGTCTACCGGGATATCCGCAGAGGCCTGATTGGTGAGCTCGGCACAGAACCTGGCCCGGCGCTCTCGGACCTGCATGCGCGGATTCTTCGCCGGGATCCTGGGCTCGCAGTGACCGTCGCCCGCGAGCAGCTCAGCCGCCCGCCCCGGACGGACACCCTGCCGCGCGGCGCAGGTCAGTTTGTAGGCCGCGCAGAAGAGATTCGGCTGCTTACCATGAGCCATGATGACGCGAGCCGAGTCCACATCATTACGGGCATGCCTGGGGTAGGCAAGACGGCGCTCGCGGTCGAGGCGGCCCGCCTCATGGCCGCGCAATATCCAGACGGACAGCTATTTGTCACGTTCGGCACGCACGATCCCCAGAACCGGCCTTTGGATCCTGCCAGCGCCTTGCATCGCCTCCTCCGGCAGATCGGCGTGCCGACGAGCCAGATCCCGCAGGAGCCTGCCGAGCGTGCTGCGCTGTGGCGACGCCAGATGGCACGCCGCCGTGCAGTTGTAGTCCTTGACGACGTTGCCGGGCCAGAGCAGATCCGGCTCCTGTTGCCATCGGCGGGCAAGTGCAGGGTTCTCATCACCGGGCGCCGCCGAATGGATCGGTTCGGCGATGCCCGGATGCTGGTTCTCAGTCCGATGCCCGCGAGTGACGCGATCGAACTCTTCACGCAGGTCGCAGGCCCGGCGTCAGCTACAGAACCAGCAGCGATCGCGGAGATCGTCGAGTTATGCGGTCGTCTGCCACTGGTGATTCAGCTCGCGGCAAGCGGGGTGCGCGAAGGCCATCCCGCTTGGCTCGCAGACCTGATCGAGGAATTGTCTCATCCGACCGCCACCCTGGGCAGCACCGCCGTGATCGGCCAGCGAATCGCTGCAGCGTTCGAGGTTTCCTACCGGTCGCTGGCTGAGTCGCACCGACTGTTCTTCCGGCGCCTGGGCTTGCATCCTGGCGCCGAGATCACCGCGGCTGCGGCTGCGGCGCTGGGTGGCGACTCGGCCGCGGAAGCCGATGCCTCGCTTGCCGTGCTAGTGGATCACCACCTTCTGCAGTGCACCGGTCGGTACTTTCATTTCCATGACCTCGTGCGCCGGTTTGCTGCTGACTGCGCGATGCGCGAGGACGCGGCACCGGTCCGGCGGCGGGCCTTTGGCCGGCTCCTGGATTACTACTTGGCCACCGCTGACCAGGCCAGCCGGCTGCTCTACCCGCATTCTCGCCGAGTCCTGACGCGAGCCCCGCGCCTGGCCGTTGCGGCGTCGGATGTGGACACAACGGATCGGGCTGCGAACTGGATGGATCTGGAATGGCGCAACATCCTCCATGCGGCGCGTTACGCCTGTGTACACGAACAGAAACAACAGTGCGCAGACTTGACGCTCACGCTGACCGCGTTCTTGGAAGCCGAGGGGCACTGGGGCGAGGCCCTCGCCGTTCTGGCCCTGGCGTTACAGGCATCCAGGGATATCGCTGATCTGAAAGGAATCGCAGCGGTATCGCTGGCACTAAGCGTGGTCAGCAGCAAAAGCGGTCATTACCAGGACGCGTTACGCCACGGCGAGGAGGCGGTAGCCGTCTGCCGCTCTCTCGCCGACCGGCCCGGAGAAGCCGCAGCACTTGACCAGCTCGGTATCGTTCACCGCGGCCGTGCTCGGTACAGGGAAGCCCTTGCCTACCACCAAGAGGCCAGCGATCTCTATCGCGCCGCCGCCGACCAGTTGGGAGTTGCTGATACCCAGAATCGCGCCGGGATAGCCTGCTACCACCTCGGGCGCTACCAGGAGGCGATCAGTCGCATGCAGGCGGCGCTGGCACTTTACCGGAGGGTCGGCGATCTCCGCGGTGAAGCAAAGGCCATCAATAATCTCGGCAACATGCAGCGCTACCTGGGGTATCACAGGGACGCTCTCCAGAGCTATCAGCGAGCGCTGGAAATATTCGCGGTAATAGGCGGGGAGCAAAATCAAGGAATCTTGCATCACAATATCGGCGCCATATATCACTACAAAACAAATTTCGAACAGGCGCTCGCCGCCTTCCGGCGCGCGCTTGCCATTTACCGCCGGATCGATGACCCGCCAGGGATAGTTACCGTTATGAACGATATCGGTGAGGTATGCCGCCACTTAGGACATTCAAATGAGGCTCTCATTCATCATCAGCGAGCAATGGCCATGGCCGGTGAGCTTGATAATTCCTACGAGATGGTCATCGCGCTTAGAGGAATCGCTGATGTGCGGCATGGGCAGGGACGTCACGATGAGGCGCTTGATCATTACCAGGACGCCCTGCGCCGGGCCAGGGAGATAGGCGAACCGTATCAGGAAGGGATGGTGCTCGATGGCATCGCGGAAACGGTGTTCCAGATCCGTGGTCCAGGCGAGGCCCGGATCTACTGGCATCAGGCGCTCGATGCCTTCGGGCAGCTTGGCGTGCCGGAAGCCGAGGCAGTACGTCTTCGTCTGGATACCCTGCCACCGGAGCAGTCATGACTGACCCATTTATGGTTTCGGTGGCGAGTGCCCTGGCCACCAAGGCCGCCGACATGGCAGCCGAGGGGGTCAGAAGCGCAATGGGCGCGCTTATGCGGCTCGTCCGTAGCCGGTTTGCCGGGGATAAGGCGGCGGAGGCCGCCCTTGACGCCGCACAGGCCGCACCCCGGCACCAGGCGGCGGTGCAAGAGCTTGCGCGCGTACTGGAGCTGGCCGCCGCTGCGGATGCTGACTTTGCGGCGCAAGTACGGGCGCTGTGGCCCGAACTGCAGGCAGGGTTGTCGGCACGTGACGGCGGGACAGTCAACAGCAGTACCGGGACAGTTGGCGGGCACCTGATCCAGGCACGGGACCTGCACGTCGAGGGCGGGCTGTCGCTAGGTAATGTCCAGGGCCGCTGCCCTTAAGCGTGCTTGGTGTGTGCTGACCTGCGGTGCATGGCTGACATCCGGGTTTCTGCAGCGGAACGTCCGGTGCGGCGGGGCACGCTCGCTGCGCGGACTCCGCTGGGGTGTCCGCTTGTGCGGACTACCGGAGGGCGGCATGTCGTGCGAGAAGTGGGTCAAGGGGCCATTCGGCCTGAGCGCCGACCAGGGCCGAACGTGTTTGAGCGAGCGGATCGTGCTCGTGGTCGTGCACCATCTGACGGCGGCTGCCCGGTTAATGGACGTCGTGCCGCTGCTGGAGTCGGACCAGCGCATACAGGTCGTGTATACCGTGGCGCCGTCCTCGCAGTTCGTGGCTGGTGCCGATGAGTTCCTCAGACGGTTAGGCGGGGTGGTCGTGCCCTGGCGGCAGGCCACTGAGGTGTGCTTCGATCTGGCGATGGCCGCCTCGCACGGTCTGCTGGAACAACTGCATGCCCCTGTGCTGACCTTGCCGCATGGCGCCAGCTTCAATAAGTACCCGGCGCGGTGGATCGGGCAGGGCCCAGAGGTGCCGCGAGAGCTCGCTGGCCTGGAACGGGCTGGGCTGGTCTACCGCGGCCGGGTCATTCCTTCCGCGATCGTCCTTCCTGCCAGCCGCGACCTGGCGCGCCTGCGGCTTGCGTGTCCGGCCGCGACGCCGGTGGCGGTGGTGGGCGGGGATCCGTGCTACGACCGGCTAGCCGCAAGCTTGCCGCTACGGGAGCGCTATCGCCGCGCTCTGGACCTGGGAGCGCACAAGCTCGTCGCCGTGACCTCCACGTGGGGACCGGGTTCGCTGCTGCGGCAGTGCCCGGACCTGCTGGCCCGGCTGGTCGATGAGCTGCCAGGTGATGAGTATCGCGTGGCCGCGTTCCTGCATCCGCACGTGTGGGCCTGGCATGGGCGGCGCCAGTTGCTGGCCTGGCTTGCCAGCAGCGTGAAGCGCGGGCTGATCCTCATGCCGCCCGAGGAGGGCTGGCGGGCGACCCTGGCTGCCTCCGACTTCGTGATCGGAGATCATGGTTCTGCGACGTGTTACGGCGCTGCGGCCGGTGCTCCTGTGCTCCTGGCCGCCTTCCCGGCCGGAGAGATCGATCCGGGCTCGCCGGCCAGTCAGCTCGGGGCCACCGCGCACCATTTGCGCACTGATCAGCCAGTCGCGCGGCAGCTCCGCGCGGTCGCCGCAGACTGGTCGCCCGAGTCATCAGCTGCTATCCGTCGCATGATCACCGATGTGCCCGGCCAGTCAGGACGGATCATCCGCAAAACGATGTACGACCTGATGAAGCTGCCGGAACCGGAGACCGGGCCGTATATCAGCCCGGTGCCGTTCCCTGGACGGGCCGTCATTCCCGTAACGACAGGGGTAAGCCAGTGACCGCGCTTCCAGTGATCGCGGCTCGCGCGGCTCGCGCGGTGCTAGCGATGGACCATCCGCCCGGCGGACCGGGCCGTATCCTGGTCGAGTGGGCTGCCGAGCCGAAGGCCCGATCCGCCTGGCAGCGACCGCGTATCGGGTGCCAGGCGGTGTCTGATCTCGTGGTTGCCCACGCCGGTCGCGGTGCCGCGAGCCTGCTCCAGATAGCTGACGTGATCGTCTGTTCGGGCCGGCTCGCTGCCCCCACGGCCCCGGGATGTTTGCGGGCAGCGTTCCGGCACTACCCAGGATGCGCGGTCGCCGCTGTCGAGTTGGGCGCTGGCGGGTGCCTAGCCGGGACGCCGGGTCAGGCACCCATCAGGCTCGCCGTGGGACAGAGCGGCGCCCCTGCGGGGTCGTGCGTGCGTGCGTGCGCGGCGTTCGTGCACGGATGGCTCGCAGCCGGCCAGTCGCTCGCCAGCCTCAGGCCAGTATCGCTGCGAATCCCCTCGTCAGCTGCGGGCGGGCGGGAGTGTCCTTCCCCGGATGGCATCGTCACCATGAGCTTCGGCGTGGCCTATGAGCCGGAGGCGCCAGACCTGGGAGCGTCCAGCCGGACCTGCATCTCGTCGGCTTCCGGCGCACCGATCTGAGTGTAGATAGCAAACGCGACCTGCAGGTGATCACGCGCCTGCTCCGCCTCACCGAGCAACTCGGCGGCGTCCGCGAGCGCAACCCTGGTACGAGCTTCCTCATGACGGGCTCCCAGGCCGGTCACGATGGCTAGAGCCTCGTTCAGCAACTCGACGGCCGCGCCAGGACGCCCAGCCAGAAGGTGAGCCTGGGCCAGGCTCGTCAGGGACCGCGCTTCCATGTAGGCATCCGCCTGACTCGCGAACATGGCGCGGGCTTGCAGCAGAAGGCCGATGGCCTGCTCGTATCGCTGGGCGCCCAGGTGTGCCTCGCCCATGTGCCGTGCCATCAGCGCGACCCCGCGAGCTATGCCGAGATGCTCGAAGACAACCTGCGCCTGGCCGAAACCATCGATGGCCTCGTCGTAACGGCCCTGGCGCAGGTCAATGAGCGCGAGCTGCTCGAGGGCCGTGCCCTCCCCGAGCCGGTGGTTGTCCTGCTGGCTGAGCGTCAGGGCCTGCGTGAACAATTCAGCCGCCTCGCCGTACCGTCTGAGACTGTAGTAGGCGTATCCGAGCTGAATGCGCATCCGCGCTTCGGCTTTCCGGTCGCCGCAGGCACTGGCCGATGCAAGGCCAAGAAGGTGGGAGCCGATCCAAGGCCGGAAATGCTTCCGGTACATGAACAGACCCCATAACGCCTCGCACAACTGCCACGCCTGCTCATGCAGGCCCTGATCACTGGCCGCGCGCAGCGCCGCAAGCAGGCCGGGCAGGCTGGCCTCCAGCCATTCCAGCGCTTCGGCTGACCCGGCGAACGCCGCAGGAGCCGCACGCGCCGACTCGTACATCGGGTTCAGCCACCTGCGACCAGGGCTCACCACTAATTCGGCGGCCACGGCGGCGTTCAGGTACCACCCGATGCTACGGACGGTGACTGAGTCTCGCTCGGCATCGATGTCCTCGGCCTCGGCGCGCTCCCGGGCATGCAAGCGCACCAGGTCATGGAAGCGGAACCGGTCTGTGCCGATCTCCTCTAGCAGACTCGCCTCAGCCAGCGCTTCCAGCAAGCGAACGCCCTGAGCCACCGGGACGGCGACGGCGGCAGCCGCCAGCTCAGGCCCGAAATCAGGCCCGGGTACCAGTGCAAGCAGCCGGTAGGCGCGCGCCGCGTCATCTGGCAGCGCCTGGTAAGAGACATCGAACGCCGTGCGCACCGACAGATCCTCCGTTAGGTGCAGGGCAGCCAGCCGGTGACGCTCACTGGCTAGTTCCGCGGCCATGCGCTCGACTGGCCAGCGTGGTCGCGGCGCTAGCCGCGCGCCGGACACGCAGACCGCCAGCGGGAGGCCCCCGCACAACCGGACCACATCCCGGGCAGCCCGCGGCTCCGACCGGGCACGGCCCGCGCCGACGATGCGGTCGAGCAACTCGACCGCATCCGGCTCATCCAGCGGACCCAGCTCGGTGAACCGCGCCCCGTCAATCGCCAGCCCGCCGATCCGCCACCGAGTCGTCACGACGACCAGGCTCGGCCCCGGTCCCGGCAGCAGCGCACGGACCTGGGCGGCTGACGCCGCATTGTCGAGTAACACAATCAGGCGTCGGTCATTGCTCAGCGAGCGCCACGTGACGGCCTGTTCAGCCGTGCCCACCGGGACGCGCTCAGGTGCCGTGCCAAGTGACCGCAGGAACTGCCCGAGAATCTCACCGGGCTGCGCCGCGGCATCGGGTCGGTGGCCACCTAAGTCCGCATATAACTGGCCGGACGGGTACTCGGCGCGGACCTGATGCAGCCATCGCAAAGCCAGGGAAGTTTTGCCGGCACCGCCGACGCCCACGATTACTGCGAGCGTGAGACGCCCGCCTGACTCCTGGCCGGCCCGCAGGCTGTCGAGCGCGGCAAGGTCACGGGCACGGCCAATGAAATTGGGCGGCGCGGGCGGCAGTTGACCCGGCACGGGCATCCGGTGCACTAGGCCGACGTTGAAAACCACATCGCCGGTAATGGAACGAGCCTGAACAGCCGGACCATGAACCGTGCCGCTGATCTCGTTGCTCCACAGCAGATCGGGATCTGTGCTGCCAGGCGGACGCTGCGAACCCGCCCCGACATCACTCACCGACGCGCTCCCCCGAAAATCCGATCAAAACAGGTGCCTATGGAATGTAACCCAGGCAATCGATCCGTGGAAGAAGTGTCAGTGCCGCAGCATGACCGGATGGTCAGAAAGGCGTCCAGGCACGTCCGCAGTCTCCCTCGCGCAAGGACTCAACCGCTCGTAGGCGATGGACGTCGGGATCAGGGCCCATTCCCGCGGGCCGAACGCGACCGCCTCGACGTCCAGCAGGACCACCTGACCGTGATCGGCGAGCAGATTGCCGGTGTGCGCATCACCGTGGATAGGGCCAGGTCGAAGCGCAAAATCCAGGGTGCGGAACTCGGTCTGCAAATGGACGATAGCCCGATCGCGGGAAAGCAGCACGGACTCGCCCGTTACTCAACGACATCGAGGCTGAGAAGTGCGCAGGGCGTGTCCGAGGCGGAACTTGGGTTGTCAGCAGATTGTCGGAGGTTACAGCCGGGATCACGCAGGTCCCAGGTCCGCATGGTTACCTGTAGAGGTTGTTCCGCACGCGCTACGACGGAGATCGTGGCGCTCGGTAGCAGAAAGGACAGGGACCTGCGCTGCTCGGCTTGGCTGGATGCGCCACTGCGAACCGACCGCCAGGCTGTCCGCACACCAGAAGCACGACACGAGAGCGCGGCTCTCGCCCGCAGCGCGACGGAGTGCCCTTACGCGCCCTACCAGCAGCGCGGTACGGGTGGCAAGCCAGTCGCGAACGGGCACCGCGGCACGGCGCGGGCGTGCCGTCTCCGCCGGCGCCGGACCTGAATTCCGCAGCTCGCGGCTGCGCGATCCGACGACCGATAGGTGAAGAGCAATGCTGCGCCTCGGATCGCCTGGTTTCCCGGCTCTGACCTCCGCCCCGGCCGCCTTTCAGTCGTCGTTGGCGTCCTGCGCAGATTCGAAGGTGTCGGCCGAGCGCTCACAGCGGCACCAGACGGTCCTGAACTGCCTCATCGATATGGCCTTTACCTGCGACGATATCGACACAGAGCCTTTCGGCCGGAACTGAGATGAACGTCTATCATGCTTTCGAGCAGAAGGCGCGGGCTCGAATCCCGCCATGCCGACTCATGTGCGAACCCAGATCTCATCAGCGCTGTTATGAGGTGCTTTGGTGGGGTATGCTCTATGGGGATGCGAGGACAACCGAACTCGTACCGGCGGCTGCGGCGTTGGAGCAGCCGCGGGTCTTCGGGGATAACTGCCGTAACGTGGCTGAGGGCGTAGCGTGACCGAAATACGCGAGCAGTTTCTTGACACCGAATTCGAGCCGCCGGTTGGTCCCATCGAAACCGCGGTCGCCGAGGTGATGGCGGACGTACTAGGCGTGAATAGGCTTGGCCGGGCCGATAGCTTCTATGATTTCGGCGGGACGTCACTGCATGCGATCCGAATATGCGCCCGCATCGAAAAGCAGACCGGATACCGTGCGCAGCCCATTTGGTTAATGACCTATGACGTGCTGGCGGACTTCACCGCGCGGCTGTTCAATGCCAACGAGAAGCCGCCCGATGAGTAGCGCCACGCGATGATGGCAAGCCGCGCCGCATCCAGTTCGGGGGTCTTTCCCATGACCTTCGAGCAGGAGTCGATGTGGCTGGACGACCATCTCGATAGCAGGCCGTCGCGATACCTGGAGTCCTGGGTTTACAGGTTGCGAGGGAAACTCGACGTGGGCGCCGTCCGGTGGGCGATCGCGCGGATCGTCGACCGGCACGAGGTCCTGCGCAGCCGCATGATCCTTGAGGAAGACCGGCTGCTGCAGGTCGTCCAGCCACCGCCCGGTGATGTCGGCCTGTGCGAGTTGTCCTGTCCCGCTGGCCAGTTCGAGGCGGAATTGACCAGGCTCGTGAGGCAGCCGATAGACCTGGAATCGTCTCCCATGCGGCCGATCCTGCTGCGGCTGGCTTCCGACGACAGCGTCCTGGTGATTCAGTTTCATCACATCGTTGTCGACGACTGGGCGCTGGCGGTTTTCGACCGGGAATTCGCCGAGTACTACCTGGCGAGGGTGGATTCCAGGCCCGCGCGCCTCAAGCCGCTGCCGCTTCAAATCGGTGAGTACGCCCAGCTGCAGCGGTCAGCCGGCATTGATCCCGGCGATCTGCGTTACTGGCGTGACCGACTGCGCGACGCCCCCGTAGTCAACGCGGTGCCGCATGACCGCCCGAGGCCGGCCGAGCCCAGCTACCAGGGGGGACGGGTCGAGTTCGGAATTGACGCCGATCTGGCCAGCATGGTCAGGCAGGAGAGCCGTTCGTGGCGCACCACGCCGTTCACGGTTTTCGCCGCCGCGCTCGCCGTCCTCGTCTGCGCCTACACCGGTGCGCCCGAGGTCATCGTGTCGACGCCGGTGTCCCGCCGGGGCACGGCCAGCCTTGACCAGATGATTGGCTGCCTCACCGATCTGATGCCGCTGCGCATAGCGGTCGCGCCAGGTGACCGTTTCGCCGACGTCGTCGCACGAGCGAAGCTGAGCGTGCTTGAGGCAATTGCCCATCGCGCGGTCCCTTATCCTGTCATCGTCCGCTTGGCCGGCTCCGGTCGCATGCCAGCACAGCTTGGACAGAGCGTCATCGTCGTCGGTGATGCTCCTCGAGATCCGTTCCGCCTGCCCGGCATCAGCGCCGAGAGGATATATGTGCCGTCCGGGATGTCGAAGTTCGATATCTGCACGACGTTGGTTAATACCGGACAGCAATACAGCGGGTTCCTTGATTATGCGAGTGAATTGTATGATCGCGCGTCCGCAGAACGCGTTGGCCGTGATTACCAGATGACGTTGCTTACGGGACTGACCGATCAGGAGGTTCCGATTCTGGCCGCGATCGCCGGGTGCGTAAGGGCAACGCGAGATGGCTGACCGCGAACCGGCTCTCGTGCATTTCGGCAGGCTCCCTCACCACACCAGCCGGGCACTGGTGTGCGTACCGCAAGCAGGCTGTGGTGCGGCGGTTTTCGCTTTGTGGCAGCGGGCGCTAGCTGATACCGCCGCGGTGTGGGCGGTGCGGCTTCCAGGACGTGAGACCAGGCTTCCCGAGGCCGCGGTCACAACGATGGCGCAGATGGTAGATGACGTCGTGCCGGAGATCGCAGCACTTGAAGCGGATGATCTCGTCCTTTTCGGACACTGCAGCGGCGCGCTGCTGGCTTACGAAGCGGCTCACGCTCTTAGCTCGGACAGCCGGCGGCGCCGCGTTCGCCTGATCGTGAGCTCTCAGATGGCACCCGGGCAAGCTCCGCCGCCATCCGGACGCGCCATCTCAAGCCTGCCCATGCCTGAACTCATCAGGGAACTCAGAAGGATCGGCGGAACTGCCGACGACATCCTGATGAGCGGCGATCTCATGGAAGCAATGGCGCCGATGATCCGCGCCGACTTCGCCGCCATAGAATCCTACCGTGATCAGCCCGACCGCGAGCTTCTTAAAATACCGATCATCGCGATCGGTGGCAAGAACGATTCGATTGTCTCGCGCCTGGAACTCGAGCATTGGGCACGGCATACTGTAGGCAGCTTCACGCTCCGCCTCTTCGATGCGGACCATTTCTACCTCGACAAGGAGCAAAGCGCCGTGCTCGCCTTCGTGCGAACGCTATTCGATGACAAGACCTGATTGCGGGCTGGCGCGGTATCCGGCCGCTGTTCGGTTGGTTCGCAGCATGGCGGTTTAGTAGCTTACCGGGTAACCGGGTCCGGCCCGGTGACGACGTACTCGTCGTGATCTGTCACCTTTCGCACGCTGGGCATGAATGCGGTCAGGGCAGACGGCACGAGCATCATCAGCCCGCCTATCACCAGAGTCCTTCCGATACCCGCAGTGGCCGATACTGGACCTGCGAGCGCGAAACCGATCGGCATGATTGCGTACGAAATCAGGTAGTCATAACTGCTGAGCCGCGCTAGTGCGGCCGGTGGCATGAGCCGCTGCACGGTCGCGCTCCATACGCTGTTGAGAAAGACCTGGCCGGCGAACGCCAGGCCGGCAGAGATGATCACCACGTAAAGTTCCAGGTGGTGAGCAAGGGCGAGGAGCGGGAGAGCGCCGAGCATCAAGGCGAGATTCCCGGCTACAAGCGGTCGGCGGGGCACGAGCCGCAGGCTTATCAGCCCGCCGACGATCCCGCCGGCCGCGAGCCCTGCCGACACCAAACCCCACCCGATCGCCCCGTCGAGTCTGGCCCGCGAGACCGCCGGCCCGATTACGAAGAATACGGCGAGACCAAGGTTCCAGAAGGCGTGCGAGATCAGGTTCAGCCAATACCAACTGCGCTTGGTCAGTTCCCGCCATCCTTCTGTGATGTCGGCCAGCAGGCTAGTGCGAGACCGACCGGGCCGGCTCATCGATCTCACGCCCGCCAGGCAGAGCGCGCTGACCCCGAACGTCAGGGCATCGAACGCGAAGGACCAGCCCGCATTGCCCGCAGCTATAAGCAGCCCGGAAAGAGCCGGGCCAAGAAGAGACGCTGCCTGCCTGCTAATCGCCAGGAGGGCGTTGGCCTCCTGCAGTCGCTGGCTGCTGACGACTTCGGCGACAAGGCCGGTGGAAGCTGGCGCGAACATGGCAATGCCAGCTGCGAGCATCGAACTGGCGAGCAGCAACTCCCAGACTCGCGCTATGCCAGCCAGCAAGATAGCGGCGGCGGCGGCCTGGACTAGCATCTGGAATAGGTTGGCGCCGATCATTACGGTCCTGCGCGGCACCCGGTCAGCCCAGACGCCTCCGATCGGGAAGAAGATCAGCCGCGTCACGGTGCCGCCTGTCAGCACGAGGCCGAGCGAAGAAGCCGAGCCCCCGCTGTTGAGAACTCCGAAAGACGTAGCGATAGCGGTAAATGCCGAGCCGAAAGCAGAGGCTGTGCTGGCTATCCACAGGAGGCGGAAACGTGGCTCAGCGAGTACCGTTAGTGAGGGAAGATTCAAGCACCATCACTCTTTAGCACGCGCACCGCGATCTCTTCGAGTTATCACTCAACTCGGCAGCGGATTTCTCGGGATCTGTTGCGCACGCCCGGAACAGCGCTGCCGCGACATCGCGCAGGTTGCGCACCTCTGTCTGCCTATACGTTTTGGGTGCAGTCACCGACAGATTGAGTCCCGAATCAAATCTGTCCCAGTATAGGCGCACGTTCGGGAAATCGATAAGCTCTATCTTCGGCTCCACAAGGGTGGCCGTGACGTCGAAGAAGGGAGCGCTCTGGCTTCCGGACGGGATGTAGTTACACCAGAGCCAGGGGCGCATCGGGCCACCATTAATCGCATTGATCGGCTCTGCTTCGGTGTCGATCGCCTCCAGCACAGTGTTAAATGGCATGACTATTCGTGTCGATTCCGCTATGCGCGCGGCCGCGTGCGCCACAACATTACGTATGGGGGTGCCGCATGGTCTTCCGGCGAAGATATCTGTAATCCGCACGATCATCGGGTCCACGAAGCAATTGACTACATATTGAGCATCGAATGAATCGCGGCACATGTTGGGGCAAATTATGCATATGTCTGACGCGCCGCTGACAAGATGCGCGGCCAGGTACGTTATGCCAACAAACGCCGAGACGGCTGAGATACCCATTTCCCTGGTCGCCTGATCGAAACGTGTCATAAGCCGTCTGTCCAGGGTGCGCTTCATGAGAGCGGCCGGACCGCGATAACCGTTAGCATCCTTAAGCGGCTGGCTCGGGAATAGTTCGAAAGACGGGGGTGACGGATAACCCTGCAGCAGCCGCCGCCAGTCCGCAAGGCGCTTGTCACTGTTCGCGCTCATTTCGCGCGTGATATCGATAAGTACCTCCTGAGCTGGACGATCAAGTTTTGGCAAGCGAGGGGCACGAGCCTCGCACCTCGCGGCGTAGAGCTCGGCCAGGTCGGCGCGCAATATGTTTAGTGACATACCGTCGGCGGCGACGTGATCGATGATAATGGCCACGAAGGACTCGTGGTCAGATATCATCCCGACCATGGCCACCGCCAACGGCGATTTGCGCAGGTCAATGCCCTTCGCTGTTGCGTCTTTGATCGCCGTCCATATCCAGTCCCGTGATGCCTTGCCTTGCAGATGCCGAAGATCCTCGATTCGCGGACGCCAATCAGCAGGCAGTGAGCGGACCTCTACGGCGATGTTGCCGTGATCGTCGATAAAGCTCGTCCGCAAGCTCTCATGCCGGCACACGAGCTCTCGAACCGCATCAGCGAGGTGATCGATATTGACGATGCCATCCAGCCGGAGCACAAAGGCTATAGGGCGCATCCGCGCGATACCGAGCTCCCTGATCTCCCGCCGGGCGGGCTCAAGGCGAAATGCTTGCACCGATGAGACGACAGGCGCAGGAGCAGCGACTCCTACGGGCGGGTGATCTGACGCCAGATCCGTAATGAGCTGCACCTGATCGGAAAATTTCGCGCACCTGAGTAAATCCGTCAGGCGCAGGCGAGGTGCTGTCAGTTGCTGCAGGCGCTTAAGCAACGTGAGCGCCATAAGCGAGGTGCCGCCCAGGTTGTAGAAATTGGCGTCGTCATCTATTTCGCCGTACGGCAGCAAGCTTTCCCATTCTGCTTTAAGCAGAGAATGTATTGGCGACTCGTCAGAGGTCTGGGTGACTTTCTCCGGGAACACGGATTCCTCTCAACGGCAGCTTGCCAATTAGGGTGGCTGATGCCAAGCTCTCCTGTCAAGAGTCACGTTATGAGTGCAATGCCGCTTAGCCTAAGTTGATCTTGGAATTGATGTGCGGCGCTGGCTGGCGGCGGCAGGCGGGCCTGGGGGCTCCGCGCGCTGGGTTCCTGGTTCCCGGAGAGGCGGTGGCGCCTGATGTGGTGTCCGGGACCGGGGGTTGCGCGGATGGGCGGATGCGGGAAGCGGGCTGGTGTCAGCATCGTGGTCCGCTACGCCCGCTACGCCGGCAGCCCTACGCCCGCGGCGTTACGCCCGCGGCGTTACGCCCGCGGCGCGGGTCCGGAGCGGTGCCGGTTGACCTGTGGCAAGCACCGATGTATAAAGGACATATCCCTTTGAGGGAAATCAGGTGATTATGAATATCTTGGATAGATATCCACTCTATCTAGTGGGATTATCCGGTATGAGATCCATGAGCGGTAGTTGCGTCGGGAGGCCCTCGCTCCCTACCCAGTGAGGCACCGTGGTGAGCATGTCGAACACTGGCAGGCAAGATAGTCGCCTCCGCGCACCGTGCTTAGCTTCGCCGGACGGCGTTATTGATCTTCAATCCGAGGTCGCGGCCGGAATTGACCCGCAGGTCCGGCACGCGCTGCTGACCGCGTCCGACGGCAGCGATTGCTATGACACCAACGCGCATGTGCACGAGCTCGAGGAGCGCGTAGCCGCGACGTTCGGCATGGCAGAGGCGCTGTTCATGCCGACCGGCAGGATGGCTAACACGGTGGCGATCGGGGTGCTGTCACCGGAGGCCGCCGAAGTCGTGCTCGAGGCTCGATCGCACATCATGACGTCCGAGTACGGCATGCTGGCCAGGCTGCTTTCGCTGCAAAGCAAGACGTACTTATCACCAGACGGCGCGGTGCGCGTCGACCAGGTACTGCCGCTCATCGCCGAGCAGGAAAACCGTACGCTGGGCCGTGGTGTGGTCGCCGTCGAGGACACTCACCTGGCCAGCGGCGGGGTGCCACAGGACGTCGGGGTCCTTCGTGCGCTGTCGGGGCATGTCCGCACCGCCGGCCGGGCGATGTATTGCGACGGCGCGCGATTGTGGCATTCGATGGCCGCGACCGGCCAGCGACCGGCCGCCTACGGCGAGATCTTCGATGCCATCAGCGTGTCGATGGTGAAGGGGCCGGGTGCGCCGGTAGGCGCGGTCGCGGTGTTCGCCAGGCCGCAGCGGGCACTGGCACGCGACATCCGCCGCATGCTGGGCGGCGGCTGGGCCGCTCCGGGTGCGCTGGCGGCCGCCGCACTGCGCGCGCTCGACGTGAATCTGCCGGAGCTGGCCGGGCACTGCCAGCGAGCCGCGCACCTCGCCTGCCTGCTCTCGGCCGAGCTTGGACCGCATCGCGTCCGCTGTTCGACCAACATGGTCCTCTTTGACGTGCCCAGGTCAGATGTCTTCTTCGACTGGTGCGCGGAACGAGGGCTGTTGCTGTTCCGCCACGCTCCGGCGGTCATGCGGGCCGTGGTGCACGCCGGCGTGCGCGAGCAGGACATAGAGCGCGCCGCCAGGATCATCGCCGAGCAGGACGCGCGAGGCCAGGCTATCCAGAGCGTAGAGAGGACAGGATGAGATTCGACACGCTGCAGATTCATGCCGCCAGCGAACCCGATGGCCCGCTCGGCGCTCGTCAGTTGCCGATTTACCCCGGCAACGCCTTTCTCTTCGGCACCTTGGGCCGAGCCAGCGATCTGTTCTCTCTCGACGAGGCCGGGCCCATCTATACCAGGATCGGCAATCCGTCCATGACCGCGCTCGAAGGCCGGCTGACCGCGCTGGAAGGCGGGGCTGCCGCGGTTGCCTTCGCAAGCGGACAGGCCGCCGAGACCGCCGCCTTGCTCAATGTCGTCAGGTCAGGCGACCACATCGTCTCTTCGCCGGTCATCTATGGCGGGACCTACAACCTCATCAAGAACACGCTCGGTGACCTGGGCATCGCGGTCACGTTCGTCGAGCAGCCCGAGGATCCCGGCGCCTGGGCAGCAGCGATCAGGCCAAATACGCGCATATTGTTCACCGAGTCAATCGGGAACCCGAATAATTCTGTATACGACTACCGCGTGATCGCCGATGTCGCCGCGGCACATCAGGTGCTCTTCTGCGTTGACAACACGGCCGCGACACCGTACCTCTTCAGGCCATTCGAGCATGGTGCTGACATAGTCATTCACTCCGCCTCAAAATTCCTTGGCGGGCACGGCGTCGCGATCGGAGGCCTCGTCATAGACGGGGGAACGTTCGACTACGCCGCATCCGAGCGCTACCCGATGATGACACAGACCGATCCGTCTTACCGCCTGTCATTCGCCGACAAGTTTGGCAAGCTGGCCTTCGCGCAGCGGCTGCGCTGCAACATCCTGCGCGACACGGGCGCGGCGATGTCGCCATTTACCGCCTGGATCATTGCCCAGGGCATCGAGACGCTGAGCCTGCGCATGAGCCGGCACGTGTCCAACGCGCTGGCTATCGCTCAATGGCTTGAAGAGCACCCAGACGTCGGTGCTGTCAATTACTGCGGGCTCGAATCAAATCGGTATTACGACCTGGCCATGCGCTACCTGCCTCGCGGCCAAGGCGCCGTGTTCTGCTTCGATATCAACGGGGGATATGAGCAGGCAGTCCGATTCGTCGAGGCGCTGCGATTGTTCAGCCATGCGGCGAACATTGGCGACTTGCGTAGCCTCGTCCTGCATCCTGCCAGCACGACACATTCGCAGATGTCTGATGACGAGCGAACACTGGCCGGCCTGTCACCAGGCAGCGTCAGGTTGTCTGTCGGACTCGAGGACGTCAACGATCTCATTGAGGACCTAGATGATGGCCTCAGCAGGAGCCATCGCAGTTGAGGAGATGCAATGCCGACCGACGTACGCGACCACGAGTGGCAGAATGAAGCTCATTCCGCGCGGCTGTGGTCGCCAGACGACAACGGCGGCGTAATCTGTCATCTGTCACCGCGAAACTGTAAAATCCGCGATGGTAAGGTGGGATTCTGCCGTGTGCGCGTGAACCGTGGCGGCCAGCTATACACCCTGAACTACGGCAAGTCTGTAGCTGCCACAGAAGAGACGATCGAGACCGAGGCGGTATATCACTTCGCTCCCGGCGCCCGTATCCTGTCGATGGGTAATATCGGCTGCATGATGAACTGCGACTACTGCCATAACTGGCAGACGTCGCAGGCGCGTTTCGTCGGTGACGGCAGCGTGTATTACTACACTCCCGAGCAAGTGGTAGAGGAATGCCTCAGCCGCAATATCAAGATTATCTCATGGACTTATAACGACCCGGTAGTGTGGCAGGAATTCGTCATCGACACCGCGCGGATCGCCAAGCAAGAGGGGTTAATCAACCTTTATAAATCGGCATTCTACATCAGCGAGCCGGCGATTGACCAGCTCCTTGAGGTCATCGATATCTTCAGCATATCGCTAAAGTCGATGGACCCGATATTCTACAAGCGCGTGACCAAGGGCCAGCTGCCGCCGGTGCTTGACGGCATACGGCAGGTGTACCGCTCCGGCCGGCATCTCGAGCTGTCCATGCTGCTCGTCACGGACTCCAACGACATGCCCGGCGAGCCGGAGAAGGTGTCCAGGTTCATACTGGATGAGCTTGACGACCAGGTGCCGCTGCACTATGTCCGTTTCCACCCGGACTACAAGTACACGCATGTCACGCGAACACCGATCGATCGCCTTGAGCGTGCCCGCGCGGCGGCGCTGGAGATGGGCATGAAGTATGTCTACCTCGGCAACGTGTACGACAATCCGGCGGTCAATACTTACTGCCCCGCATGCGGCCAGACGGCAGTCGAGCGCTACGGCTTGCGGGCGGTGCTCAGCGGACTCGACGACTCGGCCCGCTGCACTGGGTGCGGCCACCAGGTGCCCCTGAAGATGCCGCTGCTTGGACGAAGCACGACGGTCAGCGACGAGGCACGCGAAGTGCTCGCGGCGGGAACGGCGCGCCCGTTCGACTGGCATGGCGACATCAAGGCCCTGCACGTAGAGGTCGCTAACGGCGGCAAGCGGGACCTGACCGTGGTGGCCGTGTCGCGCGGCGGCGTCTCGGCCGGCGAGATTCTGCGCGCCGTCTCGCTGCGGCCAGGGTCAAGGCACCGGTTCATGCTGTCGAAGAGCGTGCCCGATCAAACCGGCGTGGCCGTGGTAGCCGCTCCTGACGTCCAGGTTGAGATGTACGAGGTCTTCGACCGGGCGCACTTCCCGATCATGAGCACCGCCGAAGTGAACCACTCGAGTGACGCCGTACCGCAGCCAGCCTTCATCGGCATGCCGTTCGCCAACGACCGGCCGGAGCGGGGCTCTCGTGCGTGATGGCTCTGGCGAGACCGAGCCTGCCGCCGTCGCGCGCCTGGCGCTGTTCGACGACTTCAGCGTGCGCGAGCCGAGCGAGTCGCTAGCCGAATCTGTGCGGGCGACCGCATATCACTACGATGAGGCGACGCGCTCTTTGTACGTCCTGCGCGCGAACGACGTCATGGATCTGCTTGGCGACGACCGGTTCTGGAGCGCGCGCCCTAGGGACCGCCGCCTTGACGGCATGCCAGCCGGGCAGCGGGAGATCCAGGAACCGCTGAAGCGCTTCTTCGCCCAGTGGCCGGTATTCCTCGAAGGCGAGCTTCATGATCGCGTGCGCAAGGAACTGACCATCGCCGTGCGGCAGATCGTCACGCCGGAGCTGGGCCGGCGGCTGAGTGAGCGGATTGCCGAACTGCTCGATGGCCTGCAGGGGCAGCGGTTCGACTGGATCACGAAGTTCGCCTGGCCCATGGCGGCGCTCGGCATCGCCGTCATCGTCGGCGTAGAGCCTGACGATGCCCAGTATCTCATCGATCAGGCCGCAGCCATCATTCACGAGCTTTCTACTCCGCTGATCGACGGCGATCGGGCGGCACCGGCGAAGGCGGCGGCCGATCGGCTCGAGCGCTGGCTAACGGACCGGCGGCGCGACGCTGCCTCGCCGCTGCTTACTGGACTAGGCCGGCTGTGGCAAGAGGCCGGGCCCGGTGTCGCGACGGCCGCGCTGACCCAGATGGTGACCGGCGCGATGGACCCCATTGTGTCCACACTCGCCGTGCTCGCTCAGCGGGCGACGCCGGAGGCACTGTGCGGCACCGATCCGGCCACGCTGCGTGAAGAGGTGATAAGGCTAGCTTCCCCGCTGCGGTTCACGCCACGGTACGCCCGCTGTCCGGTGACCGTTGGCGGCTATCAGCTCGCGGCGACCGAACGCGTGATGCTCGGGCTCTGTACCGCGAACCTCGACCCGACCCGGTACCAGGACCCGCTCGCCGTCAGGCCGAGGGGCAGAGCCATCAGTTTCTCCTTCGGGCAGGGCAGGCACTACTGTCTCGGCGCGACCTACGCGCGGGTCCTGGTCGATGCCGTCATCGCGTATCTAGCACAGCGCCACGTCGTCTTCCGCATAACGGAAACCGGGCGCGAGCCAGAACTCACCGTGTTGCGGTTCCGCAAGCTGATCGGACATCTGGAACGCACCCGGCTGACGCACCCGGCTGACGCACCCGGCTGACGCACCCAGCTGACGGAGGTTCAGGTCAGCGCGATGGGAGGATAGCTTGTCCATTATCCTGGTCAACCCGCCATCGCTTTACCGGACGCCGGGCTTCGGGCTCTCTTCCTTCGAGCTGAGCCGCCGATGCGACCTCGATAGCGGCGCGAATTAGCCGCACCCGGCCATGGCGCTGACTGACTTGTCGATGACTGAGCCGGTGACGCCCTCGTGACAGGGCAGCACGATGAGCCCGTCGATCAGCGCCAGGGCGTTCTTGCACCTTTGCCTGGTCGCGAACAGCGGCGCCTCGTTGAGCGGCCGGTAGCTGTATGCCTTCGTATCGGTCAGCACTCCGCAGTCCGCGAGCGCGTCGTCGATGCGGCCGCGGAGCCGCGCCGGCACCGTGATGGCCAGGCCGTAGCAGTTGTGCACCCGCGGACGCGGCACTATCTCCACGTCAGGCAGGTCACCAAGCGCCGCGAGCCAGCGGTCGGCCACCGCGTTCCGGTCACGTACTCGCTGCC
The DNA here is from genome assembly GCA_035716545.1 of Streptosporangiaceae bacterium. GTDB lineage: Bacteria > Actinomycetota > Actinomycetes > Streptosporangiales > Streptosporangiaceae > Chersky-822. Next base: position 81,281 of record DASTJM010000019.1, read on the forward strand.
CCAGCCTGGCCAGCTGAGTCAGTCCCATCGCAGCCAGGATGCCTGGCAACTTGAAGTTCAGCCCGAACTGATCACCGAATGCTTCTCCGCCGCCATCACTTTGGCCGAGGCCGCGCAGCCGCTGGGCAGGTCGAGCGTGCTCGGCGGCGTCCGTCAGCAGGAAGCCGCCTTCGCCGGTCGCAAGCAGCTTGCGCGCGTGCGTGCTGAAGGCGCCGATCGCTACCCCGGTTCCGGCCAGCCGGCGGCCCGCCATCGAGCCGTGCGCCTGCGAGGCATCCTCCAGCAGCTCGATCCGTGATCCGGAACATAGCTCGCGAAGTTCTTCGATATTGTCCGCGTAACCCCACATGGGCACCTCGATGACCGCCTTCGTCCGGGCTGTCATCGTGCGCTCCACGTCGGCCGGGTCCAGCCCGAAGCCGGCCGGGCGAATGTCAGCGAACCTGACCGTCGCGCCGAGCGCGAGCACGGGAAGCGCGGTCATGGCTGGTGCCGTGGGCGGCACGATAACCTCGTCGCCCTGGCATACACCGATCGCGGCGAGCGCTATGTAGATCGCGGCGGTACCGGAAGAGCAGGCAATCGCGTGCGAGCAGCCGAACCAGTCCGCCAGTGCCGCCTCGTACTCCCTGACGAGCGGGCCGCCGCCGCTCAGCTCGCCCGACCGCAGGCTGGTCAGCACGCTCGCGGTGTCGGCATCGCTGACGATCAGGTGCTTGGAGGTGATCACCGCTGTCTCCCGCCGCCAATCTCACCGAGCACTTCGTACGTCGGGATGAGGTCAGGAAGAGCTGGCGTGAACGGGCGGCCTGACCTGACGGCTTCGCAGAAGGCGGAAAGCTCGCCGGCATACCCGGCCCGCCGGTGACCTCGATCCAGCGGACTGGCGTTCCAGGCCACCCTGGAGCCTGTCTCACCGGCATCGGCGGGCCGGACGAGCACGTCCATGAGGTCTGATGAGGACAACACGGCGCCGCTGTCGGTTGCCACCTCGATACGGAAGTGAAACCGCTGCGCCCCGGTGGCCACGATGATCGAGCCGAAGGCGCAGCCGGCGCTCTTGAGGTGAATGCCGATGGCGAGCCGGTCTCCCCGGTAGTGCCGCACGCTGTCGGTTATCTCGGCTGAACCGATGAGGTCGACAACCAGGTCCACCGGGTGCACCGCCTGGGCGAGTAGAACTGACCACAGCAGGTCGCGCTCCCACAGTGGCTGCCTCGGCTTATTCGCCACGTGCGTGACGCTGACGAGGACAGGCCTTCCGTATTCACCGGAAAGAAGCATCTGCTTGAGCGTCAGGTATGCCGTCGAGAACCTGAAGTTCATGCCCACGCCCGTGACCAGGCCCTTCCGGGCGGCGCTGTCAGACAGGTGCCGTAGTGCTTCAAGCGTTGCGGTGGGCGGCTTTTCCACGAACACGGGTAAGCCGCTGCTCAGCGCCTCGGCTATCACTTCTTCGTGCGCCTGCGGCGCGCACGCGGCCACGAGCAGGTCGGGCGTCGCGACGTGGACCATCTTCTCGATGCTCGAGAACGCTTCGGCGCCGGCATGCTGCGCGGCCAGGAAACTCGCCTTTTCCAGGTGCAGATCGCACACGCCGGAGACGTAGGCGTCGTCGATAGAGCGGATTGCCGGCGACAGGCAGTCGAGCATCTGGTTACCGGCGCCGACAAGCCCGACGCGCAGCCGGCGTCCGGCGCCATTCTGAGCGTTCACGAATTGACCGAAGGCAACTCGAAATTCACCCTATTCCACTGAGGGTCTTTCATTCGCTGTGCGTAGGGCCGATGGGGGCCTATCGCGGCGTCTGCCGCCGTGCTTTCTCGGAGCTGGCGGTCTTCAAAATAGTGCGTCAGAGCGTAGCCGTACAGGTCGGTACGCCCCGGCGGGAGATAGGAATGGCCAAGGTCGAGAATGATGTCTATACACCGACCCAGCGCTGCCTTAGCCTGGTCGAGTGAGGTGCCGCACATGCGAACTGAGGTGAGCAGCTCGACGAGCTCCGCGACAATTGGCCTGGTAAGACCAAGCGACCGCAATTGCGCGAAACGCCATTTCGGGTGCGGCGGCCAGCGGCCGAGAGCGAAAAATGAGGCCACCATCACATCGCCGGCGACATCGTGCAGCAGATCCCAGGCAGCCGCCATCTCGCCCCGGCGAACGCACTTAGGCACCGCGTCATCGACCAGGTTGCGCCCGTAGGTGCCGACCCGCAGCAGCCATGACCGGCATCGCGCAGGGAAGTGCGACGTTTTCTGCCTGACCAGGTCGGCGAGCGCTCCGTCGGGATCGAACAGAACAGACAGGCCATCGACGTAGATGCCGCACTTCAGGTCGTCCCATACCCGGTGGCTTTGCCGTTCGTACCCGAGTATCTGCTGGTGCACGTTGACTTCTAGCTGATCGACCGGCGAGCAGAACTTGAAGTTCGGCAGCCATCGCGGCAGCACTGGCTGCACCTGGCAGATGAACTCATCCCACGGGAGCGCCAGCATGGCGGGCTTGAGGTCCAGATCGAGCAAGACCGTGATATCGACATCGGATAGCCTGTCTACCGGCCGCCATCGCGAAATGTGCAGACCGCCGAGTGATCCGACCGCGATGACGCCGTCCTGGCGGCACAGTGCGTCAATCCACGGTCGCATGGCCTGGACGCGCGCGGTCAGTGCGCTGGTCTGGCCGTCATCGGCCGGCGAAATTAAGTCAGGCATCGATCAGTTATCTCCGCTGGACATAACGCCGCACGCGACGGGGTCGGCGGCCTTCGGAAACATCGAGTCGGCAAACATCTTGATGCTGCGCATCACCGCGTGATGAGGAATCCGGCCGACCTTGAAATTCAGGGCAAGAACACCAATGCCAGCCGCATCGCGGAGGCTCGATACCTGGCGAGCCAGGTCGTCGGGCGACGCGGCGATGACAGTCCCTGCCTCAAGCCGGTCGGCTGTGCTCGGCTCGCGCGCGGCGGGCGCGGCTCTCGTCGCGGTGCCGGCCGACACCGCGCCTGACAGCGCGCCGTACACGTAGGTCTCGCCGAATGCGAGCAGCTGCTCGGCCTCATCCGTGGTTGGCGCGACGCAGGCGTGCGTGGCGACAAGGTAATTATCGGCCGATGGCTGCCATCGGGCCTCCATCGCCGCTGACGCATATGCCTTCGTGCACGCCGACCACTTGGTCAGCGCGTCCACTGCCTTCAGGCGCGCGATCGCTGCGATCGCCCGGTGTTTAGCGGCAAATTGGGCTGCCCTGACCGAGGTCGCGGGCATGACCATTAACGGCCGGCTCTGAAAGGGCCGCGGCCATATTGAGATAGGTCCGAACTGGTAGCAGTCGCCAGCATGAGTAAACGGGCGGTCGGCCTGGAAGGAGCGCAGTACCAACTCCGTCGCCTCGACGTACCTGGACCAGATGTCGTCCATGCCGACGTTGTACGTGAGTGCGGTCTGCGACGTGCCCTGGATAAACCCGGCGATAAGCCGGCCTCTGCTCAGGACGTCAACGAGCGCGTATTCTTCGGCGACTCTTACCGGGTTGAGGAAACCTGTGGGGCAGCCCACGACCGCAACCTTGGCTCGGCGCGTTGCCCGGGCAACCGCGCAGCCCATTGCCGCCGCATTCGGCACCAGCCCGTACGGAGTCTGATGCTCTTCGCCGATCATGATCCAGTCGAAGCCAAGCGCGTCAGCGAAGGCTACCTCGGCTAGATACTCATCGAGCAGGCCAGCGGCTACTTCGGGGTCGCAGAACTGGTTGTCGTACGGCCACGCCTTTCTATCGGCCGGATAACCAGGCCAGGGCATGGGATGCCACAGCGCGAACTTCACGGCCGCGTCTTGCCGGTCAGCATGTTCCGCTCCTCGCAAGCTCGCCAATAGCACCATTTTAAGGCTTTTTAAACCTCTTCGTCTACCGGGCTACCTGCCAAGGCTCCGGACACCGGGAGCCGGCCGGGTCTCGCAGGATCTCGGTCAGCTTGCCGAGGTCAATGTTGCCGCCCGAGACAACGCACACGATCTTTCCGCCGCCCGCCCGTCCGGACACGGCGGCAGCGGGCGCGAGCGCGCCCGCTCCCTCGGCGATCACTCGCGCGCGCCCGGCGAGCAGCCGGACGGCTGCGGCGACTTCATCGACCGGAATTGCCAGGGCGCTGTCGACTAGCGGAGCGACGATCGGCCACACGCTGTCGAGAACCTGACGGCCGCCAGCCCCGTCCACGAACGAGGGACTGTAACCGGCATCGACCGGGTGACCGGCAGCTTTCGCGGCCGCCATGCCGGCAGCCGTAGCCGGCTCGGCCGTCACGATCAACGTCCGCGGCCGCAGCGCCTTGATCGCGTTGGCGATGCCTCCGGTCAGGCCGCCGCCGCCGTAGGGGATGATCACGGCGTCAGGGTCGGGCAGGTCTTCGAGGATCTCAAGCCCGATCGTGCCGTTACCAGCCATCACGTCGGTATCGGCCGCCGGATGGACGAACATGCCCTCAAGGCCATCGACCTTGCTCGTGACGAGCGCGTTCCACCACTCGTCGTAGGGCACTTTCAGCACCGTTCCGCCGAGCCGCTCGATCGCCGCGAGCTTCGCCTGCGGCGCGCTGTCCGGAACGACGATCGATGCGCGCAGGCCGAGTGCCCGCGCGGCCCAGGCCACGCCCTGCGCCATGTTGCCCGCGCTAGCGGTGATCAGGCCCTTCGCCCGTTCGTTCTCGGGCGCGAGCATGACTGCGTTCATCGCGCCCCTGATCTTGAACGAGTTGATCGGCTGGAGGTTCTCAAGCTTCAGGTAAATCTCGGCTGGTGCGTCATCGACCGGCAGGCGCACGAGCGGCGTTCTGATGGCGGCGCCGGCGATCCGGTCCCTGGCCGCCTCGATCGCAGCGAGGTCAATCACGCGAACATTCCTTCGATCTCTGCCAGGTCGTCTTCGGTGAGCGGAGATTCCAGCGCCTCGCGCAGCGGCGCCAGGTGCGCCGGGCGGCCGGGGCCGATCACGATCTGGGTCACCCGCTGGTCAGCGAGCAGCCAGCCGAGCGCGAGGCCAGCCATTGACAGGCTACGGCGCGCCGCTAGCTCTTCGAGGCGGTGCAGGCGGTCGAACGTCCGATCGGACAGGAACTCCCGGTACGGCTCAGGACGCTGCGTCATCCGCGATCCGGCGGGGAACGCCTCGCCGCGGCGGTACTTGCCGGTCAGCCACCCGCCAGCCAGCGGGCTGAAGGCGAGATAGGCGACTTTGTGCTGCTCGCAGAACGGCAGCAACTCGTCGCGGTCAGCCCGGTCGAGCAGCGAGTAGCTGTTCTGGATGGCCTCCGGCCTGCCCGCCGCCAGCGCGGCCGCGAGCTGACCGACGCCGAAGTTGCTGACACCGTAAGCGCGGATCGTCCCTTCGGCGGCCGCGGCCTCGAAAGCACCCAGGGTCTGCGAGATCGGCACGCCAGCGTCGTAATCGTGGGCCAGGTACAGGTCGACCTGCTCCACGCCCAGCCGTTCGAGGCTAGCTTGCAGCTGGCGCGCGATCCGCTCTGGCCGCAGGCCGTGATCGCCTCCGGCACGCATCGGGTTGAACGTCTTGGTCGTCAGCCGCGGTCGCACGCCGCGGGTCCGGATCCAGTGGCCGATCGCCTGCTCGCTGCGCCCGCCGCCATAGGCGTCGGCAGTGTCGAAATGCCTGATGCCAAGGTCCCAGGCGGCATCCATGAGTTCCAGCGCCTGATCCCGCGTGAGCCCCTGGCCGAAGAACTCGGGTGCAGACCCGATTCCGCCGAAGTTGCCGCAGCCAAGAGCGACAGGAGGCGGCTCGACTTGCGACATTCGTGAAGTAAAGCAAACCTGGCTCAGCCCGGCAACGCCTGGGCCGCCAGCCAGGCCAGCCAAACCCGGAAGGCCCGGGCGATCTGGCCGATGATGAGCTGTTGTCCGCCCGCACTAGCCAAATTCATTAGCTTGAAAATTTGCGCGCGTTCGCCTTGGCGTATGGCGGCTCCGGTCTCCGGTTCATCCCTTCGGTCCCTGAGGGCAGTTTATGATCGTACCCATCCGGGGGGAGAAGGGACCAGATGTGACATCGGGGAGCCTCCCGAAGGAATCCAAGGCCGATGAGCTGATGGCGGTCGCGCGCCAGCTCGATTACCTGATCGGGCAGGTCACGCCGGATGAATTCGCGCAAGTCACGTGCGGCTGACAGGGCGAGCGCTGCATCTGGCCGCTGCGAGGTGGCCCGGCGTCTTCGGCGCCGAACCTGAGCAGGAGGCGCTGAGCCCCGCGCGGAGACCACTACGCGGACGCGGGACTTCCGCGACCGCCTCAGAAAGAAATCTGCGGATCGTGTTCCGCAAGATCGCTGGCCACGGCCTGAGCGACCTGGCCTGCGGGGCACTTCAGGAAGCGTGGTCCGACGGGACCTGGCTGGCCAGCCCGATTCAGCGGCGCACATCGACCGAGACGATCAGTAAGGGCGCGGTGGCGGCGAGTGCCCGCCTGCGGCAGGTTTACCGGACTGCCGGTGCTGGTCCCTTTATGCGGGCTTGCTGGAGTAACATCACGTGTCATCCAGTTGGCGGAATAAAACCTTAGATGTAGGGGCGCGGGGGGTTGATCGAGCAGAGTCCGAGCCCTGCTGCACTGGCGCAGTCTGAGTTCATCGACGTACGTGGCGACATCGCGGTGCTGCCTGGCCGGCATCGGCGGCCTGGTAGCGATCTCAGCGCCGAGGACAGCCTTAAGTCCCTCGGCCTTGAGCTCGAAGCCCTGTCGGGCGGTTCGGTTGAGCGCTTCAGCGGCCTGGGTCCTGTGCTGGTGAGGCGGCGCGAGTCCCGGCGGCAGCTTCGCCGCAGCACCTTCGTCAACGCGCTGAGCCGGTCAGATCGGGCGCTGATCACGGTCATGTCGGGCGCATGGCTGGGTTGCCTGGTCATCTTCTGGTCATGGTGGCTCGAGCCGGTTCACCGGGCGGGCATCGCTGGCTTGGTGGTCAACTCGCTCGTGCTCGGTTATCTGTCGGGCTTCCCGGTGTTCTTCGTGATCGGCGCTAACCGGCTGCGCAAGGTCAACTCGGCCATTGCGGTGCCGTTCCTCCGGGTCGCCTTCGTCGTGACGCATGCTCCGTCCGAGCCGTGGGCCGTGGTCAGGGAAACTCTCGAGGCGATGCTCGCCCAGGACTATCCGTTGCCCTATGACATCTGGCTCTGCTCAGAGCGGCCGACCGGCGAGATCGTCGACTGGTGTGTCGCCCGAGGCGTAGGAGTTTCCACCAGGTCAGGCGAGCCTGGCTACCACAGGGAGAACTGGCCTCGCCGGACCAGGTGCAAGGAAGGCAATCTCGCCTATTTTTACGACCGCTGGGGCTACCGGCATTACGACGTGATCGCCCAGCTCGACTGTGATCATGTCCCGGCTCGCGGGTACCTGGCCGAGATGGTCAGGCCGTTCTCCGACCCTGCCATCGGTTATGTCGCCGCGCCGAGCGTGTGCGATGCCAACGCGGTCGGCTCCTGGGCCGCCAGGGGTCGTCTGCACAAGGAAGCGACCTTCCACGGGCCATTCCAGCTCGGGCATAGCGACGGCTTCGCGCCCTTGTGCATCGGGTCGCATTATGCGGTACGAACCGAGGCACTGCGCCAGATCGGCGGCATCGGACCTGAGCTGGCCGAAGATTTCTCGACCACCTTCCTGCTCAACGCGGCCGGCTGGCAGGGCGCCTTCGCCATTGACGCGGAGGCGCACGGAGATGGCCCGAACACCTTCGCCGCGATGACGGTGCAGGAGTTCCAGTGGGCGCGGAGCCTGACGACGGTCCTGTTCGGACTGGTGCCGCGGAACATGCGCCGGCTGCCCTGGCTGCTGCGGCTCCGATTCGTTTACGCCCTGTCTTACTACTCCTTGCTCGTCGGCTCTACGCTTGCGGGAGTCATGCTCGCGCCGGTCGCGGTGGTCCTCGGCCTGGCCTGGATCAACGTCAACTATCTGGCCTTCCTGGCGCACTGGGGCTCCATCTCGATCTGGCTTATCTTGCTGGCGGCGCTGCTGCGTCGGCGCGGGCTGCTGCGCCCGCCGCGTGCGCCGATCGTCAGCTGGGAGAACTGGCTCTACAGCCTGAGCCGGTGGCCGTTCGTAGGGCTCGGCATCTGCGCGGGCATGCTGCAGATCGTCAGGCCCCGGCCGATCGCCTTTAAGGTGACCCCGAAGTCGGTCGGCGGCCTCGAGCCGCTGCCCGCCAAGCTCGTGCTGCCGTTCGTGGCGATCAGCATCGTGTCGTCGTCGGCGGCGCTCTACGGCGAGCACTTCAGCGCCGAAGCGGGCTATGTCTTCCTGAGCGCGCTCGCCGGCACGGTCTACGCCGTTGTGTCCGTTATGCTCTCGGTGCGCCATGTGGTGGAGATCGCCGCGAAGGCCGGGACTTCGGTCCGTGCCGCGCTCCGTTCTACGGTCCGCGTTCCTTTGCTGTTCGCTACCTGCGCCCTGGGCCTTGCCATGCCGGCGCTGATTCTGTATCCGGCCTATGCGATCAAGATGTTCGGCTCGTGAGCATTTCCGCCAAGGCCGGCGGCTTAGCGGAAAGGAGCTTGCCACATGACGGTTCTCGTCACAGGAGGTGCGGGGTTCATCGGCAGTCACGCGTGCGTGGAGCTTGCCGATCACGGCTATGAGATAGCGATCGTTGACGACTTCTCGAATAGCAGGCCGGGCGTCATCGAAGTCCTGCGCCAGCTGACCGGAAGCGAGATCGCCGTTCACCAGGTCGACATTCGCGATGCCCGCGCTCTTGGCCGGGTCTTCGACCGCAACGACGTGACCGCGGTCATCCACTTCGCTGCCAAGAAAGCGGTCGGGGAGTCCACGCAGATCCCGCTTGAGTATTTCGATGTGAACATCGGCGGCACGATCAACCTGCTGCGGGCCATGTCCAGCCATGGGGTGCACAAGCTGGTGTTCTCTTCATCGTGCTCGATTTACGGCGATGGCTACAGCCGCCCGATCGCCGAAAGTGACCGGCCGGAGCCGGCGAATCCGTACGCCAGGTCGAAACTCGCGTGTGAGCAGATCATCGGGGCGGCGCGGGATGCCGACCCAGATCTTGCCGCTATCTCGCTACGCTACTTCAACCCTGCCGGAGCGCACCCGAGCGGCATCCTCGGTGAGCGCCCGCATGGTGTGCCTGGCAATATCGTGCCCCACATCATGAAAGTAGCCGCTGGCAAGCTCGACAAGCTGCACGTATTCGGCAGTGACTATGACACCCCCGACGGCACTGCGATCCGCGACTACATCCATGTGATGGACGTCGCCGAGGCGCACGTGCTGGCGCTGCGTCATCTGGACAACCAGGACGGACCGCACGTGCTGAATCTCGGCACCGGGGGCGGCCTGTCGGTGCTCGAACTGGTCAGTGCCTTCGAGGAGGCGTGCGGGATCCGCCTCCCGTACACGATCACCGATCGCAGGCCAGGAGACGTGGCCAGACTCGTTGCCGACTGTGGGCTCGCTGCGTCCGCATGGGGGTGGCGGACCAGCAGGGGCGTGACTGACCTGCTGCGTGACGCCTGGCGGTTCGAGCAGAGGAGTTCTGCCGGCTGACAATGCCGGAGGGTCAGTAACCTGAGGGGGAGAAAATGCGTGTTCTAGTGACTGGTGGCGCCGGGTTCCTTGGTTCCCACTTGTGCGATGCGCTGCATGCCAGGGGAGACGCGGTCATGTGCGTCGACAACTTGTCGACCGGCCGGATCGTGAACATCGGCCAGCTGATCGGCACGTCTGGCTTCGAGTATGTCGAGGCGGACGTGACCTCGGGCCTGCGATTGCAGGGACCCTTCGACGCGGTCGCGCACCTTGCCAGCCCCGCATCGCCACCGCAGTACCTCCGGCGGCCGCTGGAGACACTCGCGGCGGGCAGCAAGGGAACCGAGAACGCGCTGCGGATCGCGGCTCGTGACGGGGCGCGCTTTGTCCTCGCGTCGACCAGCGAGGTCTACGGCGATCCTGAGGTGCATCCGCAGTCAGAAGACTACTGGGGCAACGTGAATCCCATCGGCCCGCGGAGCGTCTACGACGAGGCCAAGCGCTTCGCTGAGGCTCTGACCTCGGCATACCGGAGAGAGCGGGCGCTTGATACAGGGATCGTGCGCATTTTCAACACCTACGGGCCAAGGATGAGCTCTGGCGACGGCCGGATCGTGACGAACTTCATCACTCAGGCCCTGACCGGGCGCCCGCTCACTGTCTACGGTGACGGCAACCAGACCCGGAGCTTTTGCTACGTCGACGATCTCGTGCGCGGCATCGTGGCGATGATCGACTCAGCCGATCCCGGGCCGGTCAACCTGGGAAATCCCGAGGAGTTCACCGTTGCGGAGTTCGCTGAGCTCGTGCTGAGAGTCACCGGATCGGACTCCGGGCTCGAGTATCAGCCGCTGCCAGCCGACGATCCGACGCGGCGCCGCCCGGTCATCACCCGAGCGATGGAAGTGCTGAGCTGGAAACCAGAGATCGCCGTCGAAGGCGGTATCCGCCGCACAGTCGAGTGGTTCCGCGGCCATCCCGATGAGCTGAGTTCCTGCGAGCCAGGCTGAGGCGGTCCTGATTACTGGGCGCCAATGTTTGGCGAGTGAGCCAGGTATGGCTTGCCGCCATAGTTGACCTTGCCGGGGTGCAGCCGGAACAGGCCCAGGAGATCGAGGCCGGCACCGCGCAGCCGGGAGGCGGGCTTGAGCGCGAAGCCAGCTCCGCCAGCCTTGCCTGTCGCTGGCTGAACGAAGAGCGGGGCGGCGGTCAGGCCGGTCCGCTCTTCGTTCACCAGTTCTTCGCGGGTCGCCGCCCGCCAGGCGCCGAGTGAGTCGTACTGGATCCTGGCCCATTTCAGCGTCAGGTGACCGGCGGGCGCCACATAGTCGTTTCCGGCTAGCAGCGCGTCGGAGGTGGTCAGCGGGAAGACGGCGTAGACCAGGGGACCGCCAGATGAGCCGACGAAGATGTTATTGAGCAAGCGGACCCGGCGCGGTGTCCCGTAGAGCTTGACCGTCGGCTGCGACCCGGTCTTTGCCATGACCACTGTGTTCTGGTAGATCGACAGGTTGATCGTCAAACCGCCTACCGCGATGCCGCCCAGGACGTAAGTGCCGCGGCCATCGCCGCTGCTGATGTTGAACCGCGCGACGTTGCCGCGCTCCGGGATCTTCGGCGAGCCGTACAGCAGGTAGCCAGGCCCGTGATTGCCGTAGGACAAGTTGTACTGCATGACCGAGTTCGTGGTGCCCTGATCGAACCCGAACCCGCCGCCATCCTGCTTGCTCTTCGTCGTGTTGTCGTAGGCCATGTTGTGCTCCATAAGCACATGAGTGGCGTCGTAAACCCAGATTCCCTCGGGGCCTTCGCCAGGCGCACCGCCCAGGCCGCCATTGCGAAATGCCGAGGACCCGGTGATCGTGGCCCGGTTGACGCTGGCCAGCACGATGCCGCTGCCCGAGTTCGACTTCACGTCGGCCGGGTCACCGAGGTTGCGGTAAGCCCGCACCCGCACGATGTGGATGCGGGCGTTGGCGTAGCGCGGGGCCACTGGGTTGAAGGCCGGCCCGTACGTCGCCAGGCCCGCGTCAAGATTGCCGTGCACGGCGGAATGCTTCACCCAGGAATCGCTGAACCCGGCTCCATCGTGGGAGCCGCCGATCGCGATGCCGTAGCCGAAGCCGCTGACGTCAACGTGCTCGATCACCACATGCGGGAGCCTCCTGCGCAGGAGGTTGCTATAGACGTTGATGCCAGCCGTGCCCGGCCGCAGGGCATCCCGGCCGACGATGACCAGGTTACTTATCGTCACGTTGGCCGCGTCGAGCACGAGCAGTCCCGAGGAACGTGACGCGATCGTCGCGCGGTGGCCGCCATAGGAGCTGATCATCACGCGCCTGGCATTGGTGCCGCTATCCGTTTTCCCGATCTGCAGAAAGCCCTGGTACACATGATCGCCGCGCAGCAGCAACCTGTTTCCCGGCCGGAGCCTGGCCGCCGAAGCCCTGGCAAGCGTACGCCACGCATGGGCAGGGGAAGTCCCTGCGGCGCGATCGTTCCCGCCCGGGCTCACGTAATAGGTGAGCGGGGCCGAGGACGGCTGAGATGGCCGGATGTCCAGGCCGATCATCCGCCACCCGATGAGCATCCCCGCTGCGATAGCGACGGCAACGACAGTCCGGAATATCCCCATGTGCTGAGCTTAGCCGCGGGAAGGCGCGCTGCGAATATGCTGGTCCAGTCGCCACGACGTCACCGGGCGCCGACTCGGCCAGGCACCTGCACTGGCTTCGCGAACGCCTCGGTGACCGGGGCGTGGCAAGCACCGGCGTGATCTTCCGCGATCATGATCGTGACCGTGATCACGGAGCTTTACGCAGGTCATAGCCGATATGATCATTCGTGATCACGCCGTGACCATGATCGCGGATGATCACCAGCGTGCCGGCTGGTGCGCTGCCTCCGCCCGGACCGGTCAAGTCGTCCGTTCCCGCTGAGATTGGGGGGAGTCAGCGCTCCGCCTGCCATGATCGCGGGAGTTCCCGGCCGGAGTTTCATGATCGCGGGGAGTTCCCGGCCGGAGTTTCATGATCGCGCAATGCCGTCTCCAGGGAAAGTTGATCTTTGTCGGGCACGGCTGCACAGGTTTTCAGCAACAGCGCGCCGCTGCCGCCGTGAACCGTGGTCCCGCAACGGCAACGAAGGCGCAACGTCGCCGCCAGGGCAGCAAGAGAGCGGCGACGTTGCCCTTGCGATCGGCAGCCAGACGGCAACTGGGGCGCGACGTTGCCCTTGCGATCGGCAGCCAGACGGCAACTGGGGCGCGGTGTTGCTCTTGGGATCGGCAGCCAGACGGCAACTGGGGCGTGGTGTTGCTGCCGGGACCGGCATGAGCCGGCCCGGCGACGGCCGCCACCGGATGCCAGCCCGCGATCAGCCGGGCCACCAGCCGCAACACCCTGGAAGGGCATCCCGCTGACCAAGATCAACTTAGGCTAAACGCACTGTGTGATCGCGGGAGTTCTCAGTTCTTGCGCGGGGACTTTCGCTTTACGGCGAGTTCTCAGCGCTATTCACTGAGAACGTCACACGGACGAAAACTCCCCACGAAACCCACGGAAAAGCACTCGCGATCATGCGCGATCATGAAACCCGCGGGGCCGCGCGCGTGATTGCGCCGCTAGGGGACCAGGACTGATCTTTTGTGCGGGGCGGTGCCGCAGCGGGACCAGGCCTCGGCAGCCTGCGCGAGGGGGACGGTCTCGCGGTCGGTGGTCAGGCGGCCGGCAGCGGCGTGCTCCAGGATCTCGCCAAGCGCGTCGGCTCGTTGCGCGGGCGAGAGGGCGTTGTTGGTGTAGCCGAGCACGCTCAGCACGCCGCCGCGCAGCGGCGCCGAGCCGAGCTGAGCCATCGGGCCGGCCGAGGAGCCGAGGTTGACCAGCCGGCCGCCGGGCCTTAGCAACCCCAGCGCGGCCTCGGCGGGCACGCCCCACACCGGATCGAGCACGAGATCGACCGGCCCGTCCGCGGCTTCGGCCAGCCGCGCACCCACGGAAGCCACATCCGAGCCCGTGAGATCGGCGACCGCATCGGCGCCCAGCTCGAGCGCGCGCGACCGGCCATGCGGATCGCGGCAGGCCGCGATGACGCGGCTGGCACCGAGCAGCCGGGCCGCCTGGACGCCGACCTGGCCGACCGTGCCGCTCGCGCCGAGCACGAGCACCCGCTGACCAGCTGAAAGCTCGCCCCGCCAGGAAAGCGCCATCCATGCGGCGATCGCCGACAGGCCAAGGGCAGCGACAAGATCATCGTCTACCCCGACTGGCAGCGGCAGCACCGACGCCGAGTCCACCACGCAGTACTCGGCCATCGCGCCGTCGCCTGGCGCCATCCCGGCCGGGCAGCTGAACCAGACCCGCCGACCCGCGGGCAGCCCGCCAGCGGATTCCTCGACCACGCCGACGCCCTGGGCGCCCGGCACGTACGGCAGCGCGGGGGCGCCGAAGTACGAGGTGCCCGAGGCGCACAGCAGGTCGAGCGGGTTGATCGGCGCGGCGGTCACGCGCACCAGCACCCGGCCGGCCGGCTCCTGCGCCCGATCAGCCGAAACCGACCCGGACCCCGAAACCGACCCGGACCCCGAGCCCGACCCGGACAACGGCAACGACGGCGTCGGGTGCGAGCCGAACTCCGGCGGCGCGCCGTGGGCGCGGAGGACAGCAGCGCGCAAGAGTCACGTCCTTGCTGGTGTGCGTGTACGGGTTATTCCTTGTAGGTGTACGTGTACGGATTATCCAGCACGCGGGTTTCGGGGATCTCCGGGTGCATGCCGTCGTTCCACGCCTCGGGGCCAAGCTCGCCGCGCAGGTAGGAAATGGTTTCCTCGATCGCCCGCCGGGCCTTCCCGAGACCGTCGCCGAGCAACCGGTGCTCGTACTTGACGACCCGGCCGTTGACCACGACCGTGTGCACATCGCCCCGCTGGGCCTGGAACACCACGTGCCCGTACGGATTAAGCAGCGGGAACATCACCGGCGAGCCGTCGTTCTTGATCAGCACGACGTCGGCCTTCTTGCCTGGTTCCAGGCTTCCGGTCACCGAGTCGAGCCCGAGGGCCCGGGCGCCACCCCGGGTAGCCCACTCCACGACCTGCTCGGCGCGCAGCTTGTGGTGGGTCACCGTCTCGTCGCGCCCGTGCGCTTCCAGGTGCTCGCGCGCCCGGTCCGCGCTCAGCGTCGACCGCATCGCGGAGAACAGGTCGGCGCTCCACCACACGCTGGTGTCCATTGACAGCGACACCGGGATGTCGTGCTCGCGCAGCCTCCAGGTGGGCGGGTAGCCCTGCCCGGCGCTCTGCTCGCTCTCGGTGGACAGCGACGCCGACCCGCCGGTCGCGGCGATCCGGTGGTAGGAGTCGGTGGACAGGGTCGCGGCGTGCACGTAGATGCTGCGCTCGTTCATGAACCCGTGCTCGTACATCAGCCGGATGCCCTCGTCAGTGGTCACCTTCCACACCCCGGCGTGGGTCGTGACCGGCACGCCCAGCTCTCTCGCCACCTCGAACGCGGCCTTCTCGGGGAAGTCAGGCGAGGCCGGCGGCACGTCGAACGCCAGCTGGAAGCCCAGCATGTCGGTGCCGCCGCCGCTGAACCTCCGCTCGACGAACTCACGGAACTCAGGCGCCTGCGCCCACTCCCACGGCGCCGCCTGGATGTTGCCGAAGGCGAGCACGAAACGGCCAGGCACTTCGGTGAGCGCGTCGACGGCCGCCTCGGCGTGGTCGATCGTGTGCAAATTGTGCGACCAGTCGACCGACGTGGTCACGCCGGCGTCAATGGCCTCGAGCCCGCTCAGCAGGTTGCCCGCGTAAATGTCCTGAGGGCGGAACGACTTGCCCCACTGCAGGTAGTTCCACACGAAGTACTGAGTCAGCGTCCAGTCGGCGCCATAGCCCCGCAGCGCGGTCTGCCACATGTGCCGGTGCGTGTCGATCATGCCGGGCATGACGATGCCGCCCGACGCGTCGATCTCTGCCGTGCCTTCCGGCACGGGCAGGTTCGCGCCGACCGCGCTGATGCGCTCGCCCTCGACCAGGACATCAGCGTCGTGCTCGACGTGATGCGCGTCATCCATGGTGAGCACCGTGGCGTTGCGGAACACAAGCGGCCGGCCCGCCAGCTCAGAAGCAGGGACAGTCACGAGAGCCTCCGTTCTGGACAGGGCATCAAGCGGACATCTGTCCGCATGACGGCTACAAGGGACTTGACCGGAAGCGTTGTCGGTTCGCAGGCTGTTGTCAAGAGCCCCAACTGAGCCTCAGACCGAGCCGCACGGAGCAGCCGATGGCACGACCTGACACCAGCCCGGACTTCATCGAGGCGCTCGCTCGCGGCCTCGACGTGATCCGGGCCTTCGAGCAGGGCAGGCCGGCTCAGCCCCTGGCCGCAATCGCCACCGCGACCGGGCTGGCGAGGCCGACGGTGCGGCGCATCCTGCTCACGCTCGAAGAGCTCGGCTACGTCCGGGCCGCGGCCGGCGGCGGCTTCGAGCTGACCCCGAGGGTGCTCGACCTCGGGATGTCGTATGTGCTGTCGCATGATCTCTGGCAGGTGGCGAGGCCGCACATGGAGGCGCTCGTGGCCCGCACTCGCGAGTCGAGCTCGATCGCCCAGCTCGACGGCTCTGACATCGTCTACGTGGCCCGGGTCGCCGTGCCGAAGATCATCACACTCGCGGTGACGATCGGCACCAGGTTCCCGGCCATGCCGACCTCGCTCGGAAAGGTGCTGCTGGCGGGCCTGCCGCCCGGACAGGCCGAGCGGGTGCTCGCCGAGCCCGGCCGCTCCGGGATTACGGGCAGGTGGCAGCCGGACCGCGCCGAGCGGGAAGCGGCACTGCGCGAAGTGCGGGCCCGCGGCTGGTCGCTGACCGACGAGCAGCTCGCGCTCGGCATCAGGTCAGTCGCCGCGCCGCTGCGTGACGGCGAAGGCAAGGTCATCGCCGCCCTGAACGTGACCGTCCACGCCGCCGAGACCCCGGTCGACGTACTGACCGGCGACTACCTGCCGCTGCTGCTCGCCGCCGCCAGTGCCATCAGCGCGGACTGGACCGCTTGCCAGGCAGCGCCGGCGATCACCGTCCCGCTTGCACCGGCGTCCGCCTGAAGGCTGTCTTGACAGCCGGCTCGCCCGTCGCCCACACTGTGCCAGATCTCGGGCCCAGATCCTTCGGACCATCGTCCGCCAGGCGGACAGAAGGAAGTCGCAGAGAGCATATGACCGGCCAGGTACCAGCACCTCAGGCTCGCCGCGGACCGCTGACCGGGCTCCTCGTCGCCGATTTCTCCCGCGTGCTGGCCGGACCCTACGCCACGATGCTGCTCGCCGATCTCGGCGCCGACGTGATCAAGGTCGAAAGTCCGGCCGGGGACGACACTCGCCGGTGGAAGCCGCCGGTTACTGATGACAATATTTCAACCTATTATCTTGCCATTAATAGAAATAAACGTTCCGTCGCGCTCGACCTGTCTGGGCCGGACGACCTGGCGGCAGCTCGTGAGCTCGCCCGGCGGGCGGACGTCCTGGTCGAGAACTTCAAGCCCGGCGGGCTGGAGAAGTTCGGCCTGGACTACGAGAGCGTGCGGGCCGGCAACCCCGCCATCATCTACGCCTCGATCAGCGGCTTCGGCGCCGGCGGCGGCAGGGACCTGCCCGGCTACGACCTGATGGTGCAGGCGATGTCGGGCTTGATGAGCCTCACGGGCAGCCCGGACGGCCCGCCGTACCGGGCGGGCATCTCCGTTTTCGACGTCATGGCCGGCATGCACACCGTTATCGGCATCCTGGCGGCCCTCAACCACCGTCACGCGACGGGCGAAGGCCAGCACGTGGAGGCCAGCCTGATGGCCTCGGCCCTGTCCGGGATGGTCAACCAGACCAGCGCGTATGCCGCCGGGGGAGTGGTCCCGTTCCGCATGGGCAACTCGCACCCGAGCCTTTTCCCGTACGAGCCGCTGCCCACGGGCGACGGGGAGCTGATCGTGACGGCGGGCAATGACGGGCAGTTCCGCAAGCTGTGCGAGGTACTCGGGGTGCCGGAGCTGCCCGCCGATCCCCGGTTCGTGAGCCCTGACCTGCGCACGGCGAACCGGGAGGCGCTGCGCCCGCTGCTGGTCGAGCGGCTCGCTGACCGCTCCGCCGCCGACTGGTTCGCCGACCTGATCGCGGCCGGCGTGCCGTGCGGACCGATCAACACCGTCGGTCAGGGGGTTGAGTTCGCCCGGCAGGTCGGGCTCGAGCCGGTCGTCCTGGCTGGCTCGGGTGCGGCCGCCAGGCCGGTGATCAGGCACCCGCTGACCTTCTCCTTGACGCCGCCTCGGTACGAACTGCCGCCGCCCGGCCTGGACGAGCATGGGGACGAGATCAGGGACTGGCTGAGACCATGACTTTGAGGGAGCCGATATGGCGCAAGTCGTCGCGGTTATCGCGTCCACGCACCACCCGTTCTATTACCGGGCGAGCACGTCGGCCGGCGATGAGCGCCCGCCGTTCGCCGACGAGTGGGTCGCCAAGATCGAGCGGTTCAGGGAAACCCTGACCAGGGCAAGGCCGGACGTGCTCGTGATGGTCGGCAGCGACCACTTTCACCAGCTGTGGCTGGACAACATGCCGCAGTTCCTGATCGGCAAGGCGCCGTTCTACGACGCCAACTACTACAACGAGGAACGCGAATTCGGCCTGCCGCGCATGCTCGTGGCGGGCGATGAGGAGCTGTCTTCGTATTTGCTGCGTGAGGGGCTTGACGCGGGCTTCGACCTGGCGTTCAGCAACGAGCTGCGGATCGACCACAGCATCACCTGCCCGCTGATCACGTTGCGGCCCGAGGCCGACCTGCCGATCGTGCCGGTCTACACGAACATTTTCGCCCCGCCCTTGCCGCAGCCGAAGCGATTCGTCGCTCTGGGGAAGCTTCTCCGGGAACTAGTTGAGGCGTGGCCGAGCGATCAGCGAGTCGCGATCATCGGCACGGGTCACCTGTCACTGGAGCTCGGCGGGCCGCGCCAGTTCGGGCCGCACGGGCCCGATCCTGAGTTCGACCGCAAGGCCGTTTCGTGGATCGCGTCCGGCGACCTTGACGCCGCGCTGGCTGAGGTAAGCCTGGAGAGCCTGTGGCTTCCGGGCAACGCCACCCACGGCTTCATGGACTTCATGCTGATGATGGGCGTCGCCGGCGAGAACGCCAAAGCCGATCACGTCGACTCGCTCGACCTCTTCCACACGATGGAGGCGTACTTCACCTGGTATCCGGGCGGCGCGGAAGGAGCCAGCTCGTGAGCAAGTACCTGCTCAATAAGTTCCTCTACACCGTCGACCGCGATCCCGAGCTGGTCGAGCGGTACCGGGAGGACCCGCGCGGCACCGTGTCGTGGTGGGAGGCCGAGCGTGCCAACGTGATCTTGAACTGCCCTTCTGCGGAGCGGTCGACGTGGCTCAGGTTCACCGACGCCGAACGTGAGGCGCTCGCGACTCACGACTATGTGACGCTGTTCGAGTTCGGTGCGCACAACTTTCTGCTGCTGACGCTGTTCATCGCGCTGTTTGAGCGGGACTATGCCGAGCCGCTCGCTTTCCAGCGCGAGTTCGCCGCGAGCCTCGCTCACTGGTCGGTCCCCTACCCGGACATTTCGACGTAGTCCGGCGGTTTGCTCCGGCCCTGGCTGGTGTGGCGGGCTGGTGTCGGGTCGCGGGTGCCCGGTGGCGAAGGTTTTAGCTGGCCAGGGCGGGACGCCCGGCCCCCTGTACAGGAATGGACCGCGTCTGCGGCTAGGCAGCTCTACGGGAACCGCCGCGCCACCGTCAGGCTGAGTGCTCGCCTCATCGTCTCGTCTCGTCTCATCGTCTCGTCTCATCCGGGAACGTCGCCCTACGCGCGCAGACGCGCGAGATGAGACAACACCAGTCACGCTCAGCGAACACTGCGGCGCGCACGCGCACGCGCAACGACTCGCGCGCATCTGCACCCTGCTGAGCCATGTTGCGCGTTGCGCGTGCGCGACGATAGGGGCCTGACCTGCAACGCGACAACATGTTACGAAAGTAACTTGACTGAGGGCATGATCACGGACGATCACGCCGGCTGTGACCGGCGTAATGTTCCGTGATCAAGGTCAGGACCATGATCACGGAACGTGGGTCAGGTTCCGGCCGGGTTCGCGGCCATCCGGGCGCGCAGGACTTCCGCGACCGACGCGAAGTCGGCGTCGGCCAGGCCCGCGGCGCAGGCGGCGGCAAGGCACCGCCGCGCCGCCTCGGTGACCGGCAGTTCGAGGTCACCGGCCACGGACTTGGCCAGGTCGAGATCCTTGTGCATGAGCGCGGTCGTGAACGACGCCGGACTGTCGCCCGGGTGGAGAAACGCATCCCGCTTGTAACTCACGAACGGCGACGCCACCGCGCTCGCGGCGAGCGCGTCGTACGCGGCGGCCCGGTCGATGCCATTGAGCTGGGCGAGCGTCAGCGCCTCGGCGATCGCCTGATTCGTCGCGGCGATCATGAGGTTGACGGCCAGCTTCATCGCGGCACCGCTTCCGGAGGGACCCAGGTGCAGCTGAGTACGGCTGAGCGCTTCGAGCACTGGCCTGGCCCGGTCGAACGCCGAGGCCGAGCCGCCTGCCAGCACGGTCAGCGCACCTTGCCCGGCCAGGGAGACGCTGCCAGAAACCGGGGCGTCAAGGAAGTCGACGCCGTGGTCGGCCGCCTCCGCCGCCAGCTCCCGCGCCGCCACCGGCCCGATCGTGCTCATCTCGATGACGAGCGTGCCGCGCCCGCACGCAGCCAGCACGCCGGAGCTGCCGCCTAGCACCGCCCGCGCGGCGGCCTCGTCGGCCAGCATCGTGATCACGATGTCGCTCTCGGCGCCCAGCTCTTGCGGGGAATCGGCCTGCCGGGCACCCTCGGCGACGACAGGGACAGCCCGGCTAGCCGTCCTGTTCCACACCATGACAGGAAAGGCGGCCGCCAGCAGACGACGCGCCATCGGCAGGCCCATGTGGCCCAGGCCGATGACGCCGACCGTGCCCACGGGCTCAGGTGCCCGCGTCAGAGGCGGTGGCTGGAGCTACCCGCGTCTCGCCTCGGCCGGCGGCGGTGTTGCGGTGCGACTGGCTCTCGCGCAGGGTGTTCAGCGGGCCGCCGGCGGTCCAGAAACGCTGGCCGGCGACCAGCAGTTCCTCGGCCGGGAACCTCGTGATGACCTCGCAGCCGTCCGCGGTCACGATCAGTTCTTCCTCGATTCGGGCTGCTGACCAGCCGTCGCTGGCTGGCCAGTACGTTTCGAGCGCGAAGACCATGCCCTCCTGGAGTACCTCGGGATGCTCGAACGAAACCAGCCGGCTGAAGATCGGCTTTTCCCAGATCGACAGGCCCACGCCGTGCCCGTACTGGAGCGCGAACGCCGCCATCTCGTCAGGGAAGCCGAATTCGGTCGCCTTCGGCCACAGTGCCACGATGTCGGCGGTCGTCGCTCCCGGCTTCACCAGCGCGATCGCCTGGTCCATGTACTCGCGGCACCGCACATAGGCATCGCGCTGCGCCACCGATGCGCTGCCGACGGCGAACGTCCGGTAATAGCAGGTGCGGTAGCCGAGATAGGAGTGCAAGATGTCGAAGAACGCAGGGTCGCCCGGCCTCAGCAGCCGATCCGAGTAGACGTGCGGGTGGGGCGAGCAGCGCTCGCCCGAGATCGCGTTGACGCCCTCGACGTACTCGCTGCCCAGGTCATACAAGACCTTGCTGACCAGGCCGACGCATTCGTTCTCGCGGACGCCAGGCCGCATGAATTCGTAGAGCTGCGTATAGGCGGCGTCGACCATCGAGCACGCGTGGGAGAGCAGCGTGATCTCGTCGCGGGTCTTGATGCGCCTGGACTCGAGGAACACCTGCTGACCGTCGACCGTCGTGATTCCCTCGGCCGCGAGCGCGGCGAGCACCGGCATCTCGGCGACGTCGACTCCGACCGGCGCGTCGGCCAGGCCATGCTCGCGCAATACCGCGGCCACCTTGGCGGCGACGTCCTCGGCGATGCCGGCGTCGGGGTGGAAGGCACCCCGGAGGGTTGAGATGCCGGCGCGGGCGCCTGTCATGGCGGCGCCTTCGGGCGTCGGCGGGCCTTCGGTGTAGTCGAGCCAAGGGTTGTAGAACTGATGATGCCGGGCCGCGGAACCGAAGTCCCAGGTGATGGGCTCGCCGCCGCGCGGCAGCAGGGCGAACCTGATGAGCTTGTCCATCGCCCAGGTACCGATGTGGGTCGAGGACATGTACCGCATGTTGGCGAAGTCGAAGCTCAGCAGCGCGCCGAGTTCTGAGCGTTCGAGCTCTGCCTTGAGCCGGGCCAGCCGTTCGGCGCGGAGCCTGCCCATATCGACTCGTTCTTCCCAGTCGACCGCATTAGGACCGAAGGTCTGGGAGATCCTCACCGCCACGGCATGCTCCTGCCCGCCATCGATGCAACTCCTCCGCCAGCGATGCAGTTCCTCCGCCAGCATATTCGGAAGGGCCGGATCTGCCTGGTCCGGCACGCATCCGTAGTATCGTTCCAGCACAATGGATGTCAAGGGTTACTGAACATCAGCCTGCATGTATAGTTCTGTTAACCGCTTCCGCCCAGGGGATAAGAGCGTGCTGTCGTGAACGTTAAGGTAGGGAGCCTGATCCGGCGCGAGCGCCAGAAGCAGGGCATCTCCCTGCGCGAACTTGCTCGCAGGGTGGGGATCTCCGGCAGCATGCTGTCTCAGGTCGAGACCGACAGGACGCGGCCGTCGGTGAGCACGATCTACGCCATCGCCAACGAGCTCGGCCTCTCCATCGACGCGCTGCTGTCCGACAGCGACGATGCCGGCGCGAGCACCGTGACGACCGTGGCAGGCAACAACGCACTTCGCGGCCTGGCCGCGTCCACCCTGGCCGCGTCCACCCTAGCCGCGTCCGAGCTGGCCTGCCAGCTCGTCTTGCCCGGCGACCGCCGCAAGCTCGAGCTTGAGTCCGGCGTGACCTGGGAACTGCTCAGCGACTACCTGCCGCACCTGGTCGACTTCATGTTCGTGACCTACGAGCCGGGCGGGAGCTCAAGCTCGTCGGGCAAGTTCATGCGGCACACCGGCACCGAGTTCGCGTTCTTGCTGCGCGGCGAGCTGAAGATCCAGGTCGGCTTCGAGGTGTTCCTGCTGCGTGCGGGCGATGCGCTGTCGTTCGACTCATCCGAGCCGCACCTGCTGGTCAACGAGGGTTCGGAGCCAGCGGCAGGCATCTGGTTCGTGCTTGGCCGCAGGCTCACGCCCGAGTCCCACGCAACCAGGTTCGGAGCGGCCGCCGAAGCCAGCCTCGGCCACCCGCAGCGAGCCAGGACTTTCACCCCCCGCCCCCGCACCAACCCAGACTCCTAACCGCGCATGCCCGCGCCGGGCGCAAGCGCGTGAGCCCGGCTTCGCCCCTTACAGGGATCAACTCTGAGCTGAGCGGCGCCGGCCCATGATCGTGCAATGCGGTTTAGCTTGGCGCGATCTCGGAACTGCCTGGCCGTGGCGGGCCCCTGGCGTGCGCAGGTGGGGACCCCTGCTGCTGCCTGAGCGACAGCAGGGGTCCCCACCTGCGGTCGGCCGTCACGTGACCGCGACACTGCGGCCTGCCTGGAGACATGCCGGGATTGCCTGGTTCGCCGCTGGTCCGGGCAGCGGTCTGCGCGAAGACCGGTGCAGCCAGACCAGATGATCAGCTTGGAACTCCCGCCGTCAAGGCCGCGCACTGGCCCCGGCGCCGAGAACCCCGCACGCGCGCACGCGGCCTGGCCCTTTCCAAGATCAACTTAAGCTAAGCGGCATTTGGATCATGACCTGTGGGTGGTGATGGCCTTGGGCGTGCTGGCGGCGGGCCCCGCGACGAATCGCTGCACTTAACACTTGTGCGTCCCTGCTTCGCACGTTAGTATCACTGAACGTCCTGTATGTTCTCACTAAACATGGTGTTCAGGAGTGCGGCCTGCGCGCAGCGAGAGGCGAAGTGAATGGCAGATTCCTTTCGCGTAGACATCAACGATGTCGCGCCAGTGCCCGGGCTCGGGCCGGACCAGGGCTGGGTGGGAATGACCGTCCAGTTTCTCGTCGATGCCGCCAGCGCGGGCGCCGAGCACGTTGTTTTCGGGCGCGCGATCTTCGCTCCAGGCAAGGCCGAGCATCAGTGGCACCGTCATCCCGGCGCCGAAGAATTCGCGTTCATCGTGCGCGGCCAGGGGATCGTGCTCGACGGAGACAACGAGATTCCGGTGAGTGCCGGAGACGTTGTTTTCCACCGTAAAGGCGCCTGGCACGGATTCCGCAATGCCTCCGATTCCGAGGAGGCGGAGATGATCTGGGGCTGGGCCGGAGCGGCCTCCCGCGCGGAGGCCGGCTACGAGTTGCGCTATCCCGGTGACGGCGACGGGCACCGCGATGGCCACGCCGGCTAGGCCTGGCAGGCTCGGCCCCCGGCGAACGAGGACCGTTTCACTTGCGGGAGATTTCTCAGCGCTATTCACTGAGAAATCTCCCAGGAATGCCACGCGGCCGCCCCGACAAGCGGCGGTTCCGTCATGATCGACTTCGGGCTGGCGCGGTGGTCACGGTCGGCTGGCATCTGGGTCGCGACCGGGCTGCTCTTCGCGCTCAGCGCCGTGGTCGAGCCAAACAGCCTGGGGAGCAGCGCCCTTGCCTCGTTGTGGCCCTTCGCTGCCGTTCTCATCCTGGCCTCGGTCGGCCAGACGCTCGTCGTGCAGCAACGCGGCATCGACCTTTCGGTGCCTGGCTTCATCTCGCTGACCGTCGTGCTGGTCACCCACATCCCGGATGGCAATGCCAGCAAGCTCGGCCCCGCTATCTTGCTCGCCTACGGGATCGCGCTGGCGGCCGGGCTGGTGAATGGCCTGCTCGTGACCCGAGTCAAGATCACCCCGATCGTCCAGACGCTGGGCATGAACGCCGTGCTCTACGGCATCAATCTCGGCATCTCCCAGGGGACGCCGACCCAGACCACCCGCGCACTCCAGTCGTTCACCAACGCCCCATTCCTGGGGGTGCCGCGCCCGCTGGCGGTCGCCATCGTCGCGGTGATCGTGATCGAATTCGTGATCAAGCGCACAAGCTTCGGCCGGCGATTCGAGGCCTGCGGCGCCAGCGAGAATGCCGGGCGGGCAGCCGGACTGCCGGGCGACAGCTATCAGATCGCCGCCTACGTGGGTGCCGCGCTCCTGTACTGCACGGCCGGGGTGCTGCTGGCCGGCATCGTCAGCCAGCCTGACCCGTTCCAGGGCGACGCCTACCTGCTCCCGTCGGTGGCTGCCGTCGCGCTTGGCGGCACCTCGCTGCTCGGCGGCGTCGGCAGCGTGATCGCCAGCGCCACGGGCGCGGTCTTTCTCAGCCAGCTCCAGCAGTTCGTGCTGGCTACTGGCGCCAGCGCGGCCGTGCAGAACCTCGTGCAGGCCGGCACGCTCGCACTCGCGGTCACCGTCTACGGCCTGCAGTCACGCACACTCCGCTTCCGGCCGCGCCTGCGACGGACAGCGGCTTTCGAAGCCCAGGACGCATAAAGCAATTCGCGCACATTGAGGAGCATCGCAGATGAGTACGATTCCAGATCGCTCTAGCAGGTCGTCCAGGTCCGCCGTGCGTGCCTGGTACCGGCCGGGCGGGGTAGCCCGGCACTGGGTTGCCGGAGTGTCGGTCGCGGTGCTGTCGCTCGGGCTGGCCGCCTGCAGCAGCGGCAGCAGCGGCAGCAGCGGCAGCAGCAGCTCTGGCTCGGTGCCGAAGTCTGTGTCCAGCAAGTATCCGTGGTGCGGGCCTAACCAGGCATCGATCGCGCTTGCTGACGGCTTCGGTGACAACACCTGGCGGGAGCTGACGCGTTACTCGGCGGTCACGATTGCCGCGCAGTGCCCGAGCGTCACCAAGTACGTCTACGCCAACGGCGAGGGCAACACTCAGAAGGCGATCTCGGACATCAACTCCCTGGTCGCCCAGGGCATCACCGCGATTGTGGACTTCCCCGACGCCGGCAAGGCGATGCTGCCCGTGCTGACCAAGGCATTCCAGGCCGGGACGATCGTGGTGCCGTACCGGGTGTCGCCCGGCGGCAAGGCCGGAGTGAACTACAACGCGTACTTGTCGACCGACTTCACCTCGGCCGGCGTGCTGTGGGGCAACGATGTGGTCTCGGCACTGCACGGCAAGGGCAACGTCGTCTTCCTCGGCGGCCCGCCCGCCAACTCGCAGAGCCTCGATGAGTACAACGGCCTGCAAAGCGTCTTCAAGAAGCATCCGGGCATTCACCTGCTCGGCCAGCAGCCGTACAACGTGACGAACTGGGATCCGGCGCAGACACAGCAGGTGGTCTCCGCACTGCTGTCCAAGTACCCGAAGATCGACGCTGTGGTCAGTGACTTCGGTACCGCGCTGGCCGCGTCGTTCCCGGAATTCCAGAAGGCGGGCCGGCAGATCCCGGTGATCGCGACCGAGGACGGCAACTCGCTCGGCTGCGACTGGGCCGCCGAGCACGGCAAGGACCCCAACTTCAAGCTGTTCACGGTGTCCTCGCAGACCTGGATGGTCGAGTACGCCATGCGCTACGCCGTCGCCCTGGCCACGAAGGGCAAAGTCCCCTCATCGACCGTGGTCCCTCAGCAGAACTACGAAAACTCCGTCACCGGCGACCCGAACGCACCGGTCTGCAACAAGGCGCTGCCGGCCACGGCGATCATGTCGAGCGGCCTGACGCCGACGGAGCAGCTCGCCGCGCTGAAAGGCGTCATCCCCACGCTGACGTCGCTGAGGTGACCCGCTAGCAGCCCAGGACATGGAGGCACGCGCGATGGCGCTGATGACGCAGGGCGTGCAGGCGCTGAAGCTCACCGACGTGTGGAAGAGCTTCGACGGCGTGGACGCACTCAAGGGCGTGACGTTTGAAGCCCGGGCCGGTGAGGTCCACGCGCTGCTCGGCGAGAACGGCGCGGGCAAGTCCACGCTGATGGCGATCGCCGCTGGCTCGCTCGTGCCAGACCGGGGCTCCATGGAACTCAAAGGCGAGCCAGTGCAGGCGTCGTCGCCGTTGCTGGTGCGCCAGCGCGGGCTGTCCATCGCCTACCAGCATCCGGCTCTGATCCCTGACCTGACCGTCTACGAGAACCTCGCGATGTGGCTGCCGGCCCAGGCGCGCGAGGCCCGCGGTGCGGCCTGGGCGCTTGCCCGGCTCCAGCGGGTGGGCTGCACGGCCGGGCTCGGCCAGCGGGTCGCCAGCCTCAGCGTCGTACAGCGGCAGCTGCTCGAAATCGCCAAGTCGCTGGCCGCCGACCCGGCCGTGCTCATCCTGGACGAGCCGACCGCCTCGCTCGGCGCCGAGGAGACGAAGACGCTGTTCGCCGAGCTGCGGCGGCTCGCCGCCAGCGGCGTCGCCGTCGTCTACATCACCCACCGGCTGGCCGAGGTCCGCGAGCTGTGCCAGCAGGTGACGGTGCTGCGGGACGGCGCCGTGCGCGGCACGTTCGGTGTGGATGAGGTCACCGACGAGCAACTGCTCGAGCTCATCGTCGGCCGCGAGGTGACGACTGAGTTCCCGCCCAAAGCCAGCACAGCCCAGACCAGCACAGGCCAGACCCGCGGCGCCGTGCTGAACGTCGAGCGCTTCTCGAACCGCGCGTTCCACGACGTGTCGCTGAGCGTCCGCGGTGGCGAGATCGTCGGCCTGGCCGGCATCGTCGGCAACGGCCAGAGCGAATTCCTGCGGGCGATCGCCGGCCTCGGGCACGCGACCGGCAGCGCCGAGCTGCTCGGGACGCGGCTCAAGCCGGCCAGGCCGAAGGCGTCACTCAAGGCAGGCGCCGTCTACTTGTCGCCTGACCGGCTTCATGAGGGACTCTTCGGTACGCTGTCGGTCAGGGAGAACTCCGTCGTCTCCTCGCTGCGGCAGTTCAGCCGGAGCGGCGTGACGAACCGGCGTGCCGAGTCCCGCGCCGTCGAAGCCGAACGCGGCAGCCTCTCGATTAAGGCCGCGTCGATCGACGCGAACGTGCTGAGCCTGTCCGGCGGCAACCAGCAGAAGGTGCTGCTGGCCCGCACGCTGCTGAACAAGAACGCCAGCCTGCTGCTCGCCGACGAGCCGACCCGCGGCGTCGACGTCGGCGCCCGCGCCGAGATTTACCGGATCCTGCGCCAGGTCGCCGAGTCCGGCGCCGGCGTGCTCGTAGTGTCCTCAGACATCAGGGAACTGGCCGGGCTCTGCGATCGGGTCATCGTCTTCTCCTCCGGCCAGGTAGTGGCCGAGTTGGGCGGTGCCGAGGTAAGGGAAGACGCGATCGCGCACGCCATGCTGACCTCCACCACGAGGCGCCGGGCGGACGCGGGGCACCGGCCCGAGCTGACCCGGCCGGAAGGACTGGCGGGCCGGGCCCGTGCCTGGCTGTCGCGGTTGTCGAGGGGCGACAACGCGCCGCCGGTCGTGCTCGCGATCGCGATCATCGCGATCGCCGTCTACACCCAGGCGCACAACGCCAGGTTCCTGTCCACGTTCAACCTGAGCACGCTCACCGTGCTCATCGCCGCGCTCGCCTTCATCGCGCTGGGCCAGGAGTGCGTGATCCTGACCGGCGGCATCGACCTGTCGGTCGGGCCGCTGGCCGGGCTGATGGTCGTCATCGGATCGTTCTTCGAGAACGCGGGCAAGGGCGCCGTTCAGGTCATCATCGGCTTCGTGATCATGGCGGTGGTCGCGGCGGTCGTCGGGCTTGTCAACGGCAGCCTGGTGCATTTCGCTAAGTTCACCCCGATCGTCGCGACGCTCGTCAGCTACACCGCCATCCAGGGCGTCTCGCTGGTGCTGCGGCCGTTCCAGGCCGGCTACATCTCGTTCACGATCATCAACGAGATCACCAGGGCAATCGGCCCGATCGCGATCGCGTTCATCGTGGCCGTCGTGGCCGCCGTCGGGATGGAACGCGCGCTGCACCGGGCCAGATGGGGCCGGAGCCTGCGCGCGATCGGCTCGGACGCCGCGGCCGCGTTCCGGCTCGGCGTACGGCCCCCGGCGACCGTCCTGGGTGCCTATGTCCTGTCCGCGCTGCTGGCGTTCGTCGGCGGCGTCTTGCTGATGTCCCAGGTCGGAGTCGGCGACCCGACCCAGGGCGTGAGTTACACGCTCGCCTCGGTGACCGCCGTCGTGCTTGGCGGCACGAGCATCTCGGGCGGCCGCGGTTCCTTCATCGGCGCGCTGTTCGGCGCCGTGCTGGTCGAGCAGCTGCTGAACGTGACGACGTTCCTGCAGTTGTCCCAGGCCTGGCAATACTGGTTCGAAGGCGTGCTCGTCATGGTCGCAGTCGGCCTCTACAGCCAGGTCCGAGGCGGGAAAGGCGCACGAGGCGGGCAAGGCGCACGAGGCGGGCTCAGGCTGCCGGGTCTACTCAGAAACAGGTGACACAGCAATGCGCGCTCTAGTCTTCACCGGGCCGGCCAAGGCCGAGGTCGCCGAGGTCGCTGACGTCAGTCACCCGGGACCAGGCGAGGTCATCGTGCGGTCGCGGATGGTCGGAGTCTGCCACTCCGACCTCGAGCTGCTGGCCGGCCGCTACATCATCCCGATCAGTTACCCGATCACCCCCGGCCACGAATGGGCGGGCGAGGTGGCGGCGGTCGGGCCTGACGTGACTGGCCTGCGCCCCGGTGATCCCGTGGTGGGCGAGTGCGTAGTCGGCCCTGGCGGTCGCGAGCACTTCGGTTTTTCCATCTCGGGCGCCGTCGCCGAGCACTTCGTCGCCCGTGCCGAGTGGTTGCACAAGCTCCCCGAGCACCTCAGCTTCACGACGGGGGCGCTGGTCGAGCCGTTCAGCGTGGCGTACGCGGCGGTGCGGACCGGGGTGATCGACCCCAGCGACCGCGTCGCCGTGCTCGGCGGCGGGCCGATCGGGCTGCTGTCGGCCATGGCCGCCGTCGGCCGCAACGCCAGCGTCGTCTTGATCGAGCCCAGGGCCGACCGGCGCGCTAAGGCGCTTGAGCTGGGCGTGACGCAGGTCATCGACCCTGCCGCCGGCGACCTGCGCCAGCAGGCCCTCGATGTCACCGATGGGGATTATTTCAACGTCGTGATTGAATCGGCGGGTCATCCGGAGGCGATGGCGCAGGCGCTGACGATAGCGGGCAACCACGGCCGGGTGGTCTACGTCGGGATCGACGTCGGCGGCAAGGTGCGGGCCGAGCTTGGCCTGATCCAGGCCAGGTCGCTGCGGTTGCAGGGCATCGTCGGCTCGGCGGGCGTGTGGCCGCAGGCCATCAGGTTCCTCGGCAGCGGCGTGGTCGATCCGAGCCCGATCGTGACCGCGACGTTCCCGCTGGCCGAGGCGGTGGCCGCGGTTGAGGCGGCATCGCTCGGGTCAGGCCACATCAAGGTCCATATCGACACCGGGTCAGCGACGGCGCGAGCATGAGAGCGGCGGTCTTCCGTGCGCCAGGAGACGTGCGGATCGAGTCGGTGCCGGAACCGCCCGAGCCGGGCGACGGCGAAGTGCTGATCGAGGTGTCCAAGGCCGCGATCTGCGGCACCGATTCGGCCGAATGGGCGCACGGGCCGCTGCTGGCCAGGCCGCCGGTCGTGCTCGGGCATGAGTTCACTGGCAGGGTCGCGGCCTCTGGCGCTGATGAGTTCGCGCCCGGCACCCGCGTGGTCAGTGGCGCCGGGATCTCGTGCGGACGCTGTGACTGGTGCGCGACGGGCCGGACCAACCTGTGCGCGGAGTACCGGACGCTCGGGCTGCACGCGGACGGCGGGCTGGCCGAGTACGTGCTGTCGCCGGCCGCGATCTGCCGGGCCGTGCCCGACGAGCTCGACGACATCGGCGCTGCGATGGCGCAGCCGTTCGCGGTGGCGCTGCACGCCGCGCGGCGCGGGCGGGTCGGCCCCGGCCGGTCGTGCGCGGTGATCGGGGCCGGAGGGATCGGGGCGTTCGTCGTCGCGGCCGCGGCCGCACTGGGCGCCGCACCGGTCATCGCGGCCGATGTCTCCGCGACCCGCCTTGAGACCGCCGCCAGGCTCGGGGCGACGCTGCTGGCCGACGCCGCCAGCGAGGATGTGGCCGCGCGGGTGCTGGCCGAGACCGGCGGGCACGGGGCGGACGTCGTCATCGAGGCGTCTGGAGCCGCGGACAGCCAGGCCGTCGCGCTGCGGGCCGTGCGGCGCGGCGGGGACGTGGTCATCGTCGGGCTGCAGGCCAGACCGGTGCCGGTCGACCTGTTCGCCGTCTCGACCAGGGAGATCGACGTGCACGGCACGCTCGCGCATGTCTGCGGTGAAGATCTGGGCGAGGCGCTGGCGGTGCTCGCCACCTCGCGCATCGCGCCGGTCGTGCTCGGCGGGGTGATCCCGCTTGACGATCTCGTCGCCGGCGGACTGCGCCCGCTGGCCGAGCGGGCAGCGGGCGGCAAGATCGTCGTTGACGTACACGCCTGAAAGATTTTATAAGGAGGAAAAAATGCGGGCGCGAAGTCAGGCGGCAAGGTGCTCCACGCTCAACCTGGGTCAGCGGCCGAAGGCCGCGAGTTCACCGGCTGGAGGTTTCGGCAATGCGCGCGCTGCGTTTCCACGGTGAACGCCGCCTCACCGTCGACGACGTCACCCCGCCCGGTGCGCCGGGCGCTGGTGAGGTCCTGGTCAGGCCGGTCATGTGCGGCATCTGCGGCACCGACCTGCATGAATACACGGACGGGCCCATCGTCGTGCCGTCGAGCCCGCATCCGCTGACGGGCGCGGCACTGCCTCAGATCATGGGGCACGAGTTTTCCTGCGTGGTGGTCGAGGCCGGGCCTGGTGCTGACGGGCTCTCGGGCGGCGACTTGTGCACGGTGATGCCGCTGATCTCGTGCGGGCGCTGCCATGAGTGCGTGCGCGGGTCAGGTCACCTGTGCCGGACGATGGCATGCACCGGGCTGAGCAGCGCCTGGGGCGGGCTTGCGGGGCTGGCGATCGTGCAGGCCAGGCAGCTGGTGCCGGTCGGGGAGCGGGTATCTGCGCAACAGGCGGCGCTGATCGAGCCGGCGGCGGTCGCCGCCTACGGGGTCGATCGCGGGCGGCTGCAGCCCGGGCAGACCGTGCTGGTGACCGGAGCCGGGCCGATTGGCTCGCTGGCGACGATGTACGCGCTGGCCGGGGGAGCGCGGCGGGTAGTCGTGTCCGAGCCTGATCCGTCGCGGCGCGGCATTGCCGCCTCGCTGGGGGAGGGGCTCGGGGAAGTGGTGGCTGTCAATCCCCTGACCGACCCCGTGGGCGACATCGTGTCCGAGGTGACCCGCGGCGTCGGCGCCGACCTGGCGGTCGAGTGCGCGGGCATCGAGGCGGCGCTGTCGCTGTGCATCGAGGCGGTGCGGCCGGCCGGCACCGTCGTCCAGACCGCGCTGCACCTCCGGCCGGCCGCGATCCGCGCGGACGTGCTCGCGCTCAAGGATCTGACTCTGGTCGGGACCTGGTGTTATCCGGTCAACGACTTCGCCCGGGTCGTCGGGCTCGTCGCCTCAGGGCGGCTTCCCGTCGAACGGGTCGTCAGTTCGGTGGTGCCGCTCGACCAGGCCGTGACCGGCGGATTCGACCAGCTGATCACGCGGGGCAGCGGCGAGGTCAAGGTGCTGATCGAGGTGGCCGCATGACCCGGCTCGGGGTCTGGTACGACTTCCGCAATCCCGCGCGCTGGCGTCAGCCGTGGGCTGAGTTTTACCGCGAGACGCTCGACCAGGCTGCCTATGCCGAAGACCTGGGCTTCGACTCGATCTGGCTGTCCGAGCATCACTTCACCGACGAGGGCTACCTCCCGTCCATGCCGGCCGTGCTCGGCGCGCTGGCGCAGCGGACCTCGCGGGCCAGGCTCGGCACGGCGGTCTTGCTTGCGCCCCTGCACCACCCGCTGCGGCTGGCCGAGGATCTGGCGGTAGCCGACCAGTTGTCCGGCGGCCGGCTCGATGTCGGCCTGGCGGTCGGGTACCGGCCGAAAGAGTTCACCGTGATGGACGTGCCCAAGCGCGAGCGGGGCACCAGGACCGACGAGACGATCGAGTTGCTGCGGCTTGCCTGGCGCGGGGAACCGTTCTCGTACTCCGGACGCCATTTTTCGTTCGACGACGTGGTCGTGACGCCGCCGCCCGCGCAGCAGCCCGCGCCGCCGATCTGGATCGGCGGGAGCAGCGTCGCTTCGGCTCGGCGGGCGGCCAGGTACGGGCTGGCGTTCATGCCGGACTCCGGGGCCGGCCCTGAGGTCTATGACGCTTACCACCAGGGACTGCCGTCCTGGGCGACGCCCAAGATCGCGACCAACCGGGTCCTGTTCGCCGCGCCGAGCGCGTCTTCGGCCTGGGACCAGTGCGGCGAGCACCTGCTGTACCAGTTCAACGGGTACCGGCGGTGGTTCTCCAACGCCGGCGACGACGACTCGCACGGCGCTGAGGTGACCGACCACGGGGTCCTTTCACCCTCGCATTATTTCGTGGGAACGCCGGACGACATTCTGTCTTCTATCCGGGAGAGCCAGGAGCGGCTTGGCTATGAGGAGCTGATCTTCTGGGCACGGCCTCCCGGCATGCCGATCGAGCAGAGCACGGCCTCGCTTGAGCTGATCGCCCGGCATGTGCTGCCAGCGCTGCGATGATAAAGGCGTCCGAAACCGGAGGATTGCGCATGAGGGAGATCGGAGCCGATGATCTGCTCGTACTCTACGAGCAGATGGAGGTGATCAGGCGTACGGAGCGCGCCGCGCACGACCTTTTCCTGTCCGGGCTGGTCAAGGGCACGACGCACCTGGCGGCCGGGCACGAGGCGGTCGCCGTGGGCGCGAGCGCCGCGCTGCGGCCAGGCGACTACGTGTTCGCGACGTACCGCGGTCATCACCACGCCATCGCCAGGGGCGCGACGCCCGAGGAGTGCCTGGCCGAGCTGATGAGCAAGGGCACCGGGTTGTGCAAGGCCAAGGGCGGCTCGATGCACCTGACCAAGGCGTCGTCAGGGATGCTCGGTTCCTACGCGATCGTGGGCGCGCACTTGCCGATGGCCGCCGGCGCGGCGTGGGCTGCGAAACTGCGGGGGAGCGGCGAGATCGCGGTCGCCTTCTTCGGCGACGGGGCCACGAATATCGGCGCGTTCCATGAGGCGCTGAACCTGGCCGCCGTCTGGGCCCTGCCGGTGCTGTTCATCTGCGAGAACAATTTGTACATGGAGTACACGCCGATCGGGTCGGTCACGGCGGTGCCCAATCCCGCCGCTGACCGCGCGCCGGCCTACGGGATGCCTGCCGAGCTTCTCGATGGCAATGACGTGGTGGCGGTCGCTTCGGCTGTCGGGCGGGCCGCTGAGCGGGCTCGTTCCGGCGGCGGGCCGACCGTGCTCGAGGCCCGCACCTACCGGCACTTCGGGCACAGCCGCACCGATCCGGCCAAGTACCGGCCAGCCTCCGAGGTAGAGGAGTGGCTGCGGCGCGATCCGCTGCGGCTCGCGGCCCAGCGGCTTTCTTCGCTCGGCGTGGGCGCCGACGAGATCTCCGCGGCGTCCGAGCGGGCGGCGCGGGCCGTCGCGGACGCGGTGGCGCGGGCGAAGTCGGCGCCGGCGCCCGACCCGGCGGACGCGTTCACTGACGTATGGGCAGATGGAGGTTCGGCATGGCGGACGTGAATCCGGACCAGGTGACCTACCGGGAGGCGGTGGCCGAAGGCATCGCCCGCGAGCTGCGCCGCGACCCGACGGTCGTCTGCCTGGGCGAGGACATCGGCGCGGCCGGCGGGGTGTTCAAGACCACGACCGGGCTGTTCGAGGAGTTCGGCAAGGAGCGTATCTGGGACACGCCGATCTCCGAGCAGGCGATCCTCGGCGTCGCGATGGGCGCCGCGATGGCAGGGTACCGTCCGGTGGCCGAGATCATGTTCTCGGACTTTTTCGCGTGCTGCTGGGATTACCTGGCGAACGAGATCCCCAAGATGCGTTACATGACCGGAGGCCAGGTCACGGTGCCGCTCGTGGTCCGCACCGCCAACGGCGGCGGTCTCGGCTTCGGCGCGCAGCACTCCCAGGCCGTCGAGAACTGGACGCTTACGATCCCCGGCCTCAAGATCGCCGCGCCGTCCACGCCCGCCGACGTGGTCGGCATGATGGCCGCTGCCATCCGCAGCGATGACCCGGTGGTGTTCTTCGAGCACAAGGGGCTGTTCGCTAGCAAGGGCTCGCCCGCGCCCGAGGGTCATGTAGTCGAGCTCGGCAAGGCTTCGGTCGCCCGGGCGGGCACCGACGTGACGGTCGTGGCGCTCGCCGCCACCGTGCCCATGGCCCTGGCGGCCGCCTCGCGGGTCGCCTCGGAGGGGATCTCGGCCGAGGTCATCGACCTGCGCTGCCTGGTACCACTCGACATGTCCGCGGTGCTCGCGTCGGTGCGGCGGACGTCGCGTCTGGTGGTCGTGGAGGAGAATCCGTACCAGGGCGGCTGGGGCGGCACCGTGGTGTCGATCGTTGCCGACGAGGGCTTCGAGTTCCTCGACGCCCCGATCCGCCGGGTCGCGGCAGCCTGCGTCCCGCTGCCCTTCGCCGACGCACTGGAGAACGAGGTCATCCCCACCGCCGACAAGGTAGCGGACACTATCCGCTCTGTGACTCGTTACTAACAGCGGGTTTCCGCAAGCACGGCAACGGGACGTTCAGGTCCATGCAGAGCTGGTGTCATTCGGCAGCTAGCGTGGTAGTCATGGTGCGCGTCAGTGCGGAACTGGCCGGCAACTCCGATCGGCTGCGCTGGAATGCGAAGTACGCGGCAGGCTTCGGCGCCGCGTTCGCGGCGCATCCCGTCGCCGTCAGGGTGCTGTCGATGCGGCTGCCTCCAGGGCCGATGCTGGAACTCGCCTGCGGCCTTTCCGGCGGCGTGCTGCTGGCCGCTGAGGCTGGGCGGCCGGTGGTGGCCGTGGATGCCTCCGATGTGGCGCTCGGGCGGCTCGAAGCCGAGGCAAGGTCGCGCGGGCTTGGCGATCTCGTCACGCTGGTGCACGCTGACCTGGCGAAATGGCACCCCGAGCCGGCTGGATACGCGCTGGTGGTGTGCACGGGGTACTGGGATCGCGGGGTGTTCCCCGGGGCAGCCGATGCGGTGATGCCGGGCGGTTCGCTCGGCTGGGAAGCGCTGACGCTGGCCGCCCGCCGCGGGCGGCCGAGCCTGCCGGAGGACTGGTGCGTGCGCGAGGGCGAGCCAGCCTCGCTCCTGCCCCCATCCTGGCAGGTCAACGCCCAGTACGAACCGCGCAGCGCCAACGGCTCCGCTCGCCGCCTGCTGGCTACTCGCCTGTCGGCGTAGGCGCGCGGCCGCGGCGCTCGGGCGCTCGTCAGGGTCAGCCCTTGGCGATCATGACCTCGGTCGACTTGAACACCACAGTGACCTGGTCGCCTTCCCTGAGATTCATCCGCTCGCTCGATGCACCCGTGATGGCGGCGGTGACCTGCCCGGGATCGACGTTCACGGTGACTTCGGCCATGACCGTGCCCGACTTGACGCTCTTGACGGTGCCTTGCAGCTGATTCCGTGCGCTGAGTTCCATGATTTTGCCCTCATTTGTCGTCTGGCTATCGGCTGTGACCGACTGGACGCCTGGCGCTAGGAGTAGGTCGCGGTCAGGGTCCCTACCCGCGTCCCCGCCCGGTGACTCCCCGTTCGCGCCAAAGCAAGGGTCAGGTTCAGGTTCGCCATCTCGCCTTACGAAGGCGAGACCGGGCGTGCTTGCTGTAGATGGCGCGACCGGGCTCGCCCCGCGAGCGACTCGCTGTGCTCGCCGCCGGCCCGCAGGCCGCTGATCAGCGGAGAGTGGGCGAGAGCGAACGCGCCGGCGAAGGCGACGAGCAGGGAAAGCGCTTCGAGCGGGATGGATGCGCCACTAGTCTGCAAATCATCGCCGAACAGGCTGACCCCGATAAGGATGCTGGCAAGCGGATCAATGAGGACTAGCGTCGACTGAGAAGCAACGATGGGGCCGGCGTGCATAGCGTTCTGCGCCAGGAAGACGGCGGTGACGCCGAAGATGGCCAGCGCGTAAGTCTGCCAGTGGCGGTAGAGCTGGGTCCAGTCGGTCGCGGCGTAGTCGGATACCACCTTGGTGCACGCGGCGGTGAAGGCGAAGCTGATCGCTGCCGCAGAGCCGAACATCGCCGCCCGCCACCAGCGCGGTCCCTGCAGCGCCAGCACGGTCGTCGCGCCTATGGCGACGACGCTCACCGCGCCGGCGATCGCCCACCGCCACAGTGCCGGCGGCGTCATGCCGTACTGGGCGTGGGCGAAGTAGAGGAAACCAGACAAGCCGGCCGTCACCCCGAGCGAGCCGAGCCATTCGCGGCGTCCCACGCGGAAGCCGAACCAGATCGCCAGGATCGCCGCGAGAAACACGAGTTCCGTCGTCAGGATTGGCTGCACCTGCGATAGCCGGCCGAAATGCAGCGCGATCGCCTGAACGAGGAAAGAGACGATCATCAGCGCGAAACCGACCAGCCAGATCCACCTGCGGACCGCGTAGCGCAGCAGGCTCAGCCGCAGGGTCGTGTCCTCGGGCGCGTCCTCAACCCCGATCCGCTGGAACACGCTCGTCAGAGCATTCGCCAGGGACGCACACAGGGCGAGAACGTAGACCAATGCGCTCAGCTTCCATCTCCGACCGCTTACGACGCCGAACTTAACTGTAGCCAGGGCCTAGGACAGGCTTCCCGCTCGCCACGGCATTAATGCCTGGCAATGGCCCGAAGTGCGGGCCGGAGGGAGACTGACGGCGAAGATCAGGCGATCGGAGTGCCCGGCTGGCTTCCAGGGCCGGCAGCGCCTGTGCCGGCAGGCCCATCGATGTCCCAACGGTGGCGCTGGAGCGCCACCTATGTCCCAAAGGTGGGCCTGCGCGGAGTCAGCTGCCGGCGCCCAGACCTGCCTGCTGTCAGGGTCTGCCTCACTCCTGGCCGGCGGTGTCGGGCCCGTTCGCCGGCCCGGCGGCCAGTCCGGCCTGCCGCGACCGCGGTCGGAACGCCGCGACGAGCCTGGCTACCAGCGTTGCCAGGAAGATCTGGCCGGTCATCGCCTCGATCATGGCGACCGCGCGGCCACCTGTCTGGGCCGCGGTGAAGTCTCCGTAGCCCAGGGTTGTCAGCGTGGTGAAGCTGAAGTACTGAAATGTCGGGAGCGTGGACGGCTCGTGGCCGGTGAAGAAGGCCCTGCCCTGCAGGTAGTAGATCGCTGAATAGAATGCCGCGAACATCAGGCCGATGATCAGGTAAGCACTGACCGCGCCGTAGATGCTCTGAATCGTCACCGTCGGCATGATCAGGACCTGGTGCAGCAGCAAGACCACGGTGGCGAGCAGCAAGATGCCGGTCCAGATTCCGGCCAGCGCGTGACCCGCATTGGTGTCCGCTGCCGCGGAGATCGCGATGACCACCGCGGATACCAGCAGGCCGGCCGAGATCACCGCCCGGAGACCGCGGTGGCGCACGGGTGAGTTCCGCAGTGCGAGCAGCCCGGCGACCATGAAGAGACCGAGTTCCAGCTCAGCGATCCATCGCTCCCGCAGGAACGCCGACAGCAGGTAAGAGGCGAGCAAGATGACAAGCAGCACGCCGTAGCGGCGCTGTGCCTGCCCCTGGGGTTGCCGGGATGGCGCCGTGTCTCCTCCCTGGCCTGCGCAGTGACTCCGCCGCGGCCCGCGGGCCGCGGCGGAGCTCTCGCTGGTTCGCTTCCGGCGGCTGTCGGAGCCCGCGGTCAGCGGGCGCTAAAACTCACCCGCATAACGCCGCGGGGTGAGCAGTGCCCAGATGATGGCGGCGTCCAGGGCGATCATGAGGATCGACCACGCTGGCTGCCACGGGATGAAGATGAAGTTCGCGATCGCGCTGAGCCCGGCGAGGAACGCGCCCACGTAGCGCGCCCACGCGATGCCGAGGAACACGCACATTCCGGTGGCGAAGAGCACGATGCCGAGCCCCAGCTCGGTCCAGCCCCAGCTGCGCACGTCCCACCTGAACTGGTAGGTAGCCGGATTGTTGAACACGTGGCCGTGGTACAGCGCCGCGACGGCTATTGCCGCCATCCACAGGCCGCCGAGCAGCATAAGGGTCGCACCCAGGGCGGTGAAGCCCACGACGGCGCCGCGGTGCCGCTCCGCTGCCTGGTAGTCGCGGCCCCCCGGGTAGTCGCGGCCGGCCGGCTGGTAATCGCGGCCGCTGGCCTGATAGCCGCGGTCCCGTGACTGGGCCGGCGTCTGGCCCTGGCCTTGCGCCTGGGTCTGTCCCTGCTCGTAGCCCGCGGCGCCTGATGTGCCGGCTTGCCGTTCGTGTGCACTACTCATGTCAAGCCGCCCCCTCTCTCATGTGGCACCTGGCTGACAGCCCGGCGCCTGAGCCCCGCGGGCGCCATCGTCGTGTCCCCCTGGCGACCAGCGAGTCTGTTATCGGTTGGCGTCCTACCCGATCATGTCGGCGCGTACCGCCCCGGTCCGCGCGGACCCGATCCCGTGCGGCGCAGGCGCAGCGCAAGCACCGCCGCGAGCACCCCGTAGACGATCAGCCAGGCGCCGATGACCGCCACGAGCACGGTCAGCGAGATTGTCGGCCAGAACAAGACGATGAGGCCAGCGGCCAGGCTCAGGATGCCGGTCAGCACCGTCAGCCCCCGGCCAGGGAACCTCCCCGCGAACAGGCCAATGGCCAGATCGGCGATGCCGTGGATAACCCAGAACAGGCCGACGATGATGGCAAGCGCGGTGATCGTGAAGTGGTAGTGCCGCAGGCAGAAGAGGCCGAGGATGATGGCGATCAGGCCGATGACGACGCTCGCCACCCG
This sequence comes from Streptosporangiaceae bacterium, assembly GCA_035716545.1. Taxonomy (GTDB): domain Bacteria; phylum Actinomycetota; class Actinomycetes; order Streptosporangiales; family Streptosporangiaceae; genus Chersky-822. The sequence goes on from DASTJM010000019.1 coordinate 120,655, forward strand.
CCTGCCGCCGCTGACCTCGTGGGCGGTGAAGCCGTCGGTCAGCCGCAGCAGCCCGGCCACGATCAGCGCGACGCCGATCAGCACCGCGACGACCGTCAGGGTTTCCCCCGGCCAGGCCAGCAAGATGGCGCCGACGATGACCGATGCGATACCCGCAGCCATGAACGCGGGCCACGCGGCCGCGGCGAAATCCGGGCCGAGCCTGTTCCCGTACCAGCCGCGCGGGCCGGCGCCGTAGGCCTCGCGCTGGTCATCGCGCTGCTCGCGGTACCGCTGCCCGCCATCGCGCTGCCCGCCATCGCGCTGCCCGCCGGCGAGCGGCCGGTCGGGGCGGCCAGGCTCGCCTGGCCTGGCCGGTCGCGGTGTGCCCATGCGATCCTCCAGCGTCGTACGGAGCCGGTTGCCGTTCCGGCGTCACTCATCGTCAGGCGGCTGGTCCGAGCCGTTCACCACCCGTGGCGGGTGAATGTGGCCGCAAGGCCCTAGACTTGGCGCGCATAGCCGCCAGCGCCGCGCCGGTCGATGGGCCCGCGGGCGGCAGCGGTGCCGATCCGACCGAGGGCACCGACCCCGATCCGGCCGGGGGCAGATGCCGGGCAGCAGCAAGCCCGAAAGCCAAGGAGTGACCACGTCGTGAAGACCGACGTCGAGGAACTGAGCCCGACCCGCGTGCGGCTGACCGTGGGCGTTCCGTTCGATGAGCTCAAGCCGAGCCTGGATCACGCGTACCGCGAGGTCGGGCGCCAGGTGCGGATCCCGGGCTTCCGGCCGGGGCACGTGCCGCGCCAGATACTCGACCAGCGGATCGGCCGGGGCACGCTGCTTGAGCACGCGATCAACGAGGCCGTGCCCGATCTGTACGCCAAGGCGGTGCGTGACGCGCGGCTGGTCGCGCTTGGCCAGCCCGAAGTCGAGATCACCAGGCTCGACGACGGCGCGGAGATCGAGTTCACCGCCGAGGTCGATATCAGGCCGAGCTTCGAGCTGCCCGACATCGAGCAGTTGCGGGTGACCGTCGAAGACGCGGACGTCAGCCCTGATCAGGTCGAGGAATACCTCAGGACGCTCCGCGAGCGGTTCGCGTCCCTGCGCTCTGTCGATCGCCCGGTCGAGATGGGTGACTATGTCTCGATCGACCTCGCGGCGCAGGTAGACGGCGAGGACGTCGAAGACGCGCAGGCCACTGGCATCTCCTACGAAGTGGGCAGCGGCACGATCCTGGACGGTCTCGACGAGGCGCTGGCCGGGATGAGCGCGGAAGAGACCTCGACCTTCACTTCCGAGCTCGCCGGCGGCCAGCACGCCGGCAGCCAGGCCGAGGTAGCGGTCACCGTACGCAGCGTCAAGGTCAAGGACCTCCCCGAGCTAGACGATGACTTCGCCCAGTCTGCCAGCGAATTCAACACCGTAGGCGAGCTCCGCTCAGGCACCCGCAGGCAGATGGAGGCGATGCGCCGGGTCGGCCAGGCCGGCCAGGCCAGGGACCGGGCGGTCGAGGCACTGCTCGAGCAGGTAGACATGCCGCTGCCGGACGCTGTGGTTGAGCACGAACTCGAGCATCGCAAGGCAAGCCTGAACGCCGAGCTGGAGCGCGCTGGCCTGACGATGGAGGACTATCTCTCCGGCCGTGAGCTGTCCGAGGCCGACGTGGACAAAGAGCTCGCCGATGACGTGCGGCGGTCGGTCAAGGCCGGCTTCATACTCGACAAGTTCGCCGACGAGGAGAAGCTGGGGATCGAGCAGGACGAGATCGCCCAGTACGTGACCCAGCTGGCGTATCAGCAGGGAATTTCGCCCGATGTACTGGCTCGCCAGCTCACCAGTTCCGGTCAGCTCGCCTCGGTCGTGTCCGATGTGATGCGGAGCAAGGCAGCCGATCTGATCGCCCGCCGGGCCAAGGTCAGTGACCAGTCGGGCCGTACCGTCGAGATCGGGCGCGAGTTCGCCGGCGACGACTCAGGCGAGGAGGAGGCGGCCGACACGGCCGGCGGGACGGCTGAGGGCGAGCAGCGCGGCCGGGGTTCCAGGCGCGGCGCCAGCCGTCGCACCGCCGGCCAGGAGGACGACTCCGCCGCGGCCAAGCCCAGGGGCCGGAACCGGCGCGGGGCCGGCCAGGAAGCGGACGCTGACCAGGAGACGGCCGCGGCGGCCGATCCGGATGCCGAGGCCGAATAGCCAGGTCCCGTTCGTACCGGAAAGACCGCGAATCAGCCTGCGCCAGGCACGGGCCAGCTCACGGATCGGCAATGCGCGGACCCCGCCCGGCCGGCGCCCGGAGAAAGCCGGCCGGCTGCGCCTAGAGCGAACACGCCTGTGCTGCGGGCAATACCGGTTGGACGGCGAGTTAGGGTCGCATTCGTAGGAAGTCAGAGAAGCCAGTAGGAGCTAGCCATTCATTGGCACGACGGCAACGCGGCGTTCGCGGGGCCTGATCGAAATGAGGAGGGCACCGTGACCATCTCGGGCGATGACCAGCTGCCAGCCCGGATATTCGCGCGGGCCGCGGAGGCCCCCGTGCTTCCGATAGGCGACCAGCTGTTCCAGCGCCTGCTCAGGCACCGGATCATCTTTCTGGGCCAGCAGGTGGACGATGAGCTGGCGAACCGGATTTGCGCCGAGCTTGTGCTGCTGGCGGCCGAGGACCCCAAGCGGGACATTAGCATCTACATCAACTCACCGGGCGGCTCGGTCAGCGCGGGCCTGGCGATCTATGACGTGATGCAGTACGTGCCGAACGACATCGCGACCTACGCGATGGGGATGGCCGCATCGATGGGCCAGTTCCTGTTGTGCGCTGGCACGTCGGGCAAGCGATTCGCGATGCCGCACTCCCAGATCATGCTGCACCAGCCGCACGGCGGCATCGGCGGCACCGCGTCCGACATCAGGATCCAGGCAGAGCAGATTCTGTATCTCAAGCGCATCCTGGCCGAGCGGACCGCGATGCACACCGGCCAGACCGTCGACCAGGTGGAGCGGGACTCTGACCGGGACCGCTGGTTCACTGCCGAGCAGGCCAGGGAGTACGGATTCATCGACCACGTGGTGCGCAGTGCCGACGAGGTGCCATCGGAAGGCGCGGTTTCATGAACATCAACGCCAGAACGGAGAACCCTACGGTGACGGCAAGCGCGACGAGCCAGCAGCGGGCCGGGCTCATCGAGGCACGGTACGTGCTGCCGTCGTTCGTCGAGCGCACGCCGTACGGGATCAAGGAAATGAACCCGTACAACAAGCTGTTCGAAGAGCGGATCATCTTCCTCGGCGTGCAGATTGACGACGCCTCGGCGAATGACGTCATGGCGCAATTGATTACGCTTGAGTCGATCGACCCCGATCGGGACATTCTGATGTACATCAACTCGCCAGGCGGGTCGATGACGTCGATGATGGCGATCTACGACACCATGCAGTACGTGAAGCCGGATATTCAGACGTTCTGCCTCGGCCAGGCCGCGTCGGCGGCCGCAGTCCTGCTCGCCGCTGGCACGAAGGGCAAGCGGATGGCCCTGCCCAATTCGCGGATCCTGATCCACCAGCCGGCTATCGAGAGCGGTTACGGTCAGTCAAGTGACCTGGAGATCCAGGCTAAGGAGATCCAGCGGATGCGGCAGGCGATGGAGCAGGTACTCGCCAGGCACACCGGCAAGGACGAGGCCGAGATCCGCCGCGACATCGAGCGGGACAAGTTCCTCACCTCCCACGAGGCGCGGGATTACGGGCTAGTGGATGACGTACTGACCATGCTCAAGCGCCAGCCCGATGTAGTGTCTTCCTAAGCGCGCGGCACAGGTAGTAACGGCCCGGAGGAAGCGACTACGGTTTGAGTAGAGGTACCGTCTAGGTTCCCGGCCTGCGGGCGGCACACCGGTGTCGCGGGTGCAGGCGGGCCGACGGATAACTGGCGGATGACCGTAGCTGGTCCAAAGTCGCCCGGATCGGGCGATGCGGGAGAGGGAGTAATGCGGTGGCACGCATTGGCGATGGCGCTGATCTGCTGAAGTGCTCGTTCTGCGGGAAGAGCCAAAAGCAGGTCAAGAAGCTGATAGCCGGACCCGGCGTGTACATTTGCGATGAATGTATAGATTTGTGCAACGAGATCATCGAGGAAGAGCTGGTTGAGCGCGCCGAGGTGAAGTGGGACAGTTTGCCCAAACCTCGCGAAATTTACGAGTTCCTCGACTCGTATGTGATCGGCCAGGAGAAGGCGAAGAAGGGCCTGTCCGTCGCCGTCTACAACCACTACAAGCGGATACAGTCCGGCGGTGAGCGGGTCGCTGAGGACGGCGTCGAGCTGGCAAAGTCGAACATCCTGCTGCTCGGGCCCACCGGTTCAGGCAAGACCCTGCTCGCCCAGACGCTGGCGAGGCTCTTGAACGTACCCTTCGCGATCGCCGATGCCACCGCGCTGACCGAGGCCGGTTATGTCGGCGAGGACGTCGAGAACATCCTGCTCAAGCTCATCCAGGCGGCCGACTACGACGTGAAGAAGGCCGAGACCGGGATCATCTACATCGACGAGATCGACAAGATCGCGCGCAAGAGCGAGAACCCGTCGATCACCCGCGACGTCTCCGGTGAGGGCGTGCAGCAAGCGCTGCTCAAGATCCTTGAGGGCACCACGGCCTCGGTGCCGCCGCAGGGCGGCAGGAAGCACCCGCATCAGGAGTTCATCCAGATTGATACGACGAACGTGCTGTTTATCTGCGGCGGGGCGTTCGCCGGGCTCGAGAAGATCATCGAGCAGCGAGTCGGCCGCAGCGGCATGGGCTTCGGCGCGGTGCTGAGAGTCAAGACCGACCGCACCTCATCTGACCAGTTCGCCGACGTCATGCCCGAGGACCTGCTCAAGTTCGGCATGATTCCCGAGTTCGTCGGGCGGCTGCCGGTCATCACCAGCGTGCACAACCTGGACCGCGAGGCACTGATCCGCATCCTGACCGAGCCGAGGAACGCGCTCATCCGCCAGTACCGCAGGCTGTTCGAGCTTGATGGCGTGGACCTGGAATTCACCGAGGACGCGCTTGAGGCCGTCGCCGACCAGGCGATCCTGCGCGGCACGGGAGCGCGCGGGCTGCGGGCCATACTCGAAGAAGTGCTGCTGTCAGTGATGTACGAGGTGCCAAGCAGGAAGGACATCGAGCGCGTCGTCATCAACGCCGAGGTCGTGCTCGAGAACGTGAACCCGACTCTGGTCCCGCGTGACGTGGCCAGGCGCACCCCGCGCGAGAAGTCCGCCTGAGTCGTACCCGGCTCACTCGTCAGGCGCGGGCCTCCGGCCGGCCCGCAGCTCAGCCCGGTGCGATCAGCCTGGCTGGAGATCAAGCCGCATGAGCGGCATCAGGACCGCGAGCTCGTTCCCCCTGGTATCTGAATTGGGGGAGAGCAGCGCGCCAGCGGTATGACCGGTCGCCCAGGCGCAGACCGACACCGTGACGCCCGCCATGACGGCGATGGCGCAGCGTGCGGTGCCGCCGCGTGCCCCGGCGTTGGCGCGCCAGGAGGTGGCGGGGGCCGAGGTCTGGATCAGATCGGCCATCAGCCGCGCGACGGTGGCGCTCGGCGCGCCCAGCGTCGCACTCGAGTTGAATCCCAGGTACTGCACCCATCCGGGCTGGTCCGAGATGAGGTCGACCGTAGCCGGCTCGCGGTAGAGGCCGGACGGCTCGCCGGTGTCAGTACCGGAGAATACGGTGAACCTGCGCGTGAACTCGGCGATGAGCTGCAGCGTCAGCGGGTTGTGCAAGGGCTCGTAGTGCTGCCGCAGCCCTCCGGCTACCGCCGGGGCGGGCATAGCCAGCGGGCTCGCCGCCGCGGCCGCCCCGGTCGCCGTGTAGATCGCGGCGCTGATCAGGCCGCCGACGGTCGATAGCAGCGCTACACCGACGAGAACGAGCACGCCGAGCACCGGGATGCCCAAGACCAGCCGCACCGGCCGCGGTGTCCGCGTCGCCCGCCGCGCCCGCCGCGAGTGGACTGGCTGCGCGTGCTGTCCCGGCAGGGCGGCCGGGGAGGCCGGCGCCTGACGGCTGACCTGACGGCTGACGCTGCGCGGGAGGTCGGCCATGCCCAGGTCGGCGCCGCCGATGAACTCCTCGTCTAGATCAAGCTCCGGATCGAGCTCGTTCCTGCGCGCGGTCCATGGCCCGGCCAATGGAACGATCACCTCAGCTTCGCGGGGTCAGGCACACGAGACGTTCGGCTAAGGAGCCGGCCGGTTCTCGGGACGGTCGGTCAACTGGTAGCTCGCCGCAACGAGCGGCTCTGCAAACAGGCGGGTGACCACAAGAGTAGACCAGGGTGGCCTCGTCACAGGCTATATGTCGCCAATGAGGGCAGGCGCGTCGGCTGGTCCCGGCTGGTAACGGCCGGTCCCGGCTGGTAACGGCTGATCCCGGCTAGCCGCGGCTAGTCCGGGCCTGGGCAAAGAGCGCCTGGCCGATCAGTGGTCGTTGGTGCGCTGACACTGCCCTGGTGTCCGTAGACTCTGCTGACGTGACAACCGCTGACCAGACGGAGCAACTCGCCACCGCAGACCCAGGTGCCGCAGGCCCCGGTGCGGCAGGCCCCGGTGCCGCCAGCGCCGGGTCCCAGGCCGGGCCGCGCCCGCTCGCGCCCCAGTACGTGCCCGGCGACGTCGAGGACCGCCGGTATCAGGGCTGGGTCGACGCCGGCTACTTCACCGCTGACGTCAGCTCGGACGCGCCGTCGTTTACGATCATGATCCCGCCGCCCAACGTGACCGGCTCGCTGCACATCGGCCACGCGCTCGACCACACGCTGATCGACGCGCTGATCAGGCGCCGGCGGATGCAGGGATACAACGCCCTGTGGCTACCCGGCATGGACCACGCAGGCATCGCTACGCAGAACGTAGTCGAGCGCGAGCTCGCCAAGGAAGGCCTGTCCCGCCACGACCTCGGACGAGAAGCGTTCATCGAGCGGGTCTGGCAGTGGAAGTCCGAGTACGGCGGCAAGATCCTTGGCCAGATGCGCAGGCTGGGCGACAGCGTGGACTGGACGCGCGAGCGGTTCACGATGGACGAGGGTCTCAGCCGCGCCGTCCAGACTATCTTCAAGCGGCTCTACGACGACGGGCTGATCTACCGGGCGCAGCGCATCATCAACTGGTGCCCGCGCTGCATGACGGCGCTATCGGACATCGAGGTCGACCACTTTGACGACGACGGCGAACTGGTCAGCATCAGGTACGGCGACAGCGACGCGGAAGCTGGCGGCACGTCCGTCGTGGTCGCCACGACGCGGGTCGAGACGATGCTCGGGGACACCGCGGTGGCCGTGCACCCGGACGACTCCCGCTATGCCCGCCTAGTCGGCAAGGCGGTCGAGCTGCCGCTGACCGGCCGCCGCATCCCCATCGTCGCCGACCCGCACGTGGATCCCGGGTTCGGCACAGGGGCGGTCAAGGTCACCCCGGCGCACGACCCCGATGACTTCGAGATCGGCCGCCGCCACGATCTGCCGAGCCTGGTGATCATGGACGAGCGCGGCGTGGTGACGGTGCCCGGCCCGTTCGAGGGCCTCGACCGCTTCGAAGCCAGGCCCGCGGTGCTCGCGGCATTGCGCGAAGAGGGCCGCGTCGTCGCGGAGAAAAGACCGTACGTGCACGCGGTCGGGCACTGCGGCCGATGCGGCACCACCGTCGAGCCGCGGCTGTCCTTGCAGTGGTTCGTCAGGGTCGGCCCGCTCGCCAAGGCCGCCGGGGACGCGGTCAGGGACGGACGGGTCAAGATCTACCCGGCCCAGCTGGCCGCCAGGTACTTCGACTGGGTCGACGACATGCACGACTGGTGCATCAGCCGGCAGCTGTGGTGGGGGCACCGGATCCCGGTCTGGTACTCGCCGGACGGCGACGAGGAGTGCTTCGGGCCGGACGAGACGGCTCCGCCCGGGTGGACGCAGGACGACGACGTCCTCGACACCTGGTTCTCCTCGGCGCTCTGGCCGTTCTCGACGCTGGGTTGGCCCGAGGACACCGTCGATCTGCGCACCTACTACCCGACCACCGTGCTGGTCACCGGCTACGACATCCTGTTCTTCTGGGTCGTCCGGATGATGCTGTTCGGCCTCTACGCGATGAAGGACCAAGAGGCGTCGCGCGTCGTGCCGTTCCGCACGGTCGTGCTGCACGGGCTGGTGCGTGACTCGTCCGGCAAGAAGATGTCCAAGTCCAGAGGCAACGTCGTCGACCCGCTGCGCTGGATCGACGCCTACGG
>DASTJM010000020.1:0-4440 GCA_035716545.1 Streptosporangiaceae bacterium
GACAGACTTGACCATCCGTGCGAGCCTGGCCTGGTGGGCCCGCGTCCGCAGCTCACGGCCGCGCTGGTCGTTCATCAGGCGGAGCATCTCGGGATGCATGGTTCCTCCTCGGCCCGGGGAGCCCGGCTGGTTCCCCGTAGCTTCAAGATTCGCCGTAAGGCCCCCAGGCCGGCATCGGGCGGATGCCTTATCTTCGGCCGCGAAAAGGCCTAAGACCTTTCTAAGCCGAACGGGGCGGCCTCTAAGTCGTCCTATCCCCAGCTCAGCGCCCCTAACGGAGAAGCCGGCAGCCCTCGCGCAGGAGCCGCCGGCTCATCTCGTACTCCGATCTTCTAACCCGATGGTGCCGACCTAAGCCGTCGGCGCTTGCCAGTCCGGTGAGGTGCCTGATGCGGCCTGTCGGTCCAGGGCCAGTGTGGCGTAGACCTCCAGGTACCGCCCCACCTCGGCCTCGTACTGGCACTGCCGCATGACGATGTGGTCATAGCGGGACTTGGCCAGCAGCAGCCCGATCGCGCCGCCGATGAGCAGCGAGAGGACAAGCCCGATGTCGTAGAAGATGAACATAACTGGTATCCCTCCCGTCAGCCGCGATCGGAGAGTCGCCCGCAGGCATCCGGTTCTGGCCGGTCTTCTGGCGGCGAGGCATGCCCCGCGATAGCCGCTAGCTGGCGCAGGGCGTCTCCGGCGACGCCGCGAGCGTAGATCGCCTCGCTCTGCCAGTAGCGAACCTTGTGTTCCGCCTGCTCTCTGGCCAAGGAGACCTGGGTCGTGACGTAGCCCGTTTGCACCAGCCAGGCGATGACGAAGCCCGTCACGAAGCAGCCCAAGGCGAAGGGCCCGGTCAAGGCCTGCGCCTGCGGTACCCGCGGGAAGACCCCGGCGGGGCGGAGGTTTCCCGGCCTCCAGGCCCGGTAATAGACTGACGTGGTCGCACGTTGAATCCCTTCTATAGCAAGTCGCGGTCTTCGTGCCTGATCGCCAGGGCCGGTGGAGCCACCCATCGGCCCTGACTTGTTCCATTCCCCAGTGCGTTCGTCCCGGGCTGGCGCGAGCAGTGCCGCACGCTACCTTCGTGCGGACTAAGCTCTTCCATCGGTGCTGACGCTGGGCCTACATGTCCTTTCATGTCCAGATAGTGGACATGCTAAGCGCTCGCCGAAACAATGGATAGGCGCTCTTGGTCGCGCGAGGCCTTCGTTAATTCTCGCGTTGCAAACCCAGATCTGGGATTCCCAGCTACTGCTGACCCAGAGAGCGCGGCCGACGTTTATTGGCGACGCTTAGTGCTGCCCAGCTAACCTGGTTAGCTCAGGGTTGGGGCGGCCAGTTCGGATCGGGTCAAGCTTCCTCGGGATATGTCCAAACGAATAGGGAATCGAGTTTTCGCGATAGTTGCACAATGGGATTCCCGGGAGATTCAAGCGGCATCTGTCGAGGGCGTCAGGGGGCCCTGATCCGCAGGCTACATGTCGTGAGGCGGGGGGTGCATCTGCCGCCATCACAGCCAACCCGGCGTCATCAGGGTCGACGGATACGACAGGCCGCGCTGTAGACGTGACCTCGGTAAGCCGTTGGAGCAATGTTCCGGCATGGTTCAAGCTCCTGATGGGCCGAAACATAGCCTCGCTCAGTTCGATCCCGCAAACCGTGAGTCAAGTAACACCCACGTGCCCGGACCAAACTTTAGGGACGGCATACGATAATGAACTCAGTGTTCCACATTACCTCGATCGACCCATCCTTTGGAATACTTGAAAATTTAGCGATGGGATTCTCTCGCCTAGTTTGACGTGCTCAGAACGTGCCTCGACGTGCCGGTTGTAGCTAGGTCGCGCGGAAGGGGTCCTAGCGGCATATCCAACGCGGAACCTCAGTTCCGCGTTTGTCGCCGTGCGACTACCGGTGGTTTCCCTGTTCTCCCTCCCTCTCTGGAGGTACCCGTCGAGCCTGGCTGTACGGTTGCATCATGGGATTCCCGAAATCTGGGCGGTCGCGGCGACGGGTGAGGGCGGTCGGGCGTGCCCCCGGATAAGGTGACGGGGCCGCTTGGGCCGCGCCGCGCCATCGCGCAGGTGATCAAGAAGCTGCGTGAGGACCGAGACAAGACCCTGAACGAGGTCGGCCAAGACCTGTTGATGTCCAAGAGCAAGCTGTCCCGGCTGGAAAACGCCCAGGGCAAGCCACTGCTCCGTGACATCAGAGACCTGATCAGGTACTACCAGATCGAAGGAACGCCGGTAGCAGCGCGGCTCGAACGGTGGGTTAAGGATGCTCAGCGTCCCGGCTGGTGGACTGCTTACGATGACGAGGTCACCAGCAGAAAGCTCGACGCGCACCTTGCCTACGAGATGGACGCCGCCGTCGAACGCGTGTACACGATGCCGTTCGTCCCGGTGCTGCTGCAGACGCTCGACTACGCCCGCGCGGTGTTCCGCGACATGGAGAATCGGCCAGAACCGGAGATCCGCCAATTGCTGGCCGTCAGGCTCCACCGTCAGGAGGCCCTGCGCAGCCGGGAAGGTCTCGAGCCGCTCCGGCTAATCGCGGTGACGCACGAGTCGAGCCTGCATCAGCTGGTTGGCTCAGCCGACATCATGCGTGAACAGATGGATGAGCTGATAGAGCGCTCGACCGACCCGACCGTGACTTTGCGGGTATTCCCGTTCTCAGCCAAGCCGGTATTCAGCATGACCTGTATGTACGCTATTTTCGAATACAAGAACGCAAGAGAATCTAGCGTCGTCCACATCGAGCCCCATACCGGGTTCTTCAACGTAGGAGAGGAGGACCAGGTCAAGGAGTATCGCTCGCATCACGAAGCACTGATGCGCGCTTCGCTCGCTGAAGAGGAGTCCAGGAACCTCATCCGGAGCATCCGCGACGCATGGACTCAAGCCTGAATTGGCGATGCTGGTGTCACAGGTACGACTGCTATGACCCGATGCCAGCGGTACGGAACTCATCAAGTTTCATGGCCGACTCATCTACGAATGCCTTGGTGCAAGTTCACTAGTGGGATTCCCATCGCGAGATCGGGCGACCAGAGCCGGTCCGGTGTAGAGGATGCGCGGCTCGACGTGCAGAGGTACGGTTGCATCGTGGGATTCCCAGAAAGCGGCCAAAGCCTAGGCGGCGATGGGGTCGCACTTCGGTAGCCGCTTGGAGGAGGGTAGTTGCCTATAGCTAGGGCGACGGGAAGATTGGGGCTGCGCCGTGCCATCACGCAAGCGGTCAGGAAATCGCGCCCAGGCTACGGCTGGCTCCTGAACGAGGTTGCCGGTGACCCGCAGGTATCTACTAGTAAGCTGTCCCGGCTTCAGAACGTCCGGGGTAAGCCGCCTTCCCCGGATCTCCGAGGAGGAGTCCAGGAACCTTGCCCACGGCATCACCGGCGCACCTCGAAAACTACACGTGAAATCATGCCACGCTGGAGCGCTGCGAAGCATCGTTCCTCCGCTATCAAGAGGCTGTCCTGCTGGCAAGTTGACACTGTCTTCTTTAGCATCTGCGAGAGCTGTTGTGAGCAATGACGCGTCCTGCCCTAGGTCGAATCGGCGCGAGGATCTGTGGTCTGCGCTCGACCTTCACGGCTACGTGGTCACCAATGAAGACTCACTTGGGCTTCCAGTAAAGTCCAGGCAGAATTTCTGCGGCGCGTACTTCAACGAATGGACGCTTCGCCACGACGAAGGGGACTGGCCGGTCGACCGCCTACGAGCGCGCGATGTAATTTGTTACGAGTGGCACGACAGTGGCCTAGTTGACCTGCGTCAACACGAGGTGATCACGGTCACTGACCGGTCCGGTATCCCAGGTCGGCGTGAGCACGCCCGGGTCGAGATCCTCAAGGACCCTGAGGCCGAGAACCTAGTCCGCACCTTCCTTGAGCTGGTACCACCGCACCGGCGGCGGGTCCGTGGCACTTTCGGCGTTAATCTCTTCCGCACTTTCACTAACGTCGTGACAACGCCACATCATGACAACGAGGAATTCACCATCCTTTACGTCCTCGACCGAATTGGAGATGGAGCGGAGACATATCTTTACCGCCCGAAGGACGTGGCTGAGGATGGCCAGCCGATATCTGATGCTATTCTCCGGCAACAGCTGAATCCTGGCGATATCATTATTTTCGAGGATAAACGCTTCAAGCATGGTGCGACGCCGTTGGTCAATCCTGAAGATGGAGCGGCGCACCGCGACGCGCTCGTATGCACGGTCGACTACCCGAGCACGTACCCAGAGGTTGCTAGCTAGCGATCCTGACTGGCCGGGGACGACGTGACAGGGACTCGTCTCACCAGCCGGTCAGGGTGAGGTCGAAGTTGTACCGCGAGGCCCGGTAGAGGTGGTGTCCGTGCTCCACCGCCCGTCCCTGCTCGTCGTACGCCGAACGCTCCATGACCAGCAGCGACGCTCCCCGCGTCTCGCCCAGCG
>DASTJM010000021.1:0-130821 GCA_035716545.1 Streptosporangiaceae bacterium
CATGACGACAATGCTCCCGTAACCGAAAACTCTTCACCCGTCAGCAGGAAACTCTCCCCGCCGGCGCCGTGCCCGTGATGGTGGCGGCGCCGCTTGGCGCAACCGGCCCGGCGGTATCACCGCGCGGCCCGCGCACCCGCCGATCAGGCCCGGCAAATGCCGCATAAAGGGGGAGCCGCAGTACCACGGCCGCCACTGCGCCCGGCCCGCTGCCCCCGGGTCACTGCCCCCGGCCCCACTGCCCCGGACCACTGCGCCTGGTCAAGGGGCCAGTCGAGCCCGCTCCGGGCCATGGCACTCCCGGCCAGGGGCTGGTTGAGCCCGTGCCGGGCCATGGCGCGTCCGGTCAGGGGCTGGTTGAGCCGCAGCGGATCGTCTGCCTGGCGGACGCGTTACCTGGCCGGTAAGGGGGTTGCCGGGGACGGGGTTACCGGGCATGCTGGCCCGCATTGGCGGGGTTGGCCTTGCCACCCCAGTCTGTGCAGCAAGGATGCAATCTGGGCAGCGGTCTGGCAGGGTCGGCGGTCGACGTCGGCCCAGCAGTACCTAAGGGTCGTGATCCCTTGCTGGGTGATCGCATTCATCCGCTGCATGTCCTGTCGGCGTTGCTCGTCCGGATGTGCTTGGCGGCCGTCGAGTTCCACGCACAGAAGGTAGTCCTGGTAGAGGTTGTCCAGGTAGCGCTGGCGGCTGTCCGCTACCACCCGGGCTTGCCTGACCGCCGCGGGCAAGCCGTGCGGCCTCTCGACAGAATGCAGGTACCGGTACTCAAGTAGGGAATGGACGCCCGCGCCGATGTCGCCGAGCCCCTGGGCGAGTTCTTTCCGCCAGCGGAGCTTCGGCCGGTCGGCCATTGCCTGAACAAGGATCTCGGGCCTGGTGAGCCCGCGCTGACAAGCTACGCAGGCCACGTTGAACGCCGTGTCAAACTTGGTGGCCTGGTGCACCAAGTCGAGCACGGTTTCCTCTAGCCGGACTCTCTGAGGCTGAAGAGTCGGATGAACCAACCGCGAGAGCCGGTCAGAGCGATGGATCACGACCCCCGCGATCGCCTCGACCCGGCGCGATCGGGGAATCGTGACGTGGATCAACTGGCTGGGCCGGTCTCTTAGCTTGAACAACTCAGCAGCCGTCTGATGACTGAGCGCGGCACCCGTCCCGGCTCGCAGCATGGCGGCCCACAAGATCGCGGTCCTCGGCAACTCGCCTGTGAACGTCGCATAGACGCCGCGGTGGACTGGCTGCCACCATCCGCCCCGCAGGCGCCAGTCGATCACATCCGGCGGCATCCCGCCAATCAGGGCCTGGCGGCGTGAAATGACCCCGCCCTGAAGCTGAGCTATGTCCTGGCATGATTGCGGTACGCGACGTGACATGGAGCAAGCCTGGCTAGCCGGACCCCGCGCTCGCCAACTCGCGCCGCAAGTTGTGGACAAAGCCTGGATGCTAGCCGCTGTCCCCAGCGCTGGCCGGCCCGAGGCTGACCGGCCCGAGGCTGACCGGCCGGAGGCTGACCGGCCGGAGGCTGACCGGGTCGCGCGTGCGGGGTTGGGCCGGTCAGGATGAGCCGAGGATGCCGGCGGCCTGCAGGGCGGCGATTTCCTCATCGGTCAGGCCCGCTTCCGCGAGCACCTCCCGGTTGTGCTCGCCCGCGAGCGGTGCGGGGCGGCGCACCGAGGCCGGGCTCGCGGAGAACCTGACCGGCGGCGGGATCTGCTTGTAGGTGCCGCCGGCCGGATGCTCGGCGTCGGGCAGTGACTCGATGACCTCGGCGAGGCCCCGGGCGGGTGCGGCCGGGATCCCGTGCTCGGAGCAGAACGCCAGCCAGTACTCCGTCGTGTTCGTCGCCATGACCCGGCTCAGGGTCACGTAGCCGAAGCCCGGTTCCCGCCACAGTGCCCTGTTGCTGAGGCGCTTGTCACCAGCCAGGTCATCGAGGTCGGCCGCCTGGACCAGCTTGACCCAGTGCTCGTCGCGGTGCGGCTGGACGGCGATCCACCCGTCCGCTGTCCTTGCCGGGGCACGCAGTGGCGTGAGGATGCGCGGGTACCCGGCAGGACCGCGTCCGCAGATCGCGCTGCTGCCATGCTCGGCCAGCAAGAACGCCACCATCGCGTCGGTCATCGGCACCTCGACTTTCTGGCCCTGGCCGGTGCGTTCCCTGTGAAACAGCGCGGCGATGATCGCGTAGGCGATGACCATGCCTGACACCTTGTCGGCGAGGAGCGTCGGCATGAGCCCAGGCTCCAAGCCAGCCAGCCGCAGCACGTCGGGCACGCCCGTCGTCGCCTGGATGATGTCGTCGAAAGCCGGGTCGTTGGCCCGGGGGCCGTCGGAGGGGAAGCCGTTCGCCTGGCAGAAGATCACGTCAGGCCGGACGGCCGCCACGTCCTCGTAGCGCAGGCGCAGTCGTTCCAGCGATAGCGGACGCAGGTTGGTGACCAGCACATCGCAGCCCGCGGCTATCCGCAGCAGCGCCGAGCGGCCATCCTCGCTGGCGATGTCGAGGGTGATGTTGCGCTTGTTGCGGAGCATGTTGAGCGAGACGCCGGACAGGCCGCGGACAGGCCCGCTGGACATTGTCCTGTTGATATCGCCGTGCCGGTTTTCCACGGTGATCACGTCGGCGCCGAGGTCGCCGAGGATCTGCGTGGCCAGCGGCCCCATCACCACGGCGGTCAGGTCAAGCACCCGGATCCCGGCGAGGGGGCCTGCGTTCTCAACCATCCGCGCATCCTCCCGTCACGGGGCATGTGGCCCACCAGTAGGTTAGTGCGGGACGGAGGGGGACAACATGGCAAACGTACTGTGGAACCCGTTCGCCAATATGGCGGCAGTGGACGGGCACGCGATCACCATCGTCGGAGGCAGCGGGTCAACTGTCGTCGACACCGCCGGCCGCTCCTACACAGATGCGCTGGCCAGCTTGTGGTACTGCAATGCGGGGTACGGCCGGACTGAACTGGCCGATGCGGCGGCGGCTCAGATGCGCGAGCTCGCGGCCTTTCAGACTTTCGAGTTCTACTCCAATCGCCCGGCCGAAGCGCTCTGCCGGCGGATCGCCGATCTGGTGCCGATTCCGGACGCGAAGGTAATCCTCACGCCGGGCGGCGGATCTGACGCGGTCGATACCGCGAGCAAGCTCGCGCGCGCCTACTGGCGCGCGGTCGGGCAACCGGGCCGCCAGGCGATCATCTCCAGGACACACGCCTACCACGGGATGAACGCCTACGGCACCTCGCTCGCCGGCATCCCGTCGCTCACCGAGGCGTTCGCGCCGCTCGTCGGACAGGTCGAGCAGGTGCCGTGGGACGACCCGGCGGCGCTAGAAAAGACCATCGAGATGCTGGACGGCAAGGCGGCCGCCTTCTTCTGCGAGCCGGTGATCGGGGCCGGCGGGGTTTATCCGCCGCCGCCCGGCTACCTCGCCGAGGTGAGAGACATCTGCCGGCGCAACGATGTGCTATTCGTAGCCGACGAGGTGATCACGGGCTTCGGCCGCGTTGGCCAGTGGTTCGCCAGCGAGCGGTTCGACCTTGATCCTGACCTGATCACCACGGCCAAGGGACTCAGCTCGGGCTACCTGCCGATCGGTGCGGTGATCTGCTCGCAGCGGGTGTCCGACCCATTCTGGCGGGGCGGGTCAGGCGAGGTGTTCAGGCACGGCTACACCTACTCCGGGCACCCGGCCGCGGCGGCGGTGGCGCTTGCGAACCTGGACCTGATCGAACGGGAGCGGCTCGTGCAGCGGGTGGCCGCGCTCGAGTCCGTGCTTGCCGAGGCGGTCGCGCCGCTGGCCGCGCACGAGCTAGTCAGCGCGGTGCGCGCTGGCACGGGGCTGCTAGCCGCCGTCGAGATCTCCGAGGACGCCAGGTCGGCCGACCCGGCGCTTGGCCAGCGCCTCGTGACCGCGATCCGCGACCGCGGCGTGATCACCCGGCTGCTGCGCGGAGTCGCGCTTCAGGTCTCGCCGCCTTTCGTGATCACCGAGGCGGAGATCGCCAAGATCGTGGCAGTGTTCGGCGCGGCGCTAGACGACGCCGTCGGCTAGGGTCTCGAATCGAGCTGCAGGCGGGCACCCGTGCGTCCCCGGCCCGGCCCGGCTGGGCGCGGCCCCGGCCCGTCCCGCCCCGGCTGCCCCGCCCCGGCTGCCCCGCCACGCGCGCGCCCCCGAGCTGCCTCATCCCGACTTGGTGATCTTGGCCCCGGCCGGCAGCTGGAAGGCTGACGCCGGCGGGGAGCTCGTGTAGCTCTTGATCGCGAAGCTGGTCGAGGTTCCGCCGACCTTGACGTAGCCGAGTATGTTCTGCGCGGTCGTGCAGATCGTGCTGGTGCCTTCGTGCTTGGTGGTGAAGTTCACGCAATTGAGGGAGAACCCGTTCACCGTCATCGTCGAGTTCGTGACCTTGTCCCCGGCAAAGCCGGCCGTGATCGAGAGCGCCTCCAGGAAGGTGACCCAGTGCGCCGGGGTGTAGAGGCCGACGATCTCGTTCTGCGCGATGGCCTCAGCCTTGCCCAGCTTGGTGCACGACCAGGACGCCGTGCCGCCCTCCGACGAGCACGAGTACTCGCCGCTGGAATTACTGACCAGGTCAAGGTCGGCGGTGCCGCTGTTGTCTTCGGCGGCAGTCTGCATGAACGCGACTTCCTTGGGCGGTTGCACCGAGTAGGTGACAGTCGTGGGCGAGTCGCCGGTAGTGACATAGGTCGCCTGGAACGGCGTCGCCTCGGCGGACTTCAGGTTCTGGGTAAAGGACTTGATGGCGGCCCGGTTGCCGTCGACCGCATGCCTGACGTTGTTGATCGTGCGGATCACCCCGCATCCGCTGAGGCCGCCGATGAGCAACATCGCGAACAGCGCCGTGCCGAAGGGCAGCAGTGGTGCGACCCGGCCGGCGGCTCGTGGCCGGCGGGCGATCGTCCGTGGCCGTCTGGCGGCCGGCGATGAGGGGGACATGGTACAGCCTCCTGTTACTAGGTGACTGCGAGAATACGACCTTTTGGCCGATCAGGCGGTTAATGCCGGCACTGCCCAACGGGACGCTGCCGATCAGGCAAGACACCAGGCCAAGCGCGGAGCCCGGCTCCTCATCTGGCTGAGGTGAGCAGCCACACGAGCACGGCGGGCCCTGCGATCTCGCCGGCGACGCTCATCGCGGCTACTCTGACTGTCCGACCAGCTGGTTCAGCACGGCGGCGAGATCATGCAGGCGATCCAGGTGCGCCGTCGTCAGCCGGTCGAGAACCTCGGTGCCCTGGCTGGTCAGCTGCAACCGAACGACGCGACCGTCGTCGGCGTCAGGCAACCGCATGACCAGGCCGGCGGCCACGGCCCGGTCGATCAGCTCGACGGTGCTGTGAGGGCGCAAGAGCAGGTAGCCGGCGAGGTCGCCCACGGTCGGCGGCTTGCGACCGGGGTGGCCCTTGATCGCGACGAGCAGCTGGTGCTGCACCTGGGTCAGGCCCGCGTCCTGAGCCTGGTCTTCGCTCCACCGCTGAAAGCGCCGCAGCTCCATGCGGAACTTCAGCAGCTTCTGGAAGTCTTCCCGGCGTGGTTGGGTCATGTCGGCTTTCAGGCTCGGGGACAGAACAAGCCGTTACCTGGATAATTCGCTGAAATAAAGCTACCGGCGCGATCGCCTTGTGCACGATCGCCCTGTGCTCGCTGATCAGCCCGTTATGATCTGGCCGCCAAAGTTGTAGCTAGGCCCAGGGTAGCGACCCAGCCGGTCTGATCGCCTTGCCCAGGGCGTCACGAAGCTCTTTCGAGCCGGATGATGACGGACTTCGACGCGGGAGTGTTGCTGACCTCGGCGGTGGAGTCGAGCGGTACCAGGACGTTCGCCTCGGGGAAATAGGCCGCGGCGCAGCCGCGCGTCGTGGGATAGGCGATCGCGCGGAAGCCGGCCGCCCGGCGCTCTCCGTCGGCGTACACGCTGACCAGGTCGACGAGGTCGCCATCGTTCACTCCGAACTGGCGCAGGTCGGCCGCGTTGACGAACACGACCCGGCGCCCGCCCTTGACGCCGCGGTAGTGGTCGTCGAGCCCGTACACCGTCGTGTTGAACTGGTCGTGCGAGCGCACGGTCTGGAGCAGCAGGTGCCCGCCGGGCACTTCCACAGCCGTCGGCGGGTTCACCGTGAACATCGCCTTGCCTGATTTGGTGGGGAACGTACGCGAGTCGCGCGGCCCTCGCGGCAGCATGAATCCGCCTGGCCGCGCTGCCCGCTCCTCGTAGGAGCCGAAGCCGGGGACCACGTTCTGGATATGACGGCGGATCGCCGAGTAGTCGTCCCGCATCGAGCGCCAGCCGACG
The DNA here is from genome assembly GCA_035716545.1 of Streptosporangiaceae bacterium. Classification (GTDB taxonomy): domain Bacteria; phylum Actinomycetota; class Actinomycetes; order Streptosporangiales; family Streptosporangiaceae; genus Chersky-822. The sequence goes on from DASTJM010000021.1 coordinate 6,318, forward strand.
TCGTCGCCGAACAGCGCGTAGCCCAGATCGGCGATGATCGACACCTCGCTGCGCAGCAGAGGCGAGCCAGGTGCCAGCTTCCCGCGTGAGGCGTGCACCATGGCCATCGTGTCCTCGACCGTGACGAACTGCTCGCCGCTTGCCTGCACATCCCGCTCGGTCCTGCCCAGGCACGGCAGGATCAGCGCTTCGGTGCCGTGGCACAAGTGCGAGCGGTTCAGCTTGGTCGCGACGTGCACGGTCAGGCCGCACCGCGACATAGCCTCCTCGGTCACCGCAGTGTCCGGAGTCGCGGCCGCGAAATTGCCGCCGAGCGCGAAGAACACATCGACCTTGCCGTCGCGCATCGCGCGGATCGAGCCGACGGTGTCATAACCGTGCTCGCGCGGCGGCCCGAAGCCGAACTCGGCCTCGATCTTGTCCAGGAACCAGGCGGGCATCTTCTCCCAGATCCCCATCGTCCGGTCGCCCTGCACGTTGCTGTGCCCCCGGATCGGCGACGGCCCGGCGCCCGGGCGGCCGACGTTGCCGCGCAGCAGCAGGAAGTTGACGATCTCGCGGATCGTCGAAACGGCGTTGCGATGCTGGGTCAAGCCCATTGCCCAGCACACCACGATGCTGCCCGCGGCCAGCACGTCGGCCGCGCAGTCCTCGATCTCCTTGCGGGGCAGGCCGCTCAGCCGCTCAAGCTCGGGCCACTCAAGTGCCTGCCAGCAAGCGGCCGCGGCCTCGAAGCCGTCACAGTACTTGTCGATGAAGTCCAGGTCGAGCACCGTGCCAGGGCTCGCCGCCTCCCGTTCGAGCAGGAGCTTGTTGAGCCCGGCGAAGAGCGCCAGGTCACCGTTGACCCGTACTGGCAGGTACCGGTCGGCCAGCTTGGTGCCGGGGCCGGCCAGCCCTCGCACTGTCTGCGGGTTCCGGAAGCGGCCGAAGGCCGCTTCCGGCAGCGGGTTGATGGCGATGATCTTCGCGCCGCGCCGCTTGGCTTCCTCTAGCGCGGTCAGCATCCTCGGGTGATTCGTACCGGGATTCTGGCCGGCGACGATGATCAGCTCCGCGTGCTCGGCGATATCCGCGAGCGTGACGACGCCCTTGCCCACGCCGATCGTCTGTGAAAGTGCCGCACCGCTCGACTCATGGCACATGTTCGAGCAGTCGGGGAGATTGTTCGTGCCCAGGCGGCGGGCCAGCAACTGGTACAGGAACGCTGCCTCGTTGCTCGCCCGCCCGCTGGTGTAGAAAACTGCCCGGTTCGGGTCGGGCAGGCCCTTGAGCCGGTCAGCGATCAAGGCGATCGCGTCGTCCCAGGAGACAGGGGCGTAATGAGTGGCGCCTGGCGCCAGGTAGACCGGCTCGGCCAGGCGGCCGTGGTGCTCAAGCGAGTGGTGATCCTGCTGACGCAGTTCGGCGACGGAATGGGCGCTGAAGAACTCCGCGCCGACCCGCTTGCGGGTCGCCTCCCAGGCGACTGCCTTAGCACCGTTCTCGCAGAACTCGGCCGCCTTCCTGGCGCCCGGCTCAGGATCGGCCCAGGCGCAGCTCGGACAGTCGAAACCGTCTGCCTGGTTGAGCTTCAGCAGCGTCTGCAGGCTGCGTTTCGGTCCCATCTCGGCCAGCGCGTAGCGTGCTGACTCGGTGATACCGTGCAGGCCCACGGTCGAAGTCCGCGGGTGACCGCTGTGCATGTGCTCTGAGTGCGCCGATCCGTCAGCCATGCCGCCTCCGTCCTTACACCTTCCAGTGGTAGCCGATGGCGAAGTCGACCGCAACTGCGAACGCCAGGTACATCAGCCACGCGCCGGTGATGAGGTGGAAGAATCCGAGCGCCCGCTCGCCGGCCTTGACCTTGAGCGAGGCGAAGAAGTCGCTGACATAGATCGCGACCAGGCCAAGGAACAGCGCCCCGACCGGCCAGTCGGAGACCTTGAAGAAGACCAGCGCGCCCATCGCCGAAATCACGCAGAAGGCTACGGCCATCCCAACGTTCACGCGCGGATCTCCGCCACGGTAACGGTTCCAGCCGATCGCGAACCAGTGGATGCCGTAGGCCGAGAACGCCAGTGCGGCCATATAGAGCGGCGCTGCCGTGGTGAACACCTGCAGCCACGTCAGGCCGACGAACAAGATCATTCCAGCCAGGAACTGGCAGAAGCCGGGCAGCCAGATGCCCCAGACTCCGGTAGCTCGGTCAACTGACTCGTCCCGCGCCGGGAACCCGAACAGTTCCTGCGGTCCGTAGATCAGGTAGCCAGTCCCGAGGCCGAAAAAGCCAAGCGCAAGCGGGGGAAAGGCCGATGCGCCAAAGGTTACGACCATGCCGGTTCTCCTCATCGAGGTAGTATGAGGAAAATATCGTAGCGCGATATGCGTAGAACCGACAAGATAGCTACGTGTGTCCGATTAGTTACGCTCCGAATCCAGCCCTCTCGTCGCCCGGCCCCGACCGCCCGCGCCCAGCCCCGACCGCACGGCGGGCCGGCCGGCGAGTCCCACCAGTCACACTCGTTGAGACATCACTAGTTTCCGCGAAAATTTGTCCACTTAATCCCTTTCGCGAAGCGAGTTAGCCCGGCAACGAGTGAAAGGTGAACCAATGGGCCTGCGCGGAGCGGTTAGAGGCGCAAGACCTTGGCTGCGTTGCCGCCGAGGGCGGCGGCGACCTGGGCGTCCGTGCACCCCGCCACCTCGAGGGTCGCCGCGAGCGTCGCGGCGTTCTTGCGCACGCTCGGTACCCCTGGCCAGTCGGTACCGAAGATCATCTTGTCGGCGAGCCGGCGCAGCGAGGACCCGTAATAGTCACCCAGCCGCTGCGGCGGCAGTCCGGACACTTCGAGCCACACGTTCGGCCGCATCAGCGCCACGAACGCGGCCTGCGCGTACCACCAGCCGCGCCCGCCGTGCGCGAGCACCACGACGAGCTCGGGAAAGTCGCGGAACACCGGATCGAGCAGCACCGGGTCCGCATACGCATTGACCGACCCGGCGAACGTCGAGGTTCCGCAGTGCACGATCACCGGCAGCCGGTGCTCCTCCGCCCACGCGTACGCCGGGTAGAGCATGCGATCGCCCGCCTCGAATCCGCCGTGCACCGGATGGATCTTGACCGCGACGGCACCGAGGCCCGCCTGCCTTGCCAGCTCGCGCGCCGGCGGGTAGTGCAGATGCGGGTTGATGCAGGCGACCGGATGGAACCTGGCCGGGTTCTGGGCGACGACCGGCAGCACGTCCTCGATCGGCTGGGTGCCGGTCACCTTCGGGCTGTGCTCGGAGAACAGCAGCACGTGGTCGGCGCCCTGCTCGGCGAAGTGCTCGTCGAGCGCGGCAGGCACCGGAACACCCTCGGGGCTGAAAAGGGTGTCCATCGGGGTGCCCGCGCCAAATTTGCGTGCCCATGCCTGCCAGTCATCGGACAGTGTCGGGAGCTTGGCCACGTGCACGTGAGCGTCGACTAGTAGCTTGCCGTCAATCATCGCGACCATCGTTTCACGAGTAGTCGCGGAAAGCCGGCCAGGTCTCGTGCCAGGACGACCGCGGGCCGGTCGCGAGGTAGACCTGCGCGTCTTGCTCGTCGTCGCCGACGCCGAGGCCGTTGCAGAAGGTGGCGAGGTGGCGGACCCGGGTGAAGTACCTGCGCAGCAGTTCCTGGCTGACGTTGATCGCGATGGCGCGCGTGTCGCGGGCGGGGGCGGGCCTTTGAGCCAGAAGTTGTTCGGCGCGGCGCCGTTCCGCCTCGGGCCGGCGGCTGAACTTTGCTGCTCGGCGGCGGGCACGAGAGGCAACTCGGCCGCGGTCGCGCGCTCAGACTTGAGGGGGAGCGGGCGGTTCATCCCGGCGGGTGATGCTCTGTGCCGAAAGCTGACCGGGCTGACTCTCAGGGCGAAATCCAAGCTGACTTTCAGGGCGAACAGGTGGCGCGACGCGGAGTGCTCAAGCTGCTGGCTGCGGGTGGTTGAGCCCGCTCGGCTCACCGGCCGGACCCGCCGGACAGACCCCCAGGTCACAGGCGGGGGGTTGACGACCCTCGGCGGCCTGTTAGCTTAAATTAAGGCTTAGACCAAGCCTCGAATTAGGTGCAGAGTGACAACGGGACAGGCAGCTTGGCTGGTGATGGCCCTCAGGTCAGCCCGCGGCCGCCTGCCTCGCCCGGCCACTCGATCTCGGGTCAGCAACCGCCGCGCCGCCGTTCGTCCAGGAAGGCACGTCCATGAGCTTCATCTCGCGTATCCGGGCCTTAGCGCACTCCCGTCCGGGCGTCGCGGTGTCGGCGATCGTCGCATCGGTCAGCCTCGCCGCCGGCGGCGTGGCTGCCGCGGCCCTGTTACCGGCCACCGCGACCGGCTCTCCTGCGACACTGCTGGCGGCTAGCTGCGGCACGACCAATCTGGCGCTGGGCCACCCGACGACGGCGTCGTCGCTGGAGAACACGTCGTTCCCGGCGGCGAATGCTACTGATGGCAATACGGGTACCCGGTGGTCGAGCGCGTTTGCTGATCCGCAGTGGCTGGACGTCGATCTGGGCTCGACGCAGTCGATCTGCCAGGTCGGCCTGGACTGGGAGGCGGCTTTCGCGAAGGCGTTCCAGATCCAGGTGTCCAGCGACAACTCGACCTGGACGACGATCTTTTCCACCACGACCGGCACGGGCGGGAGCCAGGCCCTGAGCGTGACCGGGTCGGGCCGCTACATCCGCATGCTCGGCACGACCAGGGCCACCCAGTACGGGTACAGCCTGTGGGAATTCAGCGTCTTCGGCAGCGGGTCACCCAGTCCGACTCCGACCCCGACGCCTTCGCCGACCGGTTCCGGCGCGCCACCCGCGTCGTTCTGGGGCAATGTCAGCGCCATCCCCGCCGCCACCCATGTACTCGAAGTCGAGGTCATCAACCAGACGAACGGCAACTACCCCGATAGCCAGGTCTTCTGGACCTTCAACGGGCAGACCGAGTCGATCGCGCAGCAGCCGTTCATCGACATGCCGGCGAACTCGGCGGGACGCATGACGTTCCACCTGGGCACCTCGACCAGCCAGTACAACGACTTCATCGAGTTCACCGTGGGCGCGTCGTCCATCAACGTCGACACGACGCGGGTGGACCGGTTCGGGCTGAAGCTGGCACTGCTGCTGCACGGTCATGACGGGTCCAACCAGGAGGTCGGCGAGAACTACGCGACGTTCCAGGAGAGTCGCTCGGCGACGTTCCAGCGATTCGAGGACTTCGTGCCGGCTCAGTTCAAGGAACTGGCGACCGACGACGCGCCGTTCGGCATCCCGTCGCCCGGCAACGACACCGCGTTCCAGCCCGGCGGCGCCGACGCGAGCTATTTCACCAGCTACGCGGCGTCCGTGGGTGACACCGCCGATACCACGGCGCAGATCTTCGGCTGCGCCGGGACCCTTGCCAACAACCCCGTGCTGTGCGCCGGGATCAACCGCCACGTTGCCCAGCTGCCGGCGGCTCAGCAGTCAAATCCGGCCAACTTCTATCAGGCTGGCCCGGCGAACTACTACGCAGAGTTCTGGCACCAGAACGCCATCAACGGCCTGCAGTACGGCTTCCCCTACGACGACGATGCCGGCCAGTCGTCGGACATCTCGGTCAGCAACCCGCAGTACCTGGTCGTCGCGGTCGGATTCTGACGAGCGCCGCGGCGGACTGAACGGAGTTCGCGTGAACAGGACACTCCGCCCCCTGACGAGCGCCGCGGCGGTCCGCCGCGGTCAGCTGGCCGGCGACCGCGGGCGCCACCAGCTGCAACCTCTGCCGCGGCACAGCCTCAGCGGGTGAGGACAGCACCCCTCGCACCTTGGTTTGTCCTGGTCAGAGCACTTTCATCACAAAGATGATCTTGCTGTGGCGACCGTGCGGACTTACGATGAAAGCAGGGCGATGGGGCTCGCCGTAACCGCCAGCTGCTGGCTGATGGCTCCTACCTGGCCCTGCGGTAGGGGGTGAGCCATGGGAAGCCATGGGAAGCCAGGATCGTTCCCGGTGTTGGCCGCCCTGTCCGCGTGGTCCCTTTGTTCACGGCGCTGTGCGTCGCCGCGTCCCTGCCACCCGCAGGCTGCTCGTATGTGCTGGCCCCATTATCCAGTGCCCGGTATTAGTGCTGCCTGGATGCTCAGGTCGTGGCCTGCCAGCGCCCTCCTGCAAAGGAGCAGGCGTTATGGCTACAGAAGTGATCACGATGAAGCTGCTCTCGCCGGGAACGCACGCTAACCCGCGTCAGGGCTGTAATCTGCTTGAGCTTGCCTCAGTGCTGAGCTTCGAGCCCTGGAGCACCTGGCCGCGATCGGTTCACCCGGCGCTCGCGGCGGCGGCCCGTGCAGTCAATGACCTGATGACGGACGACCGCAGGCGGCTGCTAGTGCCGCTCGCTCCCTGGCTGCTAGGCACAAATAGCGCCGACAGCCGGGTCTGGCCCGCCGTGACCATGGCCTGCCTCAGGGTGGCCGGAGCCTCGGCCGGGCCGGACGAGCAGGCGCAGGTCCGGGCCTGCTGCGCTCGCGCGCAACAGCTGCTCGACCACATCGGCCGGGAACGCGGCGGTCCGCTTCGCAGCCGCATAGCCGACTTCCGTAACCGCGGCTGGTCCGTCCGCGCGAGCTGTTCGGCCCTGGAACGGGCAGCCGGTGCGGCCAGCGACGAGATCGCTGACGCCACGCTGAGCCAGGCTCTCGTCAGCTGCGTCAATAGCTGCCGGCGGCTGACAGGCGCCCGGGACGTAAGCCCGCTGCTTCCGCTTGACGACTGTCCGTCACGGCTCGCCGTCAGGCTGTGCGTTACCTGGTCTGCGGGCTGCGACTGGATGGAGACAGGCTATGAGCCAGTCCCGCTCCCGCGTGAGCACGTGGTGCGGGTAGCAGGCCAGCGCTCACGACAGCCTCGTCCCGCGGTGACCGTGCGCTGAGAACGTCCCGGCGCTGCCGCCAGCGGGGTCTGTCTTCGCCAGGAGCCATCAGCCACTAGGGCGCCTCCGGCGAGCTCATCGCCGTGATTCCGCGCCGGGCTGGGTTAGGTGGGGTCGGCTCCCCGGGCAAGGCCAGCGCTCCTGACGACCGAATGCAGATGCGACAAGACCTGCGCGTAGGAGCTTATGAAGCTGGTCTGGGAATAGAGCAAGGATCTTTGCCGGCAGTAGTCACGGACAATCGGCTGAGCCCGCCGCAGGTTGGCGCGCGGCATAGACGGGAACAGATGATGCTCGATCTGGTAGTTGAGCCCGCCAAGCGCCAGATCGGTCAGCCACCCGCCATTGACGTTGCGGGACGTAAGTACCTGACGTCTCAGGAAGTCGCTCTGGTCGGTCTCAACCAAGATGGGCATGCCCTTGTGGTTAGGAGCGAATGAGACGCCCAGGTAAAGGCCGAACAGGCCTTGCTGAACACCGATGAACACGACCGCCTTTACCGGCGGCAGCACCACGAACACCACGGCCAGGTAGCCGGCCAGATTCGCGCACAGCAGGGCTGACTCGGCCAGCCTGTTTTTCGCCGATCGCCTGGCCAGCTCGCGGATGCTGGACACGTGCAAGCTCACCGCCTCGGCGAACAGCAGCAGAAAGAACAGGTAAGCCTGGTAGCGGAACAGAAAACGGGGAAGGCCCCGGCTGTCGGCCGCCTTGTGCGCGGTGAAGGCCAGCACGCCAATCTCAAGGTCTGGGTCAGCGCCCTCAGTATTCGGATGAGCGTGGTGCCGATTGTGCTTGCTGACCCACCAGCCATAGCTGAGCCCGATACCGAGGTTGCCGAGCAGGAGGCCAATTACATCGCTGGCCCGCCGGGACCGCGAGATTTGCTTGTGACCAGCCTCGTGGCCGAGAAAGCCGATCTGCGTGAACATGATCGCGAGGAACGCGGCCACCGCTAGCTGCCACCAGGAGTCACCTACCAGCACGAAACCAGCCCAGCCGGCGGCCAGCAGCAAGATCGTGACCGTGATGAGCCAGGCGCAGTGTCCAGGACGCCGTTCCATCAGCCCGGCCTGGCGGATCAGCCGAGACAGCTGAGAGTAGTCAGAGCCGCGCGATGACGCGGCCGGCGCCAGTAGCGACTGATTAGGCTGGCGCGCCGCGGCAGACGCCACCTCATTAGATTGCATTTACGCGGGCTCCTGGACCTGCACATCAACGACAGGTCAAGCGATGCGCCGCCAGGGTCCTGAGCGGCGGCCCGCAGGCGCGAGCCCGCGAAGTACTTCCCTACAATACCTTGCCTTGATGAACGGTCACTACGAGCGGACATCCCGAGCAGGATTAAGGTTTCGGCGTGGAGGTCCTGCGCGGCTGGCTGTCTCCGGGCCCTTGCCGCAGCAGCAGGAGGGTTCCCGGCAGTGCCCGGGTTAGCCAATAACACCACCGCCTACGACGACTCCGCGGTGACTTGCCTGGCCGCCGACGGCGCGTACGGCTTGAGCGTGCCTGCGGGTTAGAGACCTCTTAGGTGAGCTTCGGCGATTGGGCGCCATTGCCAGGTGCGGCCGACTTGGGTTTGGGCGACAAGGCTGGCCGACTTGATCGCGCACTCGACCGGGCCGAGCGAACGGCCCAGCGCGGCGATCACTGGCGCCGCCGGAGCGGTTCTGTTGGCGTAGGCGATCGAGAGGTGCGGCAGCCACGGCGAGCTGTCGTCGCGCGCGTCGCACCCGGCAGCAACCGCGGCCTCGGTCAGCGCGCGGTGCACCGGGTCGAGCGCGCCGAACGGCTCGACTGGCAGGACGACCGCCTCGGTGTCGTAATAGATGAAGCCGAGCTTGATCGGGATCGGGGCCAGCCGGCCCAGGCGCAGGCTGGCCTCCTGCGCCATGGCCGAGATCTTCTCCCCAGGCACTTCGTCGACGAAGCCGGTCAGCAGCGTGGTCACGTGCAGCCACTGCAGCGGCACTATGTCAACTTCCGGCCGGCCAGCCAGCTTGCGCTGGGCCGCCGCGACCGCTGAACGCACCTCGGGCTGGTCGTGAAACAGCATGTGCCAGTGGTACAGCTCGCGGCCTGGGGCGCGACCCGGCCGCTGCCGCCAGTGGCTGGTCAGTTCCGCGGGAAGGGGGCTCACTGCATCGACCTTACGCGGCAGCGTGCTAGCCCCTGCCTGGGCCTAGAACCGCACGTAGTCGTACTCGACCGGCAGGTCGTTGATGCCGACCGACGGCGCCGCGAGCCAGCCGGCGAACTCGCCCGGCTGATGGTGCGGCACCATCAGCTCGGCCACCAGGCCCAGGTCGTCAGAAGTCGGCAGCCAGCCATCGGAAAGCCGCGCCCACGCCGCCGCGTCAAGCGCCTCCCCTGCCGGGCTCACGTGATGCCCGGCAAAGGCCCCGACTGCCCGGTTGAACCCCGCATGCGGCAGCGAAAGCCGCGCGTCGACTCCCGCCTTCTCCAGCTCGCCGTTCCACTTGCGCAGCCCGCGCTCGCAGTCGGCGACGTACTCATCGCGCAGGTCCAGATTCAGCGCCGTCAGAGCCGGCACGCTACGCGAGCCCACAGCGCCATCAACCACGACAGGCACAGAAGACGTCGCGGAGGTCAGCACGTGATCGTCGTGCCGCCTGGTCTCCATCCACCGGCCCTTCAGGCCGGCGGTGAAGTACGCCGCCGCGTTAGACGAGGTCTCCGAGCCGAACAGGTCGAGCGACAGCGAGTAGTGCTGGTTCAGGTACTTCTGGATAACCGGCAGCGGGATGCCGCCGAACCGCCAGATGTCGTCCGTGCCGTGCTCCGCCATCAGCGCCGCGGTCCGCTGCACGACTCGCTGCACGCCCGTGGTGCCGACGAACATGTGATGGGCCTCTTCGCGCAGCATGAATTCACACGTACGCGACAGCGGGTCGAACCCGGACTCCTTCAGCGTGCCGAGCTGGTACTTGCCGTCCCGGTCGGTGAAGTAGGTGAACATGAAGAACGCGAGCCAGTCCGTGGTCGCCTCGTTGAACGCCCCGAGGATGCGCGGGCTGTCCGGATGCCCGGAGTGCCGCCGCAGCAACTGCTCGGCCTCTTCACGCCCGTCCCGGCCGAAGTAGGCGTGCAGCAGGTACACCATGGCCCACAGGTGCCTGCCTTCCTCGACGTTCACCTGGAAGAGATTGCGCAGGTCGTACAGCGAGGGCGCGGTCGCGCCCAGGTGCCGCTGCTGTTCGACCGACGCCGGCTCGGTGTCGCCCTGCACGACGATCAGCCGCCGCAGTTCGCTCCGGTACTCGCCGGGCACGGAAGTCCACGCAGGCTCGCCCTTGTGCTGGCCGAACGCGATCTGCCGGGGCTCGCCGCCGCGCTCAGACAAGAAGATGCCCCACCGGTACTGCTCCATCGGCACCCGGTCCCAGCTCGCCCAGCCGTCCCGGCCGATGGCGACAGCCGTTCTCAGATAAACGTCACGGGTCGGCAGTGACGGCCCGAGCGCGCTCCACCAGTCCAGGAACCTGGGCTGCCACGACTCAAGCGCCCGCTGCAGCTTGCGATCGGTGCCAAGCCCGACGTTGTTGGGAATGCGCTCGTTGTAGTCGATCACGCTGACCGGTCCGTCCGGCGCCGGCGCAGGACCGGTCATGTCCTCGCTGTACCGGCCGGAGTCACTGCGTTCCTCATGCATAGCACTCATCGCTCAGACCCGCTTCCGGTCGAATTCCGCTCGCTGTCCTGTGCCGTATCTGCGCAGCGCGCCTTGGGGGCCGGACGCGTTCGGCCGCAGGAAGATCCAGTTCTGCCAGGCGGAGAGCCGGCCGAAGATCTTGGTGCTCAGCGACTCAGCGCCGCCGAACCGCAAGCTCGCCTCGAGCCCGCTCAGCGCGTCAGGGGAGAAGCCTGCCCGCTCGCTCACGACCAGCCTGATCTCATCGTCCCAATCCAGGTCGTCCGGTGCGGCCGTGACCAGGCCGAGCGAGACAGCCTGCGCCGCGAGCACTTCCTTGCCGCAGGCAGCCAGCACCGCCGCGACCTGATCGCCGCCCGCCTGCCCGAACCTGAGCGACAGGCGGGTCGATCCGTTCGACGCCGCCAGCGGCCCGGCGTTCATCGCCCCGACGACGAGTGCCGCCGCCGGAGCGTTCGACTCCTCGAACACGCCGTCGAGCATGTACTGCCGGTCGGCGGCCAGCGCCAGCTCGAGCAGCGTGCCGGCGAAGCAGCTGCCGGGCTCGATCAGCGCGAGCAGCGACCGGCTGGTCCCGTCGAGCCGCCACAGCGTCCGCTTCCACAGCAAGGTGATCTCGCGGGCCAGCCAGTCCCCGGCCGCAGCCCCGCGGGCGAGCACGTCGTCGGTAGCGATCACGGAGGCCGGATCGCCTGCGGTCTTGATCAGCCACGTGCCGAGACCGGGCTCGCGGAACCGCAGTTCGCTGATCGCGTGGTCTAGTTCCCGCGCGGCCGCCAGCGGCCACGCCGATGCCCCGGCCGCATGCAGGTCGGCCACGTCAGCCGGCGCCCGGCCAGGCCCGGACACAGTGATCGTCGCGACGCCAAGCGTCCGGTCGAAGTCGACCCGCACGTGCTCATACCCAAGGCCGTCCTCAGCGCGGAAATCATCCAGCGGGGTCAGCTCGATCCCGTCTGGGTTGCCCGCCCCCGAGGAACCCGCCCGCCGGATCGCCTCCTCGGCGATCCGGCGGGTAGCCGCCCCGAACTCGGTCGGCCGCGCGACCTGATCCACCAGCCGCCACTCGACCGCGCGCTGCCCCCTGATCCCCTCGGCGGTCGTCGCGAACACGTCGGCGAGATCACGCCGGACGCCGCGCTTGTCGGTCAGCCTGGTCAGCCCGCCGGTCCCTGGCAGCACCCCGAGCAACGGCACCTCGGGCAGGGCGACGACGGAGGAGCCGTCGTCGGTGAGCAGGATGGTGTCGCAGGCCAGGGCGAGTTCGTAGCCGCCGCCGGCCGCCGTCCCGTTCAGTGCAGCGATCCAGGCCTGGCCCGAGTACCCAGAAGCATCCTCAACCGCGGCGAGTGTTTCATTGCAGAATTTACAGAAGTTGACCTTGAACGAGTGCTCGGACGCGGCGAGCATCCCGATGTTGGCTCCCGCGCTGAACATCCGCTCGAGCCCGCTGGTCATGATCACCGCCCGGACGCCGGGGTGAGTGAAACGGAGCCGTTGCACCGCGTCGTTGAGCTCAATGTAGACGCCGAGGTCGTAGCTGTTCTTCTTGAGCTCGTAGCCTGGCCCGATGCCGCCGTCGGGGTCAACGCGCAAGGTCAGCGTGGCGACGGCGCCGTCAACGTCAAGCCGCCAGTGCCGGTACCGCGCCGGCTCGGTCGCGAAGGTGAGCTCGCTGGGCACAGTTCCATCCTGACGTGCTACACGAAATTCCGCAAGGCGCACGGTTGTGTAGAGCATCACAGCGGGCGATCAGCTTGGCGCTGTTGTCCGGCCCGCCACGCAGCCACAGCGAATTTCTTCGAGTGAGGACTTGCGCAGCGGCCCCGTATGCGCAGGGGTCTGTGCACCAGGGCTCCCGACATCACCACGGATGTCCGAGAGCTAGGCCTGAGTTAGGCCAGGCCAGCCCAACAGCGGTCGGCGGCTTCCCTCCAGTGCGCATGCCTGGTGCTGAACAGGGCGGCGGCTTCGCCGCCTGGCCAGTCGGGCGGCAGCAGGTCGCGGGGGAGTCTCGGGTCGAGGAACGGGAACCGCCGCCACTGGTGGACGAGCAGTGTCTGGGCGGCGAGGGTCTCGGCGTTTGTGCGCGGTCGCAGCGGCGTGAACTCGGCGATGAACTCGGCGTATCTGGCCTCGACCGCGCGCAGGTCCCACGCCCTGCGGGCGATGTCCTGCTGTGCCCCGATGGCGCCGTACCTGGCGGTGAAGGACATGGCGTTCGCGGCCAGGCCGAGTTCGTCCAGGATGCGGCTCGCCTCGGCTTCCTGACCTGGGTCGGGACAGACCCACACGCCGCCTGGCAGGGCGCCGAAGCCGGCCCAGGTGAGCTGGGTCCTGATCTTGTGCCTGGCCTGACGGTTCAGGTCGGGGGCGTGCACCAGCACGATGAGCCACTGGCCGTCCCACGCGGGCCCGTCCTGACCGAACGAGTAGATCCGCTGCGCGCCATCGGTGAGCAGGCGCTGGCCAGCCGGTGTCAGCTGCCAGCGGGCCAGCCTGCCGTGGCGGCTCGATGCGATCCAGCCTTCGGCGGCGGTGCGGGCGAGCGCCTGCCTGGCGGTTTTCTCTGCGACACCGAACAGCCCGAGCGCGGCGACCAGCGTGCCCGTCCAGACCGGCTGGTCACGCGGCAGCACGTATTCCCCGAGTATGGTCAGCAGCAACGAACGGGCGCTGGATGGCCCGAGTTCGCGGCGGCGCGGATTCACGCTGAGAATCTACAGTCGTGCGGCGAATCGTCACTAGCCGGTAGCACGACCGCGCAGCGAGGTAAACGCCCTAGAATGCGGTTGCGGTTTCGCCGCATCACTACTCTCTCCATTCTGCGAGGCAAGGCACCGACATGCGCTGGTCACAGCTGCACATCCCGACTCTTCGCGACGATCCGGCCGATGCCGACGCGGCCAGCCACCGGCTGCTGCTGCGCGCTGGCTTCGTCCGCCAGCTGATGGCAGGGCACTACAGCCTGCTGCCGCTGGGCGTCCGGGTCCGCGCCAACATCATCGGCATCATCCGCGAGGAGATGAACCGGATCGGGGCGCAGGAGTTCCTGCTGCCGTGCATGCAGCCGGCCCAGATCTGGGAGAAGTCGGGCCGCATCGAGGTCATGGGCGACGAGATGTTCAAGCTGCGTGACCGGCGCAATCAGCTCACCGTGCTCGGCATGACCCATGAGGAGATCTTCGCGACGCTCGCGGTCGAGTTCGCCTCTTACCGTGAGCTGCCGCAGTACTGGTATCAGTTCCAGACCAAGTTCCGCGACGAGCCGCGTCCGAAGAGCGGGCTGATCAGGGTGCGCGAGTTCACCATGAAGGACAGTTACAGCTTCGACATCGACGAGGCGGGCCTCGATGTCTCCTTCGAAGCCCACCGGCAGGCCTACGAGCGTATCTTCGCAAGGCTCGGCATCCCGGCGTTCGGCGTCGAGGCGTCCAACGGGACGATGGGCGGCTCTGACTCGGTCGAGTTCATGTGCCCGTCGGCCGCTGGCGAGGATCTGGTCGCCAGGTGCGCCGGCTGCGACTACGCGGCCAACCTGGAGAAGGCGACGTCCGCGCTGGCCCCGGTCACCGACCCGGAGCCTGATGCCGCCCCGACTGCTCCCGCGAGGCTTGACACCCCCGGCGTGCGCACCATCGACGACTTGGTGCTCCAGTACGGCCTGGCGGCCGACCGGCAGATCAAGACGCTGGTGGAGGTCATCGACGGCCAGCTCACGCTGGTGCTGCTGCGCGGCGACCACCCCCTTTCCGATCAGAAGCTGATCGACGCGACCGGCGCCGTGCAGGTGCGCCCGGCCCAGCCGGATGAGATCCGCGAAGCGCTCGGCGCGCTCCCGGGCAGCCTGGGCGCGGTTGGCGTCAGCGCCCTCCCGGTGATCGCCGACGAGGCGCTGCGCGGCCGGCGGGACATGGCGACCGGCGCGAACATCGACGACGTGCACCTGACCGGGGTGGACGTCGCGCGCGACATAACCGTGGGCCAGTGGGCCGACCTGCGCGAGATCACCGAGGGAGAACCCTGCCCGCGCTGCGGCACGGCGCTTGAGTTCGTGCAGGCGGTCGAGGTCGGGCACATCTTCAAGCTGGGCCGCAAGTTCACCACCGCGCTCGGGGTTACCGTGAGCGGGCCCGATGGCGGGACGGTGATCCCGATCATGGGCAGCTACGGCATCGGCGTGGAGCGGGCGATCGCCGCGATCGCGGAGGCGCATCACGACGACGCCGGCCTGGTCTGGCCTGTCCAGGTCGCGCCGGCCGAGGTTACCGTGATCTTGCTCAGCGCCAAGGACGCTGAAGTGCGCGCCGCCGCCGAGACGCTGTATTCGAGCCTGCTCGACGCCGGGGTCGAGGCCCTGCTCGACGACAGGGACGTGCGCCCCGGCGTCAAGTACGCCGACGCCGAGCTAGTCGGCATCCCGTTCCGCGTCAGCGTAGGCCCCCGCGACCTGGCCGACGGCGTCGTGGAGATCACCGCGCGGGCAACCGGCGAAAAGGAACGCGTCCCGGTCGCCGAAGCCGTCAGCCACCTGCGCGAGCTGCTGGGGCGCTAACCGCTGGGGCAGGAGGCGAAGACCTACGGCGACGTGCCTCACGTACTTGACGTACGTCGACTGACGCGCGATGCCCCCGAGCTGACGGATTCAGTTGGTCGGCGGTGACAGGTGGTGCCGGGTTTCGGCCCAAATAATAAAAAATGCGTCCCCGGTCCTGAGGTTGGGCGTGGACGCGCGTATGGTGGCACGGCAACGTTGCGCCTCTATCGCTGTTCGCTGCATCGAGCCAACAGCGACAACGGAGCGACGTTGCCGTCCTGACAGCAAGAGCGCGGCATCATTGCTGATGCGACCGGTCGCCCGACGACAACAGCGCGGCGACGTTGCCGACCGCGCTGGCCAGGGAGCGCGAGTCTCGCCACTCTCAGCTAGGCGTCCTTCAGGGGCAGAAGCACCTGCCCATCGCTGGCGTCCCGCAGCGGGGCGCGTAACTGCAGCCGCGACGGAGCGCCGGCCAGATCCTGGCTGCGCAGCCCGGTCAGCTCGACCCTGCCCTCTCGCGGCCCTACGAGAGCGAGTGCCAGGCCAGGCCACTTATCAGCCACTGCATGATCGTGTGCGGACGCCTCAGCTCACTGCCTTGAGCTCGCGCTCTCCGCCCTGGTCATGGTCAGCATTGATCAGCAGCCGGTCGGAGATGCTGACGAGCCGCTCGTTCCGGCTGTCGAGCGCCGCCCAGCGCGCCTTGCTGTCCGAATTGACGGTGTTGACGATCCTCTGGTCTGACATGGTGCCTCCCGCAGCAACCAAACCGCGTCAGTGGCGCAATCGGTGTGACCGAGCTGCCCCCGGGTGCCCACCTTTGCGCCTCACTACTACAGACGCTTCAGAAGCGACTTAGGCGGTAAATCCTTATGTAACGAGATGACAACTCTTCGCTACTAGCTAGTAGCGAACGCCCGCTACGACTCGAACCGCATGACGCTCCTATGTCAAGCCGCGCGTGGCGCGGGCCGCGAGCAGGTTGATTTAGCAAGCGGGCGTCGCCGGCCAGGGTGCGGTCAGATGACGCCGGAGAGGTGAGTGCCAATTTCATGACGCTCATGTGACGTTCGATCCGGACATTCGGTTATATGCGAGTCCAGGCTTCGGTGAGCACGGTGCGCAAGATCTGCTCGATCTCGTCGAAGTGCTCTTGGGTGCAGGTCAGCGGCGGCGATAGCTGGATCACCGGGTCGCCGCGGTCATCGGCGCGGCAGATCAGGCCGGCGTCGAACAAGGCGTGCGACAGGAAGCCGCGCAGCAGCCGCTCGGACTCCTCGTCGGAGAACGTCTCGCGCGTGTCCTTGTCCTTGACCATCTCGATGCCGTAGAAGTACCCGTCACCCCTGATGTCGCCGACGATCGGCAGATCGCTGAGCTTCTCCAGGGTGGCCCTGAAGGCCCCCTCATGGGCACGCACGTTTCCGAGCAGGTCCTCCTTCTCGAACACGTCGAGGTTGGCGAGGGCCACCGCGCACGAGACCGGATGCCCGGCGAAGGTCACGCCGTGCAGGAACGACGTCTCGCCGGCGAGGTAGGGCTCCATCAGGTAGTCGCGGACGATCATGCCGCCAAGGGGTGAGTACCCGGAGGTGACGCCCTTGGCGAAGGTGATCACGTCAGGCTGGTAGCCGTACCGCTCCGAGCCGAACATGTATCCCAGCCGCCCGAACGCGCAGATCACCTCGTCGGAGACGAGCAGCACCCCGTACTGGTCGCAGATCTCCCGCACCCGCTGGAAGTACCCGGGCGGCGGAGGGAAGCAGCCGCCCGAGTTCTGCACCGGCTCGAGGTAGACGGCCGCGACGGACTCGGGGCCCTCGCGCAAGATGGCACGCTCGATCTCATCGGCTGCCCACTGCCCGAAGGTCACCACATCATCGGAAACGAAGGATGGCGCCCGGTAGAAGTTCGTGTTCGGCACCCGCACCCCGCCAGGGGGCAGCGGCTCGAACGGGACCTTGATGTCGGGCAGCCCGGTGATCGCGAGCGCCCCGAGGCTGGTGCCGTGGTAGGCGATCGACCGGCTGAGCACCTTGTACCGGCCCGGCTGGCCAGTCAGCCTGAAGTACTGCTTGGCCATCTTCCACGCCGACTCGACGGCTTCAGAACCGCTCGTGGTGAAGAACACCCGGTTCAGGTCGCCTGGCGCGTAGCCGGCGAGCCGCTCAGCCAGCTCGACGGCGCGCGGGTGGGCGTAGGACCAGAGCGGGAAATAGGCGAGCTCGGATGCCTGGCGGGCAGCCGCCTCGGCGAGGTCGGCCCGCCCGTGCCCGATCTGGCTGACAAAGAGTCCGGCGAGGCCATCGAGATACCGCTTGCCGTTCTGGTCGTACACGTACTGACCTTCACCGCGCACGATGATCGGCACCTCGGCGTGAGCGTAGGAGGAGTGCCTGGTGAAGTGCAGCCACATGTTCCGCTTGGCGGCTTCCTGCAGCGCGGCGTTGTCGAATTCTGGTCTGCCGGTCATCTGGTCCCCCAGTGATAGGTCTGCTTGCGCAGCTTCAGGTACACGAGTGTCTCCGTAGTCGTCACGCTCGGCAGCGACCGCACCTGGCCAAGCACCTCAAGCAGGTGGTCGTCGTCCTCGCAGACAACCTCGACGAGCAGGTCGAAGGAACCTGCCGTTATGACCACATAGTCGATCGCTGCCATACCCGCGAGGAGGTCTGCTACCCGTTGCAGGTCACCGCCGCACCGGACGCCGATCATGGCCTGCCGCTTGAAGCCAAGTGACATCGGGTCAGTGACCGCCACGATCTGCATGACGCCCAGCTCGAGCAGGCGCTGCACCCGCTGCCTGACCGCCGCTTCACTCAGCCCGACCGCCTTGCCGATCGCCGCGTAAGACCTCCTGCCGTCCTGCTGCAGCTGCTCGATGATGTGCCTGGACACCCCGTCGAGGCCGGATGATCCGCCGCGCGCGGGCCGCTCGGCAGCCGGTTCGCCGGCCGATCCGGCAGACCCCGAAGATGGCATCGCAGGTTCCT
Organism: Streptosporangiaceae bacterium; assembly: GCA_035716545.1. Lineage (GTDB taxonomy): Bacteria > Actinomycetota > Actinomycetes > Streptosporangiales > Streptosporangiaceae > Chersky-822. Next base: position 24,433 of record DASTJM010000021.1, read on the forward strand.
CCTTGCCCTATCCATGCTGATCATGTCATGCCCACCTGTCAACTGATTCCGTTGCGATCGGGCGGCTTGGATGCTGAATCACTCGCCAAAAGCTCAATACATGTCAATGTCGTAAGATCAAGAACACCTACGGACCAGGTCCGTCTTGCAGTCACCGGGGAACTTCGCAGACGACCGCTACACCGCCGCCGCGGGATCAGTCAGTGACGTAGCCGACCCGGGTACCGGCCAGATGTACGCACATGTCCCAGTATCTGACGCCGCCGACGTGGACCTCGCACTGCGGGTCACGGCTCGTGCGTTCGCAACCTCGCGGTCCAGCATCTGCCGAGCTGAGGGTTCGATGACTGCACCGGGATCAAGCCTGCGCGGTCCGTAGGATGAGCTGGTGCAGCTGCCGTCGTCTGATTGTTTACTTGACGAGCAGATCGTGGCTTGCCTGGTCGAGGCGCAGTTTCCCGGGCTGGCCGGTCTGCTGGTCAGCCGGTTCGGCGCCGGCTGGGATCATGAGTTGTTCAGGGTCGGCGGACAGTGGATCCTGCGGTTCCCTCAGCGCGCGGAGCGCGTGCCGTGGCTGCTTCGCGAGATCGAGATCCTGCGGGTGGCCGCCGAACGGATTGGGCCGAAGGCGCCGCGCTTTGAGCTCATCGGGGAGCCGAGCGAGGTTTATCCCTATCCGTTCGTCGGATACCGGATGCTGCCCGGGGCTGGCGCTGACCAGGTCCCGGTCCGCGCCGAGCTGGCCGGGGAGATCGGCCGGCTGCTGGCCGCGCTGCACCGGGTGGACCCGCGGCGGATTCCGCCGGCGCCGGAACGCTGGGGTGACGAGCGCTGTGCGCAGTTGCCGGAGGTCGCGCCGGCCGCGCGGTCCGCGCTCGGCCCGCAGTTGCGTGTCCTGGCCGAGCCGTACCTGAGCGGCCTAGAGGCCGAGCCTGACCGCGCGGCCCCGATGCGGTTCATCCATAACGATATTTGCCCTGATCACCTGATCGTTGATGCGGCTACAGGTGAGCTGACCGGCCTGATCGACTTCACCGACGCCATGGTCGGTGACCCGGTGCTCGACTTCGCCGGACTGATCGGCGTCGGCGGATATGACTTCATCGCGCGTGTGGCAGATTTCTATGACCTGGCGCTGGGCGACGGGTTCTGGCCGAGGCTGCGCTGGCTGGCGCGGATGCTGACGCTGCTCTGGCTCGCCGAGGCCGTCACCAATGATCCCGGCGCGGTGCCGATGCACCTCGCGTGGGTGGGCCGGGCGTTCGATCAGGCGTTCATCGATCAGGGACGCTGAGCCTGCAGGCGGCCGAGTGCCTGTTTGGCTCTCTTCAGGGCTGCGGCAGCCTGGCGGGCCTGCGTGCCCGCGTCTGTGAGGCGGTCGCGTTCGCGGGCCAGGGTCTGGCGGGACCTGGCCAGGCGCTGTTCGGCGTCGGCGTGCTCGCGTTCGGTGTCGGCGACCGCGCGCTGGGCCCGGGCGAGTTGCTCGCGGGCGTCGGCGACAGCCCGCTCGGCTTCGGTCAGCCGCTCGCGGTCGCTCGCATGCTGCTCGACTACCAGCCTGACCGCCTCTCGCTGGTCGCGCTCGGCGGCGGCCGCTGCCTCGGCCGCTCTGGTGGTCTCGGTGACCGCGTCCTCCGCCTGCGTCCGTTGCCGCTCACGCCGTTCGGCGGGGGATGGTCTCCGCTTGGCGGGCTTCGCGGCGGGCTTCGCGGCGGGCTTCCCGGGGGGTTTCGCGGGGGGTGTCTTGGCGGGCTTCGCGGGGGCCGGCGCCTTGGCGGCTGCCGGTCCGAGCTGGAAGGCGGCCGCCGGATCCATCGCCGTGCCGATGCCCGGGCCGAAACCGGCCCAGCTCGCGGCCCGCAGTACCGTACCTGCCGCGACCTGGGCCGCGACGTCAGGGTCGGCTAGTGCGGCGTTGAATGTGCTGGTGAGCTCCTCGCGGACGGCCGCCGACGGTGGCGGCTCGCCGGCCTGGGCGATCGCCTCGCGGACCAGCGTGTCGATCAGTTCCCGCCGAGCGATCGACAGCTTCCTGATGCCCGCGCCGTCCAGGGCCGCTTCGCCCGCGTGCAACTGGCCGCTCAGCTCGGCGAGCCTGGCTGACACGCTGGGATCGGACCTGACCAGGTGGTTGACCAGGGACGCCGACCGGGTCGGCTTGCCAAGGCCGGCGATCCGCTTCGCCGCGTCCCTGTCGCCCGCGGCTCTGGCCTGCGCGGCGAGTCCCTTGCGGCGGGCAATGAACTCCTCAGGGTCAGCCGAGTACAGCTCATCAGCGGCCTCGCTCACCCGCGACATGCGGCCTTGCCCCCCATGCGCGCCTGGTTCACCCTCCCCACGGTTCCATTGTTCCCGCCCGTTGTCCCTCGGATGGCCCATCGATGGCCCAAAGATGGCGCCCCAGCGCCATGGATGTCCCACAGACGGGCCTCGCGGCGTCCGAGCAGGGTAATCGATGTCCCACAGACGGGCCTCGCGGCGTCCGAGCAGGGTGATCGATGTCCCGGAGATGGGCCTGGGCGCGCGGAGCGCATCGGTTGAAGCGCGGTTCAGGCGGGTAGGAAATTGGTTTCGCCCGATTCGGATGGGGGTGCCTCAGGCCACGCAGTAGTCGCCAGGCTGGTCAGCCATACGCATGATCGATGTCGATCTGAGCTGGCAGCAGGCTGCCGTGCTCACTGGCGGCCTGGCGTTGAGTGCTGCTGTGCTGATTCGCCTGAGCCAGCCAGCCCCGGGTGACGGACACCGAGCGCAGGCGCGCAAGCGCCGCCTTCGCGTCACCGCCGGGTCCGTCAGGGAAGGTGCCCTGATCTGCGCGCTCTTCGCGCTCTGGCAGTTCGCCAGTAACTCGAGCCGGTTCGGGCACGACGGAGCCTACGACAAAGGTGCCTGGCTGTGGCACGCCGAGCGGGTGCTGCGCTTCCCGAATGAGACCAGCGTGCAGGCGGTGTTCCTGCCGCACCCGGTGATCGTGCAGATCCTGAACTTCTACTACGACATCCTGCATTTCCCGTTCCTGATCGGGACGATGCTCTGGCTGTTCATCGCCCGCCGCGACCGTTATCCCAGGTTCCGCACCTCGGTGGTCGGTTTCACCGGGATCTGCCTGCTGATCCAGCTGATTCCCGTGGCGCCGCCCCGGTTGCTGCCGCAGACCGGCATGGTCGACACCGCGGTGCGGTACGGCCAGTCCGTGTACGACCCGCAGGCGGGGTTCGAGGCCAACCAGTTCTCGGCCATGCCGTCGGTGCACGTGGGCTGGGCGATCCTGGTCGCGATCGGGATCATCGGCGTGGCGCACACCAAATGGCGCTGGCTGGCCGTGCTCTATCCGGCGCTGACCTCGGTCGTTGTCGTGATAACCGCGAATCATTACTGGCTCGATGGCGTCGTGGCGGCGCTGATCATCGTGATCGTGCTGCCGGTCCAGACGGCGATCGGCCGGCTGCTTGATCAGCGCAAGGCCAGGCAGCCCCAGCCCGCGCAGCGACTTCCCGCGCCACGGTCCGCGCCACGGTCCGCGCCACGGTCCGCGCTACAGCCTGCGCCGCGAGTGCCCGCGCTTAGCGAGCCGGAGCCGCGTAGCGCCGTAGCCGGTGGGGACCCCCGCTGTCGCGAGAGCAGCAGGGGTCCCCACCTGCGCCCGCCTGAGCCCGAGGCGCGCGCGCGCCTCGTCGAGCGCGCCGACGGGCACGAGACGATAGATGCCCGTTTGCCCGGTACCGCCCTGGCGGGGACCGGCGAACCGGAGGAAAATGGTGTTCGACGGGAACGGACCTTACGCGACGGGTACCTAACGCCAGCGGCCGACGATCCAGGGAGGGAGGCTCACCATGACCAAGCACTGCACGCACTGGATCAACGGCAAGCCGTGGACCGGGGCAACCGGGCCAACCGGGGCGACCGGGCCAACCGGGGCGACCGGGCTAAGCGGGGCAGAAAGGCCGGCCCAGCGCGGCGACATCTACAACCCGGCAACCGGCCAGATCTCCGGCACCGTTGACTTCGCCGGGGCCGCCGAGGTTGACGCCGCGGTCAGGGCCGCCGCGGAAGCGTTCCCCGCGTGGCGCGAGACTTCCCTGGTCAAGCGCGCCTCGGTCATGTTCGCCTGCCGCGAGCTGATCAAGCAGCACACCCGGGAACTCGCCACGCTGATCAGCGGCGAACACGGCAAAGTCCAGACCGACGCGGCCGGCGAGGTCGCGCGCGGCCTCGAGGTCGTCGAGTTCGCCTGCGGCATGCCGCACCTGCTCAAAGGTGCCTTCTCGGAGAACGTCTCTACCGGCGTCGACGCCTACTCCATCCGCCAGCCGCTCGGCGTAGTCGCCGGGATCACCCCGTTCAACTTCCCCGCGATGGTCCCGATGTGGATGTTCCCGATCGCGATCATGGCGGGCAATACTTTCGTGCTCAAGCCATCGGAAAAGGATCCTTCGGCGCCCGTCAGGCTCGCCGAGCTGTTCTCCGAGGCGGGCCTGCCCGACGGCGTCCTCAACGTCGTCCACGGGGCCAGGGAAGCGGTCGATGCCATCCTGGCGCACCCGCGAGTCGAGGCGGTCAGCTTCGTCGGCTCGACCCCGATCGCCCGTTACGTCGCGGAAACAGCGACGAACGCCGGCAAGCGCGTCCAGGCTCTCGGCGGCGCGAAGAACCACATGGTCGTGCTCCCCGACGCCGACCTCGACCTCGCCGCCGACGCCGCCGTGTCGGCCGGGTTCGGCTCGGCGGGCGAGCGGTGCATGGCGATCTCAGTTCTCGTCGCGGTTGACCCGATCGGCGACGACCTGATCGCCAGGATCAGAGAACGCGTCGCCAGGCTCAAGGTTGGCCCCGGTGACCAGCCCGAGTCTCAGATGGGCCCGCTGGTGACCAGAGCACACAGGGACAAGGTCGCCTCCTACCTCGACACCGGCGTGGCCGAAGGCGCCACCCTCGCGATCGACGGCCGGCAGCACCAGAACCAGGCCGGCCCCGACGACGGCTTCTGGCTCGGCCCGAGCCTGCTCGACCAGGTCACCCCCGCGATGAACTGCTACAAGGACGAGATCTTCGGCCCCGTTCTCAGCGTCGTCCGTGCGAACTCCTACGAGCACGCGCTTGAGGTCATCAACGGCAACCCGTACGGCAACGGCACGGCGATCTTTACCAACGACGGGGGAGCGGCCAGGAAGTTCACCCACGAGGTCCAGGTCGGCATGGTCGGCATCAACGTGCCGATCCCGGTGCCGATGGCGTTCTACAGCTTCGGCGGCTGGAAGTCGTCGCTGTTCGGCGACACGCACGTGCACGGCACCGAGGGCGTGCACTTCTACACCAGGGGCAAGGCGGTCACCTCACGCTGGCCCGACCCGAGCCACGGCGGCGTCAACCTCGGCTTCCCCGCCAACGATTAGCAGACTGGAGAAGCTGAGCGATGACCGACTTCACCGCGGATCCCGCCCGGGGCGCCGAGGTTTACGCGAACGACCGGGCCCACGTCTTCCACTCCTGGTCGGCGCAGAAGGCACTGAAGCCGCTGGTGATCGCCGGAGGCGGGGGCTGTTACGTCTGGGACTACGACGGCAACCGCTACCTGGACTTCTCGAGTCAGCTGGTGAACACCAACATCGGGCACCAGCACCCGCGCGTGACGGCCGCGATCGCCGCGCAGGCGGGCAAGCTTGCCACGATCGCGCCCCAGCATGCCAACGAGGCTCGGGGCGAGGCCGCCAGGCGGCTGACGGCGATCGCGCCCGAGGGGTTCGGGAAGGTGTTCTTTACCAACGGCGGGGCCGACGCCAACGAGAACGCGATCCGCATGGCGCGCCTGCACACAGGCCGCGACAAGGTGCTCAGCTTTTACCGCTCGTATCACGGCAACACCGGGTCGGCGATCAACTCGACCGGCGACCCTCGACGCTGGCCCAATGAATACGCCACCGGCCATGTGCATTTTTTCGGCCCCTATCTTTACCGGTCTTCGTTCTGGGCCTCCACACCGGAAGAGGAGTGCCAGCGGGCGCTTGAGCACCTTGAGCAGGTCATCGTGTTCGAGGGCCCGCGCAGCATCGCCGCGATCTTGATCGAGACGATCGTCGGCACGGCGGGCGTGCTCGTGCCGCCGCCCGGCTACCTCGCTGGCGTCAGGGCTCTCGCCGACAAGTACGGCATCGTGTGGATCGCGGACGAGGTCATGTGCGGCTTCGGCCGGGCCGGCAAGTGGTTCGCGTTCGAGCAGTACGACGCCGTGCCTGACCTGATCACGTTCGCGAAAGGCTCGAACTCCGGCTACATCCCGGCTGGCGGCGTGATCATCTCCGACGAGATCGCGGCGACCTTCGACGAGCGGGTGTTCCCCGGCGGCCTCACGTACTCGGGCCATCCGATCGCCTGCGCATCGATTGTCGCGACCATAGACGCGATGCACGATGAGCGGATCGTGGAAAATGCCCAGAAGGTCGGAACGGATGTTCTCGGGCCTGGTCTAGCGGAGTTGGCCAGCCGGCATCCGGTGATCGGAGAGGTACGCGGGCTGGGCGTGTTCTGGGCGCTGGACCTGGTGTCTGACCGGGCGACCCGCGCCATGCTCGCACCCTACGGTAGCTCGTCCGAGGCGATGAGCGCGCTCTCGGCCGCCTGCGTGTCACGCGGACTGCTCACGTTCACGAACTACAACCGCCTGCACGTGGTGCCGCCGTGCATCATCACGTCCGAGCAGGCGAAAGAGGGCCTCGCGATCCTGGACGAGGCCCTCTCCGAGGCAGACGCCTATTACGAGGGTTAGGGAGCGACGGTTTCCATAGCTGGCAGGTAGGCGTCGGCCTGGCCTGAGGCGTTCGGGTGGTACGACTCGTCGAGGTCCAGGAAGTTCACCGAGTGCAGGTAGCTGCTTGAATCGCAGATCCGGTGCCCGGAGAAGAACGGGTTCACGTCCGCGAACGAATCGCCGTTCCGCTGGGCTGCCTGCTGGATAAGGCTGTCGAGCAAGGCGGCGCCGCCGTTGATGGCCTGCCGGTCGGTGGTGCTCAGCCCGATGCAGGTCGACGACTTGCTCAGGTCGTAGAACTGCGGATAGTCAAGCACGACGATCTGGGCGTTAGGAGCGCGGGACCTGATGGCCGACAGTACGTTGTCCAGCGCGCCAGGCAGCGTCGAGTTAGCCTCCGCCTCGGCCGAGTTGACCGCGTTGACGCAGGTGGTTGTCGAGTCGAGCACGCAGGTCTCGAGCACGCTAGAGAAGCCGACGTCGTTGCCGCCGATGGTGATCGAGACCAGCGTGGTCGTGCTGTTCAGCGGGCCGAGCTGGGTGCTGATCACCGAGCTGGTAGTGGCGCCGGAGCAGGTCTCGTTCGCGAAGCTGGCCGGGGCGTGGGCGTTGGCCCAGAGCACTCCGTAGGCGCCGGCGCTCTGAAGGCAGGAACCGTCGGTGGTGCTGCCGGCGCCGAGGCCGGATGAGTAGGAGTCGCCGAGGGCGACGTAGTGGACTGAGCTGGCGGCACTAGCGGCACCGCTGACGGCGAGGGCGGCGAACCCTGCCATGCCGACGGTGGCCGCGAGCACGGATAGCCGGGACAGCCGGGACCGGCGGCTGATTCGGAAATGCACGGGCTGCTCCAGGAAAGGCCGAAGGGTACTTACTACTCATGCGTAACATCGGCCTTGTGCCTGGTCAATTGGCGAATTCCGCGCATGTGCGTCAGCTCGCCCGCTGTTTCTCCGGCCGTGGTCCGGCCCGCCCGCGGCTACAGCTTGCTGAATGCCTCCGTGAGGATGTCCAGACCCTCGCTGATCAGGTCCTGGCTCATCACCAGCGGCGGCAGGAAACGCAGGACGTTGCCGAAGGTGCCGCAGGTCAGCACGATCAGCCCATCGGCGTGACAGGCCTTGGCGATCTTCCCGGTCGTCGCGGCGTCCGGCTCGATGGTGCCCGGCTTCACCAGCTCGATCGCGAGCATGGCGCCCCGGCCGCGCACGTCGCCGATGGCTGGGTGCGCCGACTGCAGCGCGCGCAGCCTCGGCAGCATGACCTCGCCGACCCGGCGCGCCGCGGCGGGCAGGTCCTCCTTGGTCATCGTCTCGATCGAGCCGAGCGCCGCCGCGCAGGCGACCGGGTTGCCGCCGTAGGTGCCGCCGAGACCGCCCGGGTGGACCGAGTCCATGATCTCCGCCCGCCCGGTCACCCCGGCCAGCGGCAGGCCGCCGGCGATGCCCTTGGCGGTGGTCACGAGGTCGGGAACGACGCCCTCGTGATCGCACGCGAACCAGTCGCCCGTCCGGCACATGCCGGACTGGATCTCGTCGGCGATGAACACGATGCCGTGCTCGCGGCAGTACCCGGCGAGTCCGGTCAGGAAGCCGTCGGGCGGCACGATGAAGCCGCCCTCTCCGAGGATCGGCTCGATGATCACCGCGGCGGTCCGGTTCTCGCCGACCTGGGCGTGGATCAGGCCGGTGATGACGTCGAGCGCCTCTTTCGCGCATTTCGCCGGCCCGCCTGGCCAGCGGAACGGGTAGGCCATCGGCACCCGGTAGACCTCGCCGGCGAACGGGCCGAAGCCGTCCTTGTAGGGCATGTTCTTGGCGGTCATCGCCATGGTCAGGTTGGTGCGGCCGTGGTAGGCGTGGTCGAACACCACGACCGCTTGCCTTCCGGTGGCGTGCCTGGCGATCTTCACCGCGTTCTCGACCGCCTCGGCACCCGAGTTAAACAGTGCCGAGCGCTTATCGTGGCTGCCAGGGGTGATCCGGTTGAGTTCCTCGCATACCTCCACGTAGCCCTCGTACGGTGCCACCATGAAGCAGGTGTGAGTGAACTGGGCGACCTGCCGCGTGACCCGGTTGACGACCAGCTCGGCGCTGTTGCCCACGGACGTCACCGCGATGCCCGAGCTGAAGTCGATCAGCGAGTTGCCGTCGGCATCGATCAGCACGCCGCCGCCGGCCGCCGTGACGAACACGGGCAGCACGTGGGACAGGCCGCGCGCTACGCTGCGCTGCCTGCGTTCGAGCAGCGCGCGGGAAGCCGGGCCGGGGATCTCGGTGACAAGGTGCCTGTGCTGGGCAAGTCCGGGACCGCCAACGGTAGAGTGCGGGTTCATAGGCCGAGGATAGACCGGACACTGACGGCGTTGCCGGACCGGCGCGTCATGATCGCTTAACAGCCTCGCAAGAGGGGTACCAACAAGCGACCACGTGCAGGAAATCACTGAAGGTCAACAACAACTAACTAGGCGTCACCGGACATTCATTCGCCAGCTTGCCGCCATCCGCCTGGCCGGGGCAGTGCCAGCGCCGCGCGTGAGGCCAGTCACCCGCACGGGCAGTGGTTGCAGGAATTAGCATGAGGGTCCTAAGTGGCCGCCGAGTCTGTAGTATCTGGGTGATCCAGCCTACCGGGCACAATCGGACTTATCGTCGCACCGGGGTGTTCATCGTAGCTGGGTCGGCATAGTTGTTTGTATCGTCAGATATTTGGTATGTGGTGCAGGAATGGCCCGCCCCGGATGTCGAGGAGGACCTCATGCGAACACATGACTGGTTTCGGTCGCACAGCTTCCACTACTCTGACTTCGGCAACGCGAGCGAGCTCGGCGAGATCAAGCGAGACAGGGGCGTCACCGTCTCTCTGATCCTGCCGACCCGCAATGTGGCCGAAACCATAGCCTCGGTTCTCGACGAGGTTAATGATCTCCGACATCCAGACATCGGCCTTATCGACCAGGTCATCGTTGTCGACGCCGACTCTACGGACGGCACCGCCGAGATCGCCCACGGTTATGACGCGGAGGTGTACTCAGAGAACGCGCTGATGCCGGAATATGGTCCCGTTCATGGCAAAGGCGACGCCATGTGGCGTGGTCTTTCGGTCGCGACCGGGGACATCATCGCGTTCGCGGACACCGATACGGGCAACTTCTGCAAGCAGCTGGTCACGGGCGTCGTCGGCTGCCTGGTAGCCAGACCCGAACTGAGGTTCGTCAAGGCTGCCTACCGGCGGCCCTATACCCAGGAGTCGCTGTCCGTTCCTGACGGCGGCGGCCGGGTCACCGAGCTTGCCTGCAAGCCCGCGCTGAACCTGCTGTTCCCCGAACTCGCCGGGTTCGTCCAGCCGCTGGCGGGCGAATTCGGGGGTGCCAGGGATGTCCTCTACTCGATCCCGTTCTTCAGCGGCTACGCGGTCGAGGTGGGCATGCTCATCGACGTGCTCGATGCCTGCGGGCTCTCGGCGATGGCACAGGTCGACGCCGGCATGCGCAAGAACAGGCACCAGGATCTCGGCAACTTGTCCAGGATGGGGTACGCGGTGCTCCGTGCCGTCCTCACCCGCGCCACCCAGCGTCGGCTGCTCGGCGCTGAGCTGCCGGTCAACGGCTGGACCGAGTCCGAAGCCGCCTCCTACCTGCATGCCGTCGCCGCTGCTCAGGGCGTGCAGCTGGAGGAGTACGCCGAGATCATGATCGAGCGGCCGCCCATGCTCACGGCTCTGCTCGACCGGCCGCGCCTGGCCAGCGCAAGCGCAGCCGGCAGCTAGCCCGCCTGGAGTCCCGCCGCCAAAGGGAGCGACGCGGCCTGAGGCGGCTAGCCAACACAGTCGCGCGCCGCTGCCTCGATCGTGGCCTGCGACAGCAGGACAGTCCTGGCCGCGTCGCCTAGCGGTACGAAGCTGTCATCGCTGGCGACGCGGCTGATCCTGCCCGTGAACCCGGCCTCGACCAGCGTGGTCACGATCCCCTCGCCGGCGCCTCCCGTCGCCCTGGTCTCGTCGGCTACGAGCACGGCGCCGGTGACCGAGGCCTCGCGGATGAGGTCGAGGGCCGGAAGCGGCGACAGCCACCGGACGTCGAGTACCCGGCAGCCGATGCCGCTGGCAGCGAGGGACGCCGCCGCGCGCAGGCTCATCCTCAGCCCGTTGCCGAACGTGGCGATGAGCAGGTCGGTGCCCTCCCCGTAGACCCGCCCCTGGCCCAGGGGCGCGTGCCCGAGCCGCCAGAGCCAGGGCGGATCGTAGGCGGCGAGCCAGCCGCCGTCACCGCGCTCGTACAGGTCGCGTTCGTGATAAAGAGCGATAGGCTCAAGAAATACGCACACGCTGCCGTCTTCGCGCGCACTGGCCAGGCAGGTTCGCAGCATCGCCGCCGCGTCGTCCGGCCTGGCGGGGCAGGCGAGGACAACCCCCGGGATGTCGCGGAGGGCGCCGACGGCGTTGTCGTTGTGGAAGTGCCCGCCGAAGCCCTGCTGGTAGGCCAGGCCCGCGATCCGCAGCACCATCGGGTTGCGGTACTGCGCTTGCGAGAAGAACGACAACGTCGCGGCTTCGCCGCGGAGCTGGTCGGCGGCGTTATGCAGGTAGGCCAGGTACTGGATCTCAGGCACGGGCAGCAGGCCCGCCAGCCCGGCGCCGAGGGCGACGCCGAGAATCGACTGCTCGTCCAGTAGCGAGTCGAAGACCCGGGCGGCGCCGAACGCGCTGAGCAAGCCCTTGGTGACGCCGTAGACGCCGCCCTTGCGGGCGACGTCCTCGCCGAACACGATCAGGTCCTGGTGCGCGGCGAGTTCGTCGTGCAGCGTGCGGTTGATTGCCTGGGCCAGCGTCAGGGGGCCCTCTTCTTCAGGCAGCCGCCCCCCGAACGCCCGCAGCCTGCGCCGTTTGCCCGCCGGCCACACGGCGGCGGCGACCGCATCAGGGTGGCGCGGCGCCAGCGGCGCCATCACCTGCGCGGCTGAGCGCAGGGGTGGCTCGGCTTCGGCCTGGGCTGCCAGCCCCATGACCGTGGCCCTGGACTGGGCGTACCTGATCAGGATCTCTTCGGGGGTGAGCAGTCCCGCGGCGACCAGCAGGCTCGCGGTGCCGAGCAGCGGGTCGCGCCGCAAGTCGGCTGCTATCTCGGCGGGCGACCGGTAGGCGGACTCGGCATCGGAGCCGGCGTGCCCGCCAATCCGGATCGTGGACAGGTGCATGATCGCCGGCGCCCGCTTTTCCCGCACGTAGCACGCCGCCTCGCGGGCCGTGTCGTAAACCTCGGCGATGTCCATCCCGTCCGCGTAAAAGTAGCGGATGCCTGGCCGGGCGCTCAGAGCGGCGGCGACCCAGCCGGCCGGGCTGCGCACGCTGATGCCGAGCCCGTTGTCCTCGCACACGGCAAGCAAGGGCACCGGCAGGTCCTGATGTGCGCAGTAAGCGGCCGTGTTGAGCGCCCCGGTCGCGGTGGAGTGATTGACCGAGGCGTCACCGAAGCTGGTCACCACGATCGAATCGGCGGGCCAGGGCGGGTCGATGCCTAGTCTCGTGGCTCGTGACAGGGCGAATGCCAGCCCGACCGCTCTGGGCAGATGGGAGGCGATCGTCGAGGTCTGCGGGATGATGTGCAGCTGGCGGTGCCCGAATACCTTGTGCCGGCCGCCCGCGATCGGCTCGGTAGCGGCGGCGGTCAGGCCGAGCAGCATGTCGGTGATGCCTTCGAGCCGCCGCCCGGCCTGACCCGATCTGGTCAGGTAGAACGCGCCGGACCGGTAGTGGAGCAGCGCCGGGTCGGTGAACCGCAGCGCAGCCGCGATCGCCGCATTCGACTCATGACCTGAGGAGCCGATCGTGTAATAGCCGGTACCGCGTGACCGCAGCCAGCGCGCCGCCTCGTCCAGATGGCGGCTTCCCAGCTGCGCGTCGAACAACCGCAGGCACTCGCTGAACGTCAGTGAGCTGCCTGGCCTGACGGGATCGTCTGGCCCGGCCAGCACGTCTGACCCCGCCACGCCGGCCGGCGGCGGCAGCGCCCGGATCGCGTCGATGAGGTACTGATCTGGCTGGCGGGCAGCATGGCCCAGACGATCGCCGGGCGCTTCGGTCCGATCAGTGGTCATGCGGCCAAAATATCTAGCTGACCGATCTGGCCACTAGAGCCAAGCTACGGTCCCCGGCGGCTCCGAGGCGCCTCCTAGTGGCGCAACCATTGTCCGGTCGGGATCATGTGGGGCGAGGCGGGACGTTGGTGCGGCCGCGGGTGCGGGTGCGTATGGTGTGATCATCGTTGACCGGGGACAGGAGGCGTCATGTTGCCGTGGGCGGGAGAGCTTGCCGGGCGCATCGAGACGCAGGTGATCACTAGCGAGTTGCTGCGGGACAACCCGCTTGGCGACCCGCAGGAGCGACCATTGCTTGTCTACCTGCCGCCTGGTTACGACGAAAGCCCTGGTCAGCGCTACCCGGTGATCTACGTGATCATGGGCTACGGCGGATACGTCACCATGTGGTGGAACAGGACGCCTTTCAGGCAGCCATTCGTCGAGACAGCTGACCGGGTGTTCGCGACGGCGGCAGCGCCTCCGGCGATCTGCGTCTACGTTGACGCATGGACCAAGTACGGCGGCAGCCAGTACGTGGACTCGCCGGGCACCGGGCGCTACCACTCCTATCTCTGCGATGAGCTGGTGCCCTGGGTGGACGCCAGGTACCGGACGATAGCCGACAGCGCGCACCGTGCCATCAGCGGTAAGTCCAGTGGCGGCTTCGGCGCGATGATCACCCCGATGCTGCGGCCCGACCTGTTCGGCGCGCTTGCCACCCATGCTGGCGATGCTCTGTACGAGATGTGTTACATACCGGGGTTCGCGGACTGTGTCCGGATGCTGCGTGAATATGACGGCGACATCTCGAAGTGGTGGGACGACTTCAACTCGCGGGTGGCGTTCGCGAAGAAGGCCGACCAGATCCTGCTCGGGACGCTCGGCGTGGCGGCCTGTTTCTCGGCCGCGCCTGACGGGAAGCCAGAGTTGCCGTTCGACACTCGCACTGGCGTGATCCGCCCGGAAGTCTGGCAGCGCTGGCTCGACTGGGACCCGGTCAGGATGGTACCCAGGCATGCGGACGCGCTTGGTTCAGTGCACTCCATCTGGATCGACGCGGGCAACGCCGACGACTTCTACCTCGACCTCGGCGCCGAGGCGTTCCGGGCAGCGCTGACCAAGGCGGGGGTGCCCGATGAGGTCATCAGGTTCGAGATCTTCGACGGCACCCATGCGGCCATCGACTACCGTTACCCGCTCGCGCTCGCCTGGCTGAGCGAGCGCATGTCAGCGCGATAGTGCATCCTTTCGTATCGCCGCAGGTCGGGGTAAGCATCGCCCTTTGGCGGCGCAAATGCCTCATGTCATTGTGAACGACCCCCGCCGCTCATTCGTTCATCGGGAGGACAGATAAACTCCACCGGACGGAGACGATGTCATGAGTAATAAGGTGCGGGCCGCGGGCTTACTCCTTGGCCTAGCCGCGCTCGCGGGATGCGGCACCACTTCGGCGGGTAATGCAAGCACGGTAAAAGTGGCTGGTCAGGCCACCTCGGGCACGGTGATCAAGGCCAGGCACACGAACATCGGGACGGTCCTGACTACCGCAAGCGGCATGACGGTGTACTGGTTCAGCGCAGACGCCGCGACGTCATCGCGCTGCTCGGGCGGCTGTGCCCAGTACTGGCCGCCGGTCAAGGGCCCGGTCACCTTGGCGCCCGGAGTCAGGCTGCCAGGCAAGTTCGGCACCATCAAAAGGACAGACGGCCTAGTCCAGGCGACCTATGACGGCCACCCGCTTTATACCTACCTGCCGGATTCCGGACCGGGTCAGACGGTAGGCAACATGGCCGATCAGAATGGCGGACTCTGGTGGGCGATGACGCCATCTGGCGTCAGGCTCGGCGCGCCAGCGGCCTTCGGTCCGACCCACTCCCCGGCGGCGCGCCAGGTTCCCTCGGCCAGGCCAAGCTCGGCTACCGCGCCCCCGCCGTCGTCAGCACCAGGTGGTTACGGCTACTGAGCCGGGATCAGCACCTCAAGCGCTGACGGGAGCACCCGGATCCGCAGCGGCGTGCCCGCCGGCAGCGGCGAGGCGCACGCCAGCGCCTCGCCGTCTGCGGCGGCCGGCAGGTCCCGGTCCATCGTGAGCGTCACCTCGGCGCCCCGGTGCAGCGTGATCTGCCGCAGCGTCACGTGCGAGCCGTCGGAGATCTTGAGCAGTGCCCTGACGAACGTCAGCTTGGGTGCGTGCCGCATCAGCACCAGGTCGAGCTCGCCGTCGTCGATCGCGGCAGACGGCGCGACCCGCATCCCGGCGCCGAAGTAGGCCGAGTTGGCGACCACGACGGCGTAGCCGCTGAATTCAAGCGGCTCCTGCTGCCCGGAAATACGCACGCCGAAGACCGTCGGGCGCCAGCCGGCGAGCACCCGCAGTGCCGCGAGCGGGTAGACCAGCGAGCCGCCGATCAGCTTGGTGTCGTTCGCTACCTGGCCGGCCAGCGCCGGCAACCCCGCGTACACGCTGCCTGCCACGATGGACTCCGGCTGGCCGGCCGTGCTGACGCCGATCAGGTCAATGCGCCTGGTCGTCCCGCCGACCAGCACTCGGGCGGCGGCCGCCGGATCTTTAGGCACCCCGAGCACGGTCGCCAGGTCATTGCCGCGGCCGGCCGGTATCACGCCATAGCTGCCGCCGGCCGCCGACACAGGTCCCGCCAGCGCGCCGGCCATGCCATCGCCGCCCACGGCGACGACGATCTCGCCGCGGCCGGCCGCCGTGGCGGCAAGCTCCCTGGCGTGACTGAGGCTCTGGGACTCGATGACCTGGTGCTCGGCCCCGGCCTCGGTCAGTACAGCGGCAACTGACGGCAACTGGGTACGCCCCCGGCCGTTACCTGCCATCGGGTTCACGATCAGGCAAAACCGGCTATTCACGCGAACCTCCTCGATGGCCGGGAAGGCAAAGGGTATCGCTGCCGCGGCGTACTATCTTCAGGTATGGCAGGCGAGCACGGCGAAGCCGGCAGCGAGACGCAGTTTCTGCACGTGCAGACAACGACCGACTCCCGCGCCGAGGCGATGGAACTCGCCCAGCAAGCGGTCGAGGCCCGCCTGGCGGCCTGCGCTCAGGTGGCGGGTCCGGTAGCGAGCACCTTCTGGTGGGAAGACGGCATTGAGCGCGCGGAAGAGTGGGTTCTCATGCTCAAGCTGCCTGCCGATCGGTATCCCGAACTCGCCGACTTCCTGATCGAGCGGCACAGTTACGACGAGCCCGAGATCATCGCGACTCCGATCGTGGCCGGCTCGGCCGGCTACCTGGACTGGATCGCCGAGGAAACGGCGCCCAGATGACAGCGCAGGCCAGAGGGCTCTTCGGTCCGGATTCGGTGACCTGGCGGCTGATGGGCGAGCCCATCATGTGGATCGCCGGCCTGCGGTCGATGTACTTGCAGGCACTGCATCCGGCGGTGATGCGGGCCACCTGGCAGAACACCGCGTTCGCACGACCGGGGGAGGCGTGGGGACGGTTCAACCGCACGGTCGAGTTCGTCAGGATCAGGACGTACGGGAGCCTCGCCGAGGTCGAGCGTGCCGGGCGCCGGGTCCGGCGCATTCACGCCTCGCTGACCGGGGTCGACGAGGACGGCTCCCCGATCCGGCTCGACGAGCCCGAACTGCTGCTGTGGGTGCATTGCGGCGAGATCGCCTCTTACGTCAACATCGCGGCCCGGTGCGGAATGCCGCTGAACCAGGCCGACCTCGATGAATTCGTGTCCGAGCAGCGGCGCAGCGCGGAGGTCGTCGGCCTCGAAGCGGGCCTGGTGCCGGGGAGCGTCGCTGAGCTCGACGCCTACTACGAGCGGATGAGGCCAAGGATCTATGCATGCGCCGAGGCGCGCAAGGCGCTGCTCAGGTCGTTCGTGCCTGACATCCCCTGGCCGTTCACCGGCCTCAAGCTGGTCGTGCCGCCGGCCAACACGCTAGCTTTCGGTACCCTGCCGCGATGGGCACGGCGCATGTACTGGGCGCCGGGAAGCCCGGTCACCGATCTCAGCGCGACGCTGACGCTGCGTGCGATGCATCGGGCGGCGAGCAGGATTCCGAGGCGATTGCTTGGCATGCCGGCCGCGGCGGACCTCGCCGCGTAGCCTCGGCCCGCCGCGTAGCCTCGGCGCGCAGCGTAGCCTCGGCCCGCCGCATCTGGCGGAAGCCGCTGATGGCCCGGGTGGCGGGCCCTGTTCAGCCTGAGGCTGCGGAGGGCAAGTTCCAGGTGCTGATCACGGGCTCGTCGTGCTCGGTGCCCAGGGTGGAGAAGGTGCCAGTGTCGAGGCGGAAGAAGCGCCCGCCGGCGGCCTTGAGGCCGAGCCACCGGGCCGCGAGAATGCGGAGCAGGTGGCCGTGCGCGACAAGGACCACATCGCCGCCGCCGAGGAACGGCCTGGCCCGGTCGAGCACCCGGTCGGCGCGCTCGCCGACCTGATCGACGGTCTCACCGGGGTGAGCGGCGTCGCCGGGGATGACGCCGTCACGCCACAGGTACCACCCGGGGCGCTCGGACCTGATCTCGTCGGACGTCCTGCCTTCGTAGCCGCCGTAGTCCCACTCCCACAGGTCGGCGTCGGTCTTGACGCCGGTCAGCCCGGCCAGTTCGGCCGTCCTGACCGCGCGCTGCGCCGGGCTGGAGAAGGTGGCGACTACATGCCTTCTGGCCAGGCCCGCCGCGAGCGCGCTAGCGGCTGCCTCGCCGGCAGGGGTCAGCGGAATGTCGGTGCGCCCAGTGTGCGCGAGAGCGCGGCTCCACACTGTTTCACCGTGTCTGATGACTACCAGTTCACCCATGCCGGTCATCTTCCCCAAAGAAGGCTCAGCCCGGCTTGATTTCCCGATTAAGCCGAAATTATGAAATTCTCGTACTTGTCAAACTTGTCACGAACGCTCCCCGTCGCAGGTAGCCTCCTTACCCGCAGCACCCCTGGCTCGCCCCCCGCGGACGAAAGGCTATCCGATAAATGCAGCTCAGCACGCCGTCGGCCGCGCCCAACCCGAAGCGGGACACACCGGGAGAAGTAACCCGCGCCCGCCGCGAACGCAGGGCCGTCGTCGAGCGAATCGCGAGCTGGAGCGCCGGGCACCGGATCATCGCATTGACCGCCTGGCTGCTCATGGTGGGCGGAGCCCTGCTGGCCGGCCAGGTCTACGGCACGACCAGCGTCACCACCTACGACCCTGGTCAGTCCGGCACCGCCGAGCGCATGCTGAGCCAGCTCAACGTCGTGCCGCCGCCATCTGAGAACGTGCTGGTGGCGCCCAGGGCTCCGGGGCCTGGGCACGCTTTCCCTCAGTACCCGCCGCTGCGGCTCGCGGCCCGGGAGGTGGTGTCGGCGCTCCGGCAGTTGCCGCGCGTGGCGGCGGATATCCAGTCCCCCCTCGGCCGCGAAGGCAAAGGGCTGATCGCGGCGCGCGGAGGCGGAGCGATGATCACCTTCCAGGTCGCCGGATCGCATCACGCCGCGAGCACGACGGTGCTCAAGGCGCTCCGCGTGGTCTCCCGGGTGCAGGCCAGGCACCCGGACCTCATCGTCGCCGAGGCTGGCGATGCCAGCGTCAGCCGGGCGGCCACGGCGATGCTCGGCCAGGACTTCCATCAGGCGGAACGGACCTCGGTGCCGTTGACGCTGCTCTTGCTGCTCATCGTGTTCGGGGCGCTGATCGCGGCCAGCATTCCGGTGATCCTGGCAGGCACGGCGGTCATGACGGCGGTGTCGCTGCTGGCCATTCCCAGCCGGTGGCTGCCGATCAGCCAGGGCACCTCCGAGGTCGTGCTCATCATCGGGATGGCGGTCGGGATCGACTACACGCTGTTCTACCTGCGCCGGGAGCGTGAGGAACGGGCGGCAGGGGCCAGCTTCCACGATGCGCTGCGAACGGCGGCCGCCACTTCGGGGCGGGCGATCGTGATCTCGGGACTCACCGTGATGGTCTCGCTGGCGGGGCTGCTGTTCACCGGGATCGACATGTTCACTGGATTCGCGATCGGGACCATCACCGTCGTCGGCGTCGCCGTGGCCGGCTCTCTGACCGCGCTGCCGGCACTGCTGTCATTGCTCGGGCCGTGGGCCGATCGCGGGCGGATCCCGTTCCTCGGCAAGGCCAGGACACGTGGTGACCGGTCCAGGCTCTGGGGAGCGCTGGTCAGGCGGGTCGTCGCGCGGCCGCTGGTCTGGGGCGGGCTCGCGGTCGTGGTTCTCGGCGGGCTGGCGGTCCCGGCCCTGGGCATGCGGCTCGGCAACCCGAGCCTCAACTTGCCGCCGAACCTGCCGGTCGTGCGCACGATGGCGCTGATCCAGCGCGATTTCCCGGGCGGCCCGGCGCCCGCGCAAGTGGTCGTGGAAGGACCTGGCGTGAAGAGCCAGGCGTTCGATGCCGCGCTCGCCCGGCTCCGATCGCTCGCGGCCGAGGCTGACGGGGCCGTCGGGGCTGACGGGGCTGACGGCAGTTCGGGTGCGCCGGCTCTGGTCACGGACCGGCGGCTTGTGACCGCGCAGCCGATCGGGGGAGGCCAGGGGGAGCGTCAGGGGGAAGTCATCTCGGTGCCGCTGCCGGGCAGCAACCCGGCGGCCGGCGGCGGCGGCCTGTCCAGCGGCGGCGCCCGCGCCACGCAGGCACTGCTCGCGCTGCGCAACAGGATCCTGCCCGACACTCTCGGCAAGGTACGGGGGATCAGCTACGCGGTGAGCGGCGACACCGCTAGCGACTACGACTACCTGTCCACGCTGAGCGCCGCGGCGCCGCTGGTATTCGGTCTGGTCGCCGGGCTGGCGTTCGTGCTGCTGCTGGTCGCGTTCGGGTCGGTGACGATCCCGCTGGTGTCGATCGGGCTCAACCTGCTGTCGGTCGGGGCTGCGTACGGCCTGATCACGATCATCTTCCAGAATGGTCACCTGGAAGGCGTGCTTGGCTTTACTTCGTTCGGCGGGATCATGGACTGGGTGCCGCTGTTCATGTTCGTGTTCTTGTTCGGGCTGTCGATGGATTACCACGTGTTCATCTTGAGCAGGATCAAGGAATTGCGGATGCGGGGTGCCGCGACGTCCGACGCGGTGATCGGGGGCATCTCGACTGGAGCGGGCGTGGTCACCAGCGCCGCGGTGATCATGGTCGCCGTCTTCTCGATCTTCGCGTCGCTGTCCACCATCGACCTCAAGATGATCGGCGTCGGGCTGGCCTTCGCGGTGTTCGTAGACGCGACGGTGGTCCGGGGCATCTGCGTGCCCGCCGCCCTGGCGTTGCTGGGGGAGCGCAGCTGGTATCTGCCCGGGTGGCTGCGCTGGCTGCCGAGCTTTACCGCCGGCTGAGGGCCATGCTCGCTTACGTGATCGCCGGCTAGCCGCAAGCCCAGTTCGCAAGGCCGGCTCGCAAGGCTAGGGGAGGGTGAGGATCTCGTATCCGGCCGCGGTCACGAGCACGGTGTGCTCGAACTGCGCGGTGCGCTTGCGGTCCTTGGTCACCGCGGTCCAGCCGTCTGGCCACATGTCATAGTCGATGGTGCCCAGCGTCAGCATCGGCTCGATGGTGAATGTCATCCCCGGCTCCATCACGACGTCGACATCCGGATCGTCGAAGTGCGGCACGATCAGCCCGGAGTGGAACGTGGTGCCGATCCCGTGTCCGGTGAAATCCCTGACCACTCCGTACCCGAAACGGCGCGCGTACGACTCGATGACCCGGCCGATCGCGTTGAGCGCGCGGCCTGGCGCGACCGCCTTGATACCGCGCATCGTGGCTTCCTCGGTCCGCTGCACCAGCAGCCGTGACTCCTCGTCGACATCGCCAGCGAGAAAGGTCGCGTTGGTGTCGCCGTGCACGCCGCCGATGAACGCCGTGATGTCGATGTTGACGATGTCGCCGTCCTCGACAACAGTGTCATCGGGAATGCCGTGGCAAATAACTTCATTCAGCGAGGAACACAGCGACTTAGGATAGCCCCGGTACCCGAGAGTGCTTGGGTAGGCGCCATGATCGATGAGGAACTCATGCCCGATCCGGTCGAGCTCGTCCGTAGTAATGCCTGGCTTGACGTGCTTGCCGACTTCGACCAGGGCTTGCGCGGCGATCTGTCCCGCGATTCGCATCGCGGTGATCGTCTGCGCGTCCTTGACGTTCGGCTCACCGACCTTCGGGTACCGTCTGCCGACATACTCAGGCCGCGCGATCTGCGCGGGAACCTGCCGCTGTGGGGAAATCCGGCCGGGCCGCAACGTCGTCACCATGATTTGAGAGTCTAGTTGGCATGGACACTGAGCAGCACTGGTGGTTCTGCGTGAAACACCAGACGGTGGAGTCTGACACGGTGTGCCCGGCCAGGGACCGGCTCGGCCCGTATCCGTCGAAGGAGGCGGCGCAGCGGGCGCTGGAGACCGTGCGCAAGCGCAACGAGGAGTGGGACTCCGCTGACGAAAGGCGCCGGCCGTGACGGCACAGTGGTCTGGCCAGGGCCTGCCGCCGGTCGCGCAGTCCCGCCTCGATGAGATTAAGGCGAGCGGCACGTGGGGTTCGGCGCTGACCACCGACGAGTTCGCGGCCATCAAGTCGGGCGGCTTCGACCCGGTTGGCCAAGTGCTGGGGGCCGCGGTCTACAACATGGGCTACCAGGGCACGTACGGCTGTCCGAGCGGCATGAGGTTCGGCAGCTATAACCGCGTCCAGCCGCGATGGCAGCCTGGCTACACCTCGCTGTCCAGCGAGCGCGGTGCGTTGTACGCGCCAATGGTGCAGACCATGTACGCGGCGCGGCGCAAGGCGATCAGCCGGATGGTCGAGGAATGCGCCGCGCTCGGCGGTCATGGCGTGGTCGGCGTGCGGCTGACCATCAGGCGATTCCAGGCGGGCAGCAGCGCGCTCGAGTTCAACGCGATCGGCACCGCGGTGCGAGCGGCTGGCGCTCCGCCGCTTCGCAGGCCGTTTACCTCCGATCTGTCCGGCCAGGATTTCGCGAAGCTGATCGCGGACGGCGTCGTGCCGGTCGGGCTGGTGCTCGGCATCTCGATCGGGGTCAGGCACGACGACTGGATGACCAGGAGCCAGACCCGCTGGACGGCCGGCAACACCGAAGTTGGCGGTTACACCGAACTGGTCAGCATGACCAGGCACGACGCCAGGAACGAGCTCCAGCAAGACGTCCTGCGGCACGGCGCCGAGGGCGTCGTCATCCAGAGCATGGATCTGCGGGTCGGCGAGCGTGAGTGCCAGGCGCAAGAAGGCGCTCGTGACCACATCGCCGAGGCGACCATCATCGGCACGGCGATCGTCCATTTCACGAAGTCGGCACACGGAGCGGAACGACCCAGCCTTGCCATACTGTCGCTCGATCCGGAGCGGCGCCAGGCCGCGAGGCGCAGCGTCAATCGTGGCATCAGCAACTGATGGCCAGCGTGACTGGCTTTGACGCGCGCCTCCCGCCGGCGGCAATGGCGAGGCTGGCCGAACTCAGGGCCTCGGGCACCTGGGTCTCCGCGCTCAGCGCCGATGAGTTCGCGGCTACCAGGGCGGTCGGACCTGAGCGTGGTCCTGTGCGTGAGTCTGCGCGTGGTCCCGCGCCTGGGTCCGCGCGCGGGTCGCACGCGCATCACCAGAATGTGCAAGATAACCTTCAAGACGGGCTGGACGCACCCGAGGAGCAGCGATGACGCAGCAGTCGACCGACGCAGGTACCACGGGCGTCCCTCAGGACGCGATGAAACGTCTTGCCGAGCTGCAGCCAGGCAAGGCCGGGTCGATCTTTACCTCAGACCTGACGGTCAACGAATTCCTGCTGGTCAGGGAGGCCGGGTTTCGCCCGCTGGGGCTGGTGCTCGGCAGTTCGATCTACCACGTCGGCATCCAGGTAGGCCGCTGGAGCAAGAACCAGGAACTGGACGTGCTATCCCAGGCGATGTATCACGCCAGGGAGCTGGCCATGAGCCGGATGGAAGTTGAGGCAAAGACGCTCGGCGCCGACGGGGTTGTCGGCGTGCGGCTCGACGTCGAGATGAAGGAGTTCGGCGCGGACATCGCTGAATTCATCGCCGTCGGGACGGCTGTCAAGGCCGACCAGGACGCGGGTGGCGGAGGCGTGACGAACTGGCGCAACAACAAGGGCCTGCCGTTCACCTCCGACCTGTCCGGCCAGGACTTCTGGACCTTGATCAGGGCCGGCTACGCGCCGCTCGGCATGGTCATGGGCTCGTGCGTGTACCACATCGCCCACCAGCGGCTGGGCAGCGTGCTCGGCAACATCGGCAAGAATGTCGAGATCGAGCAGTTCACCCAGGCGCTCTACGACGCCCGCGAGCTGGCCATGTCGCGGATGCAGTCCGAGGCCGAGGCTCTCCACGCTGAGGGGATCGTTGGCGTGCAGCTGCGGCAGCACTCGCACACCTGGGGTGGTCATACGACTGAGTTCTTCGCGATCGGCACTGCCGTCAGGCCGCTGCGCGACGACCACGTGATCGAGCGGCCCACCATGGTGCTCAGCCTCGACGCCTGACATCCCGGCGCCTGCGCTGCCTCAGCCGCCGCCAGCCATAACCAGAGTGTAAAGTACCGGTAGCATGTGGAGCACTAGGAGCTAGCTGAGGTTTACGCAGCTCAGCCGCTGCCTACGTTGTTCAGGTGTCGCAGCAGCCGCTGATTGATCCGCTCCGTGGTCCTGATTACACCTATGTGCAGGTCGCTAACCACATCGCGGCCAGGATCGAAGTAGGGGAGTGGACCCACAAGCTGCCCGCTGAGCGGGCCCTGGCCGAGGAGTACGGCGTCGCTTACCAGACCCTCCGCCACGCCATGCAGGAGCTGCGCAATCGCGGCCTGATCATCACCAAGCAGGGTCGCGGCACATTCGTGGCCTCGGCCGCCCCGCCAGCCGGCAACTAGCCGCCCGAGCGCTCCCGGCCAGCGGCCCGTTCCGCGGCCCGCCAGGCAACCTCAGTCTGGCTCAGCACCGCTGATCGCGTTCAGCAGCCGGGCCAAGCGCCCGCGGACTCCTCCAGCCAGCCCAGCCCCGGCCCCGGCAGCTTCGCCGCGGCCGGCCCCACCACCCGGCGCGCGCCCTAGCCGCTCAGGCGACAGCCGCCAGGTGTCCGGCCACGCGTCTATGTCGCTGAGCAGTTCCCGGCTAAGCGAACCTGCGAGTGCACCCCGCCCAGGCTCACCCACCGCGAAGCTCACCAGATGCTGCGCCGCGTCGAACGACACCGGTGCCGCCCCGGCCGGCACCGAAAGCGACTCGTGCACCAGGGAACGCAGCTCCGGGTCGCCCTGATCGAGCGCCAGGATCGATGATCCCGCCTTCCGCGCATCGGATACTCGTTCGAGCAGGGCCGCAGGCGCGAGGTCGTCGCTCACCACGAGCAGCGTTTCTGTGCGCCCGGCCTGCTCGATCCGCTCCAGGCCCACAGCAAGATGCGGTGGCGCCCCAGGCGGGGGTGCCCACCTGACCAGCGTCGGCATCAGTTCGGGGACGCCGGCCAGTTCGCTCTCGACGGCGATATGAGCGGTCATGTGCCACGGCTCATACGCAGGCGTCCCCACGATCAGCAGGCCCTGCGGGGTACGAGACCGGCGCCGGAGCGCGACCGCGAAGCGCCGAGTCCGCTCTAGCCAGCCCGAGGGCGCGAGCAACGCGCGCAGCGCTTCCACCTGGGCTGTGTCCATGGTTCCATGCTGCACGAAACGCGCGCCAATCGCATGCCACCCGGGCAACAGGGCCGCGACCGGCGGCCAGGACGACGTCAAGACCGGCTGAAAGCACCGTCCGGAGCTGTGCGAGTCTAGAGACCTGCCGATGAGAAACCACTGATCCGGAGGCTTGCGATGAGCCCTGCGCACGTTGGCTACGCCGCGATGCTTGAACAGTTCGGCCCGCTTGAGGTAACCGAATACACCGTCGCGGCTGAAGCGGCCGGCTTTACCGGCGTGATGGCGGCCGACCACTTCCAGCCGTGGGTGCCGACCCAGGGCCAGGCCCCCTTCGTCTGGAACGTGCTCACCGCGATGGGCGAGCGCACCACCTGCGACCTTGGCCCCGGCGTGACCTGCCCGTCGTTCAGGTTCCACCCGGCGATCGTGGCGCAGGCCTCGGCGACTCTCGCCGCGATGTATCCGGGAAGGCACTGGCTCGGGCTCGGCTCAGGCGAAGCGCTGAACGAGCACATCGTCGGCAGCTACTGGCCAGAGGCTCCCGAGCGCCTTGAGCGGATGTGGGAAGCCGTCGAGGTGATCCAGAAGCTTTTCAGCGGCAAGGATGTCAAGCATCGCGGCACGCATTTCCGTATGGAAACGTGCCGGCTGTGGACGCTGCCCGACTCGCCGCCGCCGATTTACATCGCTACCGCCGGGCCGATAACAGCCAAGCGGGCCGGGCGCATCACCGATGGCATCATAACGCCAGGCGCTCCCGCCGAGAAAATCTCGGCGCTCCTTGACCGGTTTGATGCTGGCGCGAAGGAAGGAGGCCGCGACCAGTCATCTCAGGTCAAAATAGTTCAACTGCACTTGTCATGGGCTGAAACGGATGAGCAAGCCCTTGACAATGCGATTAGGGAATGGCCGAACGGCGGAATGAAGTTCGCCAAGCAAGATATCAAGTCACCATTCGACTTTGAGCAAATGGCCAAGCTGGTGAGGCCAGAGGACTTCACCGGGCGGATGCTCATTACCTCAGACCTCGATGCGCACCGGGCTGATATCCAGCGCTACCTCGATCTCGGCATCGACCGGATCTACCTGCATAACGTGGGGAGGAACCAGCGGGAGTGGATCGAAGCCTTTGGGCGCGAGGTGCTTCCCAAACTCACGTCGTAAGACCTCGCTCGGGGTGGGTCGCGGCGGGATCGGGACTCGCCCGGCTGCCTGAACGGCTGCCGGACGAGACCCGAAATCCCGCCGCCGCGTCACATTAGGGCTGACTCTCTGAGAGCCGCCCCCCGGGCGGGCCGCAACTTCGCTGCTGCATCGCCTCCAGCCGACTCGCGACAAGCCGCTCGGCCAGAACGAACACCCGCCGCCGCATCGCCCACGGCGGGTTCGCTAGCGGTAGCTGTACTCCGGCGACGGGTAGGTGCCGCCGATGACTTCCTGGGCGAAGGTTTCCGCGGCGCCTTTGAGGGTGGCTCCTACGTTCGCGTAGCGCTTGGCGAATTTGGGGACGTTTGGCGTCAGGCCGGCCATGTCTTGCCAGACAAGGACCTGGGCGTCGCAGTCCGGGCCGGCGCCGATGCCGACTGTCGGGATCGTCAGGGCGGATGTGACCTGGGCGGCCAGTTCGGCGGGGACGCACTCGAGCACCACCGAGAACGCGCCGGCTGCCTGCAGTGACTTGGCATCACGGATCAGGGTCTCGCCGTCCTCGCCGCGCCCTTGCACGCGGTAGCCGCCCAGCGCGTGGACCGACTGCGGGGTGAGTCCGAGATGGCCCATGACGGGGACGCCGGCGGCAACGAGTTCCTCTACGCTGCGCAGTACGCGGTGGCCGCCCTCCAGCTTGATCGCGTGGGCTCCCGTCTCCTTAAGGAACCGGATCGCGGTCTCGACAGCGGTTTGCGCCGATGCCTGGTACGAGCCGAAGGGCAGGTCGGCTATGACGAGCGCCCTCCTGGTGCCGCGAACGACCGCCGAGGTCAGCGGGATCAGTTCATCGACGGTGACCGGGATCGTCGTGTCATGGCCGTACACGACCATCGCGGCAGAGTCGCCGACGAGCAGTACCGGGATGCCGGCCTCGTCGAAGATCCTCGCGGTGAGCGCGTCATAGGCGGTGAGCATCGGCCAGCGCTCACCCCTGGCCTTAGCGGCGGCGAGGTCGCGGACGGTCACTCGCCGGTTGCGAACGCTGCCGTACAGGCCCTGAGCTTCCTGACCGCCTGGACTGACGGCGGCTGCGGTGGTGGTCGCGGCGCCTGTCTCGGACGTCTGCGCGCTGGATGTGCCGGCCGTACCTTCGCGGCCCGATTCCTGGTGATTCTGCTGACTCGCCAGCATGTGCCCTCCATGTCTCGTGGCGCCACTGTGGCGTCCCCGGACGCACTGATCATGACACGGCCAGCCGCGAACCGATAGAGGTCGGTGCCGGGACAGCCGAGCTGGCCTGGCGAACCTCTGGCAGGCCACGGAAGATCGTGCTCTTGGCGACTACTCCTATATTACGATACGATTCTGTTCCGTATCGATATATCCGGCCAGCCTTGGCCCTGTTGCCGTGCACCCTGTCCGAGCCGCGCGCTTCGCGATCGTGATCGCCGCCGCGCGAGAGCGATATCCGATTGGCGAAGCTCTTTCATGACGACTGACCGCCTGCCTTCAGTGCCCGCCGGAGTCGGGTTGCCGCCGTCGGGCCAGCAACTGTCAGACCGGCGCAAGGCGATCGTGCTCGGCGTCCTGATCATCAGTTTGCTGGCGATCGTCCTGGACAACACGGTCCTCAACATCGCCCTGAAGACGATCTCGGAGCCGCGCGCTGGCCTCGGGGCCAGCCAGAGCCAGCTTGAGTGGGCGATCAATTCCTACACGCTGGTCTTCGCCGGATTGCTCTTCACATTCGGGGTCATCGGAGACCGCATCGGCCGCCGCAGGATGCTCATGATCGGCATGGCGCTCTTCGGCACCGCCTCGCTGGTGTCGTCCTACGCCCAGACGCCCGATGAGCTGATCTGGGCTCGCGCCGCGATGGGCCTGGGCGGTGCCGCGGTGATGCCTCAGACGCTGTCGATCATCACGAACATCTTCGACCCGGAGGAGCGGGCACGTGCCATCGGGATCTGGGCGTCCGCGGTGGGCGCCGCCATCGCCGTCGGCCCGATAGCGGGCGGCTTGCTGCTTGATCATTTCTGGTGGGGCTCGGTATTCCTCATCAATGTGCCGCTCACAGCCGTCGGCGTCGCGGCGATAGCCGCGCTGGTGCCCGAGTCCAAGAGTCCCTCACCCGGGCGAGTCGACTACGCCGGCGTGCTCTTGTCGATCGCCGGGCTCGTGCTGCTCGTGTACGGGATCATCAGCGGCGGTGACGCGGGATCATGGACCGAGCGCGGCGTGCTCGGGCCGATAGCGGCCGGGCTCGCGATTCTCGTCCTATTCTGCGTGCACGAGTCACGCACTGTGCATCCGTCCCTTGACGTGCGCCTATTCCGCGACCCTCGGCTTTCCTCCGCATCAGCGGCGATAGGGCTGAACTTCTTTGCTATGTCCGGCGTGTATTTCTTCATGAGTTTCTACCTCCAGAACGTGCGGGGCTTCAACCCGCTGCACGCCGGATTGCTCACAATTCCTGTCGCGTTCGGTCAATTGGCGTCCGCAAGCCGCAGTGCCCCTTTGGTCCGGCGGCTGGGCCCCAAAACCGTGACCGCCGGCGGGTTGCTATTGCTTACCGCTGCCCTGATCGGCTATCACTCCTTGAGCGTCGCGACGCCGATTTTCGTGCTAGAGCTGATCTTCTTGCTTCAGGGAGTTGGGATGGGCATTGTCATGCCCACTGCCACCGAGTCCGTAATGTCCGTTGTGCCGCGTGAGCGTGGCGGGGCAGGCTCGGCGATCACCAATACCTCACGCCAGGTTGCCGTGGCTCTCGGGGTCGCTGTCCTTGGCTCCGTACTCGCGCAGAGCTACCGCACGAGACTGTTGCCCGAGCTGGCCTCGCTGCCAGCGGGCGCGAGGTCGGCGGCAACCCAGTCGATCGCGGCGACGCAGGCCGCGGCCAGCCGGCTCAGCGGCGGACGGCAGGCCCTGCTGACCGCCGCCGACCGGGCGTTCGTGCATGCCATGCAGGTCACGACAGTGGTATCGATCACGATCGCTATCGCAGGAGCGGTCCTGATCGCCGTTTGGATGCCCGGCCGCAGGCCGGCGGCCGATGGCTCAGCCGCCGAGCCGCCCAGGCCGGACCAGCCGCCCGCGCCGCCCGCGCCGTCAGCGGTGCCAGCGCTGGCGAAGGAGTAGACCGCGCGATGGCCGCAGTACACGCACAACCCGAGGATGGCAGGCGCGCCGGGCGCCCGCGCAGCATGCAGGCAGAGCGTGCCATTATCGGGGCCACGCTCGAGCTGTTCGCTGAGTCCGGCGCCGAGGGCCTGTGCATCGAGAAGGTCGCCGCCAGGGCCGGCGTCGGCAAGGCGACGATCTACCGGCGCTGGGCAGGCAAGGAAGACCTGCTCCTCGATGCCATCGCGGCGATGAAGTGGCCGCTGCCCAAGCCCAAGGGCGAGTCGGTGCGGGAGGACCTGGCCGCATTGCTCGACGCGATGGCCAGGGAGTCAGCCGATCCGCGCCGCACCCGCCAGTTCGCGCTGCTGCTCGGTGAGGGCGCGGCATATCCGCGGCTGCTCGAGCGATACGTCGAGACGGTCGTCGAGCCGAGGCGTGAGGTGGTGCGGACAGTGCTGCGCCGTGGCATCGCGACCGGTGAGCTCAGGGAGCAAACCAACATCGAGGCAGCGGTCGATATGCTGACCGGCGCGGTGCTCGCCAGGTCAAGGGCGAACCGGGATCGCGCCGACCGCGGTTATGCGCGTCGCGTAGTGGACGAGCTGCTGACCGGCCTGGGGTCGCGATAGGTTCGGAGAGTATGCCAGCCACCTGACTCAATGGAGCGCACATGAGGTTGACAAAGCTCGGCCATTCCTGCGTCCGCCTGGAAAAAGACGGCGCCAGCCTGGTCGTGGACCCCGGCATCTGGAGCGGAGCCGACTCGCTCGCCGGAGCGGATGCTGTTCTGATCACCCATGAGCATGTCGATCACATCGACGGCGGCGTCGTGCGGTCCGCGCTTGAGGGCAACCCGGGGCTTGAGCTGTGGACCGTGCCGGCCGTAGCCGCCGAGTACGACGGATTCGGTAGCCGGGTGCACGGGGTCGGTCACGGAGATGCCTTCACGGCGGCCGGGTTCGACGTTCATGTGCATGGTCACGACCACGCCCCCATCCACCCGGATGCGCCAGCTGTTCCCAACGTCGCCTTCGCCGTCGACGGCAACCTGTACCATCCCGGTGACTCGTTCACTATCCCCGAGGAGCCGGTCACGACGCTGCTGCTGCCGATCAGTGCTCCCTGGCTCAAGGCATCAGAAATGATCGACTTCACGCGGGCGGTGCGGCCGAAGGCTGCCTATGCGATCCACGATGAGCTGCTGAACGAGAAGGGCCTCGGCCTGATCGCCATGGTCGCCGGAGGCCTGATGGCCGACGCGGGCTACGCCCGCCTCGAACCTGGCACCAGCGTCGAGATCTAGCGTCCGGATCGCTGCCTCGGATCAGCTTGACCCGGCTGACCGGCCGGGCTGGCGTTGCCTGCCCGGCCCGCCGGGCCCGTCACCTCGGCACGCTGTGCTCGCGGGTATTGGCGAGGTCCCGGGACGCCGCCCGGCGCGGGGGCGAGCGGCGGCCACGAGGTCAGAGTTCCGGCAAGCGACGCCCACCTGATTGACATCGCATCATTTATTCGTGCCAAGCGAAGCTTCGCGGCCACGTGTGGCCGCGAAGGCCTACTTGACTTGAGAGATTGTCGCGTCGACGATCGTGCCGTTCTGGACTGTCAGGCTGCCCTGGTAATACTTCGTCGTGTTGTCGGATTGCTCGGCCGCGAGCTGGATCGAGACGACGTTTCCTGACACGCCCGTCACAGTCACGCTGTCATGGGCGGTCCCGGTAAACCCGTTCTTGAACGTTGGGTAGTCGCTCAGGCGCTGCGCGGCGAGGTTCAGGTGCCAGGCCTTTCGGTACTGGTGCGCGTTGATCGCGTGGTAGTACGCCCTGACCACCGCGACCGGGGTCGTCGGCGCGGCGGAATGTGATGCTGGACTGGTCGGGGTGCCGCCTGAACTGCTGTCGGGGGTGCCCGATGCCGATCCATGCGAACCCGTCGTGACGTGGTGAGAGTGACCTGCCTGCGGTGTGCCGCTACCGCGCAGTTGCAGCACGACGATCCCGGCCGCGACGAGCGCCGCGATGACGAGGCAGCCAGCGAGGATAGGCACAGCCTTGCCTCGCCTGCGGTCAGGTGGCGGGGGAGGTCCCGGCGCGGTCGCACCGAATTGCGGCCCGCCGGGACCATAGGGGGTGCCGCCAGGGCCGTAGCCCGGAGTCCGAGCTTGCCCGAAGCCGCTCTGGCCGTGCCCTGCGCCCGGACCCGGCTGGCCGTACCCGGCGCCCGGACCCGGCTGGCCGTAACCCGGCTGCCCGTACCCGGCGCCCGGACCCGAATGGCCGTAACCTGGCTGGCCGTAACCCGGCTGGCCGTATCCTGCGCGGCTACCCGGTGCCTGGTCAGGTACCTGCCCTAGCGCCCCGGAGCCGATGACGGGCGCGGGACTGGTATCGGCTAGCGCCGCACTTGAGGCGTCGGCTAGGACGTTGGACACCGTCGCCTCGGCCGCCACCTTAGCCGCGAGCTCCGTCGCCGGGTGCACGGGCGGCATCGGGCTGCCAGGCTGCCAGCCGGCGCTCGCCGGAAGCAGGGCGGAGCGGAGGGCCTGGGAGAACTCGGTGCAGCTCGCGTACCGCTCGTCAGGCAACTTGGCGAGCGCCCGCCCGATCACGGTGTCCGCGGAGGGGCTGAGTTCTGGTCGCCACTGCCGCACCGACGGGGGCTGCGCGGACACCTGCGCCCACATCACGGCCAGATTGGCGTCCCGGCGAAATGGCGGCTCGCCCGCGAGCATTTCGAAAGCCGCGCAGGCCAGCGCGTACTGATCTGTGCGGCCGTCGACCTGACGGCCGCTAATCTGCTCGGGTGACATGTAGTCGAGCGTGCCGAGGAACTGGCCGGTCCCGGTCAGGCTAGGCGACGACACCGACTGTTTGCTTAGCCCGAAGTCAGACAGGTAGATGTGGTCAGCGGCCCGGCCGTCGCTTGCCGAGGCGACCAGCATGTTGGCTGGCTTGACGTCCCTGTGCACCAGGCCGCGGGCGTGCGCGGCATCAAGCGCTGAGGCGGCCTGGCCGACTATCTCAGCCGTCCTGGCCGCGGGCAACGGGCCCTCGCGCTCGATCAGGATCCGGACGTCACGACCCGCCACATAGCGCATCGCGATGAACAGCACGCCGTCGGCCTCGCCTGCTTCGAAGACCGGGATCACATGGGGATGATCGACGGCCGCGCCCGCCCGTGACTCTCGGATGAAACGCTGCCTGAAGGCGTCGTTCCTGCCGAGCTCGGAGCTGAGGATCTTCAGCGCGACCGGCCGGTCAAGGCGCACATCAGTGGCGCGATACACGACGGCCATGCCGCCGCGGCCGATGATCTCCTCGATCTGATAGCTGGCGACCCGCGACCCGACGGGAAAGTCGCCGAGTGTCGGAGGAACTTCGCCGCTCACTGGTGCCTTTCGGAGAAAGCCCTTGGTAGACGCTCATCATCGCAATGATCGTCATGATCTGTACCGGATTGTCGACTTGTCGGATGTCACCCTGGCGGTCCAAGTATCTGGCTTGCCGGCTGCCTGCTGTCAACTCGGGCGGACAGGGCGCGGGGCGGCAGGGCGAGGAGCGGTACGGCGACGTGCGGCACGCGGGCGGGCGGCGCGGCAGGTGAGCCGCGAGGCACGCGGGCGGGTCAGCGGGGGAGCGGCTCGCGCCATCTGTTCGTGATCGGCAGGCGCCGGTCCCGGCCGAAGTTCTTCGCCGAGATCTTGGGACCTGGCGGGTATTGACGCCGCTTGTACTCGGCCCTGTCGACCAGGCCGATGACGCGCTCGATGACCTGCGGGTCGTGACCAGCCGCCAGCAACTCGGCCGCACCAAGGTCCTTTTCGACATAGTCATCGAGGATCGCGTCGAGCTCCTCGTATCCGGGCAGCGAGTCGCTATCTAGCTGGCCTGGACTGAGTTCGGCACTCGGCGGCTTGGTAATGGAGTTCTCTGGGATGGGCGGTTCCTCGCCTGCTTGCTCGGCCTGGCGGTTGCGCCACTTGGCGAGTTCCCACACCAGGGTTTTGGGCACGTCCTTGATCGGGGCGAAGCCTCCCGCTGAGTCACCGTAGAGCGTCGAGTAACCCGTGGCGAGTTCGCTCTTGTTGCCCGTGGTCAGCACCAGATGCCCGTCGGCGTTGGACAGCGACATCGCGATCATGCCGCGAACTCGCGCTTGCAGGTTCTCCTCAGCCAGGCCGCTCAGGCGGAGATCGTTGTCGAAGGCGCCGACGATCGCGGCGATCGGCACGGTCCGGGCCTGGACTCCCTGCCGCTTGACCAGGTCCTCGGCGTCGGTCAGCGAGTGCGAAGACGAATACTTGCTCGGCATCAGCACGACGTGCACCTGCTCGGCCCCGATCGCGTCGGCGGCGATCGTGGCGGTCAGTGCGGAGTCGATCCCCCCAGACAGGGCGAGAATGACCGAAGAGAACCCGTTCTTCCTGACGTAGTCTCGTACGCCGAGCACGAGCGCGGAGTAAACCTCGGCAAGATCTTCCAGCCTCGGCCAGAGTGCCCTGACATCGGCTGCCGCCTCGCCAGCCTGCCCGCCGCGCCCAGGTCGGCCGGGCCCAGGTCCGCCGCTCCCGGGTCCGCCGCGCCCGGCTCTCTCGCGCCCGGTTCCGGAAAGCGTCACCCGGCGGATGATCATGATCGTGCCGTCGCCGGCGTCGGCAGCTACGTCGCCGTCAGGCAACGCGGGATCGGCGGCAGGCAGCTCCAGGTCGGTCACGACGAGCGCCTGCTCGAACTGGGGGCCCCGGGCGACGACCGCGCCGGCCGTGTCGATGACGACCGAGTCGCCGTCGAAGACCAGTTCGTCCTGGCCGCCGACCATGTTCACGTACGCGAGAGCCGCGCCTGCCTCGGCGCCCCGATGCAAGCAAAGCTCGACGCGCTCAGTGCCCTTGCCGCGCTCGTACGGCGAGGCGTTCGGCACGACGAGCAGCGACGCGCCCGCCTGCTTGGTGACCGCGACTGGCCCGCCGTCCTGCCACAGGTCCTCGCAAACCGCGACAGCCACGTCCACCAGGCCGCCATCGCCGGCTTCCAGGCGGACAACGGGCAGCACATCACCAGGGACGAAATACCTGAACTCGTCGAAGACACCGTAGTTCGGCAAGTGATGCTTGGCGGACCGGACGACGACAGTACCCCCGTAAAGCACCGCGGCCGCGTCGAGCGGCGCCCCGTGCGGCAATCCGACTCGCGGCTGGAGACCGGGCTTCCTGTCCAGGTACCCGAGTACCACCGCGATGTCGCCGAGGCCGGCGTCGGCGAGCTGGCTGGCGGTGCGTCCGAGCGCCGCGATCGAGGCGTCAACGAACGACGCGCGGAGCGCCAGGTCCTCGACGGGATAGCCGGTCAGCATCATCTCGGGAAAGACCACGATCGCGGCGCTGGCCCCGGCCGCCTTCGCCGTCCACTCCATGACTGCCGCATGGTTGCCGTCCAGGTCGCCGACGGTGGAATTGACTTGCGCGAGCGCTATGCGTATCTGCGGCACGAGATCAGCTTAGATGGGCTCGTGCGCCGAAGGGCGCGGCGCTGGCCGGACCGGCTAGTGACAGCCCGAGCCAGCGCAGCGACCGGAGGCGGCGGGCCAGCACAGCGACCCGAGGCGGCGGGCCAGCACGGTCAACCCTGTTACACCTGCGAAACACGGACGGGGCAGACTGGCGGTGTGGATAGGCAGGAAGAGTTCGTGCTGCACACGCTCGAGGAGCGGGACATCCGGTTTGTCCGGCTGTGGTTCACCGACGTGCTCGGTTACCTCAAGTCTGTCGCGGTAGCCCCAGCCGAGCTGGAAGGCGCCTTCGCCGAGGGGATCGGGTTCGACGGCTCGGCGGTCGAGGGCTTCGCCCGGGTCTACGAGGCGGATATGATCGCCAAGCCCGACCCGTCCACGTTCCAGCTAATGCCGATGCGCGATGATCCTGCCGGGGTCGGCCGGATGTTCTGCGACATCATGCTGCCCGACGGCACGCCCTCGCACGCCGATCCGAGGTACGTGCTCAAGCGGGCGCTGGCGAAGGCGGCGAACCTGGGCTTCACCTTCTACACCCACCCTGAAATCGAGTTCTTCCTGCTCCGGGAGCGCCCTGAACCGGGGGCCAAGCCCCGGCCGATCGACCAGGGCGGTTACTTCGACCACACCCCGCACCAGATCGCGCACGATTTCCGCAAGTCGGCGATCACGATGCTGGAGACGATGGGCATCTCGGTGGAGTTCAGCCACCACGAGGGAGCGCCTGGCCAGCAGGAGATCGACCTGCGCTACGCCGACGCGCTGAGCACCGCCGACAACATCATGTCATTCCGGCTGGCCATGAAGGAGGTCGCGCTCGAGCAAGGCGTGTACGCGACTTTCATGCCGAAACCGTTCACCGAGTATCCGGGCTCGGGCATGCATACCCACATGTCCCTGTTCGAAGGCGACAAGAACGTCTTCTACGACGCTGGCGGTGACTACCAGATCTCCAAGATCGGACGGGCTTTCATCGCGGGGTTGCTGGCCCACGCGGCGGAAATCACCGCGGTGTGCAACCAGTGGGTCAACTCCTACAAGCGCCTGTGGGGCGGGGCCGAACGCATCGCCGGAGCTGGCGGTGAAGCCCCTGCCTACGTCTGCTGGGGGCACAACAACAGATCCGCGCTGGTCCGGGTGCCCATGTACAAGCCGAAGAAAGGCAACGCGACCAGGATCGAGTTCAGGTCGCTCGATCCGGCCTGCAACCCGTATCTCGCGTTCGCCGTCATCCTGGCCGCCGGGCTCAAGGGCATCGAGGAGGACTATCAGCTCGCGCCGGGCGCCGAGGACGACGTGTGGGCCCTCACGCCGGCCGAGCGGCGGGCGCTCGGCATCGCGCCGCTGCCGCAGAGCCTGTCCGACGCCTGTAACGTCATGCAGAACAGCGAGCTTGTCGCGGAAACACTGGGCGAGCACGTGTTCGACTTCTTCCTGCGCAATAAGCGAGAGGAATGGCAGGACTACCGGCGCCAGGTCACCGAATTCGAGCTCGACCGGTACCTGTCCGTGCTTTAGGCGGCTGCCGGCCGGAACCGGCATTGCCTTGTTCGCGTCATAGGTGCATGAACATGGTGCTGGTCGCGATCTACGGCAAGGACGCCACTCGCGCCAGGCGCACCTTCCGGCAGCAGGCAATCATCGACAAGCTGACCAGCGTGCTGAGTTCCGTGCGCTGACGCGCGCTCATCGGAGGTTCAGCAGGCACCAGACGACCTTGCCCTTGCCCTCGCCCTCGCCCTCGCCATCGGCCAGCGCCAGGCAGCCCCAGTCCGCGCTGAGCGCCTGGACGATCTGCAGGCCCCGGCCGCTGACGGCGCTGTCGTCGCGTGGCCTGGGCCTTGGCGTTCCGGGGCTGGCGTCGCACACCATCACGACGAGCCGGCCAGGATAGGCGGCCAGATGCAATCCGATCGGCGGCGAGGCCGTCTGTGCTCGGCAAGCGATGATCGCGTTGGTGGTTAATTCGGCGCTGACTAATTCGGCGACGCTCACGATCGAGGCGAGTCCCCAGCGAGTGAGCGCGGCGCGGGCGTGATGGCGCACCTGCGGCACCGCCTCAGGACGCGGTTGTGCTCGCAAGGTCAGCTCATGAACAGGCGGGGCGGCCAGCACCGCGGCCCCCGTCGAAGCCGTCTTTTCCGTCAGTACGCGAGTCGCCAGCTTGTGCGCGGCTGGCTCGGCCAGTTCGGTCAGCGCGACCGGGCCAGCCTGGGCGAGTTCGCTGACGTGCACCTTACGGTCCTTTCGCATGCCGGTCGGCGGCAGGCAGATCAGTTGCCAGCCCCGCCATAGTTAAGAGCCTCAACGGGCGCATCCGGTTGGCACAGGTGCGCGATCGTTACCGAATAAGTAACATCCGGTACCGACACCGGCGGC
Organism: Streptosporangiaceae bacterium; assembly: GCA_035716545.1. Lineage (GTDB taxonomy): Bacteria > Actinomycetota > Actinomycetes > Streptosporangiales > Streptosporangiaceae > Chersky-822. The sequence continues at coordinate 61,033 of DASTJM010000021.1, forward strand.
GCTGGCTAACCCCTCTGTCCTGGCAAACCCCCGCAGTGTGTCTAACCCCAGTGTGTCTAACCCCAGTGTGGACTAACCCCAGTGTGGAACCATTCCCCGTCAGGCCCGCGTCCAAAGGTTATGCGAGCACTTTTGTATGTCGCCGGGTTCGTTACCGCGGTCAGCGTCGCCGCCTGTCTCGCGGGCTGCGGCACCCAGGTGGAGGTCACCGGCCGGCATTCCGGCACGCACCACCCGGCGATGCCCGTCACGCCCGCCAGCCAGCTGCGGGCTCAGGCCAAGGCGGTAGCCCGCGCCTTCGACAGCCGGCTGCTCGCGCTCGCGCCAGTGCCGCCGGGAGCCAGGCAGGTCCGGCCGGCCGCATGCCCTCCCGCGCTGAAGGCCGCCGAGCACATCGGCCTCCCCGGCCGCACGATCGACCTCGCCAGGTTCTACCGCGTGCCGCTGCGAATGGCAAGCCTTCGCAAGTTCCTGCGCGCGCACGTGCCGCCTGGCAGCGTCAGCTCGGACTCTGGCAGCGACCGCCCCGTCGGTGCCGCTGAGCCTTTCGTGGCCTACACGATGAAGTCCGGGCCCGACGGCGTCGCTGGCGGCCAGCTCGTCGACTCGATGCGGCCGGCACCAGGCGGGGGGACCTGCCTGCGCATTGATGCCCAGGCCATCTGGGCGCTGCCTCGGTCAGCGGCCGAGCACGTGGACCCGGCGGAATACCGAGCCGTCGAGGTCACCATGCACCGGACCCTGCCGAACGCGGGCACGGTCACCAAGGCCTTCACCGCACGGCCGGTCATCGCCGAGTTCGCGCGCCGCCTCAACGCCATGCCGACTGCCTCCGGGTTGCCGATGCCCTGCCCGTTCTTCGCCAGTGTCTTCCGCCTGGTCTTCGAGCCAAAATCCCCTTCGGGTGAACGGATTGCCGTCGCGGCTGCCCCCTGCGAATCGGTGGACGTCAAAGTCGGGGGATCACCACAGCCCGCGCTGACGGATAGCACTGGCCTCGCGAGCCTCGTCATCCGCCTGGCCGGCCTGGGCCAGAACCGGCCCGGCCACCAGCCCGGCTGAGGTTAGCTCTCGCTGGCCTGCGCCTTTCGCCTGACTGCGGTCAGCTATGGTCGGACTCGTGATGAACTGGGGCGACGTACTAAGGCAGAACGCGGCCTCCTACGCGGCTGTGGCCATCGGCAACATCGGCCGGGAGTACCCGAACGGCTTCAACTGCCACATGCGGGAAGCTGACGATCTCCCGCGCCGGCCGAAGGACATCACGCCGGTGTTCTACGGCAGTTACGACTGGCACTCATGCGTGGAAATGCACTGGGTGCTGGTGCGGCTGCTCCGTACGGTGGCTGACTCGGCGCCCGCGGCCGAGATCGTGGCGGCGCTCGACCGGCAGCTCACCCCATCGGGCCTGCAGGCGGAGGCCGCTACGCTGTCGGGGCCGTTCAGCCGGGCCGTGCGGCCCTACGGCTGGAGCTGGGCGCTGACCCTCGCGGCTGACGTAAGCCAGCTCGCCAGGGACGAGTCGGCTGACCCCGTCTACCGCGCCGCCGCGAGTCGCTGGTCGGCCGCGCTTGTGCCGCTGGCGCAGGCGGTGACCAAGCGCTTTCTCGACTGGCTGCCCAAGGCGACGTATCCGGTGCGCTACGGCATCCACCAGAACAGCGCCTTCGGGCTCGGGCGGGCGCTCGCTTACGCTCGCGACCGCGCTGAGGCCGGCGACAGCCGCCTTGCCGATGCCATCGCCGACGCCGCGGACCGGTGGTTCTCGGCCGACAGGGACTGCCCGGCCGGATGGGAGCCCTCTGGCTCAGATTTCCTTTCGCCAGCCCTGGTCGAGGCCGAGCTGATGGCGTTGCTGAAGCCCGCTGATGAGTTCGCCGGCTGGCTGGCCGGCTTCCTGCCGGGCATCGCCGCCGGCTCGCCGGCGGCGATCTTTACCCCCGCGGTCGTGTCGGACTCAGCTGACGGCCAGATCGCCCATTTGCACGGCCTCAACGCCAGCCGCGCCTGGTGCTGGCGCCGCATCGCCGAAAGCCTCCCGCCCGGCGATCCTCGCATCGAGCCGGCGACGCGAGCCGCCCGCACTCACGCCGACGCCGCGCTGCCGCACGTCGTCGGCGACGACTACATGGTCGAGCACTGGCTGGCCGCCTACGCCGTCCTCTTGATGACCTGACCCGCCGCGGGTGCGCTGCCCTGACTCGCCGCTACGAAGCATGTCGGTAGTCCCGCCGGGACCGGGGAGCCTGTCGGAGAGGCCGCCAACCGGCAGATTCCCGTGGTCTATAAGACGACGACCGCCGAAACCGATCTAGGCGGCGGCTGGCGGCGCCCGGCCGCTCGGAACCGAACGCATGGATACGCGGATCCATGTTGAGGCTTGGGTGCCGATTCGCGCAGCCATGTTGTGGGGTTTCGCCGTTTCGCGGCCGTGAGAGTTCGTTATAGGAATAAATGGGGCGAATCGGAAGCTGGGCGTGGTGGCCTGCGAGCGTTCAGGCGCGGGCAGCGGGCTTCGGGCTCCTGATGTCGGACTGGGTGTGGCGGGCAGCCGCCATTGGCCTATCAGGCCGTAACGGTACATTAAGGTCGCCGGCTCAGCGATGATGAACGGGCAAGGCGGCAGTCAGCGCGAAGAGAAACGTGAGCCGAAACGGCGCGGGAGGCACCATGCCCGCTGGAATGCATACGCCGGACGAGGCCGGTCAGGTCTCAGGCCAGATTTCAGGTCAGGTCCCGCTCGGATTCGACGCGGCTTGGGGGTTCGCCGGTCTCGATCAGACAAGCCCCGCAAGGGCGGCCGCCGCGGGGGCGCTCGTGGATGTCTCGCTGGCCGATCAGCCGGTAACCGAACTGCGGATTCACGGGGTGTCCGGCTCCAACGGGCCGATCATGCTTGAGCATCCCACCGCGCTTCAAGTCGGCGGGGACCAGGTGGCCGGGTTCTTCCGGCGGTGGAATCCGGGCGGCCAAGGCTCGGCTTCCACCGTGCCATGGAAACTAGAGGCCTACTCCTGGGGCGGGCTGACCGAAGCTCCGCTGGCCTCGGCCTCATGGTTGCTGCTGGCCCCTTTCATGATGTACAACGTCGCGTTTTTCATGCTTCCGCCTGAAAGGCCGGCGAACGGCGAGGCCGGGCCAGGCCAAGCCGGCCGAGGAGCCGGGCACTGGGCCGCCCAGGCATTGCTCCGGCTGCTCGCCCTGACCGCGACGATCCAGCTCGTGGCCAGCGCCGCGACGGTCATGGTCAGCACGGCTGCCTGGCAAGCTGGCCGGAAGGGCCTGCTGCCCGCCTGGATGGGCTGGTACGCGAACCGGCCGACAGGCTGGCGGATGGCGATCGCTCTTGTCGGCGTGGTCGCCGTCGTGGCGCTGCTGTGGGCGATCAGCGTGGCAACCGCCACCCGGTACGAGGCCAGGACCACCACCGCCCGGCCTGGCAGGCACAATGTGTGGCCACTGGCCGAGCCAGGTTTCTGGCGCGGTGAAAAGCTGGTGCGCCGGCAGCGCTCGCTGCACTCGGCGGCAGGGTGCGCTACCGCCGCCTTGATCGTTGCCCTGCCCGCCGAACGGCTCGCCGCCTTGCGGGACGTTGCCATCGGCCTGGCGGCCGCCGTGCTGGCGGCCGCTACCGTCCTGATCCTCGCGCCGATGGCAGACCGCCACGTCCACCTCAGGCGAACGGACACGGCCGCCGCTGGCCGCCGCGCCGAGCTCGGGTGCCGCCTGACCGTCGCGGCAGCGGCGGTCGCGATCGTGGCGGCCGGGCTGGCCGCAGGCCTGAGCGACGGGGTGGACGGAGCGCGGCGCGGGCCGCTGCCCGGCCTGACCGGGCTAACCCTGGTCCTGATCATCATTCAGCTGGCGCTGCTGGCCGCTCTGGCGCTGACAGTGACGAGGCTGGCCACCGTGGCCGCGCGGAACGCGGGAGGCGCACGCGACCGGCGCGCTGACCGGGCGTTCCTGCCCTACCTCGGCGGCGGCCTCACGGTCGTGTTCGCCACCTTTGCGTTCTGCCTTGGCTGGCAGTTCACGGTGCTGCTCAATCTCGGGGTGGCGAAGTTGCTTGGCACGCCGGTCCCCGGCGGATTCAAGTTCGCGGTCACGACGCCGCGCGTATTCGAGGTGCCGTGGCCGGTATTCGCCTCGGGTGCGGGCACGATCGGCCTGGTCGCCGGAGTGATCGTGGCGGCGATGCTCCTTGGGGCCACCTACCTGCGGCTCCGCGCGCGCATCGAGGCTGACCAGACCGGCTCGATCTCCATCTCCGACGCCTACGCGGGCAGGGGCGGCCAGGAGGTCGGCCCGCGCGGCCGCCGCAAGATCGCCGGCGTGTGGGCCGTCGCCGGACTCGCCGAGAACATCACGCTTCCCGTGCTGCTGGTGGTCGGGTTCTGGCTGATCGCGGTCATCGCCGCCGAGGTCATTTTCGGCCGGGTGGCAGGCACTTCGGCGAGGCCGCACATGCTGACCGGCTCAAGCTGGCTGCACGGCGCCGTCTCGCTGGTAGTCGTCGCGGGTGTCCTGACCGAGCTGAGCTTCATGATCGTCCTCCGATCAGCCATCCGTAGCCCGTCGGACCGGCGGATCATCGGCGCGCTGTGGGACGTGGCGACGTTCTGGCCGCGTGCCGTCCACCCGCTCGCACCGCCTTGCTACGCCGAACGCGCCGTCCCTGAGGTGGTCGACCGGATCAGGCTGATCACGGGCAGCGCGGACCTGGCTCCCGATGACCCGGTGCGGTTGCTGCGCCACGCCGAACAGCCCGACCTGCCGATGTCACCAGGCCTGACCGTCCCGGCCGGCCCCGTCCTGGTCACCGGGTACAGCCAGGGCGCGGTGATCGCGATCGCCGTGATAGCGCAGTTGCCGGAGGATGCCGCCGATCAGGTTGCCCTGCTGACCTTGGCCTGCCCGGCCAGGCGGCTCTACGGCCGGGCGTTCCCCGCCTATTTCGGGCCAGCTCAGCTGAGCCAGCTCAGCGAATCGCTCGCCGGCCCGGCCGGGCAGCCTGGCTACCGGTGGCGGAACATGGTCCGCCGCAGCGACTACATCGGCTCGTGGGTCTTCCGCGACCCGTTCGACCGTCTCGCCGATCCCGGCCATGACAGGCAGCGCTGGCTCGGAGAGCAAGTCGACCAGCCCTGCTGGGACCCTGTGGTGCTGGTCCCGGACGCGGACCCGACGCCTCCGCCAGTGCACCGGCACTCCGCCTGGTGGCAGGACCCGCGTGCCGGTCAGGTCGGCCACCTGCTCGTGACGCGGCTGACGACGGGCCGCCCCGCCGCCGGGACAGTCAGCCGGCCCGAGCGTGCTGACCGGCCCTGGCGGCGCCGCCCGCGCTGAGACGGGCGGCGCCGCGCTACGGTGCTTGGGTGATGATGCCGCGGGAAGCGACGCTCGGCGGACGGCTGGCGGCGCTCGGCTTCGCTGACACCGCGGCCGCGGAGCGGCTGCTGACCACGGAACTCGGCCTGAACGCGGTCGCCGGCGACGCCGGACTAGTCGCCGCGCTAGCTGCCGCGCCAGATCCTGACCTCGCGCTGGCCGGCCTGGCCGCGCTGCCAGCCGATGCGGGCCGTGCGGCCTCGCTGCGCACCGACAGTGATCTGCGAGCCAGGCTGACCACCGTGCTCGGCACGAGCCCGGCCCTCGCCGATCACCTGCGCCGCCACCCGGCCGACTGGCGCCTGCTCGCGGGAAAGAGCGGTGACCAGCCCCTGGACACAGGCGGCGCCCGCACCGCCGATGCCTTGCGCATCGCCTACCGGCGTGGCCTGCTCACGCTCGCTGCCAGCGACCTGACCGGCGCGGCGACGCTCGACCAGGTGATGGCGGGACTGGCCGATCTTGCCGGCGCGGCGCTCCAGGCCGCGCTAGCCATAGCCAGGGCGCAGCTCGCGGAGGACGCGGCGCCAGCCAGGCTCGCGGTCATCGCGATGGGCAAGTGCGGCGCCCGGGAACTGAACTATGCCAGCGACGTCGACGTGATCTTCGTCGCGGACGGGGATCTCGGGACAGCGACCCAGCTCGCCAGCGCGATGATCAGGCTCTGCTCGGACGCGACGGCGCAGGGAGCGCTCTTTCCCGTTGATCCCGGCCTGCGTCCCGAGGGCCGGATCGGCCCGCTGGTCAGGACCGTCGCCAGTCATCGTGCCTACTACGAGCGCTGGGCGAAGACCTGGGAATTCCAGGCGCTGCTCAAGGCCAGGCCGGTCGCCGGCGATGCCGCGCTCGGTCAGGAGTACCTCGACGCGGTGACGCCGCTCGTCTGGCGGGCGGCTCAGCACGAGGACTTCGTGCAAGGCGTCCAGGCCATGCGCCGCCGTGTCATCGAGAACATCCCGGCCAAGGACGCCGATCGCGAGATCAAGCTCGGCCCGGGCGGGCTGCGCGATATCGAGTTCGCCGTCCAGTTGCTCCAGCTCGTGCACGGCCGCGCCGACGAGACGCTGCGCGCGCCCGCGACGCTGCCGGCGCTAGCGGCGCTCGCCGCGGGCGGCTACGTCGGCAGGCAGGACGCCGCCGCGCTGGCAGATGCCTACCGGTTCCTGCGGGCGATCGAGCACCTGCTGCAGCTGCGCCTGCTGCGCCGCACTCACTCCCTGCCCTCGGATCAGGCCGTGCTCCGCCAGGTCGGCCGGGCGCTGCGATCGCTCGGCTATCTCCCGCAATCAGGTGACCCGGCAGAGGAACTGATCACGCAGTGGCGGCGGCACGCCACGGTAGCCAGGCAACTGCACGAAAAATTGTTCTACCGGCCGCTGCTCGACGCGGTCGCGCGGCTGCCGGGCGACGTGATCAGGCTGACCTCCCAGGCAGCCGCCGATCGACTCGAAGCGCTCGGCTATGCCGACCCGGCCGGGGCGCTTCGCCATATCGAGGCGCTGACCACCGGCATGACGAGGAAGGCCGCCATCCAGCGAACCCTGCTGCCCGCGCTGCTCGGCTGGTTCGCCGACGCTCCGCGGCCAGATGCCGGACTGCTCGCGTTCCGCCAGGTGAGCGAGGCGCTGGGTAGCTCACCGTGGTACCTGCGGCTGCTCCGCGACGACACCAATGTGGCCTGGCGGATGGCCAGGCTGCTCGCGTCCGGCCGGTATCCGCCCGAGTTGCTGATGCGCGCTCCGGCGGCGGTGGCGATGCTGGCGGGCGAGGAGCTGCTGACGCCCAGGCCGCCAGCCAGCCTGGCCGCCGAGGTCGACGCGGTGCTGCGCCGCTACGGCGACGCCGAGCCGGAACAGGCCGTCGCGGGCCTGCTGGCCATGCGCCGCGCGGAGTTGTTCCGCACGTGCGCGACCGACGTTCTCGGTCTCGCCGATCATGAACAGGTCGCCGCGGCGCTGACCACGATCGCGTCGGCGACGATCGGCGGCGCGCTCGACGCGGCCATCCGGGATGTTCGGCGGTCCCTCGGCGATCTGCCTACCGGCATCTGCGTCGTGGCAATGGGCAGGTTCGGCGGGCGCGAGCTTGGCTACGGCAGCGACGCCGACGTGCTCTTCGTGCACCGCCCGCGGCCAGGCGCGGACGAGGAAGCGGCAACCAGGGCGGCGCACGCTGTCGCCGACGGGCTGCGCCGGCTGCTCAGCCGCCCAGGCCCTGAACCGGCCCTGCACATCGACGCTGACCTGCGACCGGAAGGCCGGCAAGGCCCCCTGGTCCGAACGCTCAGCGCGTACCGGAGCTACTATCGCCGCTGGTCGGCTCCGTGGGAGGCGCAGGCGCTGCTCCGGGCCGATCCGGTTGCCGGCGACATGGGGCTCGGCCAGGACTTCATCGCCATGGCCGATGAGATCCGCTATCCGCAGGGCGGGCTCGCGGAACATTCCGTTCGAGAAATAAAAAGAATTAAAGCCAGGATAGAAGCGGAACGAATGCCTCGGGGCGTAGATCCCGCACTGGAGGTCAAGCTAGGCCCAGGCGGGCTCAGCGACACTGAATGGGTGGCTCAGCTCCTCCAGTTGCGCCACGCCGCAGTGGTTCCCGCGCTGCGGACCACCCGGACGCTCGCCGCGCTCGCCGCAGCCGCGGACGCCGGGCTGCTTGAGCCAGGCGATGAGGCGGTGCTGCGTACGTCGTGGCTGCTCGCAACCCGGATCAGGAACGCGGTCATGGTCGTCACCGGCCGTCCGAGCGATGTGCTCCCGACCGCGCAACCCGACCTCGCCGGCACGGCCAGGCTGCTTGGCTACCCGCCGGGAGAGGCCAGGCAAATGGAGCAGGACTGGCGCAAGGCCGCGAGGCGGGCCCGCGCGGTGATGGAGCGGGTGTTCTACGGTTAGCTCGGTACCGCGGTAGGGGCACATATCGCTCGGCTGGGGCACGCGAGCACCCGTGGTCAGAGTGCATGCTGGTCAGGTGACGGACGCAAGTCTTGAGCCGGACAGGGCTGGTCCCGGCGCGGCCTGGCCCGGCTCCCTGATGGAACGCGTGGTCAGGTTCTTCGCCGCCGACTACCGCCGGCTGCCCGGCCCGGTCGCGATCGCGGTGATCCTGGCGGTCGCGGCGCTGCTTGAGTCGGGCAAGAACGCGGGACCGCTGCCTTCCTCTTTGAGCCTGGCGCTCAGCCTGCTCGGCACCGCGCCGATCGCGGTCATCAGGCGTTACCCCGTGGCGGCGATCACCGCGGTGCTGGCGGCGAATGCCGGGTTCGTCTTGTTCGGCAGGCTGTCGTGGTCCGTGGCGGGCGTCGCCGGCTGGCTGATCGCCCTTGCGGCGTGCCCGGTCGTGCTTCCCTGGCGCTGGGCGGCGCGGGCTGTCGCGCTCACCGAAGTCGCCGTGCTGCTCGGGGTGGCCGGCCTGAACCACAACGCGACACCGTGGGACGCGACCGCCGCCGAGGCGCTGGCCGTGATCGCGGCGTGGGGAGCGGGGGAGATGGTGCGCGCCAGGCGCCAGTCGGCGAAGACCGCCGAGCAGCTGAAGGCGCTGAACGAGCGCGACGTGATCGCCAGGGAACGCGCGAGCATCGCCCGTGAGCTGCACGACGTGGTCGCTCATCACGTCTCGATGATCGCCGTGCGAGCAGCCACGGCACCGTACTCGGTCCCGGATCTGCCGGAATCGGGACACGCGGCCTTCGCCGAGATCGCCGACGAGGCACGGACCGCGCTCACCGAACTGCGGGTAGTCCTCGGCGTGCTCAGGACGCCGGACGGCGACGCCGGCGCCGACTCGGCGCCGCAGCCGCGCATTTCCGACCTGGAGTGCCTGATCGGCAGGATGACCGCCGCCGGAATGGAGGTGACCTTGACTGTGTCGGGAAACCGGAGGCCGCTGCCCGCATCGGTCGAGCTGTGCTGCTACCGGATCGTGCAGGAGGCACTGACTAACGCGGGCCGGCACGCGCCGGGGAGCAAGGTGACGGTGGAGGTCGGCATCGAGACGGCCTCGGTGACCACGAGAGTCGCCAACTCGGCGCCCATGCTGCCGAGCGTCAAGGTGCGGGCGCACGGTGGCTACGGCCTGACTGGCTTGCGGGAACGGGTGACGATGCTGCGAGGCGAGTTCAGCGCCGGGCCCGACGGCCTGGGCGGCTTCGTGGTTCGCGGGGTAATGCCCGCGGCGGCCGGCCCGTGACCGGCCAGGTACTCAGGCTGCTGGTGGCCGACGACCAGGCCGTGGTCAGGATCGGCTTCACCGCGATGCTCGACGCGCAGCCCGACATGAGCGTCATCGGCGCGGCCGAAAACGGCCGCCAGGCCGTCACCATGGCTGGCGAACTGCACCCCGACGTCGTGCTCATGGACATCCGGATGCCGGTTCTCGACGGAATCGAGGCGACCAGGCTGCTCAAATCCGGCGACTCCCCGCCTGGCGTGCTCGTGCTCACCACCTTCGACCTGGACGACTATGTCTACGATGCGCTTCGTGCCGGTGCGAGCGGCTTCCTGCTCAAGGACGCGACCCCCGAGCAGATACTCGCGGCCGTCCGGGTGGTCGCCGCGGGCGACGCTCTGCTGGCACCGTCGGTGACCAGGCGGCTGATCGAGGAATTCGCCCGGCGGGCCAAGCTAGTGCCGGCCGGCGAACTCGACCGGCTCACGCCGCGCGAACACGAGGTGCTGCTCGCGGTCGCTGCGGGAATGACCAACGCGGAGATCGCACGGAAGCTCTACCTGGCCGAGCAAACGGTGAAGTCGCACGTCAGCTCCATCCTGCTCAAGCTCGGATTGCGCGACCGCGTCCAGGCGGTGATCCTGGCCTATGAATCCGGCCTGGTCGTCGCGGGCGACCACAGCTAGCCACCCGCCCGCCGACCGTTCCCCGCCGACCGTTCCCCGCCCGCCGGGCTGGTCCCCGCCCGCCGGGCTGGTCCCCGCGGGCCACTGGTCCCCGCCCGCCGCTGGTCCCCGCCCGCCGGGCTGTCCTCCGCTCGCCGGGCTGTCCTCCGCCCGCCGCCGGTCCCCGCCCGCCGCTGGTCCCGCCCGCCGGGCCGGCTGTCCTCCGCCCGCTGCCGGTCCTCGCCCGCTGCTGGTCCTCGCCCGCCGGGCCGGCTGTCGTGACTGCCTGCCCTCGCGGGTGCCGGTGTGCCGGGCTGGACTCCTGGCGGGAGGGTTTTCGTGTCCGGGAGGATTGTCCGTCTTCCTGGTGGAGGGTTTACGGGTCCGGGAGGATTTTCTTGTTCCACGACGAAAAGGCTCCCGCACCCGCAAATCCTCCACCAGGAAGCCGGCAATCTTCCCCGTTTACGCCGGCAACCCTCCCAACCCCGGAAACTCTCCTCCAGAAAGCAATGCCACTCAGCCTAAATTGATCTTGAAGGAGCAGGGTGTCGGCGACACCCCCAGCCCGGGGCTGCCGAGCCACCCCGCACATGTGCCTGAGTTGTCGACGAGCTGGAAGTGACCAATGTGACGACTGGGCGGCGCCTGAGCGCATGGACGGGGGAACTGGTCCGTCAGTAAACCTCAAGCCATCGGGCTGGGCGGCGGGAACAGCAGCAGGGAGGACCACGATGCTGACACCGCCGGCCCGGCCCGTCAGCAACGTGGCCCTGCCTGATGTCGTCCCAACAGCAGCAACCAGCCGTTGCCCACCCGAACCGGGCGCCGACAGCAGCAACCAGGGCCCGTTGCTCACCCGAACCGGGCGTCGACAGCAGCAACCAGGGCCACAATGCTGTCGGGCCGGGCACCCCGCCCCGCACGGCCCGCACCCCGCGACAATCACACCGCAGGCCAGCGCCGACGACGACACGGCAGACTGATGGCGGAAAACCGGGGTTGGTTCACGTCTTGATGTTGCGCGGACTGACTCCTTGGCGCTCGGCCTGGGCGGTCGACTCTGGGCAGGCACTGCTGCGGGTGGCTTGCTCGACTTGATCGCGGTGTAGGGCCACCAGGACTGGTCCTCTTGCGGGATGTTGCCGTTGGCCTTGAGCAATCCGGCGGCACCATCGATCAGCTCGCGGACGATGTAGGGTGGCCCCCGTGCCGCGGGCGTATAAGGCACACGGACGGAAACGGTATGCCTGGCTGGCTAGAACATCTTGATGTCGTGAGCCATGACGTCGGAATCCTCAAGGGCGTCGAGGCGCCTCTTGATCGAGTTGAGCAGCGTGACCTCTTCTTCGTTCAGCGACGCGAAGACGGCCTGCTGCTCTTTGGTCAGCAAGTCGACGGGGTTGCCAGCGGCGCGGAGGGCTGCAAGTGAGTCGAACGCCATGAGTACTCCTTAGGAAAGACGAGTCTCCGGTCAGCTCCGCAGCCGACCGCCGGTCCGGTTGGGGCGGGATTGTAGCTCAGTGTCATCCGCCTTGATGGCACTGGTCCATGCGACTTTCGGGCCGCCGGACGTCCGCGGTGGCAGTGACGTAGTCAGGAGCGCGACCAGGCCAGCCTGCAATCGCGATTCGAGGCCGAGCTTGGCGAGTATGGCTGTGACGTGCCGTTTCGCGGTCCGTTCGCTGACCTTAAGCACTCGGGCAAGTGTCCTGTTATCGTAGCTTAGACCGAGCAGTTCGAATACCGTCACTTCATGCTGGGACAGGCTCCTGGTCCGCATCAGCGCGGACTCGATGTGGTGCGACAGCATTGCCTTCAGCATGATGTTGCGGGTCGCGTCCCGGCCGGGTAGCTCGCCACCGCGATGCGGGCAACTCTGATCGTAGGTCTCGGCGGGCACCCTGCGTATGGCCGCTGGCATCGCTACGGTGCGATCGCCTTTGACTGGGTCCGGCACCAGCGCCCCAGGAATTTCGTCGTAATGTCTGCTCTAAGAGTCCTATAACGAGCGTTCGCCCTTGTCAACGCCCGTATTCCCGGCTGAGCCAGACAGGAACGCGATTAGGTCCAGGCCGTGTCCTGGTATGAGCGTGGCGACCTGGCGATGTGATTCGGCGAGAGCGCGAGCCATGGCGTTAGTCACTGGCTCGACCCCCGCCCTGGATTCAAGCCAGCACCAGTCGCCGGCCAGGTTCGCCTCGAGGAACACCGGCGTCCCGCCAGCGATCAGGAAGTCCAGCGCGGCATGCTCGGCTCCCATGGCGGCGGCCAGTGTTCGGGTGGCCTCGGCAACTGCCGGGGGAGCCTCGATCTGAGCAGCGATCACCTGGTCAGCGTCGAGCCACGGAGCCGCAGGGTCCGGTTTGGTGATCTCGAAGGCGGCCGCGACATCTCCGGCCACGTAGTAGGACCTGATCTCGGTGTCGTGCTCGACATATTCCTGCATCGCCACCGGCGGCATGCTGGCCCGGCAGAGTTCGGACTCGCCGAGGATCTCGGGGAACACCCCGGTGAGCAAGCCGGGACTGGCCTCCACGAAATGCCTGTCCAGCGCCTTGATGACCACGCGCTGGCTGCCGAGCAGGTGCCGGGCCGCTGCCGGATCGGTGGTCACGACGGTACGCGGGATCGCGATGCCGTGGTTGCGGGCGAGCATGAGTTGCTCAAGCAGGCCGCGGTCGCGCGACGTGATCGCGCGAGTCGATACGACGCTGAGCTGGTCGATGGCCGCTTGCCAGGAGTCGGCAGCGAAAGCCTGGCGGACCGCGCCGCGCTTGCGCGGCATCGCCCGTACCGAGAAATGCCTGATCCAGGTGACGGTCGGCATGATCCACTGCTGGCCGATCAGGACTGCCCGGTGTTCCAGGTCGATTGCCATGCCTCCGTCTGGAGCGGATTCGGCGTCGAGCCGAGTCACGGGCACGGCCACCGAGGCAAGCATCCTGGCCACGGCATCGCGCTCGGCGTCGGCCAGCCGACTCACTATCAGGACCGAGGGCACCGCCTGCGCCGGGCTGCCTTGCCGCGCCGAACCCCGCCCTTGGCCAGCACCCCGGTTCCGGCCAGCACCCCGGCTCCGCCCAGCGCCGCGCCCACGGGCAGCACCGTGCTCGCGCTCCCCGGCGCCAGCGCGCAGGTCGAGTACGTATCCGCCCGCCAGTTGCCTGGCCAAGGGGGAGTTCAGTGCCGTGCGCCCGCGGTGTCGGCGAGCAGGTCGTCAGCCGTCGCCAGCAGCTTGCTCACCGTGGAGGCTACTGGCCCAGTGGCGGACGGGAGTCGCTCGGCGATCCGTTGCAGCACAGCGGTGTCGTCATCGGGCGCCAGCCCCGCGGCGCCCTGCTGGCCAGCTTGCCACCGCAGCCGGACCAGCAGGTCAAGAGCCAGCGCTACCTCGGTGGCGAGCATGCCGATGAGGTCGACGTCCGACAGGTCACCCCGCTGCCTGCTGCCTCGGTCGAGCACCTCGAGCACGCCGATGCACTCGCCGTTCCTGATCAGCGGTGCGGCCATGATGCTCGCGGGCACGTACCCGGTCGACTCCGCGGCGTCACGGGCGAACTGGGGGGTCTGGGTCACGTCATCGACCAGCAGCGACTGGCCGGACATGACGACCCAGCCGGCCAGGCCTGTGCCGCTCGGGAACCGGGTGCCGACGAGGGTTTCCTCGCCTTCGCCGGCGACGGCTTCGAACACCAGCTCGTCGGTCTGTGCATCGAGCAGGAACACTGATGCCGCGGCGGCCGAGAATACGCTCCGAGCCACTTCCACAATGGATTGCAGCAGGGCTCGCTCGGTGATATCGGCGCGGCCATTCGCCTCGCCCGGCGACGCGTTACTGGCTGGCAAGTTTGCCTCCAGTTTGCTGGGAAACATTGCTGGCGGCCTGATACAGCACAGCCTTGAGCTGAAAAGGCGTGAGCATCGGGTGCTTGCTGAGAATACGCGCGCAGATGCCGCTGATGTGGGGCGTGGCGAAACTGTTTCCGGTGCTGCGAATCTTCGCACCGCCTGGCCAGGCGACCTCCACACGCAGTCCGTGAGCGTAGAAGTCGACCGGCGGCGACGGATTGTAGTAGTAAACCTCAGGGTCGTGCTCATCATGACTGGCAACCGAGATAACCGAAGCGAACGGCCAGGGAAAACTGCGCACAGGCATATTGTGCGCCGATGCGACGAGCACGCAACGCCGGAAATAGGCCCGGTCGGCCAGATCATGAAGCGCGGCTACAAACTGTGGCTTTCCAGTTGACAGGCTCATGTTGATGACGTCGTAGCCCTCATCTATGGCCCAGGCCAGTCCAGCGATCAGGCCAGCGCCCGTCCCGTGCCTGCCGTTGGTCAGCACCCGTACCGAGGTCAGGTCCGCTGCGGGGGCGAGCGAGCTGATGATGCCAGCGCAGGCGGTGCCGTGACCGGCGTCGTCGGTCGGCTCGCAGTCCTCCACCGTGAATTCGCCTTTCTCGTCGGCGATGATGCCGACTGAGCGCCGGAGGCGCGTGATCAGCGGATGCGTTCCGTCGACTCCGCTGTCGAGCACGGCCACCCGCACTCCTGAGCCGTCTGAGCCGCCCCACGCCCATTCCGGCGTGACCCGTTGGAGCGGACTGACCTCAAACTCTTCCTTGCGCAAGCTGGCTGTCGACGCCCCCCATGCGGGGATGCCGGGGAAGTGGTGCCGCGGCGGGCGGCGCCACGGGGGCTGGTCAAGATCACTGTTCTCGTCAGGCGCCGCCGTCACGGCGCGTCCCGGTTCTGGCGGTCACCTACCGCCCCGAGCAGCCGCTGAGCGCGCATGATGAGCCGGGCGGCGCCCTTGGCCTGGTACCGGTCAAGCGCTATGGCGGCCGCCTCCGCCGCCTCTGCCTGCTGACCTGCCTGAGCGGCGACTATCGCGAGGTCGGTGTAGCAATCACCCTGCAGGCACAGGTCATCGGTCTGCTCGCTGCGGGCCGCTGCGCCCTCCGCAAGCTCAAGAGCTAGCGCAGCGCGCCCGGTGACCGCCGCGATCCTGGCGTTGAGCGCATTGACAATTACTTCGGTGCGCAGGTCCATGCCCGGCGCAGTCTCGGTCAGCAGTCTGAGCGCACGCTCGGCATCGGCCACCTTGCCCTGCTCGAACAGTTCACGCGCCGCGTACGCCTCGTACACGATGGATTCTCCCGCCAGGCCCACGTCGATCAGCAACCGCTGGCAGCGCCGGTAGCTGGTCTCGGCGAGCCGGTGATCGCCGGCGAGCGCGTCCACGAGCGCGGTGACGCCCATGATCACGGCGTCGGCCACATTCAGGTGCAGGTCACTTGTGTGCGCCTTGGCAGCCGCCAGGGCGGCCCTGGCTCCGTTGAGGTCACCTCCGAGCGCGGCCAGCCGTGCCTTGGTGAGCAGCACGGATACCAAGGCAGCGCGGTTGGCCGCGAATCGCTCGGACAGCTCGGCGCAAACCTTCAGGCCAGCGCTGACTGTCGTAGGCGCCCATTGCGCCAGCTCGCAGATCGCGGCGAGCAGGCGGTCTGTTTCGTAGTTGTCCTGCAGCACTCGCGCGCGATCAAGGGCCAGCCACAGTTCCGCTTCGGCGCGGGCCGTCTGCTCGGTGCCAAGGTGCAAGTGCGCCTTCAGCTGGTGCAGGCGGCACCACGCCCGGTCGACGACCTGCCGCGCGTCATCAGCATGGCGCACCTCCATTGCAAGCTGGTCGGCGCGCGCCACGATCTGCTCCCGAGCGGCCAGCTCGAGCCTGAGCTCCAGCATGCATCGCTGGATCTGGCAGACCAGGCTGCCGACCGGATCGGCCTTGGCCGGGCAGGCATCGATGGCTGCCAGCGCTCGCCCGGCATCGGATAGCAAGTGCCAGCAGTCCGAGATGTAGAGCATGAGCGCGATCTGGCGTTCATCGTCGGCCGCCGCCAGGCTGCGGCCGCGTTCGAGCAGCGCGGCTGCCCCCGGCAAGTCCTGCCTGTGCAGGGCCTTGGTGCCCTCGGCGATCAGGACCCTCGCGGCCTGCGGTGCGTGGGCCGGAAGGCGGGAGTCACCCGGACGCAGCTCGCGTGCGAGCGTACCAGCGGTCTCCACGTGGTAAGCCAGCACCATCCGCTCGTCCTGCGCCGAGCCTTCCGCATCGGAGCAGACCTGGGCGAAGTGGTCCGCGAGCAGCAGATGCCAGCGCTCGCGCCTGGTCTTCGGCGATAGCGCGTACACGGTGTCACGCATCAGCGCCTGACCGAACCTGAAGCTATCGCCATCGATTCGGCTCACGATCCTGCGCTTCGCCAACCGCGACAAGATCTCCTGAGCGTGGCTGTCGCCTACGTTCTCGGCCGCGAGCATGGCCCTGAGCACGGTCCATGAGAAGTCACGGCCGATCGCCGAAGCGACCTCAAGCAGCTGGCGCTCATCCTGCGGCAACTGGTCAAGCCTTGAGGTCAGGAGCGCGGAGATCGTCGGCGGCAGGCTGGACCCGGGCGCGCTGTCGGCGAAAACATCGAGCAGCAGCTCGGCGAACAGGGGGTTGCCCTCGCACTGATCGGCGACCCGCTCGCAGAGCATGTCCTGGCTATGCGCGTAGACGTCTTCACGCATCGCGATCCCAGCACAGAGCTGGGCGCTCTCTTCCCTGGTCAGCGGGCCGACTTCGACGGTCATGGCGCAGGGCTTGCCGCCGCCCCACGATGGCCGGGTGTCGAGCAGTTCCATCCTGGACAGGCACAGGAGCAAGACGGGCACGTCGGTGAGCCAGCTCACGACGTCATCGATCATGTCGAGCAGCGTCGACTCGGCCCAGTGCAAGTCCTCCCAGACCATGATGACGGGCTTGGACTTCCCGAGTTCGGAGAGCAGATACCTGACGGCCCACGAAATCTCTTCGGTGCCGGTGGGCACGGCGCGGTCTTCGGCGATCCCCGCGAGGCAGTCAGCGGCCCTGCGCGCTTCGCTGCTGCCCGCCTGCATCAGCGCGAACCGGTCATCCCAGCCACCGCCGATCGTGCCGAGCATCTCGGCGAGCGGCTTGTAGGTAATGCCACGGCCGTAGGCAGAGCATTTGCCGGTGAGCACGGTGGCGTCGGCCGGCTTGAGCGTGCCGATGAAATCGCGCACGAGCCTGGTCTTGCCTATGCCAGGTGCTCCGAGCACTGTCACCAGGCAGAGCTGGTTGCGCTTGGTCACGCGCCGGAAGGCTGACTTCAGGTCGTCGAGTTCGTCTTCTCGCCCGATGAGCGGCGTAGGCGGCGGCGCACCGGTCGGATCACCCGGCAGCTCGCCCGATGTCACGCGCCAGGCGGGGACCGGCTGGGACTTGCCCTTGAGCGTCAGCGGTTCTACCGGATCGAGCCCGACGGCGGTCCTGATCATGCTGGCGCTCGCGGCGTCGACCAGGATTTCACCAGCCTCCGCGGCGGTCTGCAGCCTCGCGGCGGTATTGACCGCGTCGCCGATGACACGGAAGTCCCCGGCGGTCGTGATCGCCATGACCTCGCCTGAGCAGATGCCGCACCTGACCTCGAGGGTGATCTTATGGCTCGTCGCAAGCCCGGCACTCAGCTCGCTGACCTTCTCGACCGCCTCCCTGGCAGCGAGCACTGCCCGGAGAGCATCATCTTCGTGACTCACCGTAGCGCCGAACACCGCCATCACGGCGTCGCCGATGTACTTCTCCACCGCCCCGCCGTGTGCCTCGATACTGGCCGAGGCGGCGGCGAAATACCGGTCCATGATCTGCCGCAGCGGTTCAGGATCGAGCATTTCGGCCAGCGCCGTCGATCCGACCAGATCCATGAACAGGATCGCGACGTTCTTCCTGGCTTCCCGCGGAGTGACGGACGCGGCGGTAGGTGATCCGCACATCGGGCAGAACCGGCTGTCATCGCCAATCGCGGCGTGGCATGTCGCGCACGTCATCTGTCGGCGCCCAACGCTTTCACTGAGCAAGCCTCCTGAAATGGCCAGGACAATTTGCCGCGTGCCGCCCGCGGCTTACCGCAATTCACGCGCTCGACCTGGTCCTGCCGACAGTGCCACGCGACTTCGCCAGTTGGTCTACGCGACCTCGGGTCAGCGGAGGGCGGCAGTTTCCGGCTTGGCGAGTCACACTATTATTACCTTTTCCCGACCGGATGCGTAGGGCTCGCGAACCGAATTCGGTTTCGGTTCACCGCAGATCAGGTGGCCAACCGCGTTGCGCGCAGGGCCGGTCGCTGGTTGGGTTGCTCAGCGTGACCGCTGATCTTGCCTCCGCCGCATCGACCGCATCGGCGGCGCTCGGCACGACCCTATCCGATCCGGTCAAGCTGGCGGGGAGTGGCCGCTCGGTAGTGCTCCGCTGCGGCCGCGCGGCTGGCGACACGGTCATCGTCAAGTCGTACGCCGATACGAGCGAAGGCGAGCGGGGATACCGGGCCGAAGCCGCCGGGCTGGAGTTCACCACCGGCACCGGTGCCGGGCCTGACTTGCTCGCGGCTGATCCCGCCAGCCGCCTGATCGTGATGCGCGACCTCGGCGAGGCGCCGAGCCTGGCCGATGTGCTCCTTACCTCGTCGCCAGCCGGGGCGCGGCAGGCCAGGGGAGCCCTGCTCGGCTGGACGAAGGCTTGCGCGGAGCTCGCGGTCAGTACCGCGTCCCGGGCCGCGGAGTACGCCGGCGTTCAAGCCAGGCACGCGCTCGGTCAGAGCCCTGGCGGTGCGCAGAGCGCCGGCGCTGCCGGCGGGCACTGGCTCGCGCGCCGGATCTGGGAGATACCCGGGTTGCTCGGCAAGCTCTCGCTTGACCTGCCCGGGGGCATCGAGGACGACCTGGCGGAAGTCGCGTCGCTGCTGTCGGCGGCCGAGTTCAGGGTATTCTCGCCCGGCGACCTGTGCCCTGATAACAACCTCATCACCAGCGATGGCGTGCGGTTCATCGACTTCGAGTATGCCGAGTATCACTCCGCGTTCCTGGACGCGGCCTATTTGAGCATGCCTTTCAGCACCTGCTGGTGCGTCTTCCGGCTGCCGCCCGAACTGGCCAGGCAAGCGCAGGCTACGTACCGGGATCTGGTCAGCGCGGCGTTTCCGGCCGCCGCCAGCGACGAGGTATGGCTCCCCGGCGTCCGCCGGGCGTCCGCGGCCTGGACGTTGCACTCAATGACGTACCTGCTTGAGGCGTCGATGGCCGGAGACGCTTCGATGAACCCGCGGGCCAGCCATGCGCCGACGGCCAGGCAACTGCTGCGTTACCGGTGGCGCAGGCTAGCCGGAGAACTAGGCGGGGCGGGCGAACTCCCAGCGATCACATCCCTGATGAGCCAGCTGCTCACAAGGACGCGGTCGTGGCAGTCGCCCGCCCTGCCGCTCTATCCAGCCTTCAGAAGGACCAGCTGAATCAGCTAGTCACGTCGGTCAGAAGGCCTTGATCCCGTTGGGCGTGCCGAGCCCGGTAGGAGCGTCGTAGCCCTTCCTCGCGACGCACAGGTAGTCGTTGCCGCACGCGTCCTTCGACGGCACGAACAGCGCGTTGCTGCCGCGAGTCACGTCGAACAGGAACTGCCGGTGGCTGTAGGCGTACCCGAGCGGAATCTTCGACGCGTTGCCTGCCAGGCCGTAGATCCCGGAGATCAGCGGCGCAGAGATGCTCGTGCCGCCCACGGTCACCCAGCCGCCGTAGGTCTTGTCGAAGATCGGGATGTTGTCGGCGACCGCCGAGATGTCAGCGACGGTGCGGCCCGGGCAGTTCTTGTCATGCTGCCAGGAGGGCTTGCCGACGTACGCCGAGCATCCGCTGCTGCCCGCGCCGAACTCGTTGAAGTTGAGCCAGGCGCGCTCCCACCAGCCGCGCTTGTTGTGCGCGCGGGCGAGAATCGTGCCGCCTGCCGCCGTGACGGTCTTCAGGCTGGCCGGGAAGTTCGCCGCCGAGTACCCGAAGTCTCCGGATGACACGACGGTCGTGTGTCCCGGGTGGTCGTAGGACTTGGCGAAGGCCATGGCGAAACCGTCCTCCCGGCCGCCGTAGCTATTGCTGATGACGCTGGCACCGAGGCGCGCGGCCACGTCGTCGGTGCGAGCGAGGTCACCAACGCTCGGCTCCCTGGCCTCTACGACGATGATCTTGCAGTGCGGGCACGCGACAGAGATCATCGACACATCTAGCACAGCCTCGAGGTCCCAGCCGGTGAAGGTACCATTCCGCTCATGCGGCAGTGCCTTGCCCTTCTGGTTGACCTGACGGAGGCAGCCACTCTTGACCGTGCACGGCGGCAGCCCCATCTCGTGGCGGTACATTGCCAGGTACGTCGGCAGGTGCGGCGTGTGGAAGGCGATCGAGACCGCGACCGTCTGGTGCGAGTTCCGGTTGACCGGCAGCCGGTACGCCGCCTCGATTTCCTTCGCGGTCAGGCCATGCGGTTTGGACTGCCTGCCGGCGACGCCAGCCTCGATCGCCTTGTTGACGGCGATCTGCGGCCGGTAGAGGGCGAAGCACCGCTCGAAGCCCGGCGGTGCCTTCGGGCAGGCGGCCTTGAGGCTGGCCGTACCCGTCTTGGCTGGCGCCGGCCTCAATGACGAGATGCCAGTCGTGGCTCCCGCCGGCACCAGCGACCCCGCCAGCAGGGTGCCGCTGAGCGTGACAGCCGCCAGCGCCGTGGCGTACACCGCTGGGCGGCGAATTCTGGAGATGCTCATGATCGTTTGCTCCTTGATCCGCTCAGCCGTGCTGGCCGACGCTGTAGGCGTTGACGATGGTCTCGGCCATAGCGGCACCCGAAGCGTCGGCGGTGGTGATCCGCAGCGACACATCGACGCCGGCCGGCGGGGTGAAGCTCACCTGATAGTGGCCTGCCCCCGTACGCTGGACCTTGACCGCCTGCCAGAACTGCCCGCCGTCGTAGGACACCTGGGCGGTCAGCTTGCTGATGGCGGCCTGCGTCGCTGACGGCTGGAAGTGGCCCACGGTCAGGTCGAGCGTCTGCGGCCCGGCCGCCGCCACTCCGTTCAGCGCCAGGCCCTTGGCCACGGTGTAGTTCAGGCTCAGCATGGACGGGATGGAGCACTTCTGAGTCAGGAAGAAGCGCGCGTTCGCGCAGATCCAGTTGCGCGGGATCTTCGCCGACGCGTTCCGGGCGCTCGGGAAGGTCCACGCCGTCGTCGTCCGCGCCGACAGCGTGTCCAGCGGGTCGGCGTGGGTGGTGGTGATCGAGTAGACGACCGTGCCTGGCGCCGGGTTGAGCTTCGCGTCCTGGAAGCCAGGGAAGCCGAACATGCGGACCTTCTTGCCGTTCTCGGTCAGGCTCGAGCTAGCTCCGAAGTCGGCGTCGCCGAGGTGGCCGAGCTCGTTGTCGCTGAACGGATTCACCAGCAGGAACAACTCGTCTCCCGATCGCCACGCGGACGGCAGAGCGCTGAAGATCCTGGCATTCCTACCGGTCAGCAGCTGGACGTCCGGCTGCGGGTGCAGCGGGTACTCGTTCCAGTTGTCGGTGAGCTGCTTGCCGGCCGGCACCGTGTGCAGAACGTCGTCCTGGCCCTGGCCGTTGAAGGAAAAGGTACTGCTCGTCCACATGATGTCCGGGCCGCCAGTCAGGTACTGGGTCTGCAGCCCCGGCATGGTGATCGGGTTGAAGCCGAAGATGACGAAGCCTTCGAGCTGCTGCGCAAAGCCGCCGTCGGTCGACCATGCCGATTGCGATCTGGCGTTCAGGAAATACCGCTCGTGCACGGTGGCCAGGCTGGCCGGCGAGGCAGTGAAGTGCTGCTTCGGGATCACCCCGGCCGGCCCGGCGAAGTCAAGGCTGAATACGTACGGCGTGCCCTTGACCTTCTTCGGCGACACCAGCTGGGCGAATGTGAAGGACTGGATCGTGCCGACGGTCGGCTTGGTCCTGGTGGGACTCACCCACATAGGCGCGCCGAACGCCAGCGCGTTGATGCTGAGCAACTGGTGATGGCCGTCGGTCCTGGCCACGGTGAACGTGTCGAACGAGGACACGGCGGGGCGCGGCGTCTCGAAGGTGATCTCGCTCGAGGCGGAGCTTGCGGACAGGCGCAGCCTGGTGTTGCCCGTCACCATGAACTGCGGCGCGACGACGAGCCGCTGCGCGATGTTGTGCTTCAAAGGAGTCACGAAGTCCGTGATCGCCCAGTAATGCCCGGAAGGAACGCTGAAGTTCGAGGTGCCGTGGAAGAAGTCGTTTTCCGCCTCGAACGGGTCGCCGAACTTCAGCGCGTTGTCGGCGTTGAACACCAGGACGACGTCACCGTTGTCGGCCTTGCCGCCCAGGGTCTTCCCGGCCACCGTCAGCGTGTGCATCGCGAACTGCGGCCTGACCGGCACGCTGGCCGGGGCCCCCGCCAGCGCGACGCTGACCCCTCCGGCGAACATGCCGCCCGCCCGGTAGTTGCCGGTGGCATGCTGGGATACGAACTGCCGGAATAGCGCGGCACCGAAGACCTTGGCCGAGCTGGCGGTCACGAAGCCCGTCGCGGTTGTGCCGCCCCAGCGCTTGACCCGGACGCCCGGCAGGGACGGCCGCTGGCCATTAAAGCTGATCTTGACCTCGAGCTTTCCCCCGGTCTCGAGCCGCTCAAGCAGCGCCCGGTTGAACAGGCTCGGGTCGAGCCCGCGGCCAAGGTAAGGCAGCGCGTCCACCGGAACGTCATATGTCGTACCCGCGATGCGCAGCGTGAGAGTGGCGCCGCCGTCCGGTGCCGGAATCATCGAGCTGACCTCGCCTGTCGGCATGTGCCGCACAGTCAGCCTGTCGCCGTTGATCATCAGCACATGGCTCGTATCGGGATAGAGGTGAGCGGCGGGTCCCAAGGCCAGCGCCGGCACCTGCGCTGACGCCGCGGGAGCCAGGAAAGCGGCGGCAGGCAGCGCCGCCGCCACCGCTAGAGCTAGGGCAGTCCGGCCACATCGGGACCGGACTTCGGGCAGGTGAAGAAACACATGATCTCCCTGTGACACCGGCTGGCCTCCGCGCAGCCGCGCGCACGCGAGACCAGCCAGCAAGCACCGGTCCCGCCTTGTCAATGATTGAGACGCAATCGCGTTAAGAATCGGTGCATCGTCCGCTGACTTTTCGCAGAAAATCGGCCGGGATAACGGTCCAGTTACGACGGTGTCATGGCCAGGATTACGGCCAGGGCAAAGCCTGCCTGACATCCGCCGAAGCGATCTCCTCGGCGGGCGGATCGCTGTCTAGACCCGCCCTGCCTGCCCTGATCTGGATCTCGACCCGGTCAAGGACGCCTTCGAACGAAAACGGGCCCTCGTAACGCTGGCTCACGGGCGAGCCGTGATCGTAGCCGACGCCCGGGCCGATGCTGGAAATGATCAGCATCACGATCGGGATGTCGACGTGCCCGCTTTCGGCGCTATCGATGACGAGGGTCGCGCGCCCGGTCCGGCCTGGCAGGGTCCTGAACCGCACGCCGATGACGCTGGCACCGACGGGCACGCCGGTCTGCGACTCGGCGATGTGATGGTCGCCGAAGCAGTTGTAGTCGAAGACGAGACGCTCGCCGGAGACAAGCAGGCTCAGCCCGGAGTTCGCGTTGCCGCTGGCATAGAGCACGCCTCCAGCGCCGGCTGGCCGGTCGATCACCGCGTCCAGGCCCCAGCTGCGCCCGCCGATCCGGGCGCTTGCCCCTCATGAGTGTTCTGCTTATACCACTTGAAAGGGGTGTTGCCCGCTTGTGCCCAGCCCCAGGGGTAATTGCTGTGGCTGTGCTCGCCGCCAATGTCGTCGAGCCTGGCCATGGCGTCATCAGGTGATTCCGGCAGGAGATTGAAGTATTTCCATTCGTGCAGAACGCCGAACTCGCCGCCTTCCTGGCTCGCCCCATTGTCGGACAGCAGGAAGATCAGCGTGTTATCGAGCTGGCCAAGGTGCTCCAAGGCGGCCCGGTCAGTCCGCGAGCCGGGCGGGCGTGCGGCAGTTTCCCGGGCTGGGCTGGTCCGGTGGGGCACCCTGCTGTCGCTCAGGCAGCAGCGGGGTGCCCCACCGGACCGGCCCAGGAGCTGAGTTTCATTGGTTGCGGGGAGTTTTCAGGCCGGGTTCCCCGGGCTCGTTGCCGTCACGTTATCTGGGCCAGGGCCAGCGAGCTTGCCGGGCTGGGTTGTTTCGGGCGGGCGTACGGCCCCGCCCCGCCCGCCGGCTGCGCCCCCGGCTCCGTGCGCCCCCGCCCGTGCCCGGTTTCGCCCGGTTCTGCGCTACCCTGCTCGCGCCGGGGCCGGTTCCGCGCGCCCGCCGCCCGTGCCCGGCCCGCCCGGGCCAGGCGCGGCAGGCGCGGCAGGCGCGGCAGGCGCGGGCCGACACGAGGGCAGGTTTCCGCGATCATGGACGGAGGCATGATCACGGACAATCACACCGGCTATGACCTGGGTAAATCTCCGTGATCACGGTCTGGATCATGATCGCGGAGGATCACGCCGGCTCTGCGGGGTTCCTGGGGAAGGCTGATCTTGTGACCGCACCAAACGTCTGCCGGGGACGCCGCGCCTACCCCGGGCAGCGTCCGGATCACCCGCATATCTGGCTGAACACCCGATTCAGCTCACAAACCCGATTCGCTGGCAACTTATTTCGCTGAGATCATCTCACTGTCAACTTTGAGACCACTGCCAACATTGAGCTGGACCGGGCGCTTGTCGCGACATCCGGCTAGCAGTAGCTCGCGGTGATCAGGGGAGAGCGGCTTGACCGCCTCGCGCACCGTGACGCCGGAGGCCCGGTGCACTCTCGGGCCAAGCCAGGTGGCGACAAGCTCGGGCCGGCGCTTGACTGTATCGCGCAGTACCCAGCCAATCGCCTTGCGGATGAAGAACTCTCTTCTTTGAGCATCGCTTCCGCATAGCGGGCGAACTGCTCGACGTCGCCCTCGCCGCGCCGAAGCGGCTTCAGCAGGGCGAGCAGGGCTGACCTGCGGATCCAGAAGTCGGGATCGGCCGCCCACCGGTCGAGCGTGCCAGCCATCGCGTCGAATCGCTCGGCTAGGTCGTCGGCCACGTTCGTCGCGAGCCCGTCGACCAGTGCCCAGGTATGACTGTGCCTGAGCAAGTGCTCGATCAGGTCAGCGTCGGCGGCGAGGGCCAGCAGCCTGACGTGGCGTTCGAGCAGGATCACGGCCGCCTGCCTGGCCTCATAAAGCGGGCTCTGCCACAGGGCGCTGGCCATCGCCGTCACCTGCCCGCGGTCTGGGATTCCGGACTCCTTGCACCAGGCGACGATGGCGGATCGCAGAGCAGGGACAGCGACCCCGGCAAACTCCGGGTCGCCTCTTGAGGTAGTCCTTCTCGCTGAGGGCGCGCTATGCCACGCCGAGCTTACGCAAAGCGGCTTCGAGCTCGGTAGCATCCACCTCCTGCAGCGGCTTGCAATCTATGAGTCCTTCCAATCTCCCGCTGTCATCCGATTTTTGCCGTCAACGTGCCAGGAGTGCGGATCGGTTGAGTAGATGAGCGCGAAAAGTTTTCGCGCAGTATCGGTGTAAAGTCGCGCAAAAGCTCGGTCCCGTGTTTCGCGCAGGGCACCAAGAAGAGATACGCCAACTGCCTCGGATTCCCTGAGTTCCAAGTCACAATCAAGCGCATCGGCGTCCTTGACGATCTTGGCTTCCAGTGACTCCCGAAGCTTGAGCTCTTCCCATAGCTTCGCCAGGTCGGACTCCAGCGAAGTGCCGTTTACCATGTCACTAATAGCCTCGTCTTCGTGCCGATCCGCATACAGTCGGGACAAGTAGTTAACATCACCGGTCCGGATCTCAGCAACATCATGGAGTAGTGCGAGTTGAATCACCTTGGCAACATCGGCGCCTTCTCTGCTGGCGATCATCATCGCTATCCATGTTACGCGCAGGGTGTGCTCAGCTACATTGGCGTACGGAACACCGCCAAACTGTCGCCAGGTGCGCTGGACGTGCCTGAGGGTGCCGAGTTCGTACAAAAAAATAGTATCCCGCGAAAGCCGGTCGCTATCATTTCTATCGCTATTGAACATTTATCGACCATTTCTACGATTATCCTGAGCTAGTTCTACAGCAGCCAGTGAATGATGTCTGTGGCGTTGCGCAACAACTCGTCGGTGTTCTCGCTGGCGACGGCAGCGGTGCCGATAAACGCGGACAGCATTGCGAGGCGAGTTCGTATGCGCTGGAGCCAACTGTAACTTCGATCGGGCTCATGCGCCATCTGATGTAGATCCTGGACCATAGCCACTAGCTCAGAGTTGCCCGACCCCGCCTCAGCCGCGTCGACGCGAATCGCGGATATCAGCTCTTGAAGCGCCCGGATTAGTCCTTGCTCAGATGCCTGATTCAACGTGGAGTGGGCGCCCTGCACGGAACCTATCGCGCCGAAGTTCGTAACATTCACACTCTCGTTTCGGCGATCGTGCATTACGAAGCTACCTCCAGTGTAAATCCGTACCTTGTAGACGCTTCGATGGTCTCCCCGGCGCGACCGACCCGGTGAGCCTCGCACGCTTAGCTGGCCGATCGCGTCGGTACTGTCTGCTCTGATGTCACTGTAGCCCGTCAGGCGGCCGCGAGCCCGCACGTCCTGCTGAGCATCACTACGGGTGGCAGATCTCAGATCACTGCGGCGAGTCAAAGCTGCCCGGACGTATGGGTCACGCTCGCTCACAGCCCACGATCGAAGCAGTTCCCTCCACTCAGGTGAGACCGGGATACCATAAAATCCCATGGCCAGCCCTTCGCGAGCCCTTGAATCGCGTTCGCCTTCCAGCCAGGTACGAAGTTGATGATCATACCGAGTAATATTCCGGGCATCCTTGAGCAACAGCCTATAGTACCAGCGTCGCACATTGGGCGTTGCATTTCTCACGTTCTCGGGATCGAGCGCGACCTGAGAAATTGAACCTTCATGCCTCTTCCGTAACCCCCAGATGGCATACTCGACCACCTCGGGATAGTTGCTCGATGTGAGTTCCGAGACGAATTCCGTGCGGATATTGGCTCGCATGTCGCCGTAGAGCAACCCGATCCACTGATGACCTAGCCGGTCGTCGCTGTTACTCGCTTCTCGCACCGCACTTTCGGTATCGGGTTGCTGGGCAAACATCGCGGCTGCAAGTCGATACGAGAGCGTCAGTTCGTCGTTGATTATTTGCAGATGCGCCTTGTAGTCAGATGAGACTGCAGCAAGAGCGGACACAGCCCAGGTACGATTAGTTGGCACGAAGTCCCGAGCGCGAAGTTGCTCACGCAGATAGGGAGCGTAGGGACCATCGCCAAGCTCCGCCACCAACTTGTAGATCCACGTACGTACCTGGGGATCCGAATTTCCCAGATGATTGGAGAGCGCAACGCGAATCGCATCGACTTCTGATCTGCGCAATCGTGCGCGGTATGTCTCGATTAGCTCACAGCCAGCTTGCACGCCGTTCTTGATCAGTCGATCATCGGAAGACCCAAGCAGCGTAATGACCCTGTCAAGCTCAAGTCGCGCATCGCGCCTTGCCGGAGCCGCCTTGCCCTGACGATTCACGGCATGTGCTCGGTCAGCGGCGCGCGGCTGGGCTGCCAATCTCGCTGCCACCACTTGACTGGCTCGCTTCCGGTCAGAATTGGAAGTAGGTAAATCCTCGCCTCATGCCTTGCGTCGATCTCTCCTGAAGGATAGATATACCCGGCATCGGCAAAACGACGACGTATTAAAATCTTAATATCATCTGATTCCGAAAATGCCTTTCCAATTCCGTGGACGCTAAAGGACTCTTCGGGCTGAAACAAGATCATCGCGTGCCGTGAATGGCGGACATGATTAATAGGATAGATCGGTGAGAAAACCGACACAAACAATCTCTGGCCGCTGAAAATGAACTGCCAGCCCGGCCTGTCCAACTTATCGTTCAGGCAGTTGTTAGGAATCGGGTCCACTACGCACAGGGCATGCAGCAAAGAGCAGAATCTATGCGCGAGCGATGTTAGCGTGTCCGGACCCCACCGAGGAAGAACCACGAAACCATCGGGGTGCTCCTTTGGCGCTACCCGGCAAAAACGCGTCAAGTAAGGAGCGAGTATCTCGACGTTATGCCGGATCGACCTGGTCGGATCCCACGTCGAAGATCCCCAGACTTTAGCGGCGCGGGCGAACGTGCATGGTGTTGAGTCAGCTAGTTCCTGGAAGGTGGTCAAGCATGGTGCGGTGCTCGGATCGAAAGACGGATCAAAGCGGCGCTGATCTCTCTCGATCGAGAGCGCTAGAGAATTGCTGATGCTGTCTTCAAGGTCTATCGATAGCACATTTGCGATGTTGCCTAGAGCTTCATGAAGGCGGGTGACAATGACCCCAAGCGACAACAACTCATCGGGGTTCTTGGGTTTCTTGGGTCCTCCATAGTAATTGACTACCTTCGCGAGCCGACCGCTCAGTTGTATGACCTGGCCTAGCGCTGTTCCGATGTCGAGATCACTTTCGGCATCCCGGACGAATTCGACATCGATAGGCACGGTAAACTGATTTGCGATGCATGTGGAGATTATCCAGACATCGGCGAGTTCGCTGGCGGCCGCAGCTATGTCCATTTTGGGCTCTTCGAGTATTTCGACGAACTCGCCGATCTCTTCAAGGAGGCGGGCGACGGCCGCGAGCGGTGGCCAGTAACCGCCTATCTTGGCGATCGCCTGGTGGACGAGCAGTTGCCGATGAGACATCCACACATTGGCTCTTGTCACTGGTCCCCACCTGGTGAGATGTTACCCCCGTTGAACTACGCGGCCTGGCGACAGCCACTGTTTCGAATCGTATCATCTGGTTTTGCGACATAGCCATCGAAGCACGGCAACCTCAGTTAGGAAATCGACGCATCATCGGCTGCCACGGTCTCTGAATATCGCGTAGTCAGTGACGGGTGAGCTGGTGTGACCAGTGGGGCTAGTGTGGGTTCGCGTGGCAGGCTGCGGGCCGTCTACCTGCGGGGAAGAGAGGGCAGGGCTGGGCGGTTGCTCTCGTGCATGGCAGCGAAATGGACCGCGGCGAACTGGGCCGCAGCCCGGCCGGTGATCGTCGCGCCGATGGCGGGCGGGGTCTCGACGCCGGAGCTCGTACTAGCGGCCGTCAGGGCTGGCGCTCTCGGATTCCTCGCCGCCGGCTACAAGTCGGCTGGCGCGATGCGCGCGCAGATCGATCAGCTGGCGGCCGGCACCGACAAGCCGTTCGGAGTCAACGTCTTCGTCCCCGGCGCGCCGGCACCGGATCCGAGCGCCCTGGCCGGCTACCTAGGCACGCTAAGCGCGGACGCCATCAGGCTCGGCACGACACTCAGCGAGGCCGCCTGGGATGACGACGGCTGGGAGGCCAAGCTCGCCGACCTGGTCGCCAGGCCGGTGCCGATCGTGAGCTTCACCTTCGGCTGCCCGCCCGCCGAGGTGGTCGAGGCACTGCACGGAGCCGGGAACGGAACGTCCAGCGGAGCCGGCCGCAGATCCGGCAGCGACGTCTGGGTGACCGTGACCAATCCGGACGAGGCGACCCGGGCCGCGGAAGCCGGCGCCGACTGCCTGGTCGTGCAGGGGGCGGAGGCCGGCGGGCACCGCGGCACGTTCTTCAACCACGAACAGTCCGGTCAGGACGCCCGGCCCGGCGCGAGTGACCGCACCACCGGTCTCCTGGCCGCCGTGCGCGCGGTCACTGACCTGCCGCTCGTCGCGGCCGGCGGGATCATGACCGCCGGCGGGGTCGCCGCGGCGCGAGCGACGGGGGCGGTGGCGGTGAGCTGCGGCACGGCGTTCCTGCGGTGCCCGGAGAGCGGAGCGAACCCGGCGCACAAGGCGGCCCTCGCTGACCCTCTGTTCGAGCGGACGGCGGTGACCAGGGCGTTCAGCGGTCGCCCGGCCCGGGGCCTGGTAAACACTTTCATGCGGGAGCATGCTGACGCGCCTCCCGCCTACCCTGAGATCAACAACGCCACCAGGCCGCTGCGCGCCGCCGCCGCTGCCGCCGGCGATGTTCACCGGATGAGCCTGTGGGCAGGGGAAGGCTATCGCCAGGCGACCACGCGGCCGACCGCCGAAGTGGTAGAGCTGCTTTGCGGCGGGAGCTGACCATGGGCAGGGACCGGCACTGGCAAGGGGCGGCTCTCGCCTAGTCGCGACCGGCAGCCCGCTGGGCACGCCGTTCCTCTTTCGCTAGTTGATTTTAGTGTTAGAGTATCTGGATGCGGCATGACATTGAGGACGAGGGTATCGCCGCTGTCGGCGGTCTCGAAGACCCGGTGCGCCGCCGCCTGTACGTGTACGTCTGGCGCCGCGGCGAGGCGGTGAGCAGGGATGAGGCGGCTTCGGCGGCTGGCATCGGGCGGCCGCTGGCCGCTTACCATCTCGACAAGCTGGTCGAGCTGGGGCTGCTCACGGCGTCCTACCGGCGTCCGCCAGGGCGGCGCGGCCCGGGAGCCGGCCGGCCCGCGAAGGTCTACGCGAAGTCAGACCGGGAGTTCACGGTCAGCGTGCCGCCCAGAGAGTACGAACTCGCTGCCCGGCTGCTCGCCCAGGCCGTCGAGGCCGATGGCAGCGGCGCGGCGCGAGCCGCACTCGGCCATGCGGCCAGGCGGCTCGGCGCCGATCTGGGCCGGAGCAGCCGCGCTCCGGCGGCGGGGGCGGCGGACGAAGACGAGATGACCGGCGCGGAAGCGGCGCTCACCCACCACGGGTTCGAGCCCGAGCGCGCCGGCGACGGCACGGTGACCTTGGCCAACTGCCCGTTCCACAAGCTAGCCGCGCAATACCCGGACATTGTCTGCGGCATGAACCTGGCACTGATCGGCGGCCTGGTCGAAGGGCTCGGCCTAGCCGGCCTGCGGCCGGTGCTTGACCCCCAGCCAGGGCGATGTTGCGTCGCGATCCGGCCAGCGAACCCAGCCAGTGGCGACCTCGAGAAGACTAGTGGCGACCCCTCGGAGAATGGAGCGTCATGACCCAAGAACTGACCATCGACCCCGCCGATCTGGTCCTGCCACCTGAGCTGCTGGTGGCGGACGCGCCAGTCATCGACATGGCGGCGGCGGAACAGGCCGCCGCGCAGTTTCTCGCGGCGCTCGGCGTGGAACTCAACGAAGAGGGGCTAGACGAGACGCCGGCCAGGATGGCGCGCGCTTACGCCGAGTTGTTCAGCGCCAAGCCGCTGCGGCTGACGACGTTCCCGAACAGCGAAGGCTACGACGAGCTCGTGATCGCGCGCGGCATACCGTTCAGGACCGTGTGCGAGCATCACCTGCTGCCGTTCTCAGGCGTGGCGCAGGTCGGATACCTGCCTGGCGATCGCATTCTCGGGCTGTCCAAGCTGGCCCGGCTAGTCGAGTACTTCGCCGCCAGGCCTCAGACGCAGGAGCGGCTGACCAAGCAGGTCGCCGACTACCTGTATGCCTGCGTCCGGGCACGCGGCGCAGGAGTCGTAATTGAAGCGGAACATACTTGCATGACGCTGCGCGGCGTGCGATCGGTCGGATCCACGACGGTCACGTCCGCGTTGCTGGGAACGCTGCGGGAAGATGCTCGGTCTAGAGCGGAGTTCTTCACGCTGGCGGGCGTGGCAGCCTGACAGCACGAAGTCCCTGACGACGCGAGACGATGGCAACTTAAGACACAGAGGAGCTACTCATGGCTAACGACGACACGTTCGTGATCGTGGGCGCGAGCCTTGCGGGCGCGAACGCCGCGCAGGCGCTGCGCGAGGAAGGTTTTGACGGCCAGGTCGTGCTGATCGGTGACGAGCACGAACTGCCGTACGAGCGGCCGCCGTTGTCCAAGGACTACCTGATGGGCAAGGCCGGCAAGGAGAAGCTCTACGCCCAGTCCGCGCAGTGGTACGCCGATCACAACGTCGACCTGCGACTGGGCCAGCGGGCCACCGGCATCGACCGGGGCGCTCAGGAAGTCGCGCTTGCCGACGGCACCAAGGTGGCCTACTCCAAGCTGCTGCTGACCACCGGCTCGTCGCCGCGCGAGCTCACCATCCCTGGCGCGGACGCGGCGGGCGTGCACTACCTGCGCAGGATAGAGGACAGCGACCGGATCAAGTCGGCGATCGAGTCCTCGTCCCGGGTCGGGGTGATCGGCGCCGGCTGGATCGGGCTCGAGACCGCGTCGGCGGCCAGGGCGGCCGGCCGCGACGTGATGGTCTTTGAAGTCGCGGAACTGCCCTTGCTGCGGGTGCTCGGCCGTGAGGTCGCTCAGGTCTTCGCTGACTTGCACACCGCGAACGGCACCGACTTGGTCTCAGGGGCGCATGTAGCCGAGATCACGGTAAGCGACGGTAAGGCCGACGGCGTCAAGCTCGCGGACGGCCGCCACTTCGCCGCTGACACGGTGATCGTCGGCATCGGCATCACGCCCAACGTCCAGCTCGCCGCCGACGCGGGCCTGACGGTCGACAACGGCATCAAGGTCGATGCCCGGCTGCAGACCTCGGACCCGGCGATCTTCGCGGCCGGTGACGTGGCGAACGCGTTCCACCCGAGCTATGGCAAGCACGTGCGGGTCGAGCACTGGTCCAACGCCAGGCACCAGCCGCGCGCGGCGGCGAAGGCGATGCTCGGCCAGGACGTCGCCTATGACCGGGTTCCGTACTTTTTCACCGACCAGTACGACCTGGGCATGGAGTACGCCGGCTACGTCGAGCCCGCTGGCTACGACCGGGTGGTGTTCCGCGGCGACGTGCCCGGGCGTGAATTCATCGCGTTCTGGCTCGGCTCTGACAGCCGGGTGCTGGCCGGGATGAACGTCAACATCTGGGACGTGAACGATCACCTCGCCGCGCTCGTCCGGTCCGGTACGCCGGTCGACGCGGCCGCGCTCGAGGACCCGGCCGTCGCGCTCGACTCGCTCGTTAGTTCCTGATCCGGGGGGAAGCACCACCGGGGCGGTGTCGCAGGCCGCATACGACACCGCCCCGTGGGCGCCCGGGCCGCTGGCCCGGCTGACGGTCCTGCGGCGAGTCCCCGGCGAGTCCCCGGCGATCATGACCAGGTGCGGCCGCCCGCTGTCTCCCGCCGGATTGGTCAGCAGTCGAAGTACATCTCGAACTCGTGCGGGTGCGGGCGGAGGCGGACCGGGTCGATCTCGTGGGTCTGCTTGTACTCGATCCAGGTCGAGATCAAGTCCGGCGTGAATACTCCGCCGTCGAGCAGGTAATCGTGGTCCGCCTCAAGGCTCTCGAGTACCTTCTCAAGCGAGCCGGGCACCTGCGGGATCGACAGTGCCTCGTCGGGAGGCAGCTCGTACAGGTCCTTGTCGACCGGCTCGGGCGGCTCGACCTTGTTCTTGATCCCGTCGAGGCCTGCCATCAGCATGGCGGCGAAGGCGATATACGGGTTACTCGACGGGTCAGGTACCCGGAACTCGATGCGCTTGGCCTTCGCGCTCGGCCCCGTGATCGGGATGCGCACGCAGGCCGACCGGTTGCGCTGGCTGTAAACCAGGTTGACCGGGGCCTCGAAGCCAGGAACCAGCCGGTGGTAGGAGTTGACCGTCGGGTTGGTGAAGGCCAGCAGCGACGGCGCGTGCCTGAGCAGGCCGCCGATGTAGTAGCGCGCCGTGTCGGACAGGCCCGCGTAGCCGACCTCGTCGTAGAAGAGCGGCTCGCCGTCCTTCCACAGGCTCTGGTGGCAGTGCATGCCCGATCCGTTGTCGCCGAACAGTGGCTTCGGCATGAAGGTCACGGTCTTGCCTGCCGCCCTCGCGACGTTCTTCACCACGTACTTGAACGTCATCAGGTCGTCCGCCATGTGCAGCAGGTTGCTGAACCTGATGTTGATCTCGGACTGGCCGCCCGAGCCCACCTCGTGGTGCTGCATCTCAACGGTAATGCCGCACTCGATCAGCGTCTTGGCCATCTCGGCCCGCAGGTCGGCGAAGTGATCATTCGGGCTTACCGGGAAGTAGCCGCCCTTGAACCTCGGCTTGTAGGCAAGGTTGCCGCCCGGCTCGTCGCGGCCGCTGTTCCAGGCACCCTCGACCGAGTCGATGAAGTAGTAGCCGGCCGCCGGCGAGGTCTCGAAGCGGGCCGAGTCGAAAATGTAGAACTCCGCCTCGGGGCCGAAGTACGCGGTGTCCGCGATGCCGCTGCCTCGCAGGTACTCCTCGGCCTTCCTGGCGATGTTCCGCGGATCGCGGCTGTACGGCTCGCCGGTCAGCGGATCGTGCACGAAAAAGGTCACGTTCAGGGTCCGGTGCGTGCGGAACGGGTCGAGCACCGCCGTCGTCGCGTCCGGCAGCAGGAGCATGTCGGACTCGTGGATCTCCTGGAAGCCCCGGATCGACGAACCGTCGAACATCAGCCCGTCGGTGAACACCTTCTGGTCGAATGCACCTGCCGGAACCGTGAAGTGCTGCATCGTTCCCGGCAGGTCACAGAACCTGACATCGACTAACTGCACATCGTTGTCGGCGATGTATCGCAGTACCTCGTCGCCCGTTGTGAACATCAAATCTCCCTAGCTCGCTAGTGATCGCAGTTCAGGCAGTGACTCGCCCCGAGTCTGATTGACGCTAGCCGCCGGCGGTTTCCTGGCCATGTCCCTGATGTTTCAGCCGCGTTACGGACCGCGCGACCATGGTCTGCCGGTGCCACCGCGTTCGGCCCGGCTTCGCGAGGTCGGTACTGTGAAGGCGTGAGCGCGCAGTACCGAGCTAACGCCGACCCCCGTGATCGCCCAGGTTACCCTGGCGATCACCTGGGCATGCCATCGTCAGGTCCTGGCTCGGTCTCGGGCATGGCCAGGCGGATCTTCGCGTTGTTCATCGACTGGCTGCTCTGCACGTTCATCGTGGTGGCCGTGATCAGGCCGGCCCGCGTCGACATCGAGTACTGGACGTTCATGATCTTCGCCGTTCAGGACCTCGTGCTGACCGCGCTGACCGGGTTCACGGTCGGCAAGCGGCTGCTCGGCATCAGGGTGGTCAGGCTCGACGGCAAGATGATCGGCCCGCTGTGGGGACTGCTCCGCACCGTGCTGCTGCTCACGGTGATACCGCCGCTGCTGGTCAACCGCGACCTGCGCGGACTGCATGATCGCGCGTCCAATACGGCGGTCGTGCGCGTGTAGCCGGCGTGCTCCGGCTAGCGCACCTTCGGGCGCGGCGGTCGTGGCATGCGGCCCTTGGGCGGCATCGGGCCGCGCGGCGCCTGCAGGGAGGACGGCAGTGCCTTGAGCCGGTTGTTCAGGTCGGTCACCGCGCCGGGCTTGAGCTCGCGCGGCAGCCGCATCAGCTTGCGCTGCAACTGCCTGATCGGGACCTGACCTTTGGCGTCGCCGACCTGCAGGTCGATGATCGGGACGCCGTAGGCGACCCTGGAGATCTTCCTCTTCTCGGCGGTGATCAGGCTCGCCAGCCCGTTGGGCGTGCCCTCACCGAGCAGGATCACGCCCGGCCTGCCGACGACGCGGTGCACGATGTCCATGTTCCTGTTGCCGGCGATGGCCGGCGTGACGGTCCAGTTGCCGCGCATCGACTGCACCACCGCCGCGGCCGCGCCTGGCTGCCCGGCGATCGCCGAGTACTGGGCTGACTGCGCGTACCGGCCGAACAAGATCATGGCCGTGCCGAACCCCAGCAGGACGCCGAGCGGGATCAGCAGCCCGCCAAGGGACGTCAGCAGCCCCACCACGACGAACACGACGACCACGCCCGCGCCGCTGCCGATCACGATGGGCAGCGCCCGCGGGTCGCTCTTGCGGATGATGCCGGCGACCATCGCGATCTGCTTGAGCCGGCCAGCGGGCGGGGGCTCGGCGGTGCCCGTCGCCTTGGCCGGTACCTGCGCAGACC
This sequence comes from Streptosporangiaceae bacterium, assembly GCA_035716545.1. Taxonomy (GTDB): domain Bacteria; phylum Actinomycetota; class Actinomycetes; order Streptosporangiales; family Streptosporangiaceae; genus Chersky-822. The sequence goes on from DASTJM010000021.1 coordinate 97,007, forward strand.
TGGCCGACGTCTGCCGAGCACCACGCCGGGGGATCTTTACCATGGCTGTGAGGATACGGCGGTCAGGCAGCCGAAGCGAAACGCGGTCAGGCGGTCGCCGTCTCCGCAGCGTTGACCTGCGCATTCTCGTGCACCGATGATGCCGAGGCGACAGCCTGCCGGTAGAGCCGGCCGGCCCGGTACGACGACCTGACCAGCGGCCCCGACATGACGCCAGCGAACCCGAGTCCTTGCGCTTCTCTTTCAAGCTCAGTGAATTCATCGGGAGTGACCCAGCGCTCGACCGGGTGATGGCGCGCTGACGGGCGCAGGTACTGGGTAATCGTGAGCAGGTCGCATCCGGCCGACCTCAGGTCAGCCATGGCCGCGGAGATCTCGGCGCGGTGCTCGCCCATGCCGAGGATCAGGTTCGACTTGGTGATCAGTCCTGCTGCCCTGGCGGCGGTGAGCACGGCGAGCGAGCGGTCATACCGGAAGCCCGGCCTGATCTGCCTGAAAATTCTCGGCACCGTCTCGAGGTTGTGCGCCAGCACCTGCGGGCGGGCGGCGAAGACCTCATCGAGCAGCGTCGGCTCGGCGTTGAAATCCGGGATCAGCAACTCGACGCCGCAACCCGGAACCGTCTCGTGGACAGACCGGCACGTCTGCGCGTACAGCCACGCGCCGCCGTCGGGCAGGTCATCGCGGGCCACGCCGGTGACCGTGGCGTACCTCAGGCCCATCCTGGCCACGGACTCGGCCACGCGGCGCGGCTCGTCGGTATCGAGCGGCTCGGGCTTGCCGGTCGCGATCTGGCAGAAGTCGCACCGGCGCGTGCACTGGTCGCCGCCGATCAGGAACGTCGCCTCGCGGTCTTCCCAGCACTCGAAGATGTTCGGGCAGCCGGCTTCCTGGCAGACGGTGTGCAGGCCCTCGCTTGCGACCAGCTCACGTAGCTTGGTGTACTCGGGGCCAGTCCGCAGCCTGGTCTTGATCCATTCAGGCTTGCGCTCGATCGGCACCTGGCTGTTGCGAGCCTCGATGCGCAGCAGCCGCCGCTCTCCGGGTGCGAGTACCACGTCTATAGCCTATGCCGTATGCGTCAGCTGAGTTGACGAGCACTGCCTGGGTTCGGGGATCATGGATGCCATGCCAACCCAATTCGATCCGGCCTCCGGCACGCGTGACTTCCTCGCGGCCGAGTATGACAAGCGCGAGTGGGCCTTCGGGAAGCTCCGCTCGGTGTTCGCCAGCTATGGCTTCGAGCCGCTGCAGACGCCGGCGTTCGAGCGCATTGACGTGCTGCTCGGCAAGTACGGGGACGACGCCGACAAGCTCGTCTTCAAGATCTTGCGGCGAGGTGAGCATGAGGCGTCGGGGGAGGCGGACCTGGCGCTGCGGTACGACATGACCGTGCCGCTCGCCCGGGTGGCCGCCGCCTACGGCAGCGCGCTGCCCACCCCGTACAAGCGGTACGCGATGGGCCCGGTATGGCGGGCCGACCGGCCGGGCAAGGGCAGGTACCGCGAGTTCACCCAGTGCGACGTCGACATCTTGGGCAGTTCCTCGCCGCTGGCCGACGCCGAGGTGCTCTGCGCGCACCACGACGCGATGGCCAGCCTTGGCCTGACGGACTTCAAGATCCTGCTGAACTCGCGCCAGGTGCTGACCGGGCTGCTCGAAGTGTTCGCCGTGCCTGCCGAACTCGGCGAGGCCACGCTGATCTCGCTGGACAAGCTGGACAAGCTGAGCCCGGACGCGGTGATCTCCGAGTTGATCGCGCGCGGCCTGGCTGAGCCTGCCGCGGCTGAGCTTGTGGGTGCCATGACCGCGGCCGACGCGATCGACCGGATCAGGACGGCACTCAAGGGCAGCGAGGTTGGCATGGCCGGGCTTGACATGGTCGACCAGGTGCGCAGGCTGGTGACCGCGCAGGTGCCTGCCGGGCGGATCGAGTTCACCCCGCGCATGGTGCGGGGGCTGAGCTACTACACCGGGCCGATCTGGGAACTCACCGGCGTGGGCCTGCCGGGCTCGATGGGCGGAGGCGGCCGCTACGACCACCTGATCGCCGAGCTTGGCGGCCCGGATGTCGCCGGCACGGGCAGCTCGATCGGCATCGAGCGCGCCCTGATGATGCTGCCCGATGACGTGGCAGGCGGGCGGGGGAGGATCGATGTCGCCGTTCCTGTGCTCGGTGAGGATCTCGCGGCGGCGTCGTTCACGCTTGCCGCGGTCGCTCGCTCGGCCGGCCTGCGTTCTTCGGTGTACCTGGGCGCGTCGGGCAAGCTCGCCAAGCAGCTCAAGTGGGCTTCGGACAGCGGCGCGCGCTGGTGCCTCATCTACGGCAAGGCCGAGCGCGACGCCGGTACCGTCACCGTTCGCGACCTGGCCAGGGCGGAGCAGCTAGCTGTGCCCTTCGATGACGTGGCGGCTCACCTGGGCGGAGCTGCCTGATGGCCGGCACCGGCTTCGTCGACGCCGAGACCTGGTATGCGAGCTTGCCCGGAGTCGTAGCCGCTGCGGGGGCGCTGATTACCGATCCGGCCGGCCGGGTGCTGCTGGTGAAGCCGAACTACCGCGACCTGTGGTCGCTGCCGGGCGGCATCTGCGAGTTCGGCGAGCAGCCGCAGGACGGGTGCAGGCGCGAGGTCGAAGAGGAACTAGGTCTCGGCATTCCGCCGGGCAGGTGCCTCGTGGTCGACTGGACCCAGCCTCATGGCACCGACGTCAGGCCGGTCATGCACTTCATCTTCGACGGCGGCAGCCTCAGCGACGGCGGCGACATCGTGCTGCAGGCAGAGGAGCTTGACGCCTTCAGGTTCACTGCCCCGCATGAGCTTGAGACCCATCTGCCGTCGTCCGGGCTGCGGCGAGTCACGGGCGCGCTGCGTGCGCTGTCATCGGGGATGACGATCTTCTTGCCGCACGAGGTGAGTGCCTCGCGAGCTAGCCGGGTATCGACGTCGTCAGGGCAGTAAGCCGGGTCCGGCCAGCCAGGAACTCCTCGGAACCAGCCTCGGTGCAGCCGGTGGCTCCGAGCACGTCGGCCAGATGGCGCTTGACCGGATCGAGCGCGTCGGTGACCGTGATCTGCCGGGCGAGTTCCGCGGTCAGTGATGTCACCGACGCGTCCTCGATTCCGCACGGCACGATCCGGTCGAACCAGCTCAGGTCGTTGGAGCAATTCAGCGCGAAGCCGTGCATGGTGACGCCACGAGCGACCCGGATGCCGATCGCGGCAACCTTCCGGTCCTGGGCTGGCCGGGCGGGATCGCCGGGCTGGCCGGGCCGGCCGGCCTCGCTGGGCTGGCCGAGATCGCCTGGCTGGTCGGGCTGGCCTGTGACCCATGCGCCGCTGCGGCCCCCTACCCGGCCGACGGTCAGCCCGAAGTTATCGCAGGCACCGATCATGGCCTCTTCGATCGCGCGGACGTAAGCGATAACGTCGATCGGATCCTCCAGCCTGACAATGGGGTAGCCGACAAGCTGGCCCGGTCCGTGCCAGGTGATCTTGCCGCCCCGGTCGACGTCAAGCACTGGTGCCCCTGGGTCACCCGCTGGCCGGTCGAGCGGGCTAGTCCGGCGGCCAGCTGTATACACCGGCTCGTGCTCAAGGAGCAGGCAGGTGTCAGGGATCGCGTCGCTGACCCTGAGCTCGTGCAACTCGCGTTGCAAGGCCAGTGCCTGCTCGTAGGGCATCGCGTCAGGACCGAAGCCAGCGCGGAGGAAGACTAGTTCACCACCCACATCCGTAAGCGTATGCCAGCCTTGACACGCGCGCCGCGCGCGGTGCGCGACCGGCCGGCCACCGGTCGGAAGGGCTCGCACCGGTCGGCCCCGGCCGCCTCCCGGGCTCCCAAAGCTTCCCGGGCTCCCAAAGCCTCCCGGGCTCCCAAAGCCTCCCGGGCTCCCTTGGCCTCCCGGGCTCCCTTGGCCTCCCTGCTTCCCTTGGGGCCTCCCTGCCTCCCTGCTTCCCTTGGCCTCCCGGGCTCCCAAAGCCTCCCTGCTTCCCTTGGCCTCCCTGCTTCCCTTGGCCTCCCTGCCTCCCTTGGCCTCGCTGCTTCCCATGGCCTCCCTGCTTCCCTTGGCATCCTGGCGACGTCAGTTAGGCTTTTTAGTAATGGATGACAAGTTTGATGCCGATGCCTTGCGGACTCTCTCGGAGGATGAGCGGCGTCAGCTGCTACACCAACTTGTCGACGCCGAACAGGGGTCGGCCGTCAAGCCCGGCACCAGCTGGAAGTGGGACCTGCTGCTCGTCTTGATCATCGGCGGCTGCCTCCTGCTCGCGGCTTGGATCGGTTACCTCGCCGTCAGTTTGCCGGCCTTTTACCGAACCGGCAGCTGGCGCGGCGCGTGGGTCGGGTTCGACCTCGCTGAGCTGGGCGCTTTCGCGGTGACCGGCTGGGCCGCATGGCGCCGACGTCAAATCCTGATCATATGCCTGATCGTGCTGGCGACCCTGCTGCTGTGCGACGCGTGGTTCGACGTCGTGCTCGATGCGCGGACGGCCGGTTTCGTCAGCAGTCTGATATCGGCCTTGGCGATCGAGGTGCCCATCGCCCTGCTCGCCCTCTATGTGGCCAGGCGGTTGCTCAAGCTCACGATCGGCCAGGTGATTAAGTACGAGGGAGGCACGGGCCCGGTGCCCTCGCTCTGGAGGGTGTCCCTTTTCGGCACCGAAGATGGCACCAGCCCGCTCGAGCGTCTCATCAAAGCCGCCAAGACCGAGCCGGAACTGGGAGATACTCCTACCACCCAGCTCAAGCAACTTCGCGCAGGTGGGGCACCCCGCTGCTGCGAGAACGACAGCGGGGTGCCCCACCTGTAGGCGCGGTGTCGGCGGGTGGGCCACTCGGCCCGCGCCTGCGCGGCAGTCAAGCGCCGCACGCTACAAGGCGACGATCGCGGACAGGGCGGTGGCGATATCGGGATGCTTGAACGTGAAGCCGGCGCCGGTGAGCTTTGCCGGGACCGCCCTGATGCTGCCGAGCAACTCGGTCGCGACCTCACCGAGCGCGGCGCGCATTACGGGGGCAGGAGCGGTGAGCAGTGCCGGGCGGCCAAGCGCCCTCGCCAGCGCGCTGGTGAACTCGGCGTTGGTGACCGGCGTGGGCGCGGTCAGGTTCACGGGGCCGCTGAGCTCGGCGTGGTCGAGCACGAACCTGATCGCTCGTACCTCGTCGCTCAGGCTGATCCAGCTGAGGTACTGGGAACCCGAGCCGATCCGAGCGCCGAGACCGAGCTTGAACGGCAGCATGAGCTGTCCGAGCATGCCGCCGCGCCTGGCTAGCACGATCCCGCTGCGGATACTGACCACCCTGATGCCGGCCGGTGCCGCCGCTTGCGCGGCGGCCTCCCAGTCCCGCACCAGGTCGGCGAGGAATCCCGTGCCAGGCGGTGAGCTTTCATCCACCACCCGACCCGCGGTATCACCGTAGAAGCCGATAGCCGAGCCGCAAACCAGCACGCCTGGGCTGGCGCGGCCGTTCGGGCTCGGGCCCGGCTGAGCGCTGGCGGCGGTCATCGCCGTCACCAGCGCCCTCGTCGAGTCGATCCGGCTGGCGCGCAACTGCGCCTTGCGGGCAGCCGTCCAGCGTTTGCCTGCGACTGGCGCGCCCGACAGGTGCACCACCGCGTCGACGCCGTCGAGAGCGGCCGGATCGAGGCCCGAGCCGACCGGGTCCCAGCTGATCTCGCCGGCGGCTCTGGCCGGCCCGCGGACCAGGCGCACCACCTCGGCGCCAGCGGCCGTATCACGGCGCAGGTCAGCGCCGAGCGCCGACCCGATCAGGCCGGACCCGCCGGAGATCGCGATCCGCATCGGCTCGCCTGCCTCGCCGCTACCGGCCCAGCTCAGATTCGAACGCGCCCTCCTCAAGGCGGCTCTTAATAGTGAGGAGGAACCTTGCCGCGTCGGCGCCGTCGACGAGCCTGTGATCGTAGGTGAGCGCGAGGTAGACGATGGACCTGACCGTGATGACCTCACCCAGGTCAGGGTCGTCAACGACGACGGCCCGCTTGTTGACCGTGCCGGTGCCGAGGATTCCGACCTGGGGCTGATTGATGATCGGGGTGTCGAAGAGGGCGCCCCGGCTGCCGGTGTTGGTCAGCGTGAACGTGCCGCCGCTCAGGTCGTCAGGATTCACCTGACCAGCCCTCGTCCGCTGGGCCAGATCGGCGATCTTGCGGGCGAGCCCGCCGATATTGAGATCGCCGGCGTTCCTGATCACCGGCACCATGAGGCCGCGCTCGGTATCGACCGCTACCCCCAGGTGCTCGGCGTCGTGGTAGGTCACCGTGCCGTTCGCGGTGTCGATGACCGCGTTCAGCTTGGGATGGACCTTGAGCGCTTCGACAGCGGCCAGGGCAAAGAAGGGCAGGAACGAAAGCTTCACGCCCTCCCTGGTCTCGAACGCCGCTTTGGTCTTGTCGCGCAGCCTGGCGATGGCCGTGACGTCGGCTTCCACCACGGTGGTGAGCTGAGCCGAGGTCTGCAGTGACTCGACCATCCGAGTCGCGATGACCTGCCGCGCCCGCGACAGGCGCTCGGTCGTACCGCGCTTCGGCGACGGCGTCGCGGCAGGGGCTGGCGCGACCTCCGCAACTGGCTGCGGGGCCGGCGCGGGCGCGCTGGGAGCCGGAGCCGAGGGGGCAGGAGCCGGGCGAGCGGGAGCTGGCGCGGGAGCCGGAGCAGGAGCCGGAGCTGGCGCGGGAGCCGGAGCTTGGGCGGGAGCCGGAGCTTGGGCGGGAGCTGGCGCGGGAGGCGTGACGGTTGGCGCTGGCGCAGGGGCCGTCGCCTGAGCGACCGTAGGCGCGGCCTGGCGCGCTGGCGCCGCAGCCGCAGCCGCAGCCGGCTGAGAGGTCTGGGCTGGCTGGGCGAAGCCCGGCGCCTGGTCGCCGCGCTTTGCGCGGGCAGCTTCGAGCACGTCCTGCTTGCGGATCCGGCCGCCCACGCCAGTCCCGCTGATTTTCGCGAGATCGATGTCGTGCTCGGCTGCCAGCTTGCGCACCAGTGGGGTCACGTACGGGCTCTCCGCGCCGTTGGCTCCGGCCAGGTCATCTGCGGCAGCTTCCCCGGGCCCTGCTTCCGCCGGCCCTGCCTCGCCTGGCCCTGCCTCCCCAAGCCCTGTCCAGGCGGCCTCAGCCGGTGCAGCCGGTGCAGGCGGTGCAGCCGGTGCGGCCGGGGCAGGCGGTGCGGCCGGTGCAGGCGGTGCGACCGGTGCAGGCGGTGCGGCATGCTCGCCCCGGTACTCCCGCGGCTCGCTCGGCGGCTGTGCGGGCGGGGGGGCCGCGGCGGTCGCGGCGCCTTGGGCCCCAGGCTCGAAACCCGTGTGCTGGTTCGGGTCGTAGACGTGCGGTTCAGGTTCGGCGAACTGGTACCGACTGGTTGCGCCCTGGAAGCCCGGCGCTTGCTCGCGGCTCGGCTGCTCGTAAGAGGGCGCCTGATAGGCCGGCTGGGACGGCGCCTGGTACGGCGGCTGGTATGCGGGCTGCGCCTGCGCGTAGCCAGGCTGCTGGTAGCCGGATCCCTCACCCGCCCCGGCACCCGCTCCGGCACCCGCTCCGGCACCCGCCGCCGCGCCGCTCTCGGCAGGGGCTGCGCCGTCCTCGTCGATCACCGCGAGTTCAGCGCCGACGGCTACCGTCTCGTCCTCGGCAACCGTGATGCCGCGGAGAATGCCGGAGACCGGTGACGGGATTTCGGTGTCGACCTTGTCGGTCGATATTTCGAGCAGTGGCTCGTCCGCCGAGACATGGTCACCCTCGTGCTTGAGCCAGCGGGTAACAGTGCCTTCGGTGACGCTCTCGCCAAGCTGCGGCATTGATACGGAGACCGACATGGCTTCGGCTGACTCCTTCGTGATCGCTTGTCGTGAGTTCAGTGAGTTCAGTGAGTTCAGGAGTGGAAGTGCAGCGGCTTTCCGGCCAGCGCCAGGTGGGCCTCGCCGATCGCCTCTGACTGGGTCGGATGCGGATGGATGAGCTTGGCGACGTCCACCGGGTACGCGTCCCAGTTGTAGATCAGCTGGCCCTCGGCAATCAGCTCGCCGACCCGGGCGCCCACCAGGTGAACGCCGAGCACCGGCCCGCCGCCTTTAGCCGCGATCACCTTGGCGCTGCCCTGGGTCTGCAAGATGACGCTCTTGCCATTGCCGCCGAGGTTGTAGGTGACCTCGTCGACCTCGATGCCGCGCTCGGCGGCCTGCGCCGACGTGATGCCGACCGAGGCGACCTCCGGGTCGCTGTAGGTCACCCGGGGCACGCCCTCGTAGTCGATCGGAGTCACCGGGAGCCCCGCCAGCCGCTCCGCGACCCCGATGCCCTCCGCGAAGCCGACATGCGCCAGCTGCGGCCCGGGTGTCAGGTCACCGACCGCCGAGATCGTCGGAATATTGGTCCGCCACAGCTCATCGACCAAGACGAACCCGCGCTCCATGGCCACGCCGGCTTCCTCGTAGCCGAGCCCGGCCGAGACCGGCCCGCGCCCGACCGCGACGAGCATCAGCTCGGCTTCGATCGTCGTGCCGTCCTCCAGCGTGACGAGCACGCCAGCGTCGACGTCCTTGACCTCAGAGAACCGCACGCCCAGATGCGACTTGATGCCGCGCCGCCGGAACGCCCGCTCAAGCTGCCGCGAGCTCGACTCATCCTCGGGAGGCAGCAGCCGTGGCAGCATCTCCACGATGGTCACCTCGGCGCCGAACGAGCGCCAGACGCTGGCGAATTCGACCCCGATCACGCCGCCGCCCAGGATGACCGCCGACGACGGTACATGATTAAGCTGCAACGCGTGGTAGCTGGTGATGACCTTGACCCCGTCGATCGAAAGGCCTGGCAGGCTGCGCGGCTCGGAGCCGGTGGCGAGCACCACGTGGGCGCCCGAGTAGACCTGCTCACCGATGGCAACCTCGGTCGGCGAGACTAGCCGGCCATCACCGGCCACGATCTCGACCTTCCGGCCGGCCAGGAGCCCCTGGAGGCCCTTGTAGAGCCGGTCGACGACCTTGTCCTTGTAGAGGTTGACGCCGGGCATGTCGATGTGGTCGAAGCTGGCCACGACGCCGACCGACGCGGCGTCCTTGGTGTGGTCGGCCACCTCGGCGGCGTGCAGCAGCGCCTTGGTCGGGATGCAGCCCCGGTGCAGGCAGGTACCGCCGACCTTGTCCCGCTCGATCATCAGAACCCGGCTGCCGAGCTCGGCGGCGCGCAGCGCGCAGGCGTACCCGCCGCTGCCCCCGCCGAGGATGACGATGTCGTAGCTACCGGTCTGCGTCACTAGTTACTCCTCGATTCTTCCGCCCGGGCCGCTCACTTCAGCGCAAGCGCTCAGAGCAGCCCGTCCGCTACGTCCTCGGTGATCTGGATCAGGGTACGGACGGCCACCCCGGTGCCGCCTTTAGGGGTATAGCCGAACGCCTCGTAGCTGTTGAACGCCGGCCCAGCGATGTCCAGATGCGCCCACCTGACTCCATCGGGGACGAACTCGCGCAGGAACAGCCCGGCGACCAGCATGCCGCCGTCCCGCTCGATGGCGATGTTGGCGATGTCAGCGACCTTGGAGTCCAGGCCCTTGCGCAGTTCCTCGGGCAGTGGCATCGGCCACATCGCCTCACCGGCTTTGCGGGCGCTGGCGGCGACGCCGTGCAGCACGTCGTCGTCGTTGGCCATGATGCCGCCGACCAGGTTGCCGAGCGCGATGATCTGGGCGCCGGTAAGCGTCGCGACGTCGACGAGCAGGTGCGGTGCATCCTGGCCTGACCTGGACAGCGCGTCGGCCAGCACGAGCCTGCCCTCAGCGTCGGTGTTGAGCACCTCGACGGTGGTACCGCCGAAGATCGTGATGACGTCAGACGGGCGCTGGGCGAGCCCGCCCGGCATGTTCTCGGCCAGCGGCAGGTAGCCGACCACGTTGACGGCCGGCCGGAGCGCCGCGATGGCCTTGAGCGTCGCGAGCACCGCGGCCGCGCCGCTCATGTCGGACTTCATGGTCTCCATGCCCTTGGGCGGCTTCAGCGACAGTCCGCCGGAGTCGAACGTAATGCCCTTGCCGGCGAGCACGACGGTCTTGGTCGCCTCGGGGTGCTTGTAGGCGAGCCTGACCAGGCGGGGCGGGTGCGCCGATCCCTGGCCAACGCCTGAGATCCCGCCGTAGCCGCCAGCGACCAGTTCCTTTTCGTCTAGTACCTCGATCTCCAGGCCGGCTTCGCCGGCGACCTTGCCGGCCTCGGCGGCGAACGTCTCTGGGTACAGGTGCGACGGGCTGGTATTGACGAGATCCCTGACCAGGTTCACCGCGTCGGCGATGACCTGAGCGCGGCTCACGGCCCCGGACACGTCGCCCGACGCGACGATCGTCAGCTCAGGCGCCTTGTGGTGGTTGCCCGTGTACCGGCCGAAGTGATAGCTGCCAAGCCGCGCGCCGAGCGCGACCGCTTCGGCGGTCGCGGGATCGGACGCGGGCAGGACGAGCGCGATCTTGGAGGCCTTGCCCGATGCCAGCGCGCGAACGGCCGCCCCGGCGCCACGCCGCAGCGCCTCGGCATCTGAGGTCTTGCCGAGACCAATGGCGGCGATGACGGGCGCGGCCAGCTTACCGCCGGACAGCACCCTGGTGATCTCTTCGGCCTTGCCGGTCGCACCCAAGATGGTGAGAATGCTTATCAGCTCCCCGCCGAGCGCTGCATCGACATCGTCTGCGCCTTCAGCGCGCACGGTGCTGGCAAGCACGGGGCCATCGGGACCCTCGCTGACGGCGATCACCAGAACGTCGGCACTGACTTCTCGGGCGGGCAAGGTAGTCGTCACAATCGTAGCTGTCACGGATCTGAGCCTAGTGCCTGCGAGGCCAGCTCAGCGACGAGCCTTACCCGCCGCTAACGGCGCGGCAATTCTTGCTGGTCGGTTGTTAAGACCCCGTCAAGATCACAGAGATCCGGCCCTTCCTGGCGTGGACTGGCAGGCACATGACAACGACACGCCCAGAACTCACGACCCGGGTACAGGGGAACTCACCGCATGCGCGCCATCGCGGCCGTCTACGCGCTTCCCTTCGGCTTCGCGGCTCTCCCGGTCACCGGCGCGTTCGCTGCCGCCACCCGCGGCGCGCTCTCGGCCGGCTGGGTGCTCTTGCCTTGCGCGGTCGCTGTCGCGGCGGTCGCCCTCATCGCCGAGCCCGGCGCGCGCTGTTCGTCACCGCCGGCGGCTGGTTCGCCGCGGCGGGCTTCTCGGCCCTGTCCTGCGCCCAGAAGGTGAACGGGTTGTGGTGCCGGCTCATCGGCCGGACTAGGGGGCACCGCCGCTGGCGGCGCGTCGGGACTCGCCGCCCCGGATGGCGGCTGCTCGAAATGCTCGTGCGGCACCGCGAGAAGCTCGTCACCCGGAAGCAGTTGCTCGCCGACCTGGGGGGGCAGCAGTAGCAGGCCGAAGGTCACTATCTCCGCGTCTGCATGCGCGCTTGCGGCGCCAACTCGAGCCTGACCCGTCCAGGCCCCGCTACTTGCTGACAGAACCAGGCATCGGCTACCGGTTCACCTGCACTGAATCAGTAACCTCACCGGGCGGCCTGAGCTCGTAGTCGGGATTGAAGATCGTCTGCGCGCCGCGGATCGTGGCGATCCTGCCCTTGACGATCATCTTCCGGCCCGGCTCGATGCCTGGGATCTCCCGGCGCCCTAGCCAGACCAGCGTGACGCTGCCTGAGCCGTCCCACAGGTCGGCGTGCAGGGCCGGGCTGCTCCCTCTCGGGCGGACGGTCACGGCGCGGAGCGTGCCGGAGACGATCGCGACGTCGCGATCGGAGGTCTGCGCGATCGGTGTCGCCTTCACCGTGGCCACGTGCGCTTGCAACTCCGCTGCCTGGATCTTCTCGTTGCTCGGCAGGGCGAGCCCGAGTCCCTTGGGCTGCGGGACCGCCGGGATGCTCGCCGCCGATCTGAGCTGGTAAGGCACGCTGGCCACGACCACGCCAGGCAAGAGAAGCAGCCTGGCTTTCAGGCGGAGCGCGCTCTGGTTGTGCAGGACCTGTTCCCACCAGTGGCCGAGCACATACTCGGGGATGTAGACCGTGACCACGTCGCGCGGGCTTTCCCTGCGCAGCCGGCTCACGTAGGCGACGACCGGGCCGGTGATGTCACGGTAGGGCGAGGCCACCACGGTGAGGGGCACCGGCAGATCGGCGCGCTCCCACTCGGCCTTGAACCGCTCGGTCTCGGCATTGTCGACGCTGACCGTGACCGCCTCGATGTGGCTCGGCTGAGTGGCCCGTGCGTAGGCGAGCGCCCGCAGCGTCGGCAGGTGCAGCTTAGAGACCAGCACGATCGCGCGGTTGCTGGCAGGGAGCGTGATCGCCTCGTTCTCGGGTGGCTTGAGCTCGACCGCGACGTTGCCGTAGTGCCGCGCGATCCCGCGCATGGTCAGCCAGATCGCCGGCATCGCGAACACGACGATCCAGGCGCCGCTGACGAACTTGGTGAACAGCACGATGACGAGCACCACCGCGGTGAAGCACGCGCCGACCGAGTTGATCACCCTGATCCGCATCATGTGACGCCTGCGGGCCGGGTCGGTGGTCGTCTTGAGCAGGCGGTTCCAGTGCCGGATCATGCCGGTCTGGCTGCACACGAACGAGACGAACACGCCGATGATGTAGAGCTGGATGAGCCTGGTGGGGGACGCGTCGAACACCAGGATCAGCAAGATCGCGAAGCCGGAAAGCAGCAGGATGCCGTTGCTGAACGCGAGCCGGTCGCCGCGGTTATACAGCTGGCGCGGCAGATATCCGTCCCTGGACAAGATCGAGGCCAGCACGGGGAAGCCGTTGAAAGCGGTATTCGCTGCGAGCACCAAGATCAGTGCCGTCACGAACTGCAGGAGGTAGAACAGCGGCGAGTTCGGGCCGAAGACCGAGCGGCCCACCTGGGCTATGACGGTGCGCTCGGTATGGCCGGGGATCATGTGGACGTGGCTGGCCAGGGCGAGCGCGGTGACGCCGGCGAACATGGTGACCGCGATGATGCCGAGCAGGGCGAGCGTGGTGGCGGCGTTCTTGCTCTTGGGCTGGCGGAAGGCGGGGACGCCGTTGCTGATCGCCTCGACGCCCGTCAGGGCGGTGCAGCCGGAGGAGAACGCCCGCAGCAGCACCCAGACCAGCAGGAATCCGGTGTAGGTGCCCTGAGCGGGGACGTGGAGGCCGGCGCTCTCGGCGATGATCGGGTGACCGAAGACGATCCTGACCACGCCCCAGATGATCATGAGGCAGACCACGCCGATGAAAACGTAGGTCGGGATCGCGAAGGCCGTGCCCGACTCGCGGACGCCGCGCAGGTTCATCACGGCGATGATCGCGACGGTGATCACCGCGAGGAGCGCGACGTGGCTATTGAGTACGGGGAACGCCGAGGCCAGGTTAGCCACGCCGGCCGAGACTGACACGGCGACCGTGAGCGTGTAGTCGACCATCAGGGCGCTGGCGACGGCGAGGCCGACGCGCGGGCCGAGGTTGGTGGTCGCGACCTCATAGTCGCCGCCGCCTGAGGGGTAGGCGTGCACGTTCTGCCGGTAGGAGGCGACGACGACCAGCATCAGCAGCGCGACGGCGGCGCCGATGTAGGGCGTGTAGTGCAGCAGCGCGAGGCCGCCGACCGACAGGACGAGCAGGATCTCCTCGGTCGCGTAGGCCACGGAGGACAGCGCGTCACTGGCGAACACAGGCAGCGCGATCTTCTTGGGAAGGAGCGTATGTCCCAGGTTCTCGCTCTGCATCGGTCGCCCGACGAGCAGGCGCTTGGTCGTTCCGTATAGCCCCGCCACGTGCCGCATGGTAGGCCGAACCGCTCAAGTTAGCTAGTGGCCGCATTTCGCGTTCCCCGGCTAGCCTGTCGCGCTAACAGCCGTCAGGACAGGAATTTGACGGCTGTTACAATCACCGGGGAGTCGCGCGTTAGCCGGGGGAGGAGCCGCGCGCTAGCCGGGACTGGCTGGGAGGTGCCTGGTGGGAGCCGGGGTCGTTCTGTTCATTTCGGTCTTCCTCGCCTGCGCCGTCGAGGCCGTGGAAGCCACGACGATCGTGCTCGCGGCCGGGACCGCGCGGGACTGGCGGTCGGCGGCCTACGGCCTCTTCGCCGGACTGCTCGTGCTGGCGGTCATCACGGCCGTGCTCGGCCCGGCGGTCACCAAGCTGCCGCTTGAAGCCCTGCGCCTCGTCGTCGGGGCGCTGTTGCTGGTCTTCGGCTTGCAGTGGCTGCGCAAGGCGATCCTGCGGGCCAGCGGTCACAAGGACCTGCATGACGAGGACGCGATCTACAAGAAGCAGCTGGCGGCCGCGCGGACCGCGACGCGGGGGCGGCTGTGGCTGGCTCCTGACGGGTATGCGTTCACCTTGTCTTTCAAGGGCGTCCTGCTTGAGGGCCTGGAGGTCGTGTTCATCGCGCTGACATTCGGCAGCAACGCCCGCGACATCCCGCTCGCCGCGGTAGCCGCGCTGGCGGCGGTCGTGGTGGTGGCGCTCGCCGGCCTGGCCGTGCGGGCCCCGCTGGCGCGGGTGCCGGAGAACACGATGAAGTTCGTCGTCGGCATCATGCTGACCGCGTTCGGCACGTTCTGGGGCGCAGAAGGCGCCGGGGCATCCTGGCCGGGCTCTGATGCCGCCCTCCTCGTCATCGTTCCGGCGATCGCCGTCTTCGCGCTGATGCTCGTCGCCGCGCTACGGCGGGGCGGCTCATCAGGCAAGCCCGAGGTCGTCGCCGTGCCCGATCGCGCTGCGGAGGTCAGGCTGTGAGCAAGGTCAAGGCTTTCGGTGCGTTCATCTACGACTTCGTGATCGGCGACGACTGGATCGTCGCCGCCGGGGTCGCGATCGCCCTGATCATTACTTACGCGCTCAGCCATGCGGCCAAAGTCCCGGCGTGGTGGCTGGTGCCCGTGGCTCTGGTCCTGCTACTGCCCGTAAGCCTCTGGCGCGCCGTCCGCAAGAGCTAGCGCGGCAGGCCCGTGCTGGCGTCCTGGCCGGTCCCGCGCGGACGCCCGCGCTGGAAGTGGGCCGGGCGGCAAGGTTTGCGTGGCCTGTGTGCCTTATGTGACATTGTGATGTCGTGAAACGCGGGCGTGCTAGATGCGCGCGGCAGCTAGCGGCTCTCGGCTTCCTCCGCGTAGACCCTGGAGGCGTACTCTTCGAGTGTTTGCTCGCACCCGGCGATAGCCCGCTCCGCCAAGGCTCGCCCGGCCGCGCCGAACACGTCGCGGTCGGTCACCTTCGCGAACCAGTTGCGCAGCTTGACGAGGTCGACTTCGTTCTCCTCGAGTTCGGCGTAGGTGAAATGCTGCGCGACGTACTCCTTGCGCACCTGCGCCTGGAAATCATCGCACTTGTCGGAAATTTCCGCGTACTCGTCGTCCCTCGCGGCCTGGAACGCGGCCTTGATCTCCGCCTCGCCAGCCAGGACCGAGCAGGACAAGAGCGTCGCCGTGCCGGACATGTCGAGTATCTCGCTGCGCAGCTTGCGCAGTGCTCGCTCGGCAGCCGTGCTGGCTGGTAGCGCCGCCGCCGAATTCTGGAGGTAGATGGCGCCAAGACTCTTGAGCCGCCGCCAGACGGCGGCACGCAGCCTGGTTGGCTCGGACGGAACTCGGTAGACCAGCAGGAACCAGCCACCCCGCGAGTCTGTTGTAGTCACCCGGTCATTGTGCTATGCCACTGCGAGAGCGATCGCCGGGTGCGGGTCTAATTGCCGCGCGGCTGGCGGGCGCCATCGGCGCTCGCGCTTGGCCGTGCTCATCGCAAGCGGGAACTCGGGCACCTGCGCTTGCGCTCGGACGTCGTCGATCCGGCGCATCAGGTCGGCCTCGGCGGTAAGCTCAGCCTCGGTCGGCGACAGCGCGATGGTCGCCGTGAGCACGAACGTCAGCACGCTCACGCCGATGATCAGCGGCAGGAGGAAAGCCGTCGCGTTGGCGCCGTTCATCGACATCGTGCCAGGCGGAGCCGAGTAGACGCGCATCGCGGCAATGCCGGTGTAATGCATGCCGCTGACGGCCACGCCCATGATCGCGGCGGCGGCGAGCGTGGACCAGACGGTGCTCAGCCGGAGGGCCGCCCAGAGGGCCGCGGTCGCGGCCACGATGGCGACGATGACCGAAGCCACGAAAAGCAGCGGGTTGTACGTCATCCGCATCTGTGCTTCCATCGCCGCCATGCCGGTGTAGTGCATGGCGGCGATGCCGATGCCGGTGACGATTCCGGCGAGCACCAGCGCCCAGTTGGTCGCGGGGCCGAAGCCCACGATCATCAGGCCGAGCAAGACGAAGGCGACCGCGGTCAGCATGCTGCCGAGCGTGATCGGCACGTTAAACCTGATGACCTGGCCAGGAATCGACAGGCCGAGCATTGCGATGAAGTGCATCACCCAGATGCCTGTGACGCCGAACGAGATGCCGGCTACCAGCAGCCAGCCCCGGCGCGCCGAACCGGTGCAGGCCCGGGCACGGCTGGTGCAGCGCAGTCCCACGAACGAGCCGACGAACGACATCAGGTACGCGAGCGCAGGCGTCAGCAAGCCATACGAGAAATTGTGCACAGTTAGCATGACCGGTCTCCGGAGATCACGAGCCACCCCGATACGCGGCGTCGCGGCGGAGGGCCGGTTAGCCGATACGGAGCCTACCCTGGCCAACCGCCTGCTGTGTCCGCAACCAGGCAAGACGGCAGAGAAATGACCAAACCGGGCGGAGCCGGGCGGCCCGGCAGCATCCGCCGAGCCGGCACCCGGTATCACGGTCGCCGGCACGGCACCGGAGGGACATGCATCGACGCGGGTCAGGAGTCGATCAGGCGGGCCGGGATGACTGTCTCCGACGCAGTGCCGTCGCCAGCCGGCTCGACCTTATAGCCGCGGGCGTCAGCACGATCCGCGACGATCTCGGCCAGCGAATCATCGATGAAATGCGCGGCTGCGCCATCGTCACACGCGATACCCGGGTCGAGCTTGCCGTCTGCGACGAGCGCGCGAAAGAGCGGGCGGCGACCTGGCTCGCTGTTGTAGTGCGGGCAGTAGCTGCCGGCCAGCATGCCGAGTCCGGACGTGAAGGGCCGCAATGGCAGGCCGAACGAGTCGGTGGTGCCACCGGCGAACCAGCAGATCGCGCCGGCACTGACGCCGGAAAGCACGATTCCCGCATCCCATGCCTGGCGCAAGATCGTGTCCAGGCCGTGAACCCGCCAGACGGCGACCGCGTTCGCGACGCTGCCGCCGCCCACGAAGATGACATCCTGGCCCAGCAGGAAGTCGGCGGGATCGGCCACGTTCGGCATCGGGAAAAGCTGCAAGTGGCTGATCTTGCTTGGCAGTGCGCGCAGGGCGCTGTAGGTCCGCACGTAGCCGCCAGGATCATCCCCCGACGCTGTGTTGATCACGCAGATTTTCGGGACAGTAGCCCCAGCTAGCCGCGCTGCGTAGTCGACTAGCAAGGGCCTGCCGTCTTCGGCACAGCCGAGGTCAGGCATCCCGCGCATGCCGCCGATGGCCAGTACGTGCCTGCGTCCGTCCACTGCCACGCCGACACGCTACCGTACCTCAGAAAAGGAGGCGGCTGGTTACGCGGCGCGGATCAAGGCCGCGCTCGGCTCTTCCGGTCACGACCAGGCCGCCCGGGCCGCAGGCATTATGCCAACGGCGAAACGCCAAAAAGACCAGGCGGGGATAGCCTTGTTGGCATGGCTGAGTGGTGGTCTATCGAAGTGTTCGATTCGCGAATCCAGGCAGCTTTGCTGTGGAAAGACTCCCATCGCCAGGTGATCACCGAGGCCGCGATCACGTCGGGGGCGATCGAGTGGACCTGGGTCGAGCACAGGTCCGGAGTCGTCTTCGAGGTGTGCTTCGCCAGCGACGAGCAGTGGGAGATCTTCCGGGGGCTGCCGCGGGTGCAGGCGGCGCTTGACGCCGTGCCCGATGCGGCCAGCGGGCTGCTGGTCTACCGCGGCCGGGGCGGAGGCGCGGGGGCACGGCAACCCAAGCGCCCGAGGCCGACCGCGGGTGCCGGGGCGATGGAACTGCCCGAGCCCGTCCCCGAGCGCCTCATCGACCTTGCTGTCGCCGAGCTTGCCGGCCGGGCGACCGGATCTCACCTGCAATCGGCCGGCTGATTTGCTACCACCGCGCAAGTGAGTCCGCCCGGCGGTGCAGGATGGGGGGATGAGTACCACAGCCTCAGCCGACGACATGCTGTCGGCGATCGAGCGGAGCGGCTATTACCCGGGGATTGTCGCCGATGCCATGTTTTCGGCAATCGGGGACGAGCCAGTCATCTCCTATTTCGTCCATCATGACGCGCATTTCGACCCCGGCATGGAGGTGCGGCGGCATATGACGGTTCTCGCCCTTACACCGACCAGGCTGGTGTATTCGCATACCGACGAGTACCCAGCCGATGAGAACGTGCCTGACTCCCGGCCGCAAGCGGAGACCTCGACCGAGGCGATCCGCTGCTCCAGGGTTTCTTCTGTCGCGCTGACCAGGGTTATCCCGGATCCGGCCAGCTATCAGCGCGGTGTCACGATGCCATCGGAGGTCGTGCTGACCATTGGCTGGAACTCGCTGCGGCACCTTGAGCTCGAGCCCGCGCACTGCGGCGACGAGCATTGTGAGGCCGATCACGGTTACACCGGCGCGATGACCTCAGACGACGTGACGATGCGGATCAGCGAAGCGGCGGACGGAGCTGAGGCAGTAGCCCAGGTCCTGGCCTTCGCCAACGCCTTGTCCGCCGCCACGATGTAGTCGCGATCGCCCAGCCGTGACGACACATGACAACGCAGCCGTGATCGCTCAGAGAGCCGAGCCGACCGTACCGAGATACGGCGAGACCTCACTTGACGCTCTCGCCACGTCGATGCTGGCTTCGCTTGGCCTGCCAGATGAGCCCAATCCGCTTGAGCTTGCCCCATCGCAGCGGATCTGCCTGCTGCTTGTCGACGGGCTCGGCTGGGAACTGCTGCGGGCGCATCCGGCGGCCGCGCCTTTCCTGTCCGAGATCGCCATGACCTCGGCACCGCTGACGGTGGGCTTCCCGGCAACCACGGCCACGAGCCTGGCCTCGCTCGGCACCGGGCGCCCGCCGGGCCTGCACGGAATGCTCGGCTATCAGGTGCGCGTGCCCGACGCGGACAAGCCCAAGCTGCTCAACGCCTTGCGCTGGGACCGCAGCGTCGATCCGCTGGCCTGGCAGCCGGGCTCGACGGTGTTCCAGCGCGCGACCCGAGCCGGGGTCAGGGCATTTCGCGTGGCACCTGGGCATTTTGACGGCTCTGGCCTCTCGACAGCCGCGATGCGCGGCGCGGAGTACCTGCCGGCCGGGACCTTCGGCGCTCTCGTCTCGCGCGCCGCGGCGGCTCTTGCCGCAGGCTCTCCGGCCTTTGTCCAGGTGTACTACGGCGGCCTTGACGCCACGGGGCACAGCCTGGGCTGCACGAGCGATGCCTGGCTGTACCAGCTGGCACACGTGGACAAGCTCGCCGAGCAGCTCTCTGGTGCGCTCCCGCGCGGCACAACCTTGCACGTGACCGGGGACCACGGGATGGTTGACGTGCCCGAGGCAGACCGCGTCGACATCGACGCGGTGCCCGAGTTGCGGGATGGCGTCACGCTGGTGGGCGGCGAGGCCCGGGCCCGCCACCTCTACTGCCGCCCCGGCGCGGCCGGGGACGTGATCGCCACATGGAGCGGCGTGCTCGGCGAGCGCGCCTGGGTGAGAAGCAGGGAGCAGGCCGTGACCGATGGCTGGTTCGGCCCGGTCGATGACGCCTTCCTGCTCAGGATCGGCGACGTTATCGTCGCGCCATGCTGCCCGACGGCGGTCGTGGCGGGTAAATCTGAGCCTGGCGAGTCGGCGATGGTCGGTTTTCACGGCTCGCTCACCCAGTCTGACCAGCTTGTGCCGTTGCTGACGGTTACTGTGGGCTAGGTCAGGCAGCCGATCCGGTGATGATCCCGCGATGACCCGGTGATGATCCCGAGTTGATCCCAGGTTTGTCCACAGGCCGCTGCGGGAACCGCACCGCCGTCGGCCTGGTTGTCCACAAAATCCAGGAGGTTGTCCACAGTGTCGAATCAGTCGGGACAGCCGCGAATCAGTCAGCCCGGCCCGCATTCAGGTCAGCCGCCCAGTCCGCTCATCCGCGCCGATGAGCTTGCCGCGCTGCTGGACTCGGCGGACCCGCCGGTCGTGCTCGACGTGAGATGGAGACTAGGCGGCCCGCCGGGAATCGAAAGCTATCTGGGCGGACATCTGCCGACCGCACGTTTCGTGGACCTGGACACCGAACTGTCAGGCAGGCCGGGCGCGGGCGGCCGGCACCCGCTGCCGGAGCCGGCGAAGTTCGAGGCGGCCATGCGGACCGCCGGCCTCAACGAGGGCAAGCTTGCGGTCGCGTACGACGATGGCGACTCGACGGTAGCGGCCAGGCTGTGGTGGATGCTGCGCTACTACGGACACGCGCGGGCCACAGTGCTCGACGGCGGGTTCCGGGCTTGGGCGATCAGCGGTCTGCCGCTGACCAAGCTTGTCAAGCGACCAGCGCCCGGCAATTTCGCCGTCCTGAAGACCGGCGGCATGCCCGTCATCGACGACGATCAAGCGGGGCGGCTCGCCAGGTCCGGCTACCTGCTGGACTCCCGCGTGACCGGCAGGTACACCGGCGAAGTCGAGCCCGTCGACCGTGTCGGCGGGCACATCCCGGGTGCGATCAGCGCTCCGACGAAGGACAACGTTGATCCGGACGGCCTGTTCCGGGCGCCGGGCGAACTGGCTCGCAGGTTCGCCGGCCTCGGGCTGCCCGCCCCTGATCGCGGTGCTGGCGATGCGGCCGGCCCTGGCGGCGAACCTGTGATCGCAGCCTATTGCGGATCAGGCGTCACCGCCGCGCATCAGGTGCTCGCACTCGAGCTTGCCGGGCTGCGCGGCGCGCTTTACGTCGGCTCCTGGTCGGCTTGGTCCTATGACCCGCAGCGCCCGGTCGCCGCCGGCCCGGAGCGCGGCTGACTGCTAGCGCTGACGTGCGGATGGCCGCGCGCCGGACCGGGGTTGGGCAGCATGGCGCCACTTGCTGCTGCTGACGCCGCGGTCGGGGCTGGCAAAGCCTGACCGCAGATACGCCAGGGACAGGCAACAGCGGAATGTTACCGGCTGCGCGCGTCATGCCAGGTCGTCACGATCAGCCAGGTTGCCGAGCCGATGGCGAGGGCCGGACCAGCCGGTCCCTGGCCAGCGGCGAGTATCCCGGCTATTCCGGCAGCGGACGCGACAACGATCTTGATCAGCAGCCTGCCCGCAATGAGCCGCTCCCGCACCCCGCGCACTCCGCGCACCCCGCGCACTCCGCGCACCATGCGCACTCCGCGCAGCCTCCGCAGCCAGGGCCGGCCCGGCAACCCAGGCTTGCGGCGGCCGGCAACCGCGGGGCCGGGAGAGGCCATCGCGGCTCTCGCCTCGCCTCGGCCGAAGTTCGTCCGCAGCTCGGTGTAGGCGGCGGCGGCCAGCGCGAATCGCTCAGGATCGCCGCCGTCGGCTCGGTCGGGGTGCGTCGCGGCGGCCACCCTGCGCCAGGCCGCGCGGACGTCGTCGTCGGTGATGTCGCCGGTCGCGGCGAGTCCGAGCAGGCTGAACGGGTCCGGAGTCATCTCAGCCGTCCGCGGCACCGAGCCGGCCGGGACCTGAAACAGAGCCGAACGCGGCATCGAGCAGCGAGCTCACATCAGGCAGCACTGGCAGGCCGTGACGCCCGGGCGCGGCCGCCCGCTCGCCAGGCTCGGGAGAGGCAGGCGTGGCCGCCACCACCGCTGGCGCGGCCACGAGCCGCTTGACCTGCACGTAGGTGACACCGCCCCGGTAGATGTAGCCGGCCTGGCCGACGTCTAGCCTCCTGATCAGGTTCGGATCGACCACCGGCACCTCACGCGCTACCGAGGTCCCCTGATGCGACCAGAACGGGTATCGCCGCAACCGCCTGCTGGTCCCGACTGCCGTCCGGGTCCCCGCCAGAGCCGCGATCGGTTCCGGCTCTGGCGTCCTGAGCAGCCAGATGCCGCCTTCGGCGGCAGCGACGATCCGGTGGCGTTCATCGTCGGTGGCGGCGAGCCCGTACCAGGACTGCGCCGACACCTGAACGGCGAGCCCGAGCGACCGAGCCCGCTCATACAGCTGCCAGATCGGCAGCCGCCTGGAGACCGCGCTGAACTCGTCGACGGCGAGCAGGATCTCGCGCTTCACCGGGCCGCGCACAGCGAAGCTGGCGAGGAGGTCGACGAGCGCCCGCGCCTGTCCCTCAGCGACGGAGATCTGGTCCGTGCCCTCCAGGATGCAGTACCAGGCATCCGCGTCCGCGAATCCGCCAGGGCCATCGAGGCCGGGCCCCAGCCGCCGCAGCAGGGTGCGGAACCGCAAAGCCACATCGCCGAGGTGCACCGATGCCGACCTGATCAGCGCGTGGTCGGCGGGCGTGCCAGCGCCGGCATAGGCAGCCGGCAGCCAGCCAGGCTCGAACCTGGCCAGCAGGTCGCTGCTGTTCGCTGGCGGTCCGCCAGGCGCCTCGACGGCCAGCCCGACCAGCGCCTCCATCACGTCGGCGTAGTAGGCGGCCGAACCAGTCCCGTGCTCGATGAGATCCACCAGCGTCGTCGTGAGCTGGCGAGGCGGCAAGGTCCACAGCGACAGGCTGGCCTCGTCGGGCCAGATGGCGGTCGACCTGGCGCCGGCCTCGCGCAGTACCCGCCTGACCCGGTCAGCGACGCGGCGGGCATCTGAGCCGCCCTTGCAGTCCAGCACGACGAGCAGCGGGGGAGCGCCGAGCCCGGCAGCGTGCCTGGACAGGCCGCCGGCCAGGAATCCGGCCCAGAGCCTGAGCAGCAACGTGGTCTTGCCTGTCCCGGTCGTGCCCACGACGACCTGATGCGAGCGCATCCGCCCGTAGCCGATGGCGGCGACCGGCCCGGCCCGGTGCCTGACCGTCCTGATCACAGCTCCCGCGACGAGTAATTCATCCCGGGTTGTCAAGGGCACCGACGCCGGAGCGGAGATCCTCGCGCGCGCCGACCGCACCTGGTGCCGCCATTGCCGCTGGTCGAATTCAGCCGCCGCGGCCGGTGACCGTCCGCCGGCCCCGGTACGCAGCGATCCGATCCGGTAGGACCAGGCAGCGCCGCCGGCGAGCAGCCCGGCCGGGATAGCCGCGGGTGCGACCGTGGCGGCCGCGCGCAGGTACTCACCAGCCACTGCGAGCTGCCAGAACGCCGCCCACGCGCGGAACGGCGTGGCGAGCGCCCCGGCCAGGCCGCCGGACGTCGCGGCGGCGGCCAGCCACGCGAGCACCATCGGCCCGCACCAGCTCGCCGTGATCAGCAGCTGGCGAGGCTGCCAGCTCCGCCACCACGCGAACCCGAACGCGCCGGCCGCGACCAGGGTCGCCGGGGCGCCCGCCACCGCGACCGCGACGGCCAGCAGGAAGCCGCAGGCCCGCACCGTCCAGCGCCAGAGTGCCTGCGCGATCAGCAAGCTCAGCCACCGGCGGATCATGAGTTCTCCGGTGGAACGGCCGGTACCTGGGGTGCCGCCGTCCGGCCACGCCGGTCTTGCCCGGCGCGATCAGGCCACGCCGCGGACGCGGGCAGGAAGCGGATTTCGACTCGCGCGGCGAGTTCTCCTAGCTCGTCCCTCGCCCTGGTGACCACCGGCACCGCGGCCGGCGCGCAGAGGTAGATCGCGCGGGTATGCCTTCGCGGCTGGCCGGCCTTGAAGGCCGCGTCTCCGTAGTCGCCGGTGCGTGCCAGCAGCTCGCGCATGATCGCGGAGGTCCGGCTGACCGTCTTGGGCGTGAGCTCGGCCTCGATGGCCCAGCATTCGCCAGCCCACGGGACCGATGCCGTGTCCGGCCAGTGCACCTCGCCGTCTGGCAGGTGCTCGCGCAACCCGAGCCTGCGGCCGAACTTGGACCGAAGCCGCCGTTCGCTCCGCCAGTACGCGCCCTCCGCCCGGAACTGGGGCACCGCTTCCAGCGCCAGCCGGACGGCTGTCACCGCGCGCAGATGCGCCAGCCTTGACAAGGCAGGCGCGGCGGCGGTGTAGGGCAAACCGCAGGCGGCGAGCCCTGCCCTGGTCAGCCAGACCCAGCGCGGTCCCGGGCCCAGCCGGCCGGCCTCGGCCAGCCCGGCCCCGCTCCACCTGGTGACAAGCGCGGTAACCCGCCGGTCAGCTACCGCGAGCGCGGTGGCGAGGTGATCGAGTTGCAGGCCGTACATCTCGCCGACGACAAGTAACCCGTCCGCGTCAAGACCCGACCGGCCGAGCTGCGTCGCCTGCGACTTACGCGACCGCTGTGATTGCTGTGGCTGCGGAGCCGGGGTCACGCCTTCATCTCATCACGCCAGCCCGCGAAACCGGCCACCAGATCGCAAGGATTGTTAAAACGGCCGCCACCTTTGGCGTGCTCGCCACGCAGTACGGGGAGGTGCTGGTGCCGGGAGCTTGCGTGCTGCACAATGTCCCTGGAGTATCAGCAGCACCCGGTGGCTATAGTCAGCGGTACCGATGGTCGGCTGACTGTTCGCCCGGCCGCTTATGGCACGGCCGTACCTGCGGCTGAGGTTCGTTGGGGAAGACGTACCTCGTCCGGCTGGCAGGGAGGTCTAGTGACCGTTCGCGGCGTGCTGCAGATTCACTCTGCGCCCCCGGCGCTGAGCCCGCACATCGAGTGGGCAGTTGCCGGGATCTTCGGGGTGCCCGTCAAACTGGCCTGGGTCGACCAGCCGGCCTCGCCAGGCACCGTTCGCACCGAGCTGGCCTGGCAGGGACGGCCGGGCCTGTCCGGCGAGATCGCCTCCTCGCTGGCGACTTGGAAGCTGCTGCGATTCGAGGTAACCGAAGAGGCGAGTCCGGGCTGCGACGCGATCCGCTATAGCTGCACGCCTGAGCTCGGCATGTTCAGCGCCCCGATCAGTGCCTGCGGCGACATCATGATCAGCGAAAACAGGCTGCGCGCCGTCATGACGCTGGCCCGCGGCTCTGGCGAGCAGCTCGGCGGCCTGCGTGAGCTGCACGGACCGCGTCACCCTGCGCTCGGCGGCTCGCTCGACGCCGAGCTGAAACTGCTTCTCGGCGAGCCGTGGGATGCCGAGCTAGAGCCGTTCAGGCATGCCTCCGCTGGCGCGCCAGTGCGGTGGCTGCACGCCACCGGCTAGGTCACCGGGGCGGCCGCGGCCGGGCGGTTTTCTGAGATCCAGGCGTCGATGTGCTCCCACCAGCCGTAGAGCCACTGCAGCTGGGCTTCGTGGTCCAGCTCGCGCGGCACCTGATCCACTGGTATCCGCCACCACTTCGCGCGGATGGCCTGGCCGACTGAGAGATTCCGCCAGACGTCGCCCGCGCTGACGACACGGTCGAGCCCCGCGTGCGCGACGAAGATGACGTCGGCTTCCGGGCACGCCGTGATCGCGGCGAATGCGCCGCCGCTGCGCGGCGGCAGCAGGTTCGGCATCTGACGCGCTCGTTCCGCCAGGTCGTCGCGGCCTTGCTGTTCGAGCCTGCCGATGCCGCGCTGCCAGCGGCCCGGTGTCCAGTTGCCGCCTTCGGGGAAGATGACCAGGGCGCCGTGCTGATCCAGCCCGGCGGCGAGGCGTTCGATTTGCTCGACGAAGACGCGGTCGCCGGCCTTGGCGTGGTTGATGAAGACGTTCGGCAGCCGGTTGACCACCACGTCGATACCAGGATCGAGCTGCATCGACGCCTTCATCACCACCCTGGGGCGGCGTCTGTACTCGCTGAGCAGCTGGCGCACCAGAAGGAACGAATCCCCCGGGCCCGCGTGCCTGCTGAGCACGATCACCGGCCTGGCGAGCCTGGCGGCGAGCTCGCCATCGGTCAGCTCAGGCTCTTCGACCTCGATGCGCAGGCCGAACGATCGCTTGGCCGCGTCGTAGATCGAGTCAAGGAACCAGCGCATGACAGCGTAATGGCGTCGTGCGAACGGCTCGGTTCGCAGCCGGCCGCCGAAGCCGCTGGCGAGCCACAGGCCAAGGCACATGAAGAGCACCGCGGTCTCGGCGAACAGCCAGACGAGCGCGAAGAACAGCAGCCGCAGCGCCCTCGTGCGGCTCGGGCGGCTCCGCCCCAGCCAGCCGAATACCAGGCTCACGATGGCGAGCAGCGGGAAAAGCACGATGACGGCCAGCGCCACCACGATGGCGAGCGGCGCGAGTACCATCCTGCGGATCAGCCTTGGTGGCAGCATGGCCGCTCCTCGCGGGTCAGGCCCGAGTCGTCGGGGGCGGGTTTTCGCGGGCGGCGAGATAGCTCGCGGATGCCTCGCAGGCGCGCTCTATGCTCTCTTGCACCATTGTCCTGTCCCGGTACCGCAATTGTGATAGATCAGGGTTGCGGCGACTCCCGCCAGTGGGCAGCACGTGCACCGTGATGCCGTCGGGAAGCGCCGACATCTCCTCATGGAACCGATGCCGCCTGGCGATCTCGAACGCGATGAGCCCGACTTCCCACGGGCGCCTGGGAACGGTCAGCGAGGTCTCGATCCGGCCCACCTGCAGCACGTACACGGTGCTCGCGCCGAGCGCGACGGCACGGCCGACCGGAATGGAGTCCACGAGCCCGCCGTCGAAAAAGTGCTGGCCGTCGATCTCCACCGGCGGCAGCAGGCCGGGCACCGCGCAGGACGCGAGCACGGCCGGGATGAGAGGGCCGCGGGAAAACCAGGCCGCGCTCGCCTTCTCGATGCTCGCGGCCACGCAGTGAAACGGCAGCTCAAGATCGTCGAATTCGGCGGCTGGCAGGCTCTTGGCCAGCATCTGCCCGAGCGGCTCGATGTCGTGCAGATGGGTGCCCGACCGCGCGAGCCTGACGGCCCGGCCCCAGAGCGTCTCGCTGAATGCCTGCTGCAGCGCCTCGCCGTTCCACAGCTCGCTCAGCCGCTCGGCCGCACCGGCCGGGTCCGCCGCCACGAAAGCGCCGTTGATCGCGCCGATCGAGGTGCCGACCACGAGGCCGGGCATGATGCCGGCCCGGGAGAGCGCCATCAGCATGCCGACCTCGTGAGCGCCGAGCAGGCCGCCGCCGCCGAGCACGAACGCAGTGGTCACGTGCTGCCCGGATAGCCTCGGCGCACCGTACGGGCCAAGATGCCGAGCGTGGCGCGCAGCGCTGATTCGGGAATGACGGGAAAGATGGCCGCCTCTCGCCACTTCGGGTCGATGCCGGACCAGTCGTAGTAGGACGTGGTCATCGTGCCGCCGTCGGCCGGCTCGAGCCGGTAGCCATAGACGTGGCCGATCTGCGGCCTGATCTGGCCGAGGATCGTCCAGGCGATCTCGCGGTCACGCTCGAACGTGCGGATCGTGACCGTCACGTCGTACCGGCCGAGCGGGTAGTCGTTCAGTGCCTCGCGGTCCATGTGCACCACGAAGCTGTCGCCGGCGGCGCTGACCGGATCCCCGTCAGCCGACATCAGCATGCCGGAACTGTCGATGGCCACGTGCCCTTGCGGGTCGCTGAGGACGCGGAAGATCGCCGACGGCCCGGCGGGGATCAGGCGCCGCACTTCGATCCGCTCATCGCTCATGGCCACATCCTGCCATGACCCGTGCGAACCGGCGAAGGCGTCGTCAGGGCGCCGTGAAGACGACGGCAACGTTGGAGCCGCCGAAGCCGAAGGAGTTGTTGAGCACAGCCATGGGGCCCGGCCCGCGCTGGTGCAGTTCGGTGGGCTTCACCGCGATCTCTATGCCGAGGCCTTCCTCAGGGTCGTCCAGGTTGATCGTCGGCGGCGCCATCCGGTCGCGCAGGGCGAGAATCGCTGCCACCGACTCGATTGCTCCCGCTCCGCCAAGCAGGTGACCGGTCATGGACTTCGTCGATGATACGATCACGCCGTCGGCCGCGTCGCCAAGCGCCGCCGCTATCGCCTGCGCTTCGAGCACGTCGCCAGCCGGCGTTGACGTCGCGTGAGCGTTGACATGCGCTATCTGCTCGGGCGAGACCTCGGCGTTGGCGAGCGCGCGCCTGATCGCGAGTACCGCGCCGCCGCCCTCGGGGTCAGGCTGCGCGATGTGATGAGCATCGCAGGAGTAGCCGGAGCCGGCCGCGACGGCGTAGACCCGGGCGCCACGGCTGACGGCATGGCTCTCGGACTCAAGGACGACCACGCCGGCTCCTTCGCCGAGCACGAATCCGTCCCTGCCCTTGTCGAATGGCCGGGACGCTCGCTCGGGTTCGTCGTTCCGCAGCGAAAGCGCCCGCATCGCGGCGAACGCCGCGATGTTCAGCTCGATGATCGCAGCCTCGGTGCCCCCGGCGATCACCACCTCCGCGCGTCCGGACCTGATCATGTCGATGCCGTAGCTGATCGCCTCGGCACCGGAGGCGCAGGCACTGACCGGCGTATGCACGCCGGCCCGCGCCCCGAACTCGATGCTGATCCAGCCCGCTGAGCCGTTCGGCATCAGCATGGGCACGGTAAACGGCGAAAGCCGCTGCCAGCCCCGTTCCCTGAGCGTGTCATAGGCGGACAGGGTCGAACTGATCCCGCCGATGCCGCTCGCCACCACGACGCCGAGCAACTCAGGGTCCACATCAGGCTTGCCCGCGTCCGCCCACGCTTCCCTGGCGGCGATCAGCGCGAACATCTCGCACCTGTCCAGCTTCCTTGCCTGCACCCGGTCGATCAGCGTGGCTGGCTCCGCTGCCGCGGGTGCCGCGATCTGGCAGGGCACCCGCTGCGCCCAGTCCTGCGTCAGCGCGCGCACACCGCTGCGCCCGGCGAGCATGGACTGCCAGGTAGCCGGGGCATCAGCACCAACTGGTGTGATCGCGCCAATACCGGTAATGACGACCCGAGTCGCTGCATTGGCCACTTCTCGTGCTCCTCTGTTCGTCGAACCTCAGCCGCGCGGACACCTGCGGCGTCAGGCCGATACCGAGGCGCGCTCCACGTAGTTGATGACGTCCTGGACCGTCTTCAGGTCCTTGAGCTGGTCGTCAGGGATCTCCACGCCGAACTTGTCCTGCGCGGCCACCGCGATCTCGACCATCGACAGGCTGTCGATGTCCAAGTCGTCGACGAAGGTCTTGTCTGCGGTGACCTCATCGGCCGGCACGCCCGCGATCTCGTCGATGATCTCGCTGAGCCCGGCGAGGATCTCTTCCTGCTTCATGGCCATTTCCGGAACTCCCTTGTGTGTCGCTTCCACGGTGTTGTTATTTGCGTTTCTACTGCCCGGTTAGACAAAGCGCAGGTCAGGGTATCGTGATCACTTGCGCCGCGTAGCACACCCCCGCGCCGAAGCCAATGAGCAGGGCTTTTTCGCCGCTGGACAGCTCGCCCTGCTCGATCATCCTGGACAGCGCGAGCGGTATCGACGCCGACGAGGTGTTGCCCGCGGTCACGATGTCGGTCGCGACCTTGGCCTGCGGCGCGCCGATCTTGCGCGCCAGGGCCTCGATGATCCGCAGGTTAGCCTGATGCGGCACGAAGACATCGATCTCAGCGGGATCGATCCCCGCTTCGGCGCAAGCTCGCAGCGCGACCGGATGCAAGGCGGTGGTCGCCCATCTGAAGACCGACTGGCCCTCCTGGAATATGAACGAGTTGCGGTCCTTGACGTAGATCTTGTCCGCCATGTCGCCGTCACTGCCCCAGGCGACCGGGCCGATACCGGGCTCAGGGTCGTCGCTGTCATCCGATGGGCCGACCACAGCGGCGCCCGCTCCGTCGGCGAAGATGATGCAAGTCGACCGGTCCGTCCAGTCCACCCATTGCGATAGCTTCTCGGTGCCGATCACCAGCACGTACGTCGCTGACCCGGCTCGCACGGCGTCACTGGCGTTGGCCAGGGCGTAGCAGAACCCGGCACAGGCGGCGTTGAGGTCGTAGGCGCCCGGCGCGGCGATGCCGAGCCGCTTGGCTACCACGGCCGAGGTGTTCGGGATCATCACCTCGGCCGTGCAGGTGGCCACGATCACCAGGTCGATGTCGGAGGGCGACAGCCCGCTGCCTGCCAGTGCCTTCCCGGCCGCCGCGACGGCCATGTCGGCCACGGTCTCGTCTGGGCCGGCCAGCCTGCGGCTCGCGATCCCTACCCGGCTGCGAATCCACTCGTCGCTGGTCTCGACCGTCGCCGCGAGCTCGTCATTGGTCACGATCCTGGCCGGCTGATAGCCGCCGAAAGACAGCACTCGTGCGCCTGCGGTGCCTTGATGAGTTCGCATCGGTGTTACTGCCTTTCCGTGATCGACGTAGCTGGCTGGCGGCTTGCCTGGCGCGGCGCTGGCGCAGGTCAGGGTTGTGAAGCGTAGCTGTCTGCGTGACTGCCGGCATGCTCGGCCAGGATTGACCTGGCTGACTGAAGTTCGGCGGGTGTCTTGAGCGCGAGCACCCTGACGCCTGGCAAGGCACGGCGGGCCAGGCCGGTGAGCGTCCCGGCCGGCGGCAGCTCGATGAACGCCGTCGTGTCCATAGACGCCATAGACGCCATGCACAGGTCCCACCGGACCGGGGCGCTGACCTGGGCCACGATGCGCTCGAGCCAGTCCTTGCCGCTGGTGACCGCGGCGCCGTCCTTGTTCGACAGCACGGTCATGACCGGGTCGCTTGCCGTCACAGCCGCCGCTGCCTCCGACAGCGCGGTCACGGCCGGCGCCATGTGGGCGGTGTGGAACGCGCCGGCCACAGACAGCGGCCGCAGCTTGGCCCTCGGCGGCGGATCGGCTGCGAACGCCGCGAGCTGCCCGACGGTGCCGGCGGCCACGATCTGACCCGCGGCGTTCATGTTGGCCGGGGTCAGCCCGTGCCGCTTGATACCGGCGAGCACCTCGTCCTCGTCCCCGCCGAGCACAGCGGTCATCGACGTCTGCTCGGCTGATGCCGCCTCAGCCATGGCCCGGGCGCGGACGCCTACCAGGCGCATCGCATCGTCGGCGCTCAGCACGCCGCCAATCGAGCCGGCGGAGAGCTCCCCGACGCTGTGGCCGGCTGTAATGCCGCAGTCCGGCCTGGCCATGACGCCGAGCACCGTCGCCGCCGACAGGGCGGCGGCCACCAGGAGCGGCTGCGCGACGGCGGTGTCCCTGATCTCGCCGGCGTCACCGACCGTGCCGTATCTCGCCAGATCACAGCGTGCCAGCTCAGACCAGGTGCCGATACGCTCAGAAATGCCGGGGAACTCCAGCCAGGAGGAGAGGAACCCAGGACTTTGAGCACCCTGTCCTGGCGCGGCGATCACGAGCATCTTCTTACCTTGCACTGTAGGAGTCCACCATACGAATAGAAAAGTCTACGAACTTCTTGCGCACGGTCCTGTAGGTACCCTACAAAACTAGGTTCTCTCGCGGGCCAGCCGGCCGTAGACCACGGCCAGCCATAGCGCGAAACCCCCACGCCCGTCACCAGGGTTGAAACCAGTCAAAGTCGTCGCCCGGCGTAGCCGGTAACGAACCGTATTGGGATGCACGAACAGCATCCTGGCTGTCGCCTCAAGTGAGTGACCCTGCTCCAGGTAGGTGGTGACGGTGTCGAGCAGCGCGGCACCGCCCCGGAACAGCGGCTCGTAAATGTGCTCGATCAGCTCGGCGCGGGCGCCCTCGTCGCCGTCGAGTGCACGTTCGGGCAGCAGGTGCGAGGCGAGCACCGGCCGGGGAGCGTCGGGCCAGGCTGGCGCCGACCGCAGGCCGGCTAGCGCGGCCCGTGCCGACTCGCCCGCCGTCTCGATATTATGCGCGGCCGGCCCGACGACAACCGGACCTGGGCCGAACCTGGAGGCTAGCTGCCTGGCTACCGGCATCGGGTCGCCCTGGCCGCCGAGCACCACGACCAGCCGGTGCCCGTGCACTCCGGCCATCAGGTCGAACTTGGCGCGCCTGGCAAGCAGCCGCAGCTCGTCGATCAGGCCCTCGGGCTCGTTGCCGCCGGCATGGCCGGCCAGCACCGTGACCGGGGCCGGCGGCCAGTTCAGGGCCGAGGCCCAGGACGGCAGGCTCTCGTCGATCTCGCCGCGCACGAGGGAGTCGACCACCAGGGCTTCCAGCCGCGCATCCCAGGCACCGCGCGCCTCAGCCGACCTGGCGTAGACCTGCGCGGCCGCGAACGCGACCTCCCTGGTGTACCTGAGGACGGCCTCGCGCAGCTCGGTCTCGCCGCCGGGCGCGGCGAGCGCGTCGACCTGGCTCTCCACCACGTCCACGATGATCCTGACCATCTCGACAGCCTGCTGCAGGCTCACGGCCCTGGCCAGTTCGCGCGGCGCGGTACCGAAGACCTCGCCAGCGACGGCTCGCCTGCTGCGTTCCGGATGCTTGACCCAGTCAACGAACGCCGCGACGCCCGCCTGCGCCACCAGGCCAAGCCAGGACCGGTTCTCAGCAGACAGCGTACGGAACCAGGTCAGCCGCTGATCCATGGAGGTCATCGCGGCGGTCCCGAGCGCGCTCATGGCCTGCTCGAGCCTGGCAATGGTCTCGGCCCTGACCCGGCCCTGCTTGTCCTGCTCGCTCGCCGGGTCGCCCTGGGCCGCTCTGCTGTCCGGTTCGGCTGCCTGGGCGCTCTGGGGCGCCTCCTTCCCTCGCCGCCGCTGCTGTGCCCAGGCGGCACCGTGCCCCTCTGGCTCGCTCGTCACGCTCACGAGATCAGGGTGTCATGACCGGTCAGCGGTTGTGTCATGCCGGGTCGGCGGCCGTGTCGCGGTCGGCGGGCTGGCCGGGCGCGCTGGCTCGCCGTTGTATCTGGCACCGCTATGCCGCACAGTGTGGGAAAGCGGTCGCCGGCCTGGGAGTTCGGCACCCTGCCCTAGAAAGGACCGTGCACGATGACCAGGACCCGCACCTCGCAGCGGATCTTGCGGTCCGGTGTGGTCGCCGCCGCCATCGGCGCCGGGCTGGCGGCTTCGGCCAATGCCCAGGTGTCGGCCAGCACCGCGGCCGCCGCGAACGCTCCCGCGGCGAGCTTCATCTTCAGGAAACTGAACAACAGCAGCGATCCGACCTTCAACCAGCTTCTGGGGATCAACAACCACGGCAGGATCGTCGGGTATTTCGGCTCAGGGGCGCACGGGCACCCTAACAAGGGCTACCAGCTCGTGGCGCCCTACCATCAGGCGAACTACAAGGCGGAGAACTTTCCCCGGTCGGCGCAGACTGAAGTGACCAGCCTGAATGACCAGGGCACCACGGTCGGCTTCTTTTCCATGTCGAACAAGGTGAACCCCTTCGCCAACGGGTTCACCGGCTTCTACCTCAAGGGCGGCAAGTACCACCGGGTCGCCTTCCCCGCCGCCAGCCGGTCGAATCCGCCGGTCAACGAGCTGCTGGGGATCAACAACGCGGGCGTGGCGGTCGGGTTCTACCTTGACGCCCTGGGCAACGCGCACAGCTACCGGTTCAGCACCGCGACGCATAAGTTCGCCAGGATCAATGTCCATGGCTCGGCCAATGTCACCGCCACAGCCATCAACGCGGGCGGCAGCATCGTCGGATTCTTCACCAATGGCGCCGGCCAGGTGAACTCCTTCTTGCGCAGGGCCAGCGGCAAGATGACGGTTTTCGGCAAGCCAGGTGCCGATCTGACCCAGGCGTTCGGCATCAACAAGGCCGGCGAAGTCGTCGGTGCTTACACGATCGGTAACAGCACGTTCGGATTCATCTGGCGGGCCGGGCACGGGTTCAGGACGGTCAACGACCCGAACGGGCACGGCAGCACCATCATCAACGGCATCAACAACTCAGGCGAGCTGGTGGGCTTCTACACCGATGCCAAGGGCAACACCGACGGCATGCTCGCCATCCCGTAACCGGCC
>DASTJM010000022.1:0-51636 GCA_035716545.1 Streptosporangiaceae bacterium
CCCTGCCAGAAAAGCCGCTCCGCCCGGACGCCCGGCAGCCCGGCCCGCGCGGTCAACTCCGCGATCAGCCGGCACGCCTCCGCCATCCGCACCAGCCCAGCGCTCAACGGCCTGCCGCTCACCCCTGCTGAATAGCTACCCAGGGACCGGGACACCCGCTCACCACCAGCCGGGTCACTGTGATGCCGTCGGCCGTTGCCAGGCGCTTGGTCAGCTCATAGGCGAGGACGGCGCCCAGGCTGTGGCCGAATAGCGCCACCGGATGCCGGCGATGGACGCTGAGGTAATCGCCCAGATCCTGGCCGGCCGTCGCCGGGCGCCTCTTGAGGAGCTGACGCCAAGGGAGCGTGATGTGCTCGCGCTGATGGCCGAGGGCCGCGCGAACGCGGCCATCGCCCGGCGCCTGCTTATTACCGAAAAGGGTGTCAGCAAGCACGTGACGAGCATCTTCGTCAAGCTCGGGCTGCCGCCATCGGACAACGACCACCGCCGCGTCCTCGCCGTCCTCGCCTATCTGAACTCGCCGGCGTAAACCGGTTCAGCACGGCGCGCCGGCCGTCGCGCGCAACATGCGGCGCGGCCAGCCATGTTACGGGCTGGCGGGTCGTAACCTGGAAGCCATGGTGGCTATGTCGGAATCCGGTGACCCTATCGAGCTGGTCTACGGGCCCGCCGCGGCGGCGGGATTTGATCCGGTTCGCGATCTCGGCGAGCCAGGGGAGTACCCCTACACCAGGGGCGTCTACCCGACCATGTACGTCACCAGGCCCTGGACCATGCGCCAGTACGCCGGCTTCTCGACCGCGGCCGATTCCAACCGCCGGTACAAGCAACTGATCGCCGCTGGCACCACGGGCCTGTCGGTCGCCTTCGACCTGCCCACCCAGATGGGCTACGACTCTGACGCAACGCGATCGAGCGGCGAGGTCGGCAAGGTCGGTGTCGCGATCGACTCGATCGACGACATGCACATCCTGCTCGACGGGCTACCGCTCGGCGAGGTATCGACCTCGATGACGATCAACGCCCCGGCCGCCGTGCTGCTGCTCCTGTATGAGCTGGTCGCCGCCGAGCGCGGTGTGCCCGCGGAAAAACTCAACGGCACCATCCAGAACGATATC
Source organism: Streptosporangiaceae bacterium (assembly GCA_035716545.1). Classification (GTDB taxonomy): domain Bacteria; phylum Actinomycetota; class Actinomycetes; order Streptosporangiales; family Streptosporangiaceae; genus Chersky-822. The sequence goes on from DASTJM010000022.1 coordinate 1,122, forward strand.
CTGAAGGAGTACATCGCCCGGGGTACGTATATCTATCCGCCGGGTCCGTCATTGCGCCTCGTCGCGGACACCTTCGCTTACTGCCGGGCCAACATTCCCCGGTGGAATACCATCTCGATTTCCGGCTACCACATGGCCGAGGCCGGCGCGACGCCGGTGCAGGAAATCGCGTTCACGCTCGCCAATGCCAAGGCTTACGTGCGCGCGGCTATCGACGCCGGCCTAGAGGTCGACAGTTTTGCACCGAGATTGTCGTTCTTCTTCGTGGCCAGGAGCACGCTGCTCGAAGAGGTCGCCAAGTTCCGGGCGGCCCGCTGGCTGTGGGCCCACATCATGCGCGACGAGTTCGGTGCCGCTGACCCGAGATCGCAGATGCTGCGGTTCCACACCCAGACGGCGGGGGTGCAGCTCACGGCCCAGCAGCCGGAGGTGAACATGGCGCGGGTCACCATCCAGGCGCTGGCCGCTGTCCTCGGCGGCACGCAGTCGCTGCACACCAACGCCTACGACGAGGCCATTGCCCTGCCGACCGAGCACGCCGCCAGGCTCGCCCTGCGCACCCAGCAGGTCATCGCCAGCGAGACCGACCTTACGGCGACCGTCGACCCGTTCGCCGGCTCTTACGCGATCGAATCGATGACCGCGCGGCTGAGGGACAGGGCGGCTGAACTGATCGGCCGGGTCGAGGACCTGGGCGGTGCGGTCGCCGCCATCGAGAAAGGTTTCCAGAAGGGCGAGATCGAGCGATCGGCCTATCAGGTAGCGCGTGAGATCGACTCGGGCAAGCGGGTGGTCGTCGGGGTCAACAAGTTCACCGACGGCGACGGGCGGGCCTACACGCCGCTGCGGGTCGACCCCGCGATCGAGCGCGAGCAGGCCGGGCGACTGGCTAAGCTTCGATCGAGCCGGGACGCAGCCGGGGTCGCCCGGGCTCTCGACGCGCTCAGGCAGGCGGCCGCGGGCAGTGACAACGTCCTGTACCCGCTCCGTGAGGCACTGCGGGCCAGGGCCACGATCGGTGAGGTGTGTGATGCGATGCGCGAAGTCTGGGGCGTTTACAAGCCAGCTGACGCCTACTAACCGTCACATCCAACATTCGGCGCCCTGACCGGAGATCTGTTAAAAGGTAGAAATAGTATATGTAGTGTAATGTAGCATAGATCAGGGCAGTTGGTCCCGCGACGGTCACAATCGGGCAACGTCCGCGTCGGACGGCGGCAGGCGCTACCATGCTTAGCTAAGCCGGGCACATCAGCCGGCCGGTGAGATGCAAGCGAAGGTGCCGGTAATCAGCGCTTATCGAGGCGCAGGCGACCTGACAACAGCAGGTGTGATCGCGAACGCGATGACGGCTGCATGAATGCTGTACCGCAGGGCAGGTGCCGCTGGAACGAGCGCTGATCCAGCGGATGGAAGGCGATTCGCGTTGTGAGTACGCAGCGCGGATCGTTTGTCATTCCCGGCACCGGCGCCCGGTACGCAGCCCTGTGGCCGCGATACGACAGCGTGAAGGATCGAATGGACAAGCTCCTAGCCGATTGGGCTCATGACCGGGACGGGCAGCGCCTCGCGCTGACCCCGATGTTCGCTGCCCGGAGCCATGCCGTCATCCTTAGCTGGAGGGATCTATGCGCGCGTGCTCTTGTCGTTGCCACGGGGGAGGCGGCGGATGATTGAGCATGACCTGGCCGGCGAGCTTGACACCTTCTTGGCCGACCATGAGGCGGAGCTCGTCGACTTCAGGCGGGACCTGCACGCCCATCCGGAAATCGGCTACTCAGAGCACCGGACCACGCGGAAGATCGGGCTGCGGCTCGAAGGCGCCGGATTGCGCCCCGCGATCCTGCCCAAGGGCACCGGGATCATCGTCGACGTGGGCGGCGGTGCCGCCGAGGAGCCAGTCGTCGCGCTGCGCGCGGACATCGACGCGCTGCCAATCGTGGATGAAAAGAACGTGACCTACAGGTCACGCAACCCTGGTGCCTGCCACGCCTGCGGTCACGACGTGCATACGACCGTGCTGCTCGGCACTGGGCTGTTCCTGGCGCGGGCGGCGTCATCCGGTGCGCTGCCCGGCAAGGTCAGGCTGATCTTCCAGCCCGCCGAGGAGGTGCCAGGAGGCGCGCTCGACGTGCTGGCGGCTGGCGGCATTTCATCGGTCGACCGGGTTTTCGCGCTGCACTGCGACCCGAAGCTGGACGTCGGCAAGGTCGGCACCAGGATCGGCGCGATCACCGCTGCCTGCGACAAGATCAAGGTGCAGCTCAGCGGGCCCGGCGGGCATACGGCCAGGCCGCATCTGACCGCCGACCTTGTCTACGCGCTCGGCAAGATCATCACCGACCTGCCTGCCGCGCTTTCGCGCCGGATAGACCCGAGATCCGGGCTGAGCCTGGTATGGGGCCGGGTGAGCGCTGGCTCAGCAGCCAACGCGATCCCGGACATCGGCGTTGTCGAGGGCACGGTGCGCTGCCTGGACGACAGCGCCTGGCATGCGGCGCCCGAACTGCTCAAGGCCATGGTGGAGTCGGTAACCAGCGCCTACGGCGTGACGCCAGACCTCAGCTACGTGCGCAGCGTGCCGCCGGCGGTCAACGACGCGGTGAGCACCGCCATGATCGCGGCCGCCGCTGATCGCGTGCTCGGCCCCGACGCGCTGGCCGCGGCGCCGCAGAGCCTTGGCGGTGAGGACTTCGCCTGGTACCTGGAGTCGATTCCCGGCAGCCTGTTCCGGCTCGGGACCCGGCGGCCAGGATCGGTAGACGACTTCGACATCCACCAGCCAATGTTCGACGTAGACGAGCGCTGCATCGGAGTCGGGATCAAGGTCATGGCGGCTACCGCGATGACCGCGCTGGGCGATGGCTGCGGTGATGTTCCGTCGGTCGGCCCGATGTCGGGACATGCGCAGACGCCAGCCCGGGCGCCGGCGCCGGCCTCAGCCGACGATGTGACGCTTGCTGGACCCTTATTAACGAATTGATCTGTTGCGGCTGGGCAACGTAACGGTTGCAGCTGCGCGGCAGCTGGGCCGCGGCTGGAGCCGGGCGGGCGCCTTCGCGCATATTGTAGTGCGGAGGGCGAATAGCAGCCTGCCTGAGTAGCTGACTAGAGCACTGGCGAAGGTGTCCATGCCGAACGAGCAAACCAGGTCTACTGGCACGCCACCGACGACAGCGGGGCGGGTCACCGCCGACGGCAAGCGGCTTTTCCGCATGACGGGTCCCCAGGTGATCTGGTGGGGCTGGGTTGGCATCATCGTGATCAGCCTTGGTGACCTGGCGATCCAGGGCCACGAGTTCATCTCGCTCAAGATCGCGTTCGCCGGGCTCGCGATCTGCGGCTTCGTCTATGCCTGCACGCTATGGCCCGTCGTGATAGCGGACGAGCGCGGGCTGACCGTGCGCAACCCGTTCCGGACAGTCAAGGTGCCGTGGGTCGCGGTACACGGCATCTACCTGGCCGACTCGGTCGAGGTGCAGTGCGCGCGGCGGCCGCCGAAGAAGGACAAGACCGTCTACACCTGGGCACTGGCCTCGCCGCGCCGTGCCCGGGCTAGGGCTCAGCTCCGGGCCTGGCAGTGGGACCAGGGCAAGCGCAACCGGCCCTCGGGCTACGCCGCGCTGCCGCATGAGGCCAAGTCGATCGCCAGGCTGACGACGGTCGAGATCATGGCGCGCGAGCTGGCGGTCTTGTCCGATGAGGCTCGCTTCAAGTCGGTCGTGCACGATGTCGAGATCTCGATCGATGACGTTGCCGGCGCGGACTCAGATGACTCGGGTGCCGTAGCGGATGCGGCCGGCGCCGCGCCCGACGTTGCTGCCGGCGCGACCGGTACCAGGGAAAATGCGCCGGAGCTACCGGCGGGTCCGTTGACCGCCGACGACGTAGCCAGTGCGCATCCGCCGGCCGGGCCGGCCGAGGTGATGGCGGCTGGCTGGTCCTGGCCCCCGGTGCTCGCGATCGTGCTTCCAGCCATCGGATTCGCGGTCTGCTTTCTGGTCCGCTAGCCTGTTCGTCAGCCTCCGCTAGGGTCCGACCGATGCGCACGGCCTGGTCCGCAGCCAGTTGACGTAGTCCTGCGGGGCGCCCGCTGCCTCTGCGGCGTCGGCCACGATGCCGAGATACCTAGCCGATGGCAGGCCGCCCTCGTAGTCGTTCAGCACGTACAGCCAGGCGAGCGTGTCCCCTTCAAGCGCCGAGACCCGCACCTTGACCTTGTTGTAATAGCCGAGCGTCGCCCCGTCCCAGCGGTCGAGTGCCTGTTCGTCGCTTTCGGAGACTTCGTAAAGCACGACGAACACGCGCGAGTCGGAGTCCTCGACGACCGTGGCGAGCGCGCCCTCCCAGCCGAGATCCTCACCGCCAAAGGTCAGCCGCCATCCCTCGAGCCAGCCGATGCCGGCCTGAGGTGAGTGCGGGCAGCGCTCAAGCATCTGCGCCGGATCCATGTTGCTGCCGTAGGCCGCGTACAACGCCACGATTGCATAGCGTACGAGTCCGCGGGGGCGAGTGTGCACGAGTTCGCGTCGCTGCGCGTCCCGCGTCGTCCAGGATGCGGCCCGGCACCGGCGGCGGGCGGTGGTACGACAGAATGGGACAACGTGAGTCAGCACCGTATGCGTATCGTCATCATCGGCGGCGGTCCGGGCGGCTATGAAGCCGCTCTGGTCGCCGCGCAGCTTGGCGCCCAGGTGACCATCATCGAGGAGAGCGGCCTCGGCGGCGCCTGCGTCCTGACCGACTGCGTGCCGTCGAAGACGCTCATCGCGACGTCAAGCATGATGGCGGCGCTTGACGGCGCCTACGACCTGGGCATCAGGTTTGACCAGGCGGGCCCGGCGCCAGCGGGTGAGGGCGCCGCGGGTGAGGGCGCTGCGGGTGGCGGGCTGACGCAGGCCAGGGCCGACGCGCCCCGGATATACTCGCGAATCCGGGGCTTGGCGGAGGCTCAGTCCGCCGACGTCGCTGGCAGGCTGGCGGCGGAAGGCGTCGATGTGATCGCCGGGAAGGCCAGGCTGAGCTGCCCGGGCGTCGTCACGGTCGGCGATCGCGAGATCCGGGCCGACACTGTCCTGATCGCGACGGGCGCGCGTCCTCGCATCCTCGACGAGGCCATCCCTGACGGTGAACGGCTGCTCACCAGCAGGCAGATCTACGACCTCGATGAGCTTCCAGCCGAGCTCATCGTCGTCGGCTCGGGCGTGACCGGCGCCGAGTTCGCCAGCGCCTTCCAGGCACTCGGATCGCAGGTGACACTGATCTCTTCGCGTGCCCACGTGCTGCCCAACGAGGATGCGGACGCGGCGATGGTCGTCGAAGACGTGTCCCGCCGGCGCGGCATGAACGTGCTCAGCCGCTCCCGTGCCACATCAGCCCGGAGGACGAAGACCGGGGTCGAGGTCACGCTGGCCGACGGCAGCACAGCGTACGGGTCCCATTGCCTGCTGACTGTCGGCATGATCCCGCTGACCAGCGACATCGGGCTCGACCAGGCCAAGGTGGATGTCGACAAGCGCGGCTTCGTCACGGTCGACCGGGTATCGAGAACCTCAGCGCCGGGTATTTACGCGGCCGGCGACTGCACGGGTATCTGGATGCTCGCCTCGGTCGCCGCCATGCAGGGCCGGATAGCGATGTGGCACGCGCTCGGCGAGGCCGTCCAGCCGCTTAGGCTCGGGCACGTCGCGGCGACGACTTTCACCGATCCGGAGATCGCCAACGTCGGCGTGAGCCAGCACGATGTCGACAACGGGGTGGTCGACGCGCGCGTGGTGAAGCTGCCGCTAGCGACCAACGCACGTGCCAAGATGGACGGGTTCAGCGACGGCTTCGTCAAGCTGTTCACCAGGCGGACCAGCGGCCGGATACTCGGCGGCGTGATCGTCGCGCCGCATGCCAGCGAGCTGATCCTGAGCGTCTCGCTGGCAGTCGAGCAACAGCTGAGCGTCGATGACGTCGCGCACACCTTCGCGGTGTATCCGTCGCTGACCGGCAGCATCACGGAGGCGGCTCGCCGCCTCATGCAACCAGCCGACCCGCTGACCTAGTTTGCCCCTGCCGCGCGGGTTTAGTGAGCCGGGCGGCCCAGGTCCGGATCGTCGGGTGCTTCGAAACCGTGCTGCCGCAACCGGGTAACCCTGATGTCATCCGCATAGGCCGTGACGGTAAAGACGCTGCCGGCCAGGATCAGGATGATCATCATGGCGGCGAGCCACGCGGGGGACGGCAACCACACCAGCAGCACAACCGCCACGATCGCGCAGACAGGGATGATGATTGCCAGATGGCGCACGACTGCCCTCGCCCGCCAGCCGGCGTCGGTCAGTTCGTGCTTGACCCAGTCGGCGTTCTCCTCGGGCAGCCTGAATCCGAGCGAGAACAGCAGCCACCGAATCGGCCCCGGGTCGCCGGGCAGCCGGGCCATGGATCAGTCCGCCAGGCGGCAGATCGCCTGTCCTGCCGGGACCGTTTGCCCGACGTGAACAGCTAGCTCGCTGACAGTTCCATCTTTATGCGCGGTCAGCGGCTGCTCCATCTTCATGGCTTCGAGTACCACGATCGTGTCTCCAGCCTGGACTCGCTGTCCGTTCTCCGCGAGGATCTTGACGATTGTGCCCTGCATCGGGCTGAGGAGCACATCGGTCCTGGCAGCCGCACCCTGGCCCCGCCTCGGACCGTCCCGCCTCGAACCGCCTCGCCGCGCGCTGCCCGGCACCCTGGACCTGCCAGCCGGCTCCACCCCAGCCTCGGGCCCGGCACCAGCCCCGGCGCTCGCCAGCCAGCCAGGCAACACCACTTCGAGCCGCTTGCCGTTGACCTCGACGACGACCCGTTCACGCGCACCGCCACCGAAACCGGCGCCGATGCCAACGCCGGCGCCGCCCTCGCCCCACGTCCCCTGGCCATCGTCAGCGACCGCGTACGGCGGGATGTTCCCGGCGAACTCGGTCTCGATCCACCTGGTGTGCACGCTGAAGGGCTCACTGGTGAACGCGGGATCGCTGACCACCGCCCGGTGAAAAGGCAGCACGGTCGGCATCCCGCCCACCTCGAACTCGGCCAGCGCGCGCCGGGCCCTGGCCAGGGCCTGCTCACGGGACGCCCCGGTGATGATCAGCTTGGCGATCAGCGAGTCATACATCTGCGGCACGGTCATGCCGGCGGCATAACCCGAGTCCACCCGCACCCCGGGCCCGGAGGGCGCTCGCCAGGCCGAGAGCCTTCCTGGCGCGGGCAGGAACCCCCTCCCAGCGTCCTCCGCGTTGATCCGGAACTCGATCGCGTGCCCGCGCAGCGGCGGATCGTCGAATCGGAGCGGCAGACCGTCCGCGATGTCGAACATCGCCAGCACCAGGTCGATGCCGCTGACCTCCTCGGTGACCGGGTGCTCGACCTGCAGACGGGTGTTCACCTCCAGGAACGACACGGTGCCGTCCTGCCCGACCAGGAACTCGCAGGTACCGGCCCCCACATAACCTGCCGCGGCGAGTATGGCCTTCGACGATGACCGCAGCACAGCTTCCTGCCCGGCGGTCAGGAATGGCGCCGGGGCTTCCTCGACGAGCTTCTGGTGGCGGCGCTGCAGCGAGCAGTCACGCGTGGACACCACGACCACGTTGCCGTGCGCATCGGCCAGGCACTGGGTCTCTACGTGCCGTGGCCTGTCCAGGTAGCGCTCCACGAAGCACTCGCCCCGGCCGAACGCCGCTACGGCCTCGCGCACGGCCGACTCGTACTGGGAGGCGACCTCGTCCATCGATCGCGCCACCTTGAGCCCGCGCCCGCCGCCGCCGAAGGCGGCCTTGATCGCGATTGGCAGCCCATGCTCGGAGGCAAACGCCATCGCCTCGTCAGGCCCGCTGATCGGCCCGTCGGTACCAGGGGCGAGCGGCGCGCCGACGCGGCGCGCGATCAGCCGCGCGGCCGTCTTGTCGCCCAGCGCCTCGATCGCCGGAGGCGGCGGGCCGATCCAGGTCAGCCCGGCCGCGATGACCTCCGCGGCGAACTGCGCGTTCTCGGCGAGAAACCCGTAGCCGGGGTGCACGGCATCCGCCCGCGACTCGGCCGCTGCCTTGAGGATCTTCGCGATGTCCAGGTAGCTGTCGGCCGCGCCCTGCCCGCCAAGCGCGAAGGCCTCGTCCGCCATCCGCACATGCAGTGCGTCCAGATCAGGCTCGGCGTACACAGCGACACTGGCGAGGCCGGCGTCCCGGCACGCACGGGCGATCCGGACGGCGATCTCGCCTCGGTTGGCGATGAGGACCTTGCGCACGAAAACGGCTCCTTGTCGACTGCCAGGAGTCTAGTGAGCAGGGGCGCTGCCGCGGACAGTGCTATCCGGGAAGGGCGCTCCGCCGCCAGGCGCCTGGACCGGCTGTCATCGGGTGCCGCACCAGCCGCGATCTGCTTGACCATTCGGAACGGCTCGCAGCTGCTGGTCTCGCGGCCAAAGCCAGCGCCGTAGCGGCGCAAGCCCGGGCAGCCAGAACGGCTATCACAGCGGCCACCTCGGCTTCCGTAGGCTGGCCGCGCACGACGCGGACGTCCGGCTCCGCGAACGAGGCCGCTGCATCCGCGGTCACGACCTGGACTTCCCGACGCCCACGCCGAACTGCCGGTGCACGCGCGCCCAGAAGGCGTCCCTGAGCCACTCGCGCGCCTCCTGGTAGGAACGCAGTGAGAGGCCGAGCTCTTTTTCAGCTTCTACAAGCAGTTCCTTGTCGATCACGGGCGGCAGTATCGGGCCGGGCAACAGGTCGCGGATGTTGTCCTCGCCCCTGGTCAGGATCCACTTCTGGGCAACGTGCTCGCCTGCTTCTTCTACCCGCTCGCGGGAGGGGCCGAGCCGGGCGGCGGCGATGTGCGCGGCGCTGATGTGGATGGCGGCCTTGGGGTGCCTGAATGGGTTCCGGTCGCCGAATAGCTGCGCAGGCGACGGTGCCGCCGGGCTCGCGGTGATGCCTGGCACCGCCGCCGCATGATCCGCCCTGGCGGGCAGCGTGCCATGGGCTCCGGCGGCGCTGGTGTCCGCCGTGGGCTGCGGCGCGAAGTAGGGCTCGATAAAGGAGCGTTCGAGTACTTCGACGGTGTCGGACTCCCAGACGAGCCGCTCGGCCTGGTTCGTGCCGTAGGGCGGTTCGACCCCCCAGAGGTGGACCCGGACGCCGAAGGCCTGGGCGGCCTCGACCGCCGGCACCATATCCTCGTCGCCGGCGACCAGGATGGCGTCGGTGATCGCGCGGTGCCTGGCCAGCGCTTCCATGTCCGCGCGGATCTGGGCGTCGACGCCTTTTTGCTGACCGCGCGCGTTAAGGTTGCCGAGCCGTAGCTTCACCAGCGGCATCTGGGCGATCACGCGCTGGTCGAAGGTGGGCACCCGGTCCCGGGCGGCGTCGTACCAGTACACCCGCAGCAGCTGTCCCCTGACCTGATCATCGGCCTGTTTGATGAGCGCCGCGATGAGCTTGTCGGCGTCCACGCGGTACTCGCGCCGTGAGGATGCGCTGAACAGCAACTCGCCGGCGGATGCGTAAATGTACCCGACGTCCACCATGATGGCGTAGCGGGACAGCAGGGGAAGCGATACTTCGGACTCGGTCATATACCTTCGACTCTAGTCGGCGCCGGTCAGGGTGTCGCGCCGCCAGCGCAATCCCTGTGCTGTCCTTGCTCCGCTCTCCTGCCCTTGCTCTGGTCCCACCCGCCTCCCCCGCGCCATTTCACCGGCCCGGGGCTCCGGCTTCCACCGGCCGGCCGCGGGGTCGGCTCAGCTCGCCGGCTCAGCTCGCTGGGGATTCAGCTCACGGGGATTCAGCTCACAGGGGGATGTTGCCGTGTTTCCTCGGGGGGAGGGTCTGGCGCTTCGTGCGAAGCGCACGCAGTGCGCGCACGATCGCCGGCCGGGTTTCGGCAGGTCGGATCACCGCATCCACATACCCGCGCTCGGCCGCTATGTACGGATTCGCGAGAGTGTCTTCGTATTCGGTCGCTTTAACCGACCTGACCTGGGCTTGTTCCGCTTCGCTGACCGCTGCGGCCAGATCGCGCCGGTACAAGATGTTGACGGCACCCTGCGCGCCCATGACGGCGATCTGCGCCGTCGGCCAGGCCAGGTTGATGTCGCCGCCTAGATGCTTGGAACCCATGACGACGTACGCGCCGCCGTAGGCTTTCCTCGTGATTACGGTGATCTTGGGCACGGTCGCCTCGGCATAGGCGTAGAGCAGCTTCGCGCCGCGCCTGATGATCCCGCCCCACTCCTGACCCGTTCCAGGCAGGAACCCGGGCACGTCCACGAACGTAAGCACCGGCACGTTGAAGGCGTCACAGGTCCTGACGAACCGCGCCGCCTTTTCCGATGCGTCGATGTCGAGGCAGCCGGCGAAGTGCATGGGCTGATTGGCGACGACGCCGATCGGCGCTCCGTCGACGCGGCCGAAGCCGACGATGATGTTTTTGGCGAACTCGGCGTGGATTTCACAGAACTCTCCGTCATCGAGTATGTGCTCGACTACCGCATGCATGTCATAGGGCTGATTCGCCGAGTCAGGGATCACCTCGTCCAGTTCGGCGTCGTCATCGGTCAGCTCACAACTGGCCCTTGGGTCCGCGCCGGTGGCGACGACAGGCGGGTCTTCGAGGTTGTTCGACGGGAGGTAAGAGAGCAGCTCCCTGGCGAAGTCCAGGCAGTCCTGCTCGTCGGTCGCCTGGTAGTGGGCAACGCCGGACTTGGCGTTGTGCGCGTGCGCCCCGCCGAGTTCTTCGAAGGTGACTTCCTCGCCGGTCACCGTCTTGATCACATCCGGCCCGGTGATGAACATATGCGATGTCTGATCGACCATGAGCGTGAAGTCGGTGATGGCGGGGGAGTACACGGCGCCTCCCGCGCAAGGTCCCATGATCAGCGAGATCTGCGGCACTACGCCCGACGACATGACGTTGCGGAAGAACACCTCGCCGTAGAGCCCCAGCGAGACGACGCCTTCCTGGATCCGGGCGCCTCCGCTGTCGTTGATGCCGATGATCGGACAGCCAGTCTTGAGCGCGTGATCCATGACCTTGACGATCTTCTCGCCGAACACCTCGCCAAGCGAGCCGCCGAATATGGTGAAGTCCTGGCTGAAGATCCCCACCGGCCGGCCGTCGATCATCCCGTAGCCGCTGACGACCCCGTCGCCATACGGTCTGGTCCCGGCCATCCCGAAATCGTGTGCCCGATGCCTGGCCAGCTCGTCGAACTCGATAAACGAACCTGGATCAAGGAGGTACTCGATCCGCTCGCGCGCCGTCATCTTGCCCTTGGCATGTTGCCGCTCGACAGCACGGCGCGACCCGGCATGGATTGCCTCGTGCCGGCGTCTGTCCAGGTCAGCAATTTTCCCGGCGGTCGTATGGATGTCGATTCCGCCGTCGTCGCCCTGCCCTGTCTCCTGCTCGCCAGCGCCAGGGTCGCCAGCCACGCTGGCAGTAGCCGTGCCGTCCGCAGCCGTGCCGTCCGCAGCCGTGCCGTCCGTAGCCATGCCGCAAAGATAGGCCAGAGCACCGCCAGCTCACCCCTCGGCCTGGCCAGAGCCGTCGCTGCTACGCCATCGATGTTCCCGAGCTGGTGCTCCAGCGCAGTACCAGGAACTCAAGGCATGCCTAGTCAGCGGCTGTCCGGGTCGCCTGCCCTGGCGCATGCGGGCATGAGCGCCCGGACTCGTTGCGGGAGGGTTTCCGCGTCCGGGAGAGTTGTCCGTGGTCCTAGCGGTGGGTTTTCGGGTCCGGGAGGATTTTCGTGCTCCACGACGAAAAAGCTCCCGTACCTGAAAACGCTCCACCAGGAACCCGGCAACCCTCCCCGCTAGGCCGGCAACCCTCCCCGCTAGGCCGGCAGCCCTCCCTCATAGGCCGGCAACCCTCCTCGGCTGCAACCGTCCGCCCAGAACTCCCGGAAAACCTCCCGCACATTACGCCGGTCAGGGCACTGGAAAGCGAACTCCGGCAAGCAGCCCTCTCAAGTTCCTGCCATCGCACTCCAGCGGCACCGATGTCCCGGAGATGGACTTCTGCGCTGCTGGCCAGCGCCAGCCAGCAGCGGCCGCTGGCGGCCAGCGCCAGCCAGTGTCGCTTGCGCAGGCCAGCGGGCTGGCGGCGGCCAGCGGCGGCCTGCGCCGGCCCCGGGCCAGCCAGCGGCGGCCAGCCAGCCAGGTCTAAGGTGACTGGATCGTTAGTACCGTCCAGGCGCCCAGGCAGACCCGGTCGCTGTCGTGCAGCGGGACTGGGACGCCGGTCATGATGTCGGTGCCGTTGACCTGGGTGCCGTTCGATGATCCTGGGTCGAGCACCGACCAGCTGCCGTCGGGTTGCGCGATCAGGACGGCGTGCAGATGCGAGATGCCGGGATCGGTGGGTGGGCCGGTGAGGTCGATCTCCGGCTCAAGGCCGCGCGAAGTGCTGCGGCGGCCGACCCGCATCTCCTGGCCCGCGAGCGCGAACCGCCGCTCTGGACAGTAGGCCGGGAACTCGATCGAAGCTGCGTCGGGGCCACCCGCGGCGATGACGCTGTCGAAGTACTGCCGGTCGGCGGTGACGACGGCTTGCCAGCCAGGCCCCGGGGACGGAGCCGGGTACCCGGACTGGCCTGGAGAAGGAGACGGCTGCACCCTCGCAGACGGCTGGGCAGCTGAGTCTGGCACAGGTGGCGGTGTCATGGCGGCTGCGGCGGGGGCTCCGGTAGCGAAGTTGAAGCCGCACGCTTCGCAGAACTGGCCGCTCCTGTGGGCGCCGCACTGCGGGCACGCCGACCCCGGCCCGGCCGACGAAGCGGCGGCCGACCCCGGCCCGGCCGACGAAACGGCGGCCGGCGCGGACGGCGCCGGGGCGGCCGGAGCGCCCGCGATCCGCATTCCGCATGTGTCACAGAAGTCGGCGGACGCCGACTCGTGGCCGTCAGGGCACGTAGGCATCGGTTACCTCTTCGTTCTGACCGTCTTAGTGGACCGGGTGTCCAGCGCCATCTCGTCGGCGTCGTCCACCTTCTTCTTCAGGCGTACGGTGCCGGTCGCGGCGTCGACCACGTCGACGACCTTGGCGAGCAGGCGGGCGGTGTCGTCGTTGCCCGACTCCTGGGCTAGTGCCACAGCCCGTCCCAGCTTGGCCGTCGCCAGTTCCTCGTCGCCCTGCTTGCGGGCCTCGAGGCCGTCCTGGATCACCTGCGCCAGTTCCGCCTGGCCGGTGTAGTGGGCCACATTCGAATTGATCCGGGTGGACAGCGCCTCGTCATCGGTCCAGACGGCCCTGACCAGGCCCTGTCCGTGCACTTGCGAATCGACGACCAGGCTGACCCGGGCCGCGAGCATCTCCTGGCCGATCGCGGCTGACTTGACCTCGACGCAGACGTGGTAGTCGCGGCTCTCACCGCCGGCCCAGGAGCCGGTCGGGTAGTCGCCCGCCTGCGGGCCCGTCTGGGCGCGGCGCGGGGTCAGGTCGTCCACGGCCGGCGCGACCTGCCTGACGAACTTGATCTCAGCGTGCTGCGGAGTCCAGAGCCTGAGCGCGACATTGGCGACCGCCTTGCCCATCGCGGCCTGCATCATGGACTCGAAGTCAGCCGTCAGGCCGGCCGGGTCAGGGACGATGTCCACGGTCCCGAGCAGCGCCGTGGAGATCCGCCGAAGCTCGGCTACCTGCCAGTCAGTGCCGACGCCGCGGCAATCGCAGCCGAAGATGCCCTCGCACGCGGCGATCGCCGCCGTGAGCTGGTCGGGGGCTTCGTGCTCGTTCTTGCCGTCGGTCAGCAGGATCGCGTGCTGGAGCTGCGCCTGACTCGCGGTGAGCATCTGCCGGGCAAGGCGCAGCCACGAGCCCATCGCGGTACCTCCGCCTGGCCGCAGGTTCCCTACGACCTGCTTGGCCATCTCCCTGGTCTGGTAGCTGGCGGTCGACAGAGTGCCGTCCGGCGGGAACACAGGCCGCGCTACCTCGGTCCCGGCTATGACGGCGAACGCGACGCCATTCTGTATAACGTCGATCGCGGCCTGGGTCGCAGCCCTGGCCTGCACGATCTTGGCGTGCGGATAATCCATCGAGCCTGAGCAGTCGATGATGATGATCTCCGCCCGTCCGGGGCCGCCCGGGCCGCCCTGGCTGCCAGCGCCGCCCGCGCCGCCCGGGCCGCCAGCACCCCCGGCACCGCCAGCACCCCCGGCCGGCAGCGTATCGGGCGCTGTGACAGTGACAATCGCGTTGACCTCGCGGCCGCCGTCAGGGAGGTACTCGTTCTGGAAAACCTCGACGCTGAAATCGGGCATGAGGGTGTATCTCCTAAGTCGTCGCGGCCAGTTGGGAGGTGTCGTCAGGTGACGCCACCGTTCGAGGCGGCCAGGGGATGAGCACGACGGTAATGTTGTCGCTGCCGCCCGCGTCGATGGCGAATTCCACGAGCGCGGCCGACGCGCCGAGCGGATCGGCGACCGCGCCGGGCAGCGTCATCGCCGCCAGCGCCGCCGGGTCGGGCTCGTAATTCCACAAGCCATCAGAGCAGAGCAGCACGGCGCCGTGACCGGGCGGAGCGAAGACAGCCACGTGCGGCTTGGCATCTCCCGCGTCGGCGCCGATCCAGCCGGTGACGACGTGGCCATGCGGCGAGGCCAGCGCCTCGGCTTCGGTGAGCCTGCCGGTCGCGATGAGCTCCTGCGCCACCGAATCATCGACGGTCAGCTGCTTGGACGAGTCGGGAGTGATCGCGTCGATCCAGTACGCCCGGCTGTCGCCGAGCCAGCACACGGTAACCGCGGTCGTCGTCACGACGGCGGAGACGAACGTCGCCGACGGCGCGTTCGCGTGCAGCCTGCCCGCGTCGGCCAGTTCGCTGAGCGCCCGCTGGGCCGCCCGTACCGCGCGCGAGGACGCGTCCGCGAGGTCGCCGTTACTCCTGACCGCCGCGAGCAGCACCTGCACCGCCGCCTGAGAGGCTGCCTGGGAGGCCTCGTCCGGATTGCTCGAGGTGGACACCCCGTCACAGACCACGGCGAGCGCCACCGGGCCGCTCACAGCCTGCGCGGTGGCGAGAGCCATCGCGTCCTCGTTGCGGGTATGGCGCAGGCCGCGGTCGGTTACGCCAGCGACAAGGTCGAGTTTCAGCTCAACGTGGTCGTTGCCCGATGGCACCTTGTAGCCGCAGGACTCGCAGTAGCCGTCCGCGCTTATCACTGAACCGGTGCAATTCGGGCAGCCGGCAACGGCTGCGGGCTGATCGCCGCTAGTCACCGCCGGTGATAGCTCGGCGCTGCAGGCCTCGCAGAAGTTGTCACCCGGCCACACCGCTTGCCCGCAATTCGGGCAGTTCATTGCCTGCGCCCCGGTCATGACCACGTACTCGGGCGCACGTAGTTGGCGAGGTCGACGAGCTGCATGCGGCGGGCACGGTCGGAGGTGAGCTGTGCCTGCGCACGGTAACTTCGCTCAAGCCCGAATCGCAGCGACCGCTCGTTGGTGGCGCAGCCAAGCAGCTCTTTGCCATCCAGCGGTTCGCTGGCCCTGAGCCGGTCAAGCGCGGCGCTCAGCACCTGCGCGGTCACCTGCGCGGCCGCCGCCGGATCGAGGGTAAGCCTGCCGAGTCCGCGTCCTGCCTCGCTGATGTCGGCGGCAGAGACGCAGGGCGCGCCCCGCGGTGGCAGCACCCTGATCCGCACGGCGGCGACCTGGGCCGCCGCATAGTGCACCGACGAATCGGGCACGGTGCCGAGCGCGGAGATCGCACCGGTCCGGTCGCCGGCGTGCAGCAGCGCCCGCGCCAGGCCGAACGCGGCGCTCACGAACGATCGATCCACCGTCAGCACGAGCCTGAAGTACCTGGTCGCCAGCAACTGGTCCCCGCTGGCCTCGGCCGCGAAGGCTAGCGCCAGCTTGGGCGCCAGCTCACCTGGCAGCAGATCGTAGACAGCGTCGAACGCGGCGCGGGCCGTGGCGTACCGGCCTCCGGCCAGATTGGCCAGGCCCTGGTACCACGGGATCCGCCAGTCGGCCTGCTCTGGCACAGCCTCAAGAGCGGCCATCGCGCCGGTCAGGTCGCCCATCACGATCCGGGCCCGCGACAGGGCAAAGAGCGCCTCAGCGGACTCAGCCACGGCAGACGGCACGCCTTGCGCGCCAGCGACGGCTCTGGAGAGCACCGCGGTGAGCTGGGCTGGCTCAAGCGTGCCAAGCGTCGCCAGGTAGCCGGCTGCCGGATCGGCCCGGTCGACGGTCGGCACCGGCAGTCCCGCGATGATCTCGGCCGTGCCCGGCGGAGGCAGCGGAGCCTGCGCCGGCGGCACGGCACCGGCAGCGCCTGCGGCCCCTGGCTGCATCATGCCCCCGGACTGGATGGCCGGCACCCCGATCGTCCGCAGCTCAGGGCCGAACAGCGTCGAGAACGCCGGCCGCTGCTGCCCGTCGCCCACCGCGAGCACTTCACGCAGCACCCCGGTGAGCTGATCGGCCATCTCGGTCGCAGTCTCGAACCTGCGGTCAGGTTTGGCGTCGGTAGCGCGCCGCAGCGCCCGGAGGAACGACTCGTTCTCCGCCAGCACCGGCACCGAGGCCGGGTCAGGCAGAGTGTGCCGATATGTCGTCTGGTAGCCGGTGAACTCGAACGAGAGCACCGCGAGCGCCCGGCCGACGGTGTACAGGTCGGATGAGGGAGATGGGCCTTCGTCAGCGATCTCCGGTGCCTGATAGCCGACGGTGCCGTAAATCGCGCTGTCCTCGTCGTCGATCGGCCGGACGCCGCCCATGTCGATGAGCTTGAGCTGCTCTTCGGTCTGGATCACGTTGTCCGGCTTGAAGTCGCAGTACACCAGGCCCCGGCTGTGCAGGTAACCGAGCGCGGGCAGCACCTCGATCAGGTAGGCGAGCGCGATGGGGAGCGGCAGGGACTCGCTGGCGGTCCGGCGCCGCGCAAGCAGGATCTGGCGCAGCGACTGCCCGCCGACGTACTCCATCACGATGTAGCCGGCTTGCTCACCGGTCGCCGCATCGGCGTGCTGCACGAAGTTGTAGACGTCGACGATGCTCGGGTGCTGTACCTCAGCGAGGAACCTGCGTTCGGCCACAGCCGCCTCCACGGCAGCCGGATCCGTGGTATTGAGCAGGCCCTTGAGTACGACCCAGCGTTTGGACAAGTTCAGGTCCATGGCCAGGTACAGCCAGCCAAGCCCGCCGTGGGCCAGGCAGCCGAGCACCTCGTACTGCCCGGCGACCAGTTCACCTTGGACCAGCTTGGGCGTGAACGAGAACCTGCTGCCACAGTTCGGGCAGTATCCTTCGGCCAATCCCGGCCTGCCGTCCCTGCTCCGGCCGACCGGCCGCTCGCAGACGCCGCAGTACCGCCTATTCTCCGGCACCTGCGGGTTCGTGAGCACCGCTGTGGCGGGGTCGCGTGCGGGAACGGGAGGCACCTCGATTAGCCCGGCGCCGAGACTACCCCGGGACGAGCGTGACGGCCTGGACGCCCTGGTGCCGCCAGAACGGGAACGCCGGCTTCCCGAACTCTGCCCGCTGCCGCTGCCAGTGCCAGCGGTGCCCTGGGTTCCCCGCGCGCCTAGCCCGGTCGTCGGCGTGCCTGTGCTAGCGGGCACCTCCGGCGCGCGGGGGGCGGCAGCCACCCCGCAGACGTTGCAGTACCCGGCGTCGATGGTGCCGCCGCAGCCAGGCTGGGTGCACCGTGCTGGTGTTGTCATGATCGATCTCCGCTCCGGCGCAGCAGCAGTACTGCCTGCTGGTAGCCGTTCACTGCGGCGGTCGCTGCCGCGAGGTCACAGGGGGCGGTCCACAGCAGGTCCCTGGCCTGCTGGTAGCGCTGGTCAAGTTCGGCGTTCTCGGCCGCCCCGAGGCCGCCGGCCTTCGCCCGGTAGGCGTCGAGGAGGCCGCGCAGTTCGTTGCGCCGCTCGACCAGGCCCGCGGCAGCCTGCTCGGCGTCCTTGCACTGGCTGGTCGCCGCGGCGGTTTCGCGCGCCAGGGCATCGAGGTCGGCTGCCAGCCTGGTCCACCGGCCAGCGGCCTGGAGCGAGCGCAGCCCGTCGAGGCGGCTGGCGAGCCCGCTGATGTCAGGCAGAGGATCATAAGCGGGAACGGTAATCCTCGTGGCGGCGCGCTCGCGCGCGGCGGCGGCATCGAGGCAGGCCTGCTGCGCGGCAGTGAGGGCGGCCGTGATCTCGGCGAGTCGCTGGCCGGCATCGGCCCGGATCCGGGCGAGCTCGGCGGCCTGCGAGGCCACCGCCGCGGTTTGCGCCCTGAGCCGGCCGAGCCAGCTCGAATCGACCTTGCCGCCGCGCCAGAAGGCGAGCGGATCGGCGTTCAGCAGTTCGCGTAGCTCGGAGAGGCCGGTCTCGGCCTGAGCGAGTGCCAGGCTCAGCTCAAGATCCCCGGCGATCTCGCGCTTGGCTGATTCGAGGCTGGTGGCCAGTACCCTGATCCCGTCGGAGATCTCGTTCCACACGGCCTCGGCGGCGGTAATGACTGCGGCCACCGAGGTGAACGATGCGCGCATCTCGCGCACCGTTGCCTGCAGGGTGAGCCTGGTCTGGCCGCCGGCCGTCAGTTCGCGCTGCGCCAGCGGCGCGACCGCGCGGGTGAGCGCCACTGATGGCCCGTTGAGAAGGCCGGCGACCTCGTGGAGCCGGCTGGCTGGCAGCCGGCCGGGCGCGGCCAGGACCTCGGTCGCACGGTCGATCACCGAAGAATAGGCGGCGAACGTATCCCACAGGCTGGCCAGGCTGGCCGACACCTTGTCCCAGCTAGCACGGCTCTCGCCGGTGAGCTGCGCTCCTGCCAGCAGCCGTTTGCCGAAACTGGCGTCGAGTTCGAGCAGGTTGGACTGGATCGTGTCGCGCTCCGACGCCGCCGCCCGCGCTGCGGCGTCCGCCTGCTCGCGGGTCAGCGGAAAGGTCATAGCCCGAGCCCTATCGACGTGGTAAGCAGGCTCAACGGTACTCGGCCAGGCGCCGTGAAAACCCCAGGCGCTGCCTACCGTCACCCCGCGGATTTTCCTTTTACTGGTTATCGGCCGCGGCAGCAAGCGTACCGGCTGCAGGCGCCGATTTAGTGACATGAAAACCTGTCGTCACTGGTGCATCTGTGCTTCATCCGGGGCTCTCCATCGCTGCTCGACAGGGGCCGAGCACAATAGTCGGCATGCCTGCGGCAAGAACGGACGCGCCGCTCGATGCGGAGCGGCTCAGGGCTGCCCTGGTCGGGCCGGGTAGCTTGTGGACCGACGTGCGGGTGCTCGCGCGGACGGGGTCGACCAATACCGATGCGCTCGAGCTCGCGCTGGCCGGAGCGAGACAGGGCCTGGTCATCGCGACTGAGGCGCAATTGTCGGGGCGTGGCCGGCAGGGGCGCAGCTGGGTGAGCCTGCCGGGCGCGGCGCTGACGTTCTCCGTGCTGCTGCGACCAGCGTCGGTGCCGCAGGCGGTCAGGGGCTGGCTGCCGCTGCTCGCCGGCGTCGCGACCATGCGGGCTTTGACCGCCGATAACACAGCCGCTCTCACGGGCATCGAGGCGAGCCTCAAGTGGCCCAACGACGTCCTCGCCGGCGACCGCAAGCTGGCCGGCATTCTCGCCGAGCAGTCAGGTGACGCGATCGTCGTCGGCATCGGCCTCAACGTGCTCGGCGCGCCTGTCGCCACCGCAACCTCGCTCGAACTGCTTGCCCAAGTGCCCGACAGGAACGAGCTGCTGGTAGCGATCCTGCGCGAATTCGGCCACTGGTATGGCCGATGGACCCAGGCAGGCGATGCCGAGCGCAGCGGCCTGCGGGCTGAGTACCTGCGGTTGTGCCACACGATCGGCCGCCAGGTCAGCGTCTTTCTGCCCGGCGGCAGAATACTGAAGGGCACAGCCGCTGACGTGGACCTGGCCGGCCAGCTGCTCGTCAGTACCGCAACTGGTGCGGTGTCAGTGAGCGCGGGCGACGTCATTCACGTTCGCTAAAGCACGAGTCATACCAGCCGCTCCTGTTCACGTTCCCCGGGCGGGCTGGCAATCCGCGTACCGATGTTGCTGGGCATAGCTGAGCGCATCGGGTCTGCCGGGCGAGCGGCCGGGGCCTGTGCGGGCGCGGACACGGGCGGCGGCGAGTCTGCGCGCTAAGCGTCACCCGCTGCGGGTGACGGGCGGCTCTGGCTGTGGGGAGACGATGTCGCCGGGGGTGAACCGGTCACGTCTCGCACACGCCTGTCCGTCGTGCCGCTGGCGCTTGCGCAGTTCATCGCCAGCTACGCCGCGACGAACATGAACGTCGCCATCAGTTCGATCGCCAGGGATCTGGACACCACGGTGATCGGGCTGCAGACGACGATCACGCTGTTCACGCTCACGATGGCGTCGCTGATGATTCCGGGCAGCAAGCTGACCGACCTGTGGGGGCGCAAGTTCTGTTTTATCGCCGGACTCGTCATCTATGGCACCGGGGCGCTGCTGGCGGCGTTCGCGCCAGGCCTCGGCGTGCTGATCTTCGGATACTCGCTGCTGGAGGGGATCGGCTCGGCGCTGCTGATTCCCCCGGTGTACATCCTGGTCACGGTGGCGTTTGGTGACGTCAGGTCGCGCGCTAAGTACTTCGGCATCGTCAGCGGCGCCGGCGGCCTCGGGGCTGCCGCGGGTCCCCTGATCGGCGGCCTGATCACGACAACGATTACCTGGCGGGCATCTTTCATCCTGCAGGTTCTGGTGGTCGCGTGGATCATCGTGCTCGCGCGCGGCATCACCGAGCCTGGGCGGGCCGGGCCGCGGCCGGCGTTCGACCTGGTCGGCGCGATCTTGTCGGCGGCCGGGCTGTTCTTCGTCGTGCTCGGCATCTTGCGGTCGGGTACCTACGGCTGGCTGACCGCGCGCAAGGACTTCTCGATCGGCGGAACCGTGGTGATCGCCACGGGCGGGGTGTCGCCGATCTGGCTGTTCATCGGCGTGGGCGCGGTCATTCTGGCGTGGTTTTACCTGCACATCCGATCGCGGGAGCGCCATGACAAGGCGCCGTTGCTGCACCGCAGGCTGTTCCGCGATCTGACGGCCGATCTGGGGCTTGGCACTCAGCTCACGCAATGGCTGGTGCTCCAGGGGGCGTTCTTCGTGATCTCGGTATACCTGCAGCAGATCTGGAAGTACAACGCGATCCAGACCGGGCTGATGCTGACGCCGGCGACGGCCGGAGTGCTGCTGACGTCGGCGGTCGCCGGGCGCCTGGCCAGGCGGCACTCCCAGCGTTCCCTGATCATCTTCGGCTTTGTCCTGACCACTGCCGGAATGGCGCTGATCCTCGCGCTGGTCAGGGAGAGCTCGGGCATCGTCAGCTTCGTGCCTGGCCTGCTGCTGGTGGGCGCGGGTGTCGGGCTGATGCTCACCTCGTCGGTCAACGTTGTGCAGTCTGGCTTTCCCGAGCGCGACCAGGGGGACATCTCCGGGCTGTCGCGCAGCGCGTCCAACCTCGGGTCATCGCTGGGTACGGCCCTGGTTGGCTCCGTGCTCGTGGCGGCCGAGCTGCCCAAGGGCGGGCCATTCGCCGTCGCGCTCGCGATGCTGATCGGCTTCGCGCTTCTCGGCTTGCTGGCTGCCGTGCTTATCCCCCGCCAAGGGTGAGGCGCGGCGCTGCCACCCGGTGCAACCTTGCAGCGTCGAAAGGAGCTTGCGGTGAAGCGGTATCCAGACATCAGTGAACACGGGCTGATCGGTGACTTGCAGACGGCCGCGCTGGTAGCGACCGACGGGACGATCGACTGGTTCTGCTGTCCGAGATTTGACTCGCCGAGCGTGTTCGCCTCGCTGCTCGATGCCGACCAGGGCGGCTATTTCCGCATCGCGCCCGACGCGCGCGAGTGCGTCAGCAAGCAACTGTACTTTCCGGACACCGCGATGCTGATCACCCGGTTCATGACCGACGACGGCGTCGGCGAAGTCACCGACTTCATGCCGATCGCGCCGGCGCAGGCGACAGACCGGCATCAGCTTGTCAGGCTGATCAGCGTGGTGCGCGGGTCGATGCGCTTCGTCATCGACGTCAAGCCAAGGTTTGACTACGGGCGCGCGAAGCACACGCTGACGCCCGCTGAGCACGGGTTCGTGTTCAGCGCGGGCGACATGCAGCTCACCTTGAATCCGACAGGCGAGCGCGACGTCTCTGTCGGCGAGCACTACGGGCACAGCGTCCAGATCGTCGGCGATGATCTGCGGCTGACGAGCACCCTGCACGAGGGCGAGAGCGCTGGGATGGTGCTGGAGACGATGGGCGGTCCGCCGCACCGCATCTCCCCCGCCGAGTTGCAGCGGCTGACCGACGACACGGCCGGGTTCTGGCGGAACTGGGTACACCAGTCGACCTACCGGGGCCGATGGCGTGAAATGGTCTCCCGCTCGGCGATGACGCTCAAGCTGATGACCTACGCGCCGACCGGGGCGCTGGTCGCGGCTCCGACCACCGGCCTGCCCGAGCTGACGGGCGGCGAGCGGAACTGGGACTACCGCTACACCTGGATCAGGGATGCTTCGTTCTCGGTCTACGCGCTGCTGGGGCTCGGCTATGCCGGGGAGGCGGCGGCGTTCGGCCAGTGGGTCAGGGACCGGGTCGTCGAGCACGACAGCATCACTGACCACGGGACCAACCCGCTCAAGATCATGTATCGCGTCGACGGCAGCTCGGACCTGTCCGAAGAGACGCTCGACCACTTCGAGGGCTGGCGCGGTTCCAAGCCGGTGCGGATCGGCAACGGCGCGGCCGGCCAGCTTCAGCTCGACATCTACGGCGAGGCCCTGGACGCCATGGCCAAGATCGATTCGCGGGGACTCCAGCCCGCCTACCGCGGCTGGCGCGCGCTGGCAGACATCATCGACTGGCTGTGCGACCACTGGGACCAGCCCGACGAGGGGGTCTGGGAGACCAGGGGCGGCCGCAGGGACTTCACCTACGGCCGCATGCAGTGCTGGGTCGCGCTCGACCGGGGGATCAGGCTCGCCGGCAAGCTCGGCCGGCCGGCCGACATCACCCGCTGGAGGCGCGAGCGTGACGCCGTGTACGAGCAGGTCATGACCAAGGGCTGGCACCCCGGCCGGCAGGCGTTCGTCCAGCACTACGACACCGATGTGCTCGACTCCTCGCTGCTCATGATGCCGCTGATGGGCTTTATATCGCCGTTCGACCCGATGTGGCTGTCAACGCTCAACGCCATGAATTCCGAGCTGGTCTCCGACAGCCTGGTGTACCGGTACAACCCGGGCGCCTCGCCGGACGGGCTGCGCGGAAACGAGGGCACGTTCTCCTTGTGCACGTTCTGGTATGTGGACGCGCTGGCCAGGTCGGGCAGGCTCGTGGACGCCGAGCTGGTATTCCAGAAGATGCATACGTACGCCAACCATCTCGGCTTGTACTCCGAGGAGATCGGGGTGACGGGCGAGCAGCTAGGAAACTTCCCGCAGGCGTTCAGCCACCTGGCACTGATCAACGCGGCGATCAACCTCGACTACCAGCTCGACCATGGCGCCGGCAACGTGGATCCGGTGCTGGCCAGAACCGGCGGCGCGGTGCCGATAGTGTCTTAGCCGCGCCGTAACAGTCTCAACTGGGCCTATCCGGTGTCCGGGGCATGTCATGATTGCTGGGTGGCCGGTTCGGAGGGGTTGGCGCCGGGTGAGGAGCTTGTCCTCCGCTTTCACCCGCATGCTAAGACGCTAGTCAGGCCTGCCGCGTTGCTGCTGGTGATAGTGGCTGCGGTCATCGTCGCGATTATCCTCCTCCCGCTGAGCGGCTCGCATTTGTGGCCGGTCAGGGTCGCTGTCGGCGGGGCGGCCTTGCTCGCTGGCTGCGCGTGGTTCGGCGTGCCGTTCCTGAAATGGCGCACCACGACGTACGAGCTGACAAACCGCAGGCTCCGCCTGCGCGAGGGCATCGTGTCCAGGTCAGGCCGTGACTTTCCGCTGAACCGGATCAGCGACGTCTCGTTCAGGCAAGGGCTCATCGACCGGTTGTTTGGCTGCGGTCAGCTGATCGTCGAATCGCCGGGCGAGCAGGGGCAGCTGATCCTGAGCGAGATCCCGGATGTACGGCAGGTGCAGGGAACCCTGTTCCGGCTGGTCGAGGACGAGTCGGTCAGGGCAGTGCAGTTCGGCTACCAGGACCAGTCGGGGTACTAACCGGCTGGCGTTCAGGCCGCGGGTAACCTGCCGGCGTTGCGGCGGTAGGGTCCTGCGCTATGAGCGGAGTGCTGCGCCAGCGCCATGAGCTGCCGTCTGGCGAGATCGCCGAGGTGATCCTGGATCGGCCTGACGCGATGAACGCCCTGGACACGGCAATGCTGCGCGAGCTCGACTCGACCTTCACCGCCGTGCGAGGCGACCCTGACGTGCTCGTCGTAGTGCTTTCCGCGCGAGGCGATCGTGCTTTCTGCGCAGGGGCCGACCTGAAAGAGCGCGCCAGGATGAGCGACAGCGAGATCATGGCCCAGCGGCCCTTCTTCCGCGCCGCCTTTGCCGCGCTTCTGGCGCTGCCTCAGCCGGCCATCGCTGCCGTGCACGGGTTCGCGCTAGGCGGCGGCTGCGAACTCGCGCTCAGCTGCGACGTGATCGTCGCCGATGGCTCGGCCGTTTTCGGGCTGCCTGAGACTTCGGTTGGCCTGGTCCCTGGCTGCGGCGGTACTCAGCTGGCGGCCAGGCGAATCGGTCCCGGCCGCGCGGCGGAGCTGATCTTCACCGGGCGCAGGCTCGCCGCCGACTCGGCGCTTGCCATGGGGCTGGCCGACGTGCTCGCTTCGGATGAGCCGGCCCGGGATCGCGCGCTCGCGCTAGCCAGGGACATAGGGGCCAACTCGCCGGTCGCCGTGCGTGCGGCCAAGCAGGCGATAAGGAACGGGGCTGGCCTCGGGCTGGCGGTCGCTCTCGACGTAGAGGACGCTGCCTGGCGCACGGCGGCGACCAGCGCAGACCGCAGGGAAGGCATCGCCGCGTTCGCGGAAAAGCGCCGCCCCGTGTGGCCCTCGGCTCGACCTCGGCCAAAGTCGTAGCGCTGAAAAAGCTCCCCGCAATGAAAATGGCTCCTGCATGGGACCGAGACGGCTGATCGGTGGCGCTGGGCATAGAACAGGCGGGTCGGGGGGTTGGTGTGAGCGAGCGTGGCGCCTTCGCCGCGCCTGTCGCTGGTGACCACAACGAGCGAGGAACCCCTTAGTGTCAGATATTCCTGGTCAGATCTCCGTACGCGAGGTAGGTCCGAGGGACGGACTTCAGAACGAGGACCCGGTGCCGACCGCCGCGAAGATCGAGCTGATCAACCGGCTCTCGGGCACTGGCGTCCGGCGGATCGAGGCGGTGTCGTTTGTCCGGCCGGAGGCGATACCGCAGATGGCCGACGCGGACGAGGTCTGGCGCGGCATCGACCGCGCGGAAGCTATCCGGTATTCCGCGCTCGTGCCGAATCTGCGCGGCGCCAGGCGAGCCCTTGATGCGGGGTTGCCGGAAATCGAGGTTGTCGTCTCAGCCTCGGACACCCACAACCGCAAGAACGTCAACAGGTCGACGCAGGAGTCGCTCGACGACATCGCCGCCGTGATAGACGAGGCGCACCAGCGCGGTGTCAGCTGCCAGGTCATCGTGTCGACGGCCTGGGGCTGTCCCTATGAGGGCGACGTGCCGGTGCGGCGGGTCGCGGCAGTGGCAGGCCGGGCCGTGGCTGACGGCGCCGACTCGGTCTCATTCGGCGACACCACGGGGATGGCGACGCCTGCACGGGTCTGGTCGCTGGTCGGCGAATTCCGGTCCGCGCATCCAAAGACTCCGCTGAACCTGCACTTCCACAACACCAGGGGCACCGGGCTTGCGAACGTGCTCGCGGCGCTGCAACTCGGGGTGACCGACTTCGACGCGTCGGTCGGCGGGCTCGGCGGCTGTCCGTACGCGCCGGGAGCCAGCGGCAACATCGCGACCGAGGAACTGGTCCACATGGTCGCTGACATGGGCATCGACACCGGGATCGACCTGGCCGCGCTGATCGAAGCGGCGGCCGATGCCGAGCGGATCGTCGGGCGTGAGCTGCCGTCCCAGGTGCTCCGCGCCGGGCCGAGGAGCCGAACGGTCGCGGGCTGAGGACTACTGCCTGGCCAGGCCTGCGAGCAACTCTTCGGGCTTGGACGCGTAAGCCACCATCCACCGCGGGCGCAGCCGGTAGTAGATGACGTCACCCCAGCTCAGCGGGGAGCTGCCGTAATACTCGGTCAGGTACGCCAGCGTGGCCGGCCAGTCGGGATCATCGGGTCCGCCGGCCGGGTTGAGCGGCTCGGCGTAACCATGAGCGAAAACGCCGAGTTCCTCTCCGCGCAGGTGAGCGACGCTGACGGCCGGGCGGGCAGCAAGATGCCTGGCCTTGGCGGCCGACCGGTCGGTGCCGAAGAGCCAGCGCCCGTGGCGCAGGTGGCCGTCGACCGCGCTCACCCTCGGCTCACAGCTGGCGGTTACCGTCGAGATCGACAGTGTGCACATGCGATCGCAGACGGCGACCAACTGCCCTGCGGTCAGCGTCCGCTCGCCAGGCGTGATGATCGAGCGCAGATGCTCGGTCGATCGCGCGAGTGACCGGTCGAGCAGGTCCTGAAGCCAGTCGAGTTCTGCCTCGGTCTCATCCATGGCTCTTAAGGCTGCCCTATCACGTGCGGCAGCCGCCACTAGGTACGCTCTCGATCGTGAGCGCTACACAGGATCAGACCAACGTTGACCAGATCTCCGCCGACGGCGGCCAGGCCCACGAGGACCTGCCTGGCCTGCGAGACAAGATAGGGCACGGGGGCTCCGCCAAGTATCACCAGGCGGCGGCCGCGAGTGGCAAGCTCTTCGCGCGCGAGCGCATTGCCCTGCTCATTGACGACGGCAGCTTCAGCGAAGACGGCATCTTCGCGAACGCCCTCGCTGACGGGCTGCCAGCCGACGGAGTCATCACGGGCACCGCGACCGTCGAAGGCCGCCCGGTCGCGCTCATGGCCAACGACTCCACTGTCAAGGCGGGTTCCTGGGGTGCCCGGACCGTCGAGAAGATCATCAGGATCATCGAGAAGGCGTACCACAGCGGCATCCCTATGGTGTACCTCGTCGACTCAGCCGGCGCGAGGATCACCGACCAGGTTGAGATGTTCCCTGGCCGGCGGGGGGCCGGCAAGATCTTCCACACCCAGGTGCGCGCGTCCGGCTCGATACCGCAGGTGTGCGCGCTGTTCGGGCCATCGGCGGCCGGCGGTGCCTACATTCCGGCGTTCTGCGACTACGTCGCGATGGTGGACGGCAACGCCTCGATGTACCTGGGCAGTCCCCGGATGGTCGAGATGGTGGTGAAGGAGCGGACCACCCTGGAGGAGATGGGCGGTGCCCGGATGCACTGCACCATTTCCGGCTGCGGTCACCACCTGGCCCCTGACGAGGCGGACGCGATCGGTGCCGTCCGCCGGTATCTGTCCTACCTGCCGGGAAACTGGGAACAGCGGCCCCCTGCCGTCAAGCCGGCCGAGCCCGAGCCGATCGACCTGCGCAAGCTGGTCCCGGTCAGCGAGCGGCAGGCGTTCGACATGCGCAGGTACCTGCGCGGGCTCGTCGACGCAGGCTCGCTGTTCGAAATCCACCAGTTGTGGGCCAGGGAGCTGGTCGTCGGCTTCGCCCGCCTGGACGGCCAGGTCATCGGCGTCGTCGCGAACAACCCGATGTTCAAGGGCGGCGTGCTGTTCGTGGACTCCGCGGACAAGGCGACGCGGTTCATCCAGGAGTGCGACGCGTTCAGCGTGCCGCTGTTGTTCCTGGCCGACGTGCCCGGCTTCATGGTCGGCACGGCCGTGGAGAAGCAGGGCATCATCCGCCACGGGGCCAAGATGATCAGCGCTGTGTCTGAGGCGACCGTGCCGAAGATCTGCGTAGTAGTGCGCAAGGCCTATGGCGCTGGCTTGTACGCGATGGCCGGCCCTGGCTTCGAGCCGGACGCCACGCTCGCGCTGCCGACCGCGAAGATCGCCGTCATGGGCGCCGAGGCCGCCGTCAACGCCGTCTACTTCAACAAGCTCGCCGCGATGACTGATCCTGCCGAGAGAGATCTCCAGACCAAGCGGCTGCGAGATGAATACGAAGCCGACATCGACATACTCAGGCTCGCTGGCGAACTCGTTGTCGACGACATCGTCGAGCCGGAGGCGCTCAGGTCCGACCTGATTCGCCGGTTCGCCGCGGCAAAGCACAAGGACCGGTCGTTCTCCCGGCGCCGCCACGGCGTCACCCCGGTCTAGCGCCCCTGCGGCCAGCATCGTCCGCACATCAATGGTGAAATCGACACCTGAAAAACCACATCAACATGCGAATCCGCGCGCACGGGGAGCCGGCCCAGGCGGGTCGGGGCCGCGATCGGGCGCGCGGGGAGCCGGTTCGGGCGGGCGGGGCGGGCTGTTGCGGGAGCACAGTTTTCGGCTGCTGTGGATCGGCGAGACAGTGAGCGGGGTCGGCAACGCCATGGCGCTGGTCGGGGTGCCGCTCGTGGCCGTGGTCGTGCTGCACGCGAGCACCTTCGCGATCGGATTGCTTACCGCTGCTGGCTGGCTGCCTTGGCTGGTGATCGGGTTGCCGGCGGGCGCCTGGGTTGACCGGCTGCCGGTCAGGCCGGTGATGATCATTGCCGACCTGATCTCGGCCGCGCTGTATTTCGGCATCCCGGTCGCGGCCTGGGCGGGTGTCCTGACGACGGGCCTGCTGGTCGGGGTCCAGTTGTCCGCCGGCGCGGCCAGCGTCTTGTTCATGACCGGCTATCAGGTTTACCTGCCGTCCGTGGTAGACGCGGACGACCTGATCGAGGGCAACACCAAGATGCAGGGCAGCGCGTCGGCCGCGGCGTTCGGCGGGCCAGGGCTGGCCGGGCTGGTCGCGCAGGCACTGGGCGCGGTCACGGCGCTCGCCGGCAACGCGCTGAGTTTCCTCGTATCGGCCGGCTGCTTGCTCGGCGCCCGGCCGCGAGTGGCTGCGAATCAGGACATCCGGCAGCCCGGACAGCGATACAAGATGACAGAGGAAATAGGCGCCGGAGTGCTGCTCGTTGTCCGCGACCCGCACCTGAGGCAACTGAGCGTGTTCTGGGCGGTCGCTAATCTCGCGCTGACAGGCTATACCGCGCTGGCGGTTGTGTTCCTGGTGCGCGTGGTCGGGCTGCCGGCCGGCTGGGTCGGGGTGCTGGCCGCCGTGCCCGGCCTCGGCGGCGTTCTTGGCGCCGTGGTCACCGGTCGGATCGCCGCCAGGTGCGGCACGGCGCGGGCGTTGCTGCTCGCGACCTGGCTCGGATTGCCTGCCTCGCTACTCATCCCGCTCACCGGTCCGGGCTGGCGGCTGGCGTACTACGTGGCCGGATCACTGGTCGCCTACACGGGCATCGGGATCGGCAACATCATCATCGCGGCATTCCGGCAGGCGCACTCGCCGCCGGGCATGTGCGGGCGGGTCACCGCGACGATGCGGTTCTTCATCTTCGCGACCAGCCCGGTCGGCGCGCTGATCGGCGGCAGCCTCGGTACACAGCTTGGCATCAGGCCAGCGCTGTGGATCATGCTCGGCCTCGCGGTCGCGTCCGGTACCCTCCTGTGCACGCGCGCGCTGCGAGCTGAGCGGGATTTGCCCGGGCAACGCCGGCCAAATCGCACGGAGTTCACGCGACGCAAATTTGTTCCTAATCTGAATTGAATTTCGAATATCCGGCACATAGGCTCAGGCGTCAGTCATATTTGCTTTTCAGGAGTTCCGGCTTGACCAAATACTTGCCTGCCAGACGGTGCGTCGTGCCGGGTGAATTGCGAATGCTCGCTTTACGATCGGTGGCATGACTAGCGTATTGCTTGCCGAGGATGACCCCTCTATTTCCGAGCCGCTGGCTCGGGCTTTGCGGCGTGAGGGCTATGACGTGGGCGTTTCCGCTGACGGGCCGGGTACCTTCGAAGTCGCGCGAGCCGGCGGAATTGACCTTATCGTCCTCGACATCGGATTGCCGCGCATGGACGGCCTCGAGGTCTGCCGCAGACTCAGAATGGCTGGCCAGGACACTCCGGTGCTGATCTTGACCGCGCGCGTCGAGGAAGTCGATACGGTCATCGGGCTCGATGCGGGCGCCGACGACTACGTCACCAAACCGTTCCGGCTGGCGGAACTGCTTGCGCGGGTACGGGCACTGCTGCGCAGAGGCGCGTCGCCCGCGCAGATCGTCCAGGGCGTGCGGATCGACACCGACGCGCGCCGTGCCTGGCTCGGCCCCGCCGAGCTCGATCTCACATCCAAGGAGTTCGACCTGCTCAACCTGCTTGTCACCGAGGCCGGCAAGGTCGTCACCAGGGATCAGATCATGCGTCAGGTCTGGGACAGCAAGTGGTGGGGCTCTACCAAGACGCTGGACATGCATGTGTCCTGGCTGCGCCGCAAACTCGGCGACGACGCGCACAATCCGCACTTCATCACTACCGTGCGAGGAGTCGGATTCAGGTTCGAGCGAGGAGACTGAGAGCCAATGCGGCGCCGGCTGCTGACGTCGATGCTCGGCGTGGCGGTGGCCGCTGTCGGCGTGTTCTGCGCCGGGCTGGTCGTCTGGTTTCCAGGACACGGAGCGCGGCTATCGGCGGGTCTGGTGTGGCTGCCCGCTGCCGGTGGCCTGGTCGTCGCGGCTGGTCTCGCGCTGGCGCAGGCGCGGCGGCTGGCCAGGCCAGCGGAAGACCTCGCGAGGGCGGCCGACCGGATCGGCTCAGGTGATGCGCGCCCGGTGGGCCGCAGGTATGGCATCCGCGAGCTCGACCAGATAGCCGATGGCCTGGACTGCGCGGTCAAGCGGCTCACCGAGTTCATCTCGGCCGAGCAGGACTTCGCCGTGGATGCCTCGCATCAGCTGCGCACTCCGCTGACCGCGCTGTCGATGCGGATCGAGGAAATGGTCGAGGCCGCTGATGATCCCGCGGTGGTCAGGGAAGAGGGAGCGGCTGCCCTGGCGCAGACCGACCGGCTCACTGAAGTGGTCAGGCAGTTGCTCGGCCGCGCGCGCCGGTCGTCGTCCGGGGTGCCGGTACTGACCAGCATCAACGACATCATCGCTCAGCAGGTGACTGAGTGGGAGCCCGCGTTCCGGGCTGAGGGCAGGAAGATCGAGGTGCTCGGCAACGCCGAGTTGAACGCCTACGTCAGCGTCGGGGGAGTGTCACAGGTCATTGCCACGTTGCTTGACAATGCGCTGGTGCATGGCGGAGGCACGGTGAGCATCCGGACGTCACAGACGCAGAGGTCGGTAGTCATCGAGGTCAAGGACGAGGGCAAGGGCGTTCCTGCCGACCTGGCACACCGGATCTTCGAGCGCAGCGTGAGCGGCGCTGGCGGTACCGGGCTCGGCCTGGCTCTCGCCAGGTCGGTGGCGGCGTCCGACGGCGGGCAGCTGGTCCTCGTCCGGCCCAGGCCGGCCACGTTCGCGCTGATCTTCCCGCAGCCAACAGGGCATCGTCTGGATCAGCCGGTCGTCGCGGGGCCGGCGTGAGCAGGCTGGGGGCGGGGCTGGCGCGAGCGGGCTGGCGTGGACGGGTTGGCGTGGGCGGTGCTGTGGTGGGCGGGCTGGCGTGGGCGGGCTGGCGTGGGCGGTGCCGGGGCGGGCGGGGCGACAACATCAATGCGCGGATCGACACCCAGTTTCCAACATCAATTCGAGCATCCATGCGGCCCGCTCGGGTCCGCGAGCCTGGTCAAACGGCACAATGTCCTCATTCGCAAAATCAGCTTCAGCACAGGCGACTCCAGGCTGGCTCGTGACGGTCGACCAGTCCGCTGGCGAGTCACATCGGTGGCACGCGGGTAATATCCGGCAAGCTGGCGTCAGGCCTACCGGATCTCCGTCCTGGCAGGAGGTGACCTCGTAGGCTACGGCGGGTGAACGATGAGATCGGCCCGCGTTCTCCGGTTGAGGCAGGGTCTGCCGAACCCGGCAGGACGGGGTCTGCCGAACCCGGCAGGACGGGGTCTGCCGAACCCGGCAAAACGGGGTCTGCCGAACCCGGCAGGACGGGGTCTGCCCAACCCGGCAAGAACAGCCTCCCGGTCGTGGGCATGATGGGTGGCAGTCATCTGGCGCGAATGACAGCTCAGGCGGCGATCGGGCTCGGGATTGATTTCCGTGTGCTCGCCAGCAGGGGTGGCTGGGCCGGCTGCGATGTCGTGACGCCCGAGTACGATCGGGTGCCGCTTGAGCGGGCCAGTGCACTGCGGGCTGTGCGCGAGTCCGGCATGCGAGCGGAATCTGGCGCCGTCGCTGGTGCGGAGAGCAGGCTGGTCGTGATCGTCGCGCGGTCGGCCAAGGGGCAGGGAGCGTCCTATCCGGTAGCGGAGATGACCTGGGGCGAGTGCGCCGCCACTGAGGTCATCGCGCCCGCTCCGAATCTCGATGACGAGCTAGCGGTCAGGGCGCAGCGGCTCGGGCTGGCCATCGCGGCCGAGCTGGAGGTGAAAGGCGTGCTGGCCATCGAACTCGCGCGCGACCGCGGCACCGGCGAGCTCGTGATCAGGGATCTTGCGCTGGGCCCGCACGAGGGTGGCCTGTGGACGGCCGATGCCGCCCGCACGTCGCAGTTCGAGCAACTGCTGCGGGCCGTGATTGACCTGCCACTCGGCACGACGACGCCAACCGGGACCTGCGCCGCGACGGTGACCGTCGTCGGGGGTGACGACGAAGACATGTACGGCAGGCTCATGCACGTGATGGCGGCTGACCCGGGCGTCAAGGTGCACCTGTACGCGACGCCGGCCGGGCCCGGCCAGCGGATCGGGCATGTAACGGTGGCTGACGATGACTACCAGCGAGCGCGGGACCGCGCGTGGCGCGCAGCCAATTACATCGGGCCTGGCATTGATTCCGGCGATTCTCATTGACTTCGCGACACCGGCCGACGGCAGCGATGCGCAGTCTGGCTGGTGGACGCTCGGCGGCGCCAGCGCGGCCTGAGGTCTGGCAGGTGGGGCACCCCGCTGCTGCTATGACGACAGCGGGGTGCCCCACCTGCGCGAGGTCGCGCGCTTACTCCCGCCATTAGCTCCTACTATCAGGTACATGAGCAACGTTCCCGCCTACGCCTTGTCGCAGGAGCACCATGCGCTCCGCGAATCGGTCCGCGAGCTCGCCGAAGACAAGATCGCGCCTTACGCGGCGGAGGTCGACGCCGAGTCGCGGTTCCCGCAGGAGGCGCACGACGCGCTCGTCAAGGCCGACCTGCACGCCGTGCACGTCCCTGAGGCCTACGGCGGCGCGGGAGCTGACGCGCTGGCCACGGTCATCGTGATCGAGGAAGTCGCGCGGGTCTGCGCGTCCAGCTCGCTGATCCCGGCGGTCAACAAGCTCGGCACGGTCCCGCTGCTGCTGTCGGCCTCTGAGGACATCAAGCAACGTTACTTGCGGCCTACGGCGGCTGGGGAAGCGATGTTTTCTTACGCGCTGTCCGAGCCCGAGGCAGGCTCGGATGCCGCCGCGATGCGGACCCGAGCTGTGCGCGATGGCGACAGCTATATTTTGAATGGAACCAAGCGCTGGATCACCAACGCCGGAGTTTCTCGCTTCTACACGGTGATGGCCGTGACCGAGCCCGGAGTCGGCGCCAAGGGCATTTCCGCTTTCGTGGTCGAGAAAGATGACCCCGGCTTCTCCTTCGGAGCCCCCGAGCACAAGCTCGGGATCAAGGGATCACCAACTCGGGAGCTTTATTTCGACAACTGCGTCATTCCGGCCGACCGGATGGTCGGGAATGAGGGCGATGGCTTCCGTACCGCGCTCGCGACATTGGACCACACGAGAGTCACGATTGCCGCTCAGGCGCTGGGGATCGCGCAGGGGGCGCTGGACTACGCGACGGGGTACGTGAAGGAGCGCAGGCAGTTCGGCAAGCCGATTTCGGAGTTCCAGGGCCTGCAGTTCAT
The DNA here is from genome assembly GCA_035716545.1 of Streptosporangiaceae bacterium. Lineage (GTDB taxonomy): Bacteria > Actinomycetota > Actinomycetes > Streptosporangiales > Streptosporangiaceae > Chersky-822. Next base: position 35,061 of record DASTJM010000022.1, read on the forward strand.
GCTGGCCGACATGGCGATGAAAGTCGAGGCGGCGCGCCAGCTCACGTACGCGGCGGCGGCCAGGTCAGAGCTGGTGATGAATGGCGTGCCGGCGCCTGACCTGACGTTCATCTCGTCGGCGTGCAAGTGCTTCGCCTCGGATGTCGCCATGGAGGTCACGACCGACGCGGTTCAGCTGCTCGGCGGCTACGGCTACGTCAGCGACTACCCGGTCGAGCGCATGATGCGCGACGCGAAGATCACCCAGATCTACGAGGGCACCAACCAGATCCAGCGGATGGTGATGGCTAGGCAGTTGCTCAAGGGGTGAAAATGGGCGCTGACCTGTGGATTCTTGGATTCTTCTGGTCGGGAAACGGGTCGTCCGACGCCGAGTTGGGCAGCCCGTTCTCATGTCTGGATTGTTCGGTTGACGGTTGCTTCCCGTCGTTTCGGACCCCGTGCTGAATCCGTGCTGATACCTGGAGGCTATTGGTCTAGACCAATATTCACTATGCAGGGCGGCAGGCGCTACTGCACGAGGCAGCCCGCCTAACAGGCGAGCGGCAATGCCCTTGTGCTCGGCACCATAACGGACGGCGTCCACGGTCCCCTGTGGCGGCTTGTTATCGGGTGGAAGAGGAGCGTGCTGCAAACCGTCGGGCGAGTACCTCGACAAGATCGCCCCGGCCAGGCCGCTTCGGCTAAAGGCTGATCCGGGGGCGGGGATCAGTACTAGCGCTGAGTGCTTCGATGACCATCCGCCCCGGCCAGCCGATCTGCGACGTGAGGGCCTCTATTGTCAGCCCGGCCTGCTCGGCGGCCGACGCCGCGAGCGAGAGCAGTTGCGGTGCTTCACTGGCACCAAGGTCTCCGGGCTCGTCAATGCGCCATCCGCGTCCGCTCATGTACCGGAGAGCTTGCAGGTAGGTGGCCTCTGGCATAACGTCCAGGGTCCTGGCGCGTCTCAGCAGCGCACCGATCGATGATCCCCAGCGCTTCTTGAGGGTGACTAGCTCGCCCCAGGACGCGGTTGTAGGCAGTTCGGCGCGGATATCGCCTGCTGGCATCAGGAACGCGGCGGCGAAGCAGTTGGCCTGGTCCTCAACCGCCTTGCTCCCCGCATCGCGTATGTCGTGCATGACCAGGTGCCCCAGCTCGTGCGCGGCGCTAAAGCGCTCCCGGTCGCACTTGGCCTTGTCATCGCCCAGAATCACCACGGGTCTATCCGCGAACGGGACGCTGAACGCGTCAACGTCGTACGTTCCTGCATGGTAGCGGGCGCACACGATACCGTGGCTCTCCATCTCCCGCACCACGTCGGGGACAGGGCCGGGTGCGATGTTCCAGGCTGTCCTGACCTCGTCCGCTCGGGCTTCGGCGGTGGCCGGGTCCGCGTCAGGCTGAACGCCAAGGTGCGGGATGTCGCGGTCCGGCAGGCGCACTGCCTGGCCTAGGCGGTCGGCCAGGTCGTGGAAGAGGTGCGCGAGGGCGAGGGCCCGGCGCCTCTCCGGCCGGATCGGGTCGGTACGCGTGACCAGCGCGGCCCAGGCCGCGCTGGCGGCCGATCGGGCCGCGCTACGCCAGGCACTCGCGGCCCGGGGGTTCACCGACGACGGCGACGTGCTGCGCGGGCCGGTCCAGTGGCGAGCGCCCGAAGGCCGCCAGGCGACTTCGGTCGTGGACATCACCATCCCCGGGCGCTACCCGTTCGGGCCTCCCGCGGTACGGCTGACCAGCCTTGGGTATCCGATCGAGGGCACCTTCCACCGTGACCTCGATGGCGCCCTGTGCCTGTGGGACACCAGCGAGCCGGTCGCCAACGGGCCGTGGACCGACTCTGATCTCCTACTCAGCCGCATCGCGGGCTGGCTTGAGAACACGGCAGCCGGGTGGCCGGGTGACGAGGACTGCGACCTTGAGCGCTACCTGCCCGCATGCCCCCGGTCGGGGATCGTGCTCTACGACCATGACGCCGTCCGACCCTTGGAGGGGTACCTCCGTACACGGGAGACGCAGGTTCCGGGCGTAGTAACCGTCCTTGCTTCGCCCTGGAACCCGCCCCGGACGGCCGGGAAGCGACCCCCTAAAGGCAAGAAGGCGGCACCGCTACCCGCGCCACGCCGCCTGGCCTATTCCGCAGACCTTGGCCGCCTGAGTTCCCCCGTCCGGGACTGGGGTGACCTGTCGGCTGCGTTCGGCGACCGAGTCGGCGAACTGCGTCGCCTCATTAACCAGGGCAGCGTCGAGCTGTTGCTGCTGTGGTACCGCCGCGGGCAGCGGGAGGCGGTGCTCGCCCTCGCCGCAGAGCCGGGACAGCCCCGATCCTCACCGCGCGTGAAGCGGCGGACACCAGCCCGGCCGCCCGGACCTTGCGAGCAGGGGCCGACACCACGGACCTGGCTGGGAAACAGGTGGCGATCATCGGGTGCGGCGCCGTCGGCTCGTACGCCGCCGACCTCCTCTACCGGGAGGGAGCACGCCATCTCACCTTGGTCGACCCCCAGATGCTGCGACCCGGCAACGCGGTTCGCCACCTCGCCCCGCCGAGCCTCGCCGGGCTTCCGAAAGCCGATGCGGTAAAGCATGTACTCCTTAGCTACGAGCTCGGCGGCGATGACATCGAGACAAAGCAATCAAGGGTCGCGGACCCAGGCCAGGCCATCGAGATCCTAAGGGCGTCAGACCTGGTCATCGATGCCACCGCGGACCAGCGCGCCACAGCGATGCTGTGCTGGGCGGCGGGCGTCACCGGCGGCTCCCTGGTAACCGCCTGCGTCCAGCGCGAAGGCGGCATCGCCCGCGCCGACAGGTTTCCACTGCGCGGCGACGAAGAGCACCTCGCCCCGGTCCCTGAGCTACCGCTCCCGGCTGCCGTGCGAGAACGAGGATGCGGCGACGCCGTGTCCCTCACGCCGCCATCGGCCGTCGTGGCCGCCGCCGAGCTGGCAGCCGAGCTGGCCCGCGACGAGCTCATTCGCAGTCGGTCACTGTCGGCGACCGTGCTCCGCGTCCTGCGCCCGCAGTGCGACGCTCCCTACGACCACCTGTGCACGCTGACCGCGGCGAAGGGCGTCGGCCCAGGAGGGACCCAGTGACGGCCGTTCCCGTCCAAGCCCTGATGAGCGGACCGGCACTCGCCGAGCTGAACACGGCGGCCCGGGCCGCGCTGCCCAAGGAAACCGGAGGGCTGCTGCTCGGCTGGTGGGACACCTGCGAAGCCGCGGAAACGGTGATCGTGCGGCACGCCATCGAGGTTCCGGACCGGCAGGCGACGCCTACGTCCTGGGTACGCAGGCCACGTGCCGCGCAGGCCGCGCTCTCCCGGGCGCTGACCACCCTCGGCCACCCGCTGCTCGGCTACGTCGGCGACTGGCACAGCCATCCCGAGGCATGCACGGCCAGTAGGCAAGACAAGGAATCTATCCTGCGCACCTCGCTGCAGTACGAGCACCCGGTCCTCCTGTTGATCTGGCTGCCCGACGATGCGGTCGACCTCACCGCAGCGCAGGCAGGCAAGAGCCGCCCGGCACGCCTTTACCAGCAGTAAGGAGCACCGCCTTGAGCCTCGCGCCGCGCGCCGCAGCGATCCGCGGCGACGACTACCAGCACGCAGTCGGCTGGTACTGGGCCTGCCAGGCCCTCGACGACCCGGACGTCATCTCCGTCAGCATCGAAGACGCGGCTGGCGGTCACTTCGACGACGTCGTGGTACGCCGCAAGCAGTGCCCGGACCAGTACTGGCAGGTTAAGAGCAGCAACTATGGCAGCGCCGTCATTGACGAGGACTGGCTGCTGACATCGGTCACCAGCAGCGGCCGCAGCCCGCTTCAGCACTTCCACGCCACGTGGCGCCAGATGCGTGACGCTGGGAACCTGTTCGAGCTGGCGCTCTTGACCAACCGCGGATTTGACCCGGCCGACGCCGTCCTCCAGCTCCGCGACCTGAAGACCGAGAAGATAGACGTCGCCGCGCTGACCGCCGCTGGTCCTCGATCGCACGCAGGCCGTGAGCGCCAGCGCTGGGCGAGCCACCTGGGCGCCGACGCCGGCGAGCTAGCGGGCTTCCTCCGCAGCCTGTCCTGGAAATCAGGGGCAGCCGAGTCCAGCTGGGACCAGCAGGCCCGGCACCTAATGCGCCTGACCGGCCTGCGGTCAGACGACGACGCGGTCACCGTAGGAAAGAGCATGGTCCGCAGTTGGGTCACCGACGGGGCCGGGCCGATGAGCCGGGACGACATTCGGCGAGCTGTGGCCAAGGCGGGACTCCTGGCCCGCAACGGCACCCTGGTCCTCGCGGTACATGCCATCGACCGGCAGCCGGCCGCCACGCCCCCCAACGTCGAGATCGACCTTGTCGGTCTCTACGACGGCACGGACGCCTTCACCCGCGTCCAGCTCCGCGACCCCGCCGACTGGAACGCGAAAGTGGCACCGGCTATCCGGAACGCGGCCCAAGATCTGGAGGCATACGCGACCCGCCGCGTGCACGTCACTGGCTCGATGCGCCTTCCCCTCTGGTTCGCGATCGGCCGCGCCCTCCCGGACGTACGCGGATGGGTTCTCTCGGCCGACCAGCGCACTGAGGAATGGTCAACGGAGGCGGCACCGGAGGATGTGACCGCACGCATACTCACGCAGGCCAGCATCGGTCGCGGGCCTGACCTAGCGGTCGTCGTCAGCATCACCCATGACATCGCAGAGGACGTCACCCGCTATATCGGCGAAGCCGGGCTCCCAGTCGGCACGCTGCTGGCGCTCGGCCCGCAAAGTGCCCCCGGGAACCGTGCGGTGAGCTCTGCGGGCTGGGCGGCCGCCTGGGCACGCTCCGCCCGCGAGCAGGCACGCCGAGCCGCCGCCAGTGCTGGCGCGACCCACGCCCACCTCTACCTGGCCGCGCCCGCCGCGCTCGCGATGATGCTCGGCCACCAGTGGAATCTCATGCCGCCCACGACCGTCTATGAGCACCTGCGAACCGGATACGCTCCCACCCTCAGCCTGCCGTGAACCAAGGCCAAGCGGCTTACCTGCACCGCGTCGCCGCGGGGCGTTCGCGTGCATCAGCGGACCCCGTGCTGAATCGATGCTAACCCTAGCGGCACCGGGTACGTCGACAGGTGCCCAGGTATACGCGAGGTCTACGCCAGGTAGACCGGATGTCGCTGTGAGGTCTATGGCTGCTGAGCGCCTTGTGGCTGGACCGGTAATGTCGCGTACGTGACTGACCCGCACAAGTGGGTGATCCACGGCGAGCGGCTGGTGGACGATACTCCTCACATTCGTGTGAGCCTGGCCGATGTCGAGCTTCCGAACCAGGTTCGGTTCACGCAGTACGTCTTCCGGATGCGGCGCTGCGCGATGACCGTGGTCCTGGACGACACGGGCGAGCGGGTGCTGCTGATGCGGCGGCACAGGTTCATCGTGGACCGCTGGGTGTGGGAGCTGCCGGGTGGTTACGTGGATGACGGAGAAGACTCTGCGACGGCGGCAGCGCGCGAGGTCGAAGAGGAAACGGGCTGGCGCCCGCGCAAGACCGAGTTCGTCATGTCCTCCCAGCCGCTCATCGGCAACGCCGACTACCCGCAGGACTTGTACCTGGCGCACGGGGCCGAGCATGTCGGGGAGCCGGAGATGGACGAGACGGCCGAGGTCTGGTGGGTGCCGGTTGACGAGACGCCGGCGATGATCGCCAGGGGCGAGATCCTGGGCGCGATCACGATCATCGGGGTGCAGGATGCCCTGCTGCGGCGGGCAGCCGCTCGCGTACCTCCGCCGTGAAGTCCCGGACCGCCGGGACGTCGGCTCGCGGGCGCAGGGTCCGTACGAGGTCACGGAAGTAGCGGACGCTGCGGGCTGAGGTGAGGCGGACGGTCAGGTCCAGTGCCTGCCGCCCGACAGCCGACGCCTGCACTGGCTCGTCTTGCGCCGCGTAGGCGGTGGCGAGCAGGGAAAGGCCCGGCCAGACTGTGAGCACTGCTATCTCGGGGAGAAGGCGTTCGCGGGCATGGACTGGCCCGGCCGGGAGCGGCTGCTGCAGGTGATGGCGGACGCCGGGGTGCCGTGGCTCCAACTCACCGGCGGGGAGCCGCTGTCGACCCGCTGTTCGCCGAGACCCACGCCGCCGCCTGGGACATGGGCATGATGATCCAGATCTCATCCAACGGGTCACGGCTCGACCGGCGCAAGACCCTCGACCTGCTGGACGGCGGCGTTCGGGACGTAAGGCTGCCGATGTCAGGACCGCAGGACCGCGTCTGCGGCGGCCGTGCCGTCGCGTCCCAGGTGCGGGACGTAGGGGATAACTCCCTGCCGGTACGCTTCCACCTGGATCCCGACGGGTAGCTCGCGGGCGTCGAACGGCAGCCCGTTCACTTCGATGAACCAGATCATCGGGTTGGAGTCGATCATCTCGGCCCGCAGGAACTCCGGGGTTCCCCAGGTCATCTTCAGCATGTCGCGTATCTGTTTGCCCTTTTGGCCCAGCGTCGACTTGCTGAGGCCGAAGGCGCCCGCCAGGTCGTCTTGGGTGACGTACAGCTCGGTAGACCGGTCGAACAGGAAATTGACCTGCCCGAGCGCCCATACCACGCCGCCGGCCCACGTCGCGGCCCGCCCGCCCAGCAACGGCGACGGCCGCTTACGGGCCAGCTTGGCCACCACGTGCCGGGCCAGCCCGGCGTACTCCTCGTCAAGCAGGTCAGCGCACACCTTGTCGGTCAGCCCGATGACCTGTTCCGCTGTCGGCCGCATCGCGACCGGAATGCGGAGGTCAGCCAGATCCGTCACGAGAACGCACTATGCCATAGCCAAGGAGGCCAAGTGACGCTTCGGGCACTTGCCGGCAACCAGGCGCGAGACGATTGACGCGTGGTCGTGAACGGCTTTGATGTACCTCACTGACGGTCCTCGGGAGGCGATGTTGAGCAGCGAATTGACGGAACGAGTGGCGGAACGCCGGCAAAAGGACCGCACGCCGAAGGAGATTGCCCGCGCGCTGGGTTTGCGGCCTGCGGAAGTGATGCCCGTGATCAGGGCGATCGGGGCGAAAGCGCCGAGACGCGAGGCGCCAGTGGCGGGTTGCCGGGTGACCGGGCATTGATCAGACGGGCTCAGTGTGACCGGGCACGCTGACTGGCCCGGCTCGTCGGCCGCGGAATCGGAGTCCGGCGAGCCTGGCCTGGTAGGGGTGAGCTGCTGCTTTCTGAAATTGTGACTAATGCTGTGCAAGCGGCACGAGCCACATGCTGGTCAATGTCCGCTCTCTGCTAACCGTGACCGTCTGCTCATTGAGGTGTAGGACGGCAACGTACAGCCGCCTGTACTCCACGAGCCTGAGAACGACTTTCCCGCGCTCGACGCGGACAGCGGCCGAGCCTGCTTCTCGTGGAAACGCTCAGCGAGCGATGGGGCTCGGACCCGACGCGGAATCCCGAGGGCAAGGTCACCTGGTGCGAACGCCTCGTCCGACTCGAACGTGCCGGCCGTCAGGTCGTCGAGTGAACGGATCGCCCCGCTCATGATCGCCTGTGCCAAAACAGTTACATTTACTTGCTATGGACACGTTCTGGAGTGTCGACTTCCCTACCTGGCTAGTCGGGGTTGGTACCGTTGGCGCATTCGGTACCGGCGGGATGGTGCTGCTCAAAGAAATTGGCCGAGATCGTGAGAGGGAAGCCGCCATTGTCAGGCAGCAGGCCACCACAATAGCCGCCTGGCCGGCCAGGAGAGAGAGCCCGGCCGATATCCCGCCGACTATTAGCGCTCATCTCGTCCTGAACAACGCCAGCGCTGAACCGGTCTACGATGTCCATGTCAGCTACGAGCCCAAGACGGCGGGACCTGTGCTGACCGATGAGATCGACTTGCTACCGCCTGGCCGGGACGAGCGCGAACTGCCGCGGTCGCTCCAAGAGACGTGGATAAAATCGCCCAACGGCTGGGTCAGGCAGGGTCCGCCACAAGCTCAGCCAATCAGCAAGCCGCACGCTGAGCCGTGGGCTTTTTTGGTGTCACTTAGCTTCGTGGATGCTCGGGGTCAGCGCTGGCGACGCGGGACCGACGGATCGATCGTCAAGATCTAGCCGGTTCCGCGCCGAGCGTTCATGCGGCTCATCGTCTAAGCAGCCCGCACTGCCAGCAAGCCGTCGCGCTGATCTTCACAGGGGATGTCCAAGTGGCCCATTTCCGCGAGCGCGGACTCGATCAAGGCGACTCCCTTTTCCTTGGGGAGAGGCGAGAAAGTCTCCGTATAGGTTTCCGCAGAGGACCGGATGGCGGCAGCGAATTCGCTGATACAGCCCGCGCTGAACTGCCAGCCGTCAGAAAAAATGATGATAGCGACATAACGCTCGATCAGCGAGCACCAGAAATCACGATAATGTCGCTGCTTCCATTCCGTAACGTCTTCAAGCCCGGTTGGATCGATGACCAGCCGTTCGGCAAATCGTTCCCGCAGGGATTGAACAAGCGGCTGAACTCGCATACGGTTCGGCGTGGCCACGTTCAACGCGTGCGAGGCTTCGTAGTGAGGGTCAGCCGGGCTTAGCTGCGCCCTGTGCTGCTGGCGCCACGTGATGAACGCGGGCCCGGTCGTGATCGGGGTGCTGAGGTAGACCTCGTGCTTGTCCCGAGCGCCAATGCACTTCATGAACCCAAGCAGCGCCAGGGCGACAGGATCTTCCTGGTCAGAGTCCTGATGTGTCATGGACGGCCTTTCAGGGCCATTGGCCGCTCGGCGGCGGCCGGAGGAGATGGCAGAGAACGTCCAAGGTATCGCAGGCCGCGAGGCGGTCAAAGCCAGGGGCTGCCAAGCCAGACTCTGTTACTGCCCTGGCGTAATGGCACGCTGCCGACGCGATACCCTTCAGTAATAGGTCGATTTTTTTAGCACCAGGTGCGCAGTCGATATAGGTGAGCAGAGGTGTCCGTTGGCGGACGACGATCTCCAGGTAATTCACGGACTAGTTCGCGACGCACTTGCCGTGCTCACCATCCAGAGCACTCGCGGTATCTACCCCTACGCCGTAACCAACGATCAGGCGCTCCGCCTCGGTTTGGGGAGCATGAGCACTAATGCAATGATTTGTTATGCTATAGCCTCGCTGCAAGGACTGTTGCCGCAGGCAACGGCGGCAGTCGGTCCAGACCGGGCAACTATCGGCCCGGCCCTGTCGCGCAAGCTGCATGACTGCATGAAGCTCGGTATACAAGCGATGATCAGCCGTATCAACGAATCCGATCAGGCAATAGTGAAGTTCTTCACTGGCCGCCGGGGTGACGCTGAACCCTACGACTCGGGGACCTTCGGCAAGCAGGATCCCTTCACACTCACCTGGCTGGTCGAATTGCTCAGGGTCGCGGCCGCTGACGAGGAGATCGCGGACCCTGAGGCTGTCCTCCTGGCTCTGGACGCCACCACGAAGGTCGCCGAAGTCCGGACCGTCGACGTGCTCGATCACCCGAACCAGCCGGTACTGATCCCGGACAAAAAGGAAGAACAGCCGTTGCCGCACCCGCTGCCACTCGTTCGCGTCGTGCAACTCTACAAACTGCTCGGCAGGAAAGACGAGCGCGCGCTGGCCAGCGCCTCTCAGTGGTTCTCCGATCTCTTGTACAAGCAGATGTCGCTGCGCAGTATCGAGCACGCCGCCTTCGATCCCGCCATGCTTGTGTTCGCACTCGAAGGAATGCTGGAAACCTCGCCTTTGCGCGTGACTAGGCCGATAATCAAGAGCTTCACAGCCTGCATCGAAACCACCCGGCAAGTGGACCTAACCTTGCGTGGCATCACGCCGTTCAAGGCCACTGAGTCGGGCGCCGTTCATTTCTTCGTCGGCGTCGAGGTATTCATGTCGTTGCTGAGAATCGCCCACTCGCGCGAAAAGGTCGGCGACGTCGAGTTCTTTGAGCAGATCAAGCCCGCCATGCATGACTACCTGCAGTGGCTGCAGGCAAATTTTGTCACCGGACGGGCTACCTTGCCTCTGGCCATTCCCGAGGACAGCTACCCGGCCGACACTCAGGTCGACTATCTGGGCTGGCAATCGGAGTACGCCCCGGCGGGTGATCCGACCATCCATACCTGGATGACAAGCCAGGTCATCTTGCTGCTGCACGGCTACGAGACGTTGCTGCGTCGTAGCCTTGCCCGCGAGGAGCTTAAGCGAGTGGGCCTGGCCGCCGTTGATTGCGGTCAGTCCGCCAAGAACGAGAGTTCCGCCGAGCGCCTCGACCGTGCCCGCGATGAGGACCCGCTCGATCTCGGCGAGAGTAGCCCCTACCGCGTAATCAGCAGGCTGACCGAATCGTTTGTCAACGCGCGCCTTGACGGCGACTTCGACGACGTCTTGTACTCGTGCCTGCTCTACGGGCCTCCAGGGACCGGCAAGACGACGCTGGCGCGGCGCTTGGCTAAAGACCTCGGCTGGCCGCTGCTGATCGTCTCGACCGGCGACTTCATCGTGCGCGGGGAAGCCCAGGTTGAGGCTAGGGCGAAGGACATCTTCCACGCTCTCACGGCGCAACGTAACGTCGTGGTCTTCTTCGATGAGATTGACCGGTTGCTACTCGACCGCGACACCAGGGCCTACGAAAGCCAGGGCGACATGCTGCAGATCATGACGCCCAGCATGCTGACGAAGATCAATGACCTACGACAGGCCGAAAGAGTAATCATCGTCATCGCCACCAACTACGCAGAACGCATCGACCGGGCTATCAAGCGGCCGGGCCGGGTCGATCAGCAGTTGCTGGTGCTGCCGCCAGGTCTGGCTCAGCGCCAGCGAGTCATCCGCAACTATCTCAAGCGGCGCGGTGATTCCCGTGCGGCCGACAGCGAGCTGATCTTGCGTGCCGCCAAAGAAGGAACCTGGCTGACTATCACTGAGATCGAGACCGCCACCCGATACTCTGTCCGATCCGGTACCGATCTCGTCGAAGCGGTGAAGGCGGTCGAGCCCGCCATCACGCTTGACAACTACATGAAACGGGACGAGTTCACGACCAAGGATCAGGTACCCGCTCCCGAACTGCTCGAAGAGGCCCTCCTGCTTGCTTATCTCCTCATAGAGGGCAAGACGGGCCAAGAGTGGGAAAGCATCGCTAGCCAGTACAACCAACTGGGACGCTGGTGGTCGGCGGTAGGGCGGGCGGCCGTCGTCCGTGACCAAGAAGTCAGCGAGGCACTCGGCGCCGTGTTTTAGCTAGCTGGCGGCGACCGCGAATCGGGCGGGCGTGCCTGCCCGGCGGAGCAGATCTCCGACGTGGCTGGTGAGTCCCACCTGGGCAGTCACCTGGATGCCCATGTCCTGCTCCTCAGCCTGCTGAATCAGGTCCTCCAGGACTTCAAGCCCGCTGGTCGGGTCGAAGTCGAGCCATCCGGCCAGCGGCTCACCTGACCGGATGACATCGGTTGGATGCGCTTGCCGCTGCCGGTGAAGCTGGACAATCCACGGCTGCCTGCCATCGTGCACAAATTCGGCCCGGGTGGCTCCGAGCAGGTGACGGGTGCTTGCCAGCGCCTTGCGTACATCGGCCAATATGTCGCCGGGGATTTGGTCAGGGCTGCGCTGCCCGAGCATGAAGTCGTCTCCAGCGCCCGCCACGCCCTCGATATAGTCGGCGGTCTCATCGCTGGTGTAGAGCGTTGCGCCGCTATACAGCGCGTCTGCGTTCTCCTGTGAGAGCACGGAGGCGATCTCGGCGTTGTGCGGGTCGTGCTTGGCGAGCAGTGCGTAGGGGTCTTTCCATCCGAATGTCGTGGGGAAGTGCCCTGGTCGTGGCTCCGGCGGCGAAGTCCGCATCCAGAACTCGCCAGTGCCGGTCGGTGTTCCGAAGCTGAACGGGGCGACGGCCCTGGGGAACACGGTGGTCGCTGGTACCGGCAGGCCTATCAAATGGGCGAGCAAAAGCCCGTAGGCCTTGTCTCCTATGAGCTGGCTGAATCGGTTCGGCCAGTGGTTCGAAGCGGTGAGCGGCTCGGCTCGCACTCGCTCCGACTCCCAGTACACCGTGTGACCGCGAGCGAAACCCGCCCGAATCGGATGCACGCTGAATTCGACCCGCTCATCGGGGTCATGCGCGAGTTCGAGTTCGAAGCCGTAGACTGTGCTTAGCATCCGCCGACCTAGGTCGTAAGGCAGACTTGCCGTGCCAGGTTTCTCGACGCCGCGCGGCGTGTCGAACGGCGTGAATTCAATGACGCCGCCGACCGCCACCCCTGACACGCCACCGTCGTCTGTGTCTATGGTCTCATTTACAATTGTGAAGTACCCGTCCTCGGCCAGCGTCCGGACCCGCGACTCGATCTCGTCGGCATTCTGCAACGCATAAATAAACGGGTTCCCCTTCTGCTTATCGGCGAGGAAGGTTCTTATATTGAGCGACCTCGACTGAGACATTATCAAAAGCGAGTCGATCGTACTCCGGAGGCCGGCGCGCGGCAGATCGGCGTCGTACCCGCGAATACAGGCGAACCGGACGTCCGGATCATGGCCAGGCGAGAAGCTCACGAATTGCGCCACATTGTGCCGCAGCGCCAGGTCAGCGAGCCTTTCGTCCTTAGGCGCCAACGTCATCTCGGTCTCTCCTCATCCTGGACTCGGCGAGTGCTCCGTGAATAGTCTCAAGCGACGTGCGCAATTCGGCGTCATTCACCTTGGCGCTCGCATACTCGTCGAGCGCTGTCTGGACGAGCTGTATTGCCGTGGAGGCATCAAGGTCCGCAAGACTTTCGGTAAAAGCCGGCAGTCCGAAGCGAACTGAGTCTGCGAATTCCCTAGTGCAGCCCACGCTGTAATGCCAGCCATCTAGAAAAACTAGCCTCTGCGGATAGCCTGCTATCACTCTAGACCAGAACGAGTGATAGCTATCTTGCGTCCATCCCGGTACGTCAGGCAGCCTGGATGGGTTGATGACGTTGGCGGCTTCGGAGTTGCGAAGGCGCTCCACGGCGATGCTTGCTCTCGTCAAGTTGGATCTCAGTGCCGCTGCTTTGGCTTGTCCGTCGCTGTCACCTTCGGCAGAGTCACGCGATCGCTGCTGCAGATACGCGCGCCCGGAGGTGATCGGTACGCTGAGATAGATGGTGGCAAGGTTCGCGTCGAGGCAGCGGGGCAGAGCCGCGAGCAGCACATCGCACAGTTGGTCCGTGGGAACTCCGTCATGGTGATCATTGACCAGCTCCTGGCCGGCAAGATCAGCGGATTGCTCGTCGAGTCCGCAGCCGACCATGAACGACGTCAGCATGCTCCGTAGCGCAGTCCCAGCCAGCCTTGCGACCGGCGCCGGCGCGGCCGGTGGCAGTACGTCACCCTGCACGCGAGATCTGGACTCACGATCCATAATCACATCATCGCGCGAAGTACCGACAGTGTCCCGCAGAACAGCCGCCCCGGTCAGCAGGAGCTCGGACAATCTCTCGGGCCGACTCGCAGCCAACTCGGCTGGCCAGCCAGCGCTCGGTCGGCGGTCTGTTGCGACTGGCTGATGCTGGGTCCGGATGCCCGGGCGGCTCTCGGTGGTTCCTCCTCGGCCTCGGGTGTAGCGCTTGGGGCATGAAATGAGATGATCATCTGTTCAGAAGGATGACGGCGCGCCGAAGACTTCGATGGCACAGCGGGCCGCGCCGCTGCGGGCGATGCGTGCGTCGGCGGTAACCAGGGGGACGTCAAAGACCTCTGCCAGGGCGACATACTGGGCGTCGTAGGCGGACAGGCTGAGGTGCAGCCTTTTGAGCTGGGGCCACAAGGGAAGCACGTCTTGGCGCTTGACGGGGAATGCGCGGTAGTTGGCGAGCGCCGCGTCGGCTTCCCTCTCGGTGATCTTTCTCCCCCGCTTGAGCCCGAGCAGCGCTGAGATGACCTCCCCGTCGAGTATGTACGGGGCGTACAGGATCTGCGATCCGGCCAGCCGGTCCGCGATGGACTCTCCTGCCTGGGTCTTTGCCACGAGCAATTCGACGACGGCGGAGCAATCCACGACCGTCAACGTCGAGCCCGGCCCTCGTCGATGACCGCGAGAATGTCTGCGGTGCTGATGCTGGCGGTTGCCTGCCTCCTGGCTCGCTCGACGGCTTCGGCAACGGTGGGCCTGGCGGCTTCTCTCTCGATCAGGCCGCGGAGATATGCCTGCAAGGACTGACCGGCCTGCGCCGCGCGGACCTTCATCGTCCGAACGGCGTCGTCGGAGACATCCCTGATGGTAAGCGCGGTCATGAAGCAATGATAGCAGTATTGAAAGCATTATGCATTCAGACTGTAGGGCAGGTGGCTGGTCATGTTACCGCTGGTCAGAGGCGCCAGCCTGGGTCTCAACGGGTACCGGATGGCCAGCACGACGCCAATCCTCGCCCGGTTGCCCCGACAGGTCCGGGTGAGCCCGGTCCCTGATGACGCTGAATCGGTCGGTCAGGCCGCTGACGTAGGTCCTGTCCGTTTAGGCGATCGTGGCCGGTGGGGCGCGCGTGCAGCGCAACCGCGCGGGGCAGGCAGCCGATCGGCCGTGCACCGCCGTCGCGTCAGGGGTCAGGTAGACGCCGAGAACCCTGGCCACCCCTACCGTGGGTAACAGAGGTCCGTGAGTAGCCGGATCGTAGTGAGCTCGCCCACGACGTAGAGGCCGGGAGGGTACTGCTGCCGGTTCGGTGTCGGAAGACGTGCTGGGGTACGTCTTCGCGCTTGCGGGCGTGGCAGGCTTAGAGCATGGATGACGAGAACGTCCTGAAGCTTATCGTGAGCGGTGAGAGCGAGCAGGTCGAGCGCAAGGAGCAGCTCAAGAACAAGAAGCCCGAGGTATGCCAGGCCATCTGCGCGTTCGCGAACGATTTTCCGCGAACCGCTCAGCCAGGTGTCGTGGTCATAGGGCAACGCGACGACGGCACTCCGAGGGGACTACCGATCACGGACGCACTCCTGCTTGAACTCGCTGATCTTCGTACCAACGGCGGTATCTTGCCCTTCCCCCAGATCAGTGTCCGGAAGCTAGATCTCGAAGGTTCCGCGGTCGCCGTGGTGATCGTCGAACCATCTGCGTCGCTGCCAGTGCGGTATGACGGTCGAACGTACATCCGCGTCGGTCCCAGCAGACGGCTCGCGACTGCGGAAGAAGAGGTAATTCTTACAGAGCGCAGGCATGCTGCCAACTTGCCGCCCCTTCGGGCAGGTGACGATCGAGACAATGGGCCAGCCGGGGCTGACGGACTACCGTAACCCGACACTTGCCGGCGTGCTGAACAGGCTCGGGTTCGTGCAACGATTTGGCGTAGGTATACAGATCGCTCGTAACCGTCTTGCCCAGAACGGGAACCCCCAACTGGAGTTCCAGGCGTCGGTGGGTGCTGTGGCCGCGATAGTGAGGCTGAACCGATGACAACACCGGTTGTGACTTTCTTCAACAACAAGGGCGGCGTCGGCAAGACAACGCTGGTCTATCACCTTGCCTGGATGTTGCGC
The DNA here is from genome assembly GCA_035716545.1 of Streptosporangiaceae bacterium. Taxonomy (GTDB): domain Bacteria; phylum Actinomycetota; class Actinomycetes; order Streptosporangiales; family Streptosporangiaceae; genus Chersky-822. The sequence goes on from DASTJM010000022.1 coordinate 50,489, forward strand.
GAACTCGGCTTTGCTGTAGTTGCCGTCGATCTCGACCCGCAGGCCAATCTGACCGCTTCGTTTCTTAATGACGACAGCGTCGAGAGACTTTGGAGTCGACCGCAGAGGCTTTCGGTATACGGGGCGCTGGAACCACTGTTCGGGGGCACCGGCGGCATTGCCGACCCGCACGTCGAGGAGATCGCGCCTAATCTCGGGCTAGTGCCAGGTGACGTTCTGCTGTCGGGGACCGAGCAAGAGCTGAGCCTAGCCTGGGCTACCAGTCTCGGCGGCGGCATCAGCGCTGTGAGGGCATTCGCGGTGACCACGGCGTTCTCGACACTGGCGCAGCGGGCTGCCCTGCAGACCGATGCCAGAATCGTGCTAGTTGACGTCGGCCCGAATCTCGGCGCCATAAACCGGGCGGTGATGATTGCTTCCGAACACGTCGTGATACCGCTCGCCCCCGACCTCTATTCCTTGCAAGGACTGCGGAACTTGGGCCCGACGCTCACGGACTGGCGGGATGACTGGGCTAGTCATGTGGCCAGGAAGCCCGATCAAGGGCTCGAAGCGCCAGCCGGTGATATGCGCCCGCGCGGATACGTAGTGCTGCAGCACGGCACGCGAGTTGATCGCGTCGTGGGCGCCTACGACCGATGGCTCCGCCAAGTCCCTGGTGAGTACCGCAAATCCGTGCTTGCCGAACCGGCGGATGATCCGCCACCGGCGGACTCTGACGAGTACTGTCTCGGGCTTATCAAGCACTACCACTCGCTCGCCCCAATGGCTCAGGAGGCGCGCAAACCGCTATTCCTGCTGCGCTCGGCTGACGGAGCGATTGGGGCACATCAGCGCGCTGTACATGAGGCCTACAGCCACTTCCAGGCACTGGCGATCCGCTTGCTAAATGCAATCGGCATCAGCGTCCCGGCATGAGGATCATGCAGGCGTGAGGGGCCAGCGCGGGCTGGATATTTTGCATGGGCCGGATAATGCAAGCCGTATCCGCGCCGCGCATCCAGGCTCTCCCCGTCCCCGGCCAGCCGCACCGGCACTTCACCTGCTCCCCGCCGCCCGCAGCCACCCCCGCCCCGCAGCCCGGCGAACAGCAGCAAAGACGCGACGTTGCCGTTCCCGGGCCGGCCACAACAGCAAGAACGGCGCGA
>DASTJM010000023.1:0-47115 GCA_035716545.1 Streptosporangiaceae bacterium
GGATCAGGCCGTCACAGGCCGATCGACGCTAGCGCGGCGGTAAAGGACGTGTGCCATTCACCGGGTTGTCTGGTGGGGGCGGCGGGCGGCGGCTTCGCACGGTCGAGCGCAGCCAGAGCTGTCCGCACGATGTCGGCGGCGGGAGGAGCGGTGAGCTGCTGCGTCAAGTGTCTGGCTGGGCGGGTAGTGCCGGGCTGGCGCCGCTCCCGGCGCTGATCGCAGCCGGGAGCGGGTAGAGGCGTTCGGCGGGCATCTGTTCCTGCGCGGCGCTCGGGTCACCGGAGCTGACGTGCCGGTGGACGCGCTCGGCCAGCGGGGTGATGTCGGCTCGCGGTGAACAGTGCTCTGATCTGCCGCTCGGGCATCGCGGCTGCTGTCATCTCGGTCAGCTGATGTCGCCGGCGAGGGTCTTGAGGCGGTTCTTGGCGACGAGGGCGTCGAGCATGTGCAGCAGTGAGGCGAGGACGTCGCCGGACAGCTCGGACAGGGCGGTGAGGCGGTCGCCGAGGTTGTGCTCGACGGCGTGCCGGGGACGGCGGGGAATGTCGTTGATGAGCAGGTGGTCGATGGAGATGTTGAGGCCCTCGGCGATGCGCAAGATGGCGTCGAGGGAGGGCGTGATCTTCCCGGTCTCGTAGCGGCTGACGCGCTGGGAGTCGGTGCCGATTTTGTCACTGAGTTCCGCCTGGCACCGGCCTGCGTCCGTGCGCAGCTGGCGGATCCGGTCGCCGAGTGCCATGGGCGCGAATCCTTCCTCATGCAGGTGCCACATCCATTCCGGGGCCACGCCGTCTCTTCTGCTGTGTTCCATGTTGCCCACCCGGCCCAGTTGCGTGCTAGGAGACACATCTAGTGTGTCACTTCAGGCGGGCAGAATTTTCTTCCTGAGGGCAGCGTGGCGCACATCCCGAGCCGGAGATCGAGTGGCTGAAGGCGGAGGTATCGCTGATCTCGCTGGCCGAGGCGGCCGGGGTGGGGCTGCGCCAGACGGGGGCGGCCCTGACCGGCGGCTGCCCGTTCCACGAAGGTCACGAAGACAACAACGGCCAGAACGCCGCCGTTGACTTCCTCAACGGCCAGCTCGCCGACATCACCCTCACGCAGTAGGTCCAGCTGAGCGGAGGGCCACACGCTAAGCAGCAGGTGAAGCCGCGGGCGCCATCAGTTCCGTCACGCTCGCCGCCTCAGCCAGCCTGGCAAGCACGGGCGGGATCTCGCCCGTGTAGACAACGCCGGCTCGCTGGGTCGCCCTGGTCAGCGCCACGTACAGGTCCCCGAGCCCGCGCGAGGAATCCGCGAGGATCATGGCCGGATCGGCCACCAGCACTGAATCGAACTCAAGTCCCTTGGCCTCCCGGACGGTCAGCACCACAACGGGCCGCTCCAGGTCCGCGCCATCCTCGCTCCCGAGCCCTCCGGGCAACGCCGCATCCACGGCCGCCCGCACGGCCTCAAGCCGCCTGGGCGGAACGAGCACCGCGAGGGTCCCGTCGCCCGCTTGCCTGGCCGCCATCGCCGCGGCCGCCGCGCCCACAGCCTTAGCGAAACCAGCCTCGTCTGCCTCGTCAGTTCGCAGGCGCCACGGCGCCGCCCCGGTATCTCGCACCGATCGAGGCGGGGTGGCGCCAGGGTCGATCTCGGCGAGGACGTCGGCGGCCACCGCCATGATCTCGGCGGGCGTCCGGTAGTTCACCGTCAGCGGCGCCAGCCGCCACCGGTCCCCCACATACGGGCCGAGCGCGTCCGACCACGACGCCGAGCCCGCGATGTCGCCGGTTTGCGCCACATCCCCGACGATCGTCATGGACTTGACCGGGCACCGGCGCATCACCGCACGCCACGCCATCGGCGAAAGCTCCTGCGCCTCGTCCACGATCACATGCCCGAACGCCCACGTCCGGTCCGCCGCCGCTCGCTCCGCCGGCGTGAGGAACTCCTCAGCGTCGAAGCGCTGCGCCAGCCTGGCCGCGTCCAGCATGTCCGCGCCCATCAGGATCTCAGGATCGTCCTCCTCGTCGCGGCCGATGATGTCGAGCACGCCCTGGGCGTAGAGTTCCTCCTGCTCGCGCTTGCGCCGTGCCAGCGCCTTCGCCGCCCGGTCGTCCTCGCCGAGCAGTTCGGCCGCCTCATCGAGCAGCGGCACGTCGGCCGGGGTCCATGGCGCGCCGGCCGGCCGGCGCAGCAACTCCCGTTCGGCCGGGCTCAGCGAAGGCGCGGCCGTCGCGAGCAGCCGCGGTGACGCGTACAAGTCGCTGATCAGCTGCTGCGGGGTGAGCACCGGCCAGAGCCGGCCGATCGCCGCCCGCACCTCGGGGTCTTCCCGCAGTTCGGCCCGCAGGTCGTCGATGTCGGCCCGGCCCATCAGATTGCCCTGGCCGTACGGGTTGGCGCCCAGCCGCCCGGATACGACACGTGCCACTTCGCTGAGCATTTCCCTGACGAAGATCTGCCGTGCCTGGTTGTGTCGCATGCGCGATCGCCTGGCCCGCTCCCTGGCACGGGAAATCGACTGCCTGCTGACCTTGTAAAGATCATTGTCGAAACGGATGGTGATCCCGGACTGTGGCGCACTCTGCCGGTCACGCACGGCCGCTGAGACCACTTTCGCCATCTCGGGCCGGCCTTTGATCAGTGCCACCTCGGGTGGCTCGGCGCCGGTCGCCGTGATTCCCGGCATCAGGTCGCCGATGGTGGCGAGCAGCACGCTTGTCTCGCCCAGGGACGGCAGCACCTGGCCGATGTAGCGCAAGAACGTGGCGTTGGGCCCGATGACCAGCACCCCGCGCTTCTCAAGCTGCCGCCGGTAGGTGTACAGCAAGTAAGCCGCCCGATGCAGCGCGACGGCGGTCTTGCCAGTCCCTGGCCCGCCCTGCACGACCTGGATCCCAGGCAGCCCCGACCTGATGATGTGATCCTGCTCGGCCTGGATAGTCTCCACGATGTCGCGCATCCGGCCGGTCCTGCTCGCGTCCAAGGCCGCGAGCAGCGCTGATTCGCCGGTCAGCCCCTCGTGCTTGGTCGGATCGGCTGCCGCCAGGTCGAGCACCTCATCGTCGAGGCTGGTCACGATCCGGCCCTTGGTCCTGATGTGCCTGCGCACCCTGACCCCGCCGGGAGATGCGGCCGTGGCGAGGTAAAACGGTCTCGCCGCGTCAGCTCGCCAGTCCATCAGCAACTGGTCGTAGTCGTCATTTTCGGCATGCATGCCGATGCGGCCGATATAGCTCTTGGCGCCATCGTCGAACTCGAGCCGGCCGAAGCACAGCCCGTTCTCGGCCGCGTCAAGCTGGGCGAGCTGCTGCCCGTACATGACGGCCAGCGCTTCCCGTTCGGTCCGCGCCGCGTGCGTGCCTCCGACCTGCCGCATCACGGCCGCCCGTCGCTCGGCGGCCCGCTGCCTGAGCTCGTCGAGCCGCTGGTAAAGAGTAGTGATGTAGGCCTGCTCGCGACCTTGTTCGATGTCGGTACTGTCCTGGATGGACAACCGCTCCCCCTCCGCCTCAGCGCAAAAGTGCCCATACAGTTTAGTCGCCATCCGCGGAGCCGGCGGCCATCGCCAAACACGCGTTCAAGCCAGTGCACGACATCGCGGGCTGCCAGCCGAGTCAGCGCGGACAAGTATCCTTTGCGCCGGGGGCGGGGACGGGGACAGGAGCAGCCACGCCACCGCGAGTTTCGTGACTTCGACATGGCCAGCGACCGTGTTCGACAATCCAAGATCAACTCGAACGACAGTCGCAGCAAACGCGACTCATCTATGATAGTTGTGTCAGCCTATGACATTTAATACACGCTTATCATCGCAGTCCCTTCAAGTGGGGATTGTCCAAGCTCACGACAGGCACTTGCTGTCCTTCAAGCGGCAGAATACAGTTGCGATGGTGGCCAGGTGTGTGCAAGTATGACATGTCTTCTATTCCAGCAGTCATCGCCGAACAAAGGACCAGCGCTCTATGGCTAGATTACGGGTAAAGAAGGTGCGCATTCTCCTCGCCGTCGCGTCGATTGTGGTCGGAAGCTTCGCTCTCGGTGCGCCTGCCGTAGCCGTGGCATCCGAAAATACGGGCAACGCCTGCCTATCGAGGTTCGTCTGCTTTTATGCAAATTCAGGCTTTGGGCCTACGTCGGCAATACTCAACATCGACTCTAACGAGACGAACTGGGCAAATATCGGCGGGGCGCCGGATGCCTGCGGCGGAATCACCTCGCATGTCTGGAACGACTGCGCGTCGTCGATTAAGAGCATGTTCGCCACGAACACAATGTGGGTCTGGTCGGACTCTAGCTGCGTCGGCTCGATGCTTCAGGTCCTCGCTGGCGAGACCTTCTCGAACCTAGGGAACAACAATTTTAATGACATCATAAGTGCCGATAGCGTAAATCAGCAAAGCTGCTAAGCTCTCATCGGCAACTGCGCCCTGATGACGCTTGCTGTAATCCGCAGCTAAGCGTTACCAGGGCGTTGGTGGCTTTCGTGCTAATATTGCTATAAATTATCAGGAGATCTCAGATGAGATGGTGCGGTAGGAGCCGATTCTCTGACAGGCACAGTGCGCGACTTGGCCTTGCCGGCCTCGTCGTGACAGGAATGTGCGTGATCGCAGGCTGCGCGTCGCCGCCGTCGGCGGGTTCAGCGATGGTGCGGCTATCGGGTGCGGAGATCGCTATTCTGACGAACGCTGGCGCGACGACCTTCACCACAGCCGAGGTGACTAATGCTTTTGATGCACTGGTACAGCAGTGCATGGAAGCTCAAGGTTTTGTCTATTATTACGACCAGCTGACCCCGGCAGCGTTCACCAGCGCAAATCTTCCGGGCGTACCGCAGGCATTTATTCCACTCGCCAGCCGACGGGCGAATGGCTATGGCTTCTATGAACAGGCAATACAGAGCTCGCAGCCGGGTAGCCAAAGTACGGGCATAGGTGCCGAGGAGAAATACGCTGACTCCCTCAAAGGCGTTCAGTACACAAAATATGCCGCCGCTCTTCAGGGCCACCATCGGCTGACAGTCACACTTCCAGGGGGAGGAACGGGCAGCATACCGTCTGGCGGGTGCGAGGGGGCTGCCGAGAAGAGGTTGTACGGGTCGGCAGCCGGTTACGTTCAGGCGACGTCTGGGTTGTCGCTTCTGTTTGATCAGCTCTATAACACTGTCACGAGCGATCCAGCCTTCACCGCCGTTACCAGCAAGTGGTCCACGTGCATGGCCAGGCATGACTTCAATTACAAAACTCCGGTGGACCTGTGGAATAGCCTCAACACTCGCATTGATCGTCATCCGACGCCCGTGCTGCAGAAGCTCGAGATCAAGGTGTCGGTAGCGGACTATCACTGCGCGCAGGCGGTCGGACTAGTTGCCACAGTGGAGCGCCTGCAGAATATGCATGCCAAGTACATGAGCAAGGCCCTCGCGAGCGATCTTGCCCAGGTCACTCAGATTGATGCCCGTGCCCTCAAGATCGCAAAGTCACTGCACATCAGCGGCTAAGGTGAGTTGGCTGGCTCTCGCCTGCGCGAGCTAGTGCTGCAGTGCAATTGACCTGATCTGCGGGAGGAATCGAGCATGGTGGGGGTAGACCCTTCCGCGCGAGACGCTGACGCGTTCCTGCCAGCTGTCACCGAATCGGCGACTACGGTGCCACAACGGCGGGCGGGAGCGTCTCGGTCGCGGCCACAGCGGCGCTGGTGGCTCACATTGACAGGAGTCGGCATCGTGCTCATCGGCGGCGCCTACTGGGCCGGCGCTGAGTCGGCCTCGCCTGCGGCCATCGAAAGGAGCGTTGCTCCAGCTCCGCGGGTGCCTGTTACCGCAGCCGTTGTGTTGCGCAGGCTCTCGCAAGCCATTGTCGCCCAGGGCACTCTCAAGCCAGCGACGGTAGTTTCTGTAAGCTTTGGCCCAGTCAGCGTACCGGCGGCCCAGCCGATCGTGACCGCTAAGCCGATTCAGGCGGGAGCTGTTGTCACCAATGGCTCTCTTGTAGCGCAGGTTGCCGGTCGACCGGTATTCACGATGACTGGCTCGACTCCGATGTACCGCGACCTGACGGTCGGTGATCATGGCCCGGACGTAGCGCAGCTTCAGAGTGACCTGGCGGATCTCGGGTTCCCCTCCTTCGACGCCTTGGGAGTGTTCGGGCACGGCACCGATCTCGCGGTGCGAGATTTCTACGACCATTCTGGCTTTTCCGCGCCGGTCGTCGCCGCCAGCTCGCCAAAGCACCCGCAAGTGATGGTTCCCCAGGCTGAGATCGTCTTCGTTCCCAAATTGCCCGCAGTCGTTCAGCATTCCTCGCTCATTCTGGGTCAGCCTATTAATAACCCGGCCCTGACTTTGAGCACCGGGCGGTTGAGGGCGCTGATTCCCCTTAACGCGGCGCAGGTGAGCCTTGCGCACGTCGGTGATGTCGCGACTTTGTTCGTGTACGGCACCACTGGCACCGGTGTCCAGATTCCGGCGAAGGTAGCCGCGCTCAAGATGGGCTCGTCAAGCGCGACGGCCGTGCTGCGACCTGAAAAACCACTGGGCAACTCCTTGACCGGGGCGAGAGTCGGCGCTCGTATCGTCATCGCTAGCACGCGCAAGGCCGTACTGGCCGTGCCAGTGGCCGCGCTCTATACCGGGGCCGACGGGCAACCAGTAGTGACGGTGATCGCTCGCAACGGCAGGCGTGTCAGCATTCCGGTAAGCGTGAGCCCCGAAATAGGCGGTTTCGTGCCAGTTCAGCCATTGCGCGGTCGGCTTGCCGCTGGTGCACGCGTCCTGGTAGGCGAGTAGCCATGAATCCGGTCCGGTGGCCTGAGGCGCTCATCACGTTGTCCGCGGCAGAGCGAATCTATGATGGCCAGCCACCGGTCAGGGCCGTGCGATCCGCGACATTGCGAGTCGATGCCGGGGACTATGTTTCACTTATGGGGCGGTCGGGGTCCGGTAAATCAACGCTGCTCAATCTGATCGGCCTGCTGGACAAGCCGACCGCCGGATCGGTGATATTCGCCGGCCACGACACCCGCCACCTATCAGATCGGGCGATGTCCCGGCTGCGCGCACGGGCTATCGGCTTCGTTTTCCAGGCATTCAATCTGCTGCCGCATCGATCGGCCGAAGAGAACGTCGTCCTCGCTCTGCTCTATCAAAGGGTCTCGTCGCAGAGCCGTATCCATATGGCCCGGAATGCCTTGGAGCGTGTTGGAATGCTCGACCGGGCTCACGCCTTCCCCGCGCAGTTGTCCGGCGGCGAGAAACAGCGCGTCGCGATCGCGCGCGCGGTGGCGGGTCGGCCGACCCTTGTGCTGTGCGATGAACCTACAGGGAACCTCGACGTTCCAACCGCCCGGGTGGTGCTGGATCTGCTCGGATCACTGCGTGATGACGGTCTGGCGGTCATCACCGTGACGCATGATCCGCAGGTCGCTTCGCGGGCTGGCCGTCATCTCATCATGGATGACGGCCAGGTACGTGAGATCCAGGCACAACCGCAGTTCAGGCCGACGGCATGAGCCAGTCCGTCAAGGGCGAGTCGCTAATGAGGGCAATGGTCCTATTCCGCACCTGCCTATCGGCGTTCGCCGATATCCTGAAGGAGGTAAGCAAGAGCGTTTCCGCTCGCCCGGTCAAGTCACTGCTCACCCTTCTCGGCGCCGCACTAGGCATAGCTGCCTTCGCCCTCGTCACCGGGCTCGCGAGCACGACGCGGGCACAAGTCAATGGGCGTTTCAACAGTCTGGCCGCCACCGAGGTGGTTGTCTCTGATACAGAATCGGATCCCGCCTCTCTCGCTTTTCCGTCGGACACTGAGACGCTCATCGACCGGCTGCCTGGAGTGACAAGCTCTGGGATGCTCTTCACTGTCGATGTCACCGCTACACCAGAAATTACCCGCCTGCCAGAGGGCACCGTCAGCGAGCGAGCCAATTCAATTCAAATCGCAGGAGCCTCGCCAGGGCTTTTCCCGTCCGTTCTGTCCACCGTCGCCTCAGGGCATACGTTCACCACGATCGCCGACCGCCAGAAGCAAAACGTCGTCGTGCTTGGTGAAACAGCCGCGTCCGAGCTTGGCGTCAGCGATATTTCTGCGCAACCAGCCGTGTATATCGACGGAATACCTTTCACTGTCATCGGTATCATCAGTGCCGTCCGTCGAGAGTCGAGCCTGCTGCAAGACGCCATCGTCCCCGATCAGACGGCACTGGAAATCTGGGGCTCCCCGAGCAGTGGCGGGGATGTGATAGTCGCTACCCGGCCGGGATCGGCGGAGGTAGTCGCGTCTGAGCTGCCTGCTACTATTCTCCCCACCGACGCTACTCGTCTGGCCGTGGTCACGTCAGCAGCTCCTTTCATCCTGCAGTCCGCAATCAATGCCGATCTTTCCAGATTGCTCTTCATCGCAGGCATCGCCGCCCTGGTTCTGGGCGCGCTAGGAATTGCCAGCGTCACGCTGACCTCGGTGCTTGAGAGGTTCTACGAAATCGGCGTCCGCCGCGCGTTGGGGGCCTCTAGGATGATGATCGTCTCGCAATTCCTGGGCGAGAGCACCGTCTTGGGCGCTTGTGGTGGCGCAGCCGGAGCATGCATCGCCGTCATCCTCCTCGTGGTGATCTCAAACGCCAACGGCTGGTTCGCCGTGCTGAATCCGCTGACTATCACGGTCGATCCGCTGATCGGCGCGGCAGTCGGGTGCGCGGCAGGCGCGTATCCCGCCTTGCGTGCAGCGAGACTAGACCCGGTCGAAGCCTTGCGGCGATAAGTCCAGCGCGTGGGGGAAGGTCAGTCGGCCCCGGCCATCCACGGGCGCAATCACGAGGCTAGCGGCCTTCAAGCCGGGGGTCGGTGCCGCGGGGGCCGAAACCGGCGCTGGCCGGCAGCTTGGGGTCCCAGTCGAAGACGACGGCGTCGTCGGGCTCGCCGATCATGACCTCGGCGCCCGGCTGAGCGCCGGCGTCGGCCAGCGCCTCCTCGACGCCGAGTTTCGCGAGCCGGTCAGCCAGGTAACCGACCGCTTCGTCATTGCTGAAGTCCGTCTGCACGATCCAGCGGCGCGGCTTGGACCCGGTGATCAGGAAGGAGTTCGGCCCCATCCTGACCAGCTCGAACTCGGGACCGGCCACCGGCTCAGGCCTGATCACGAGCCTGGTCGGCACGGCTGCTGGCGCGGAGTTCCTCGCCTGCTCGACAACTGCCGCCATCGCGAAGGCCAGTTCCCGCAGTCCCTCGCCGGAGGCGGCCGAAATGTGGCGGACGTCCGCTCCCCTGGCCTCGAGGTCGGGCGTGACGATGTCAGCAAGGTCGCGCGCCTCGGGGACGTCGATCTTGTTCAGCACCACGATGCGAGGGCGGTCCGCCATGTCGGCCCCGGTCAGCTCGTCATAGGCGGATAGCTCCGCTTCGATGACGTCCAGATCGGTGATCGGGTCGCGCCCCGGCTCCTGCGTCGCGCAGTCGATCACATGCACCAGCATCGAGCAGCGCTCGACATGGCGCAAAAAGTCAAGCCCGAGGCCCTTGCCTTCGCTGGCGCCAGGGATCAGCCCGGGGACGTCAGCCACGACGAACTGCACCTGACCCGCCTCGACCACCCCGAGATGCGGGATCAGGGTGGTAAACGGGTAGTTCGCCACCTTGGGACGGGCCGCCGACATGGCGGAAATCAGCGAAGATTTGCCCGCGTTCGGGAAGCCGACCAGGCCGACGTCGGCGATGGTCTTGAGTTCGAGCAGCAAGTCGGCCTGCTGCCCTGGCTCGCCACGCAACGCGAACCCGGGGGCCTTGCGCTTGGTCGACGCGAGCGCGGCGTTACCGAGGCCTCCGTGGCCGCCACGTGCGGCGACGTACTCCGTGCCGATGCCGATCAGGTCGGCGAGCACCTCGCCCGTCGCGCTCTTGACCACGGTGCCGTCGGGCACGCTGACGACGAGATCGCTGCCGTTGGCGCCGTTGCGGTTGCCGCCCGCGCCCGCCTTGCCGTCCCCGGCCCGGCGCAGCGGCCGACGGTGAAAGTCGAGCAGGGTCGCCGAACTCGGGTCGACCTTGAGTATGACGTCACCGCCGTGGCCACCGTTACCGCCGTCGGGGCCGCCAAGTGGCTTGAACTTCTCCCGGTGGACCGAAGCACAGCCGTGGCCGCCGCTACCGGCTTGCACGCGAAGTTCGGCCTGGTCAGCGAACTCAGCCACGCCTGTCTCTCCCTACGCGCATAGAGCCGCAGGTGCCAGGCAAGGCACCGCGGCTAGCTAGCCTGCGCCAGCTCGGCCTGTGCGGCGGGGACGATGCTGACCGCACGGCGACCTCGCCGGGTCCCGAACTGAACGTGCCCAGCCACCAGCGCGAACAACGTGTCGTCGCCGCCGCGCCCCACGCCAACGCCTGGGTGGAAGTGCGTGCCGCGCTGACGCACGATGATCTCGCCGGCCTTGACGTACTGGCCACCGAAGCGCTTGACGCCGAGCCGCTGCGCCTTGGAGTCACGCCCGTTCCTGCTGGAGGAGGCGCCCTTCTTGTGTGCCATCTCAGACCTTCTCAGTGCCTATGGCGGTGATCTTCACCTGCGTGTACTTCTGCCGGTGGCCCTGACGGCGCCGATAGCCGGTCTTGTTTTTGTAGTGGATCATGTTGATCTTGGGGCCAGCGACCGGCCCGAGGATCTCAGCGGTGACCTGGTACCCGCCGAGCTCATCGCGGTCGCTGATCACCTGGCCGCCGTCCACGATGAGCACAGCTGGCAGCGTCACGGTTGAGCCAATCTCACCGGCGAGCTTGTCGACAGTCAGGACATCGTCGACCGATGCCCTCTCCTGCCTGCCGCCGCAGCGAACGATCGCGTACACGAAAGAACTCTCTTTCCCTGGGGCCAGCCTGCCGTGGGAATCGCGGTCTCGTTCGACTTCGAGGCGGCCGGGTCTGCCAACAAAGCGCGCCACTACCTGGTCGGTCACTCACCGACGGCATCTGGCCGCGCCGACGACAAAGAATACCAGATCGCGCGCATCGGTGCCGTCGGCAAACCTCACCCGCACGAGCGCGCGCCCGCCGGCAACCTCACCCGCACGACCCGGCCGCCCGCCGCACCTTGGGACTCGGCGCCCGTCGCACGCCCGCTCGCCCGGAGCCGGTAGCCGACCTCGGCCTGGACGCTAAGAACAGCAGCATGGCCCTGTTTGGTGCTGTTGGCGGCTGGTCGGGGTGAGCACTATGGCCCCGCTCTGCTGTCGTCAGGACGACAGGAAGTGGGGCCATGGTGCTGTTGGATCGGGGCCATTAACAGCACCAAGGCCCTCCCTGCTGCTGTTCCCGTTGCCGTCAGCAGTCCACGGTCCACAAACCCGACCGGCCTCGGGCCGGAACTACCGCCCCAACCGGTCGCAACTTACAGCTACAGGCACAAACACGCTGCTGATGGCGTCACCGCTGCCCAGACGAAGGGTCCCTGCTAGCCGTTTGCGCCGGCGCTAGCCGTTTGCGCCGCCGAAGCCGACGTCGGCCGGAGCGGTCGCGTCAGCCGGAGTAGTCGCGTCTGCCGCGGCGGTCGCATCCAGGGGCAACTCGGTGACTCCGTCGGGTGTGGCAACTATGTCCGTATCCGATTCCGTGGCCACCGCGTGCCGCGTCGCCGCAACAGCCTCCGCTGGTGGCTGGCCGTCGCTAGCGGGCGGCGGAGCGTTCCCAGAGAGAGACTGATCGGAGCCTGCGGCATTCTCGGAGCCGACGGCACTCTCGGAACCGGCGGCCTTCTCGGAGCCAAGGGCGCTCTCGGAACCGGCGGCCTTCTCGGAGCCAAGGGCGTTCTCGGAGCCGGGGGCATTCTCAGAGCCGGGGACGTTCGCCGAGTTGGCGGCGTTCTCGGAGGAGCCGACAGAGTTTTCTGAGACCGTGGCGTTAGCCGTCGCGACGTCTTCGGCGGGTTCCGCGGATTGCGCGGCGCCGTTGGCCAGGGCTGCGTCCGGCGGGCCAGCCTCGCGATATGCCGAGCGCCTGACACGCCGCCGCGAGGCAACCGGCTGCTCGTCACCCCCGGACACCACACCAGCACCGGACGCCACATCGGCACCGGAGGCCGCAGCAGCACTTGCCGCTGGCGACTCAGCTCCGGACGCTGGCGACTCAGCACTCGCCGCTGGCCGCTCAGCGCTCGCCGCTGCGGTCCCCGAGCGCTTCGACCTGTTCGATGCCGAACGTGTCGATGTGCTTCTGCCGGAGGAGGATCTCGCAGGCTGCTTCGCCGTTGCCTCGGCAGGCCTGCCTGCTGCCGCGCCTTCGGTCCCAGACGCCTCGGCTTCGGCTTGATTCGCCGCCGGCTTGTCCGCCTTGGCCGCCGGCTTGTCCGCCTTGACGATAGCCTCAGCGGCTGCCTCATCGCCTGCGACGTCACCGACCGTCACGACCTGGGCGCCATCCTCACCTGGCTGCATCGACTCGATCGTCTTGGCCGCCACCTGAGCGATCGCCTTAGACCTCGCGGACCGCGAGCGCGCGGGAATTGGCTTGGGCAGGGCGCCGCCCCGGCTATGAGCGTGCGGGATGTCGGCGAGTTCCGTCGAGATGAGCACTCCGCGGCCATTGCAGTGCTCGCACGACACCGAGAACGCGGCCAGCAGCCCCGACCCGACCCGCTTCCTGGTCATCTGCACCAGGCCAAGGGAGGTGACCTCGGCGACCTGGTGCTTGGTGCGGTCACGCGCCAGGCACTCGATCAGCCTGCGTAGCACCAGATCGCGGTTGCTCTCAAGCACCATGTCGATGAAGTCGATGACGATGATGCCGCCGATGTCGCGCAGCCTGAGCTGCCTGACGATCTCCTCGGCGGCCTCAAGGTTGTTCCTGGTGACGGTCTGCTCGAGGTTGCCGCCCTGACCGGTGAACTTCCCCGTGTTGACGTCGATGACCGTCATCGCCTCGGTCGTGTCGATCACCAGCGAGCCGCCGCTCGGCAGCCACACCTTGCGGTCGAGCGCCTTGGCTAGCTGCTCATCGATGCGATAGGCCGCGAACAGATCAGTCTCGTCAGCCCAGCGTTCGAGCCGCTCGGCAAGGTTGGGCGCGACGTAGCGGACGTACTCATCGACCAGGTCCCACTCGCTGTCACTCGCGATCACGAGTTTGGCGAAGTCCTCGTTAAATATGTCTCGTACGACCCTGATTGTCAGGTCGGGTTCGCCATACAGCAAGTCTGGCGCCGAGGCGGTCTTTGCCTTCCGCTCGATCGCCTGCCACTGCGCGACCAGCCTCGTGACGTCGTGCAGCAGTTCCTCTTCCGACGCGCCTTCGGCGGCCGTCCGCACGATGATCCCGCCCTCTTCTGGCGCGACCTTCTTGAGTATCTGCTTGAGCCTGGTGCGCTCGGTGTCGGGCAGCTTGCGGCTGATGCCGGTCATCGAAGCGCCCGGCACGTAGACGAGATACCGTCCAGGCAGGCTGATCTGGCTGGTCAGGCGCGCGCCCTTGTGGCCGATCGGGTCCTTGGTGACCTGGACCATGATCGACTGGCCGGACTTGAGCGCCGACTCGATGCGCTTGGCGACTCCTTCGAGGCCGGTCGCGTCGAAGTTGACCTCGCCGGCGTAGAGGACAGCGTTGCGCCCCTTGCCGATGTCAACGAAGGCGGCCTCCATGGAGGGCAGGACGTTCTGCACCTTGCCGAGGTAAACGTTGCCCACATAGGACTGATGGCTGGCACGATCGACATAGTGCTCGACGAGGATGCCGTCTTCCAGCGCGGCGATCTGGGTGCGCTCGCCTTGCTGGCGCACCAGCATCACGCGCTCGACCGCCTCGCGCCTCGCGAGGAACTCCGACTCGCTGATGATCGGCGGACGCCGCCTGCCCGTATCGCGGCTCTCGCGGCGGCGCTGCCGCTTGGCCTCCAGCCTGGTCGAGCCCTTGACCGCGCGGACATCGTCGGACTCGGCCGCAGGACGTGGCTCGCGAACATGGACGACCGTATCGGTCGGATCGTCGGGCGCGGGCACGTCGATCTCGGCTGTCCCGGCACCGCCGCGCTGCCGACGGCGCCGCCTGCGCCGACTCGATGACTGGCCTGCCTGGTCACCGTCATCGCTGACCTGGCCGCTGTCGGTGCCGCGTCCCTCCGCGCCGTCCCGCCGGCCGGCTTCAGCCCGCTGCGCCGAGGTACCGTCGCCC
This sequence comes from Streptosporangiaceae bacterium, assembly GCA_035716545.1. GTDB lineage: Bacteria > Actinomycetota > Actinomycetes > Streptosporangiales > Streptosporangiaceae > Chersky-822. Next base: position 14,135 of record DASTJM010000023.1, read on the forward strand.
GCTTGGGCGAAGCTGCCCTGACCGCCCTGCGCGCCTTGAGTGCCGCCAGTTCCAGTGCCAGCGCCCGGCTGGCCCGAACCCTGCGCCTGGCTGCCCTGACCGGTCCCGGCAGTGTCGCCACCCGAGCCCTTGCCCCGGCCCCTGCCGCCCCGGCGCCGCCGGCGTGACCCGCCGTTCTCCTCGGCGTCACCATCGGTTTTTTCAGCGACCGCGCCGCCATCCAGCCTGCCGCGAACGGGATCGGCCGTCCTGCGCTCGGACAGGTCCGGTGGCTGGAAGACCACGACCGGCGCCTGGAAGGCAGCCGCCGGGATCGGCGAAGGCGCGCCGGCCTGGCCGGCACGGGCCGCGGGCTGCGCCGGCTGCATACCGGGCACAACGGGCACGGGCGCGCTTGCGCGGCTCCCGCCTCCGGCGCCCTGGCCGGCCGCCTGGCCCTGGGCTTGTCCCCCTCCACCGCGTGCCTGACCAGCCGCCTGGTCGCGGCTTGCCTGGTCGCCGACGCGGAACTCCGGCTCAGCCGCCTTGCTTACGCCACGTCGGGTCCTGCGGAGCAAGCCACGTCGCTGGCTTCCTTCCTGACCTGAACCCTGGCGGTTGCCTTCTGATTCATTCGGATCTGGCTGTCGATTCTGTGGCTCGGTTTCGAGCATTCGGGCAATCTCTTCCGTCAGGCTCCCGGGCGCGCAGGTCAGCGCTAACTGCCCGCTCGCCGCGCGAGAGCTGTTCGTTCGCACGCGCCGGTCCGGCGGGCGCCTCATCGGCGCTCCCGGTCTCAGGGCGCATTGCCTTATCTGGTGCAAGTCCTTGCGCGGCTTGTGTCGCCTGCATCGCTCGTGCGGCGACCGCGCTATCCAGTGCCCCCTGACCCAATGGCCCCTGCCACAGCCGCGTCATCACTGGCGGTGACGCGGGCGTGAGCGCTGAGATCTGGCGGAGCGCTGTCAGAACGTCGTCGGGCCGTACAGCAGGTGTCATCTGCTGAATAACCATTCGAAGTATCGCACATCCGGCGCCGGGGTCCGTTCCGACATGCCGGCCGGCGCTGTCCTGGCCATCACGGGCGCCGGTGCCGGCGCTGCCATTGGCGCTGACGTCTACATCGAGGCTGATCACAGCCGCTCGTGCGTCGAGTTGCCGCTTGCCCTTGCTGGTCAGCCGCTCCACCACCACGCTCGGCGACGCCATGAACGCGTCAACGGCGCGGCGAGCGGTGTCCCCAGCCACTCCAGGCACAAGCACCTCCCAGTTGGAGGCGTCAAGCTGCAGCCCAGCGGACTTGCCATCCGCCTCGACAACTTCGACCACGTCAATCCCGTCTGGCAGGGCTGCGTCTAGCGACCGTCCGAGGCCGGCGGGCTCGCAACGGCGGGTAAGCGAGATCTCGAGGTACTCGGCCTCGCTCGCAGAACCCGTCGGAGCCCCGCCCGTATACGAAATCCTCGGATGCGGTGAAAAGCCCGCGGAGTACGCGACTGGCACTCCAGCCTTTCGCACACCCCGCTCGATCGCTCGCGCCACGTCTCTGTGGCTAGCGAATCGCATCCTGCCCCTCTTAGCGTACCTGATGGTCACCCGCTGAATGATCGGCGCAGGCGGCGGCCCGCCCGGTACCCGGGGCTCCTGGCGTGCCATCAACTGCGCTCCAGGACGGTCAGCGGCAGCAGTCGCGCGCCAGTCGGCCCCTGCTCGATCTGGGTATCCATCGCCGGGCATACCCCGCACTCGAAGCAGGGAGTCCAGCGGCAGTCATCGACCTCGTCGGCCCCATCAGGGGCGATGGCCGCCAGCCAGTCCTGCCACAGCCAGTCCCGGTCGAGCCCGGCGTCCAGGTGATCCCACGGCAAGAGTTCGTCGTAGCCACGCTCGCGGGTGGTGAACCAGGCGAGGTCGACGCCGTACGGAGCCAGCGCGGCGGCCGCGCAGGCTTCCCAGCGCTCGTACGAGAAGTGCTCGCTCCAGCCATCGAACCGGCCGCCGTCCTGCCAGACCGCCCTGATCACCTTGCCGACCCGGCGGTCGCCGCGCGACAGCAGTCCCTCCACCACCGATGGCTTGCCGTCGTGGTACCTGAACCCGATCGATGACCCGTAGCCCTTGTCCGCGCGCATGGCCGCCCCCAGCGCCTTGAGCCGGGCGTCGACCGTCTCGTGATCGCACTGCGCCGCCCACTGGAACGGCGTATGCGGCTTAGGCACGAACCCGCCGATCGAGACCGTGCACCGGATGTCACGCCGCCCGCTCGCGGCCCTGCCAGCCTCGATCACCCGGTGCGCTACCCGCGCTATAGCCAGCACATCCTCGTCGGTCTCGGTCGGCAGCCCGCACATAAAGTAAAGCTTGACCTGACGCCAACCATTCGCGTAGGCGGTGCTCACGGTCGAGATCAGGTCGTCCTCGGTGACCATCTTGTTGATCACTTTGCGAATACGGTCGGTGCCGCCCTCCGGCGCGAACGTGAGCCCAGACCGGCGTCCGTTGCGGCTCAGCTCGTTGGCCAGCGTGACATTGAACGCGTCAACTCTAGTAGAGGGCAGTGACAATCCCGTGTTGGTGCCCTCATACCGGTCCGCGAGGTCCTTGGCGATCTCGTTTATCTCGCTGTGGTCGGCGCTCGACAACGAGAGCAGCCCCACCTCGGTGAAACCGCTCGCTGCCAGCCCGGCCTCCGTCATCTGGCCGATCGTCGTGATGGAACGCTCGCGGACCGGCCTGGTGATCATGCCTGCCTGGCAGAAACGGCAGCCCCGGGTACATCCCCTGAAAATCTCCACGCTGAATCGCTCGTGGACCGACTCGGCCACGGGAACCAGCGGTCTGGCCGGGTATGGCCACGAGTCCAGGTCCGAGACGGTGTGCTTGGCTACCGCACGCGGCACGCCCTTGCGGTTGGGCACGACCGAGCCGATGGTGCCGTCCGCCTGGTACGTCACGTCGTAGAAACGCGGCACATAGACGCCCCGCCCGGTCGCCAGCCGCAGCAGCAGCCCCTCGCGCCCGCCGGGCCGTCCGGCCAGCTTCCATTCCTTGATCTCGTCGGTGATGGCGAGCACGGCCTGCTCGCCATCGCCGAGCACGGCGCCGTCGATGAAGTCCGCGATCGGCTCCGGGTTGAAAGCCGCGTGCCCGCCCGCCAGCACCACCGGGCAACTGTCGTCCCGGTCGGTCGCTGCCAGCGGAATCCCGGCCAGATCGAGCGCTGTCAGCAGGTTGGTGTAGCCCAGCTCGGTCGAGAAGCTGACGCCGAGCACGTCAAACTCCCTGACCGGCCGGTGGGCGTCCACGGTGAACTGCGGCAGCCCGTGCTCCCGCATCAGCGCTTCCAAGTCGGGAAAGACGCAGTAGGTACGCTCGGCCAGCGCGTCATCGCGCTCGTTGAGTATCTCGTAAAGGATCTGGATGCCCTGGTTGGGCAGGCCCACTTCGTACGCGTCCGGGTAAAGCAGAGCCCACCGCACGTCCACGGTGTCCCAGTCCTTGACGACGCTGTTGACCTCGCCGCCCACGTACTGGACCGGCTTGCGGACCAGCGGAAGCAACGGCTCAAGCCCCGAATAGACCGACTGCACAGGCATCGCTACAGCTTACCGGCGCCCAGCCCGCCCCGGCCCCCGGCCACTGCTCCCCCGCCCGATGCCCCATCACTCCCCGCGCCAGCGACAGGAAAGGCATCGGCAGATCCGCCACGAGGCCATCGGCAGATCCACGACGGATCTAGTAACCTGCGGGACATGGTGCCCGCTGGAGCATTGTTCCCTCGTCATGCTCTGGCGAGCCGTTACCGCCGCACTAGGTGATACTCGCGTGGTAGTGATCAATGGCGCCCGGCGCGCGCCTGGCCGGCTTGCGCGACATTCCGGACCTGCTTCCCGGCCGGTCAGAGACGGTCGAGTTGTCGCCGCTGTCGCAGGGCGAGATCGATCAGAGCGCCGACGGGTTCATCGACGCGGTCTTTCAGCATGGTGCCGACCTCAGGATCCCGCGATCTGATCTGCGGCGCGACGACTACCTGGCGTGCGTTCTGCGCGGAGGTTATCCGGAAGCGGTACGCCGCAGCGATCACGGCCGCCGCGGCCGTTTCTTCGAGTCATGCATCTCCGACGTCATCAACCGGGACGTCCGGCAGCTCACCGACATCGAGCGAACCGGGGACAGGCGGCGCCTGGCTAACCTCATATCGGCGTCCACCAGCACGCTCGTCAACCCTCGGGCGTGGCCAGCCGGCTGCAGGTACCGGCCCACGGTCAGGCGCTACCTGGACCTGCTGGACCTGGCATTCATCACCTGCCGCGTCCCTGCCTGGTCGGGCAACCTCACTAGGCGGGCAGTAGCAACGCCGAAACTGCTGGTCAACACGGGCAATCGCCCCTGTCATTCGGCGACCGGCTCCGCGTGTGGCCGATCTCAGCGCTCTGGACTCTGCCGCCGCAAACCTGAGTCATCTGCCCGTGCATTAATTAGCGGCGCTCGGCGCCGAATTCGATTGCCGTCGCGGTCGGCCGTGCCGCTCTCCGGCAGTCACCGGACTCAGCTTATGATCGCGATCGCCCCTCGGCCGCCTCCCGACCGCGATCGGGCCGCCGAGATGCCGGGTCCGAGCAGCAAGAGCCCACCGCACGCCTACGGTGTCAAAGTCCTTGACGACGCTGCTGACCTCGCCGCCCACGTCCTGGACCGGCTTGCGGACCAGCGGAAGCAACGGCTCAAGCCGCGACTTCGCTGGCGGGCATTCATCGAGCGGCCGTGACCGAATCGCTGCCGGGAAGTCGGTCCAGGCAGGCCTCGCGCAGTCGCCGCAATTCGGTGACGTCTGCTCCGGGTAGTGCCAGCGCCCGGTCGACGTCAGCAAGCGCCAGGTCGGCCTGCCCGGTTTCCAGGTAGGCCAGCCCGCGATTGAGCATGATGTCGGGATCTTCTCCCGTGATCTTCAGCGTCCTGGTCAGATCGTCCACGGCCAGGTCGCTTCGGCCCGACCTGTAATGCGCGACCGCCCGGTTAAGGAGGGCGGCCGCATACTGCGGGTCGAGTGCGATCGCGCCGTCCATCGACACAAGGGCCACGCCGAGCTCACCGAGCTCAAGTGCGATGGTTCCCTTCATGCACAGCAGGCGCGGCTCGGCCGGACGGAGGGACAGCCCAGCCTCGACGTCGGCCATGGCGGCGGCCAGCTCGCCCTCGGCGACGAGCAACTCGGCCCGGCTGAGGCGGGTATCGACGTCGTCCGGCTCCATGTCGAGCACGTAGCCGTAGTCGGCAAGTGCGCCCTCGATGTCGCCGACGGCGGTCCTCGCGGTGCCGCGATTGTAATAGAGCTCGGGGAAGGGCGGCGCGAGCCGTACCGCCCGGTCGTAGTCCGCCAGCGCAGCGTCGAAATCGCCGGCCTTGCGCGAGATTTTCGCCCGCTCACACAGATAGTCGGTGTAGTAGGGGTCCATTTCGATCAAGGTCGTGAAATCCGCATACGCAGCGTCAGCGTCGCCGAGCGCGACCTTAAGCCGGGCGCTGTTGTAGAGAAGCTGTGAACGATGCAGGACCCACTCGTCGTCGCCTATCTCAGCGTCCAGCCGCGCCATCCCGGATTCAACGAGCTCAAGGGCGTGCCGCAGGTTACCGCGATGCATTTCGATCAGGGCGAGCGCATTGTCCTGGAATACGCCGAACACCAGGCGTTCACGAGCATCAGGCAAGATGCTCGCGATAGCAGCGGCGTTGTTCTGCCATTCGATCGCGGTCTCGTGGTCACGCGGCTGCAAAAACCGCGTATACAGCATCGCGATTGCGTAGCTCGTGGTCATGTGGACCTTAGGCAGCGGATAAAGGCGACGCAGCTCAAGGTAGAGGCTCATCGACTCATCAAGCCGGCCCTGCGGCACGAGCGAGGTCGCGACCTGAGAAGTGACGTCGCAATACCTTTTGGCGTCGCGAACGGGATCAGTGATCGCGCGGCAGCGCATCCCCAGGTCGACCACGGCAGCGGAGAATCCGACTTCAGAGCAGTACTGCTGCGCCTCGGCGAGTGCCACGGAGCCGGCGGTCGCCGGGTCGGTGCCATGCTCCCGGTGGTAGGCGATCGCCCCGATGCGCAGTCCTGGCCCGGCATCCGGCTCAAGCCGGTCGGCTTGCTCGTCATGAAGCCGGGCTCGAGTCCTGGGGTCACTACGCTGGTACGCATCGATTTCCTCGGGATCGTCGCTAGTCCCGTGCCCGGCGACATATGCCGAACTCAACTCTGACGGCGTCCGTCGGACCGCGGACCGGCCTGCTGGCGGGCAGATTACGCTGTCCGCCCTCAAGCTGAGCTCGGCCTCAAGCTCGGCGGGCAGCGTCACCGCTGCTCCGCTGACCACCAGGGGCAGCGCGACCGGGTCCGCGCGGCGCATCAGAAGTGCGACTAATTCGCAGGTAGTCGGCTCGGCGGCATGGATTTCATCGAATACCAATGTCCGCATCGGCAGCCCGGCGGCCAGCATGCGCGCAGAATGCGCGATGAGGAACGACGCGATTCCCTGATTCATGCAGCGGATCATGTCCGAGGCGAAGAACCTGGTCCGTTCCTTGAACGGCGCGTCAGAAGCCAGCGTGCGCGGAGCAGGGCCGATGATCTCCTCGAGCTCTGGCATCCCGTAGAGGATTTCGAAACGATGCAGCTCGACAAGCTCAGGCCATCGCCTGACGGCCTCGGGAAGCACGGTTCCCAGCACGGTGTCAACACCGGTATACGGCCCGCGCAATCGCTGATGGCAGCGGACGATCAGCGATTGCCTGATATTCCTTGCTATCCACTCCTCGCGGTCTGCCCGGCGAGCACCGGAAAGCCTGATGTGGCGAGTCATTGTCAGTCCGCCTCCTTAAGCAGTAAACGAGGCCTGCGGCCTGCTAGCTCACGGCGCTTGCGGCGGGCTAGCACGAGAAGTACTACTACCTGAGTTAGGTTGAGGATCACGGAGAGCAGAGAATCCCAGAAGCGGGCATTGCCGGTGCCAGACAGCAGGCTGCTGATGATCGTCGCGCCGTAAACCCTGACGACCGGCAGCGTCCCGAAGACCGCGATCAGCACTAACGTAACGTAGACCAGGATGAGAAACGGCCCGTAGAACAGGCCCGTTTTCCGGTCGTGCTCTGTCCATTGCTGCTCGTCTGTAATGCGGTGCGTGCGGCCGAGCGCCCGCCAGATCCGATTGCGCAGCATCGCCACGCTCGCGTCATGCAGGTCATGGCAGTTCAGTGCGGTCGCGAAAACGTAATAAAGGTCGGTGCGCAAGTGCAGTTGCAATTGCCAGGCCATCCGCAGCACCACGGTGAACGCGATGGCCAGGCAAATCCGCCCGACCAGCGAGAAGGAGCCCGTGCCATTCCTGGTCAGCTCGGCAGTCAGGTCGAGAACGCAGAAGATAAGCACGTCGCAGACCAGGCCGGCGATGAACGGCAGGTACCTGGCCCGCCTTGGCACGCTCATCAGCCCGTTGAGCCTGGTCTCGAATACGATGTAGCTGAGCCGGTTACTAATTCCCAGGCGGGTCGGCAGGCCAAGTCTCCGGCCTGCTAGCACGTGAAATCCTTCGTGTGCGAACAGCAGGGGTGTCTGGCCGATTGTGATCACTACCTGCACTATCAGCAGCGATCGAACGAAGAAGATCTGCGCTGGATGCGGCGCGATGGCGCTGTCCCGCCGCACTGCCAGCGCCCACAGCGCGACGACGACCCCATAGCAGACCCAGGCCGCAGGCGAGAACATCGCCCGCCCCAGCCAGCGCAAACGCACCGGTTCGACCGGGTCTGGCTGCGTGCCTCCCTCGCGTACGAAGCCAAGGTCGGTCAGGGTCGTCACGAACTCGTGCACGTCGACGGGCTCGCCGAAGCTTGCCTCGTACCAGGCCGACGCCTGGCTCACGGTCATTCCCTCGGCGATCCGGTGGAGTAACTCGGCACCGTCGACAGGAAAGACGGCATAGGAGCCGGTGTCCAGTCGCCCCACGACGACTTCGTCGCCCTCCTGGACGAAGCTCAGGTTATGCAGTTCCAGTGCCGCTTCCAATGTGGCCTTCTTCAAGATTGCCAGAAAATCTACTGGCCTGCGCGAGCCAGGATTCCATATGTCCGCCGATCTCTAGCTCGCGCAGACCACGCTAGCTAGAGATGCTAGGCGTTGATAACGTAGGGCACGGTGCAGAACGCACTAGTAAGACGGATGTCACCGGTGCGACGCACGGAGATCTTCTTGATCTGCACTGACGATTTCATGAATTCTCCTCTGGCAAAGCTGGCAGCGAACTTGACTGCCTGAGCTGAAACCCAATGGTCCGGACGTATCGGGTGCGACCGCCGGGCCGGCGGTCCTTTTTGAGAGTGCTTTTGCCGAGACGTCTTGTCAAGACAGCACGCCTTGATCATTTAAGCCAGCGCGTACCTGCCTCCAACGGCATGAGCAAATGCGCGTGAATATCTGAGCGGATTTTTTTTAATTGCGCCAGCGAAGGCCGCGGAGCCAGATCAGGGAATGCCAGGATGCTTATCATGATGTAAGGACTTTCTAACCTTATGTCGTACAGATCGAAGGTCAGGAGAACTCCATCCAGGCGGCAGGGAGCGAGTCGACGGCAACCGTCTGGTCGGGGTATTCGCCTAATTGGGTTGAGGTACCGGGCAGATCGTCAATCTCGTCGCCGAATCCTGTCGCAATCGACTGGGGGCGGCAGCGAGCCTCTCGGGGCAGGACAGGTCGTCAGCGGGCGGCAGGCGAGGGGTTGCCGCAGGATTGACCGGGTGAACATTGCGCGGCAAAGATATGGTAATCAGCCCTAGAGCGCGGAGAGGATACTTATGAGCACGGATGAGTTGTTCATGACCCGTTCAGGTGGTACCTATCGCCAGGTAATGACGGCGATGTCGGCAAGCTCCGCGCGCGGAGCCGGGTCCCGTTGAGAGTCGGTGCAGAGTATTTCCTCCGGCCGGCTGGTGCCTCGCAGCGAAGATACGAGGCCTTGCGCGCCTATTTCGTGGAGGATATGCCGGCATCGCAAGTGGCGTCGAAGTTCGGTTACACGGCCGGAAGCGTCCACCAGATGGCCACGCTGCTGCGCTCGGGGAAGCTGGCGCTGTTCACCGAGACCAAGCCGGGCCCGAAAGGCCCGCGCAAGGCGACGAGCGCATTACGGGCCAGGGTGCTGACCCTGCGCGGGGCAGGCCACTCGGTCACCGAGATCTCCTCCGTGCTCGCGGCCGAGGGGCTGCCGCTGTCGGCGCAGTCCGTATGGGAGATCCTGGACGCTGGCGGGCTGCCCAGGCTGCCGCGCCGAAGCGGGGCTTACGGCGTCCCGGTCCGCGCGGCGGCCCCGGCGCCGGCCGTCCGCCCGCTGGCCTGGCCCGAGCGCCCGCTCGTGCTTCCCTGCGAACACGCCGGGTTGCTATTGCTATTACCAGGAATGGCCGAATTAGGACTGGATGAGTTAGTCCGCTCGGCGGCTTATCCTGACACTCCGGTCTTCACTAACTGGCAGGTGCTCGGCGCGCTTATCTACGCGAAATGCGATCGCTGGTCACGCTCGCATCATCTTGGTTCGGTAGTCAGCGACGCCGGGCTGGCGTTTACACTCGGCCTGACCGCGATGCCAACCACGACCGAACTTGACGCCTACTCCTGGCGAGTACCCCGCGAGGCCAATCGGGATCTGCTCACCAAACTGGTACGGGGACTGCGACGGCTGGAACCCGCGACCGGAGAGACCAGGTTCGGCTGCGATTTCCGGCGGGTCCGCCGCCAGGTCGCGAGTGCACGCCCGGCACTGACAACCGAGCCGGGGTCCGAGGTGAGCCTCGTCTTCCTGGCCTGGCACCTGGCCAGGAAAGACCTGGTCTATGCGAACGCCGACCTCGCTGAGGCTGAGCAGTCGCGGGAGATCCTGGCGTTCGCCGATTACTGGAAGCAGTCCGCCGGCTCAGATCCGGGGCTGCTGGTCTTCGATTCCCAGGTGACCACGTATGCGGTACTCGATGAGCTGGCTGCCCGCGGCGTTCGGTGGCTCTGCGTCCGCCAGCGCGGCCAGACTGAACTCAGGCGGCTGGCAGCCTTGCCTGGCGACGCGTGGACGAGCATGCCGTTGCAAGTCACCGGCGGCTGCGGGCCGCCCAGGCTGCGCGAGGACGTCATCACGCTGAAATGGATAACGTCCAAAGTCCGTCAGATCGCCATCGGTGAATCCGGCCGCGACAGCCCGACCCTGCTGATCACCAACGACCGGACCACTCCGGCCGCGAACTTGGTCGCCAGCTACGCCGATCTGCTCGCAATCGGGCGCCAGGCAGGCTCCGCGACCGGGCGGCCAGGCCGGGTCGCGGCCGGACGACCGTTCAACGCTGACCTCGACGCCACACTCGCCGTCATCGCTGACAACCTCGGTCGCCTGTTCGCCCGCAGGCTGCCCAGGCATCAGCTAGCGACTCCCGTCAGGCTGTGGCGGCAGTTCCTGGATTCCAGCGGCATGCTGCACATCACCGGCAAGTCAGTTACCTGTGAACTGGACCCGCGCAGTTACCACCCGGTCCTGGCCGAGGCGGGCTTCGCCGATCTCGAAGTACCTGTGCCCTGGTGGCAGGGCCGCCCGCTGCGCTATTCGCTGAACCCGGACTGATCCAGGCGGACAGCCGGTCACCCTCCGATCGACATATAAACGGTAAACCTGGGGCTCGTCCGGGGCGTCGGATGGGAAAGGGCTGCCTGCGGCGGACTGCGTGGCTGAGGAGACGCGCGGTGCTCGCGGGCCTGGAATTCCGACGTGGAGGAGGTCAGCGATGAAAGTGAAGGCGCGTGGTACGGGCCGCTCTGAGGCGCCCGGCCGGGTTTCGCGGCGCGGGCGGCGCCGAGGGCGCCGGGCGCCTGCGATCCTGGCCGGCGCCGTCGCGTCCCCAAGTTCGGTAGCGCTCGCGGCCGGGGGCGCGGGAGGCGCTCGGCAGCCCCGGCGGCGGTCCGCGCCGCCGGGGCGTGGGGAAAGGCGATCGGGGTGCCCGGCCTGGGGCGCCCTGGACAAGGGCCGTCCAGGCATGGGTGACTTTGCGAATGACGGGGCTAACTGCCCAGCTGCGATGCTGTGCGAGGGTCGGCCGGGTTCTGGCGCTGGACCGCGAGAGCCTGCCACGGCGCGCGATCGGTTCATCGGGACCCGACCGGCCTGTCAACGGCCTGGCGCCGGCACCAGTGATCGTCGCCGGCCGTGGTGGCCGGGGAGGAGACTAGGTTAGGACTGTCCCATTGCAGACGAGGAGCGGCGTGTTCAGTCGATCATCGATGGACAAGATCACCTGTATCGAGGACTTGCGGCAACTGGCGCGGCGCCGGGTACCGCGAGCGTTTTTCCAGTACGCGGACCACGGCTCCTACACCCAGTCCACCCTGGCTGAAAACCGGGCCGGGCTGGACGCCGTCAAGTTCCGTCAGCGGGTCGGGATCGACGTCGGGCACCGCGAGCTGTCCACCACGATCGCTGGCGCGCCGGCTTCGCTTCCGCTCGTCCTCGCGCCCGTCGGCCTGTGCGGAATGCAGTTCGGCGACGGAGAGATCCTGGCCTGCCGCGCCGCGCAGGAGGCCGGGATCCCGTTCTGCCTGAGCACGATGTCCATCTGCTCCATCGAGGATGTGGCCGCCGCTGTGAGCCAGCCATTCTGGTTCCAGCTCTACCTGATGCGCGACCGCGGCTTTGTCCGTGACCTCCTCGCCCGCGCGGTCGAGGCGAAATGCAGCGCGCTGGTGATCACCATGGACCTGAACATGCTCGGCCAGCGGCACTGCGACATCAAGAACGGCATGTCGGTGCCGCCGCGGATCACTATGTCGAACCTGCTCGAAGTGAGCGTCCGGCCAGCCTGGGCGCTGAGCGTGCTGCGCGGCAAGCGCAGGACCTTCGGCAACCTGGCCGGCCACATCAGCGGCGCCGAGAACCTGCGATCGGTGGCGCAGTGGACGGCCTCGCAGTTCGATCCCAGCCTGAACTGGTCCGACGTCGAATGGGTACAGTCCCTGTGGCCAGGCAAGCTGATCGTCAAGGGGATCACCGACCCGCAGGACGCCAAGATCGCGGCCGGGCTTGGCGCCTGCTCCATCGTCGTGTCAAACCACGGCGGCCGTCAGCTCGACGGCGCCCCGTCGGCGATCTCGGCGCTGCCAGCGGTCGCCGACGCGGTCGGCGCCGACGTTGAGGTCATCTTCGACAGCGGAGTCCGGTCAGGCCAGGACGTGCTGCGGGCTCTCGCGCTCGGTGCCAGGTCAGTCATGACAGGCCGCGCCTATCTCTACGGCCTCGGAGCTGGCGGCCAGCAGGGAGTCGCCAAGGCGATCGAGATAATCCGCAAGGAACTCGATACCTCTATGGCCCTGGTCGGCCTGACCTCAGTCAGCGCCGCCGGACCCCAGATCCTCGCCGCGCCTGACCAGGCGCGGCGTTCGTGAGCACTGGTAGTGACAATGGCATTCGGCAACCGGGAGATGCCGGCCGGCGATCCGACCGCGGTCGCCCTCGGGCCGGCCTTCTTGCCCGATCCCCGCAGTGACGACGATCGCGCTGCTACCGAGGTCCGTGAATCCTGGGGAGCGTTCACGGTGTGGGACCAAGAGCACTTCGCCGCCGTGCGGCTGCTAGCCGGCGGAATGAGCTTCACCCTGCTGCCGCGCGACGATCAAACCTGACGCCGCCGCGCATGGCCAGCAACTACCGCCGGCCGGCTCCAGGTGCTGCAGGAACGCGCCGACCAGGACCGGGTCGAGGTCAGCGAGGCTGAGCCGGCTAGTGCCTTCCCGGTCCTGGCCCGCACTCCCACCCCAATCTGGATCTGGCCCGGATAACGTGACGGTAACGGACCCCGAGCCCGCCCTGAAAAGTCTCCGCGATCATGAGTTTCGGCCCCTGGCCCGGTGCCGGTGGGGCACCCTGCTGCTGCCTGAGCGACAGCAGGGTGCCCCACCGGCACAGCCTGGCCCGGGTGAAATGCCGCAGGCCCCGCCCGGCTCGCGGACCGGCGCGCTGCCCCGCTGGCAGGCTCGACTTCGTGACGCTCCTGGCCATGGCATGGGCGGATAACGCACTTGCGGTCGGGCTCAGCGCGGGCTTTCTCGTCATCGGCCTGAAGTCAGCATCGTCGGCCCGAGCTAGCCGGATCGGGACCTGAACGCTTGCTCGGGTCCGGCCGACGTCCTTGGCCGGGACGGCGGGCGCGGGCCAACCATTGTGCCCAGGGTCACGGGGCCGGCTCGCGGCTGGTGCGGACGTCTTGCGGTGCCGCATACCTTTCATCCGCGAACCTGACTGGCTTGGGGGTTGCCGGGACCAGCGCTGCCGGCTACGCGAGCTGGCTGGTGAGGACGTCCCGTAGTTCGTTCATGGAGTCGCGGAGGGTTTCGGGCAGGTCGGGTGGCGACCGAGCGCGACGTGCCCGCTTCCACCGGACGTCTGGCGCGGGCCAGGGCGCGGGCCAGGGCGCGGGCCAGGGCGCGAACGCACGGAGCCGTCTGGGTATTGCCCATTGTTTTGATCTGGAATATGGACTATTCTCCTGGGCAGACTCCATCAGGAACCTCGCGGCAGGAACCTCACAGATGCGGAGGAGGCTTCGGATGCACGTTGACCCGTATATCGTCCTCGGCAGCGCGATCGTCGGCTTGCTGGTCGGCAGCACCGGAGCGGGCGGCGGGGCACTGATGACGCCGATGCTGATCTTGCTGTTCAACATCACGCCGTCCTCGGCGATCTCGAGCGACCTCGTCGCCGCCGTGCTGATGCGCCCGGTCGGCGCGCTCGTGCACCTGCGCAAGGGCACGGTCAACCTGAAGATGGTCGGCTGGCTGGTAGTCGGCTCGGTTCCGATGGCGCTGGCCGGCTCCTACATACTGAAGCGGCTCGGCGACTCGTCCTTCGCCCAGGCCAATGTCGAGATGGTGCTCGGGTCAGCGCTGCTGGTCGGAGCGGGCGCGATGGTCCTGCGCTACCTGCTCGACCGCCGTTCTGGCAACGAGCGGATCGGCACGATCTCCCAGATCGCGCTCAAGCCGGCCCCGACCATCGCGATCGGGGCCGCCGGAGGGCTGATCGTCGGAATGACGTCGGTCGGCTCTGGCTCGCTGATGATCGTCCTGCTGCTCTTCCTCTATCCGCTGATCGGGGCGAACCAGCTAGTCGGCACCGACCTGACGCAGGCGGTGCCGCTGACCGCGGCGGCGGCGCTCGGGGCGCTGGTTTTCGGTCAGGTGCAGTTCGGCGTCACCGCATCCATCGTCATCGGCTCTGTGCCGGCTGTGCTCATCGGCTCGTACTTCTCCTCGCACGCTCCGGACAAGTACGTCAGGCCGGTCATCACTTTCGTGATCTTCGCCTCCGGGCTCAAGTACGTAGGCGTCGGCACCACCGCACTTGGCTGGATCCTGGCTGCTGTCGCCATCGGCGGCATGCTGGCCTGGCTGGCTGTCGCTCGGCCCTGGCGCAATGGCGAGGTTAAGGCCGGCGAAGCCGACGAGAAGGCTAGCCAGACAACGCTAGCTCAATCTGGCGTTCCCGGTCCGGACTGACCGGGAGACTGCGGTCCAGGCCAGTGCTGCGCAGCAACTCCGCGACCTGGCGGCTAGGGGTGGCCAGGCAGACAGTGATGCCGCGCGCCGCCGCGCTGCGCTGGGTTCCGATCAGCACGGCCAGACCCGCTATGTCGCACGATGGCACGTCGGACAGGTCGATGATGAGCAGCCTCATGCCGGGCATGAGCAGACCGCGCAGGTTCTCCCGCAGCGCGGGGGCGGCGGCGGCGTCGAGGTCGCCGCCCAGCCGTGCGACGGTGCTCGTGACGCCCGGTGCTTCCGTGCCATTGGCGCGCTGAGCGGTCATGTTCACCGGCGTGCCGCCCGGTCGCAGGCAGCTTCCGCGCCGCCTAGCGCGTAGCCGGCTGCCAGCATTGCTTCGGCACCCCCGGCCGCGGGGCCGGCCGCAGCGAGCCTGAGCGCTTCGGCGGCTGCTGCCGTATCGTCCTGAGTAATTGCCGATGTCACGCCGCTGGCCCGTCTCCGCCCCGGCTAGCGGGACAGCATCCATAGAAGGTTCCTCCTCCCCTCACCGTGCGGGTGGCGAAGGGAGGAGGCGTTCAGCTAGGCGTGCGCGTCACCATGAAGCGCGCGGCCCGGCGATCTCAGCCGCTGTTGTCAGCAGGCGTGGCTGCGACCGCCTGCCTGCCCTTTCCCGCGTTCACCTGGATGTGCCTGGCCTGGACTTCGTCCGCCTTGGGTACCAGGATCCGCAGGACGCCATCCTGGGTGGTGGCCTCGATCTTGTCGGCCCTGACATGGCTGGGCAGGGTGACCGACCGGCGGAACGCGCCGTAACGGCCTTCGGCCCGGTGGATCTTGTCTCCTGGTGCGACGGGCTGAGCGTGCCGCTCACCCTGGATCGTCAGCAGTCCGTCCTGGAAAGTCACTTCCAGGTCAGCGACCCCGACACCGGGTACCTCCGCGGTCACCAGGTAGACGTCCTTGCGCTCGGTGATGGCCAGCGCGGGAGCCCAGGCCCGGCCGGCATAGCCGGCGGCGAGCGGTGAGCTGAACTGGGCGAGCCACTGGCCCGGCATCCTGCTCATCCGCACCAGGTCGTCCTGGACATCGCGCAGATCTTCGAATACGTCCCAGCTTGTCGTCATCGTCATGTCGTCCTCCCACATGGTCCTCGCAGGGCCAGCGGCCCGGCGACCCGGGAAAGAAATGCAATTCGTATGAACGACATTCACTTCCAAGGAATACTGTTCACTGTAACGTGTACGATGTTCACAGTCAAGTTCAGACCCGGGAGGTAGCCATGGCCGGCGCACCGCAGGGAACATCCGACTCGGGGCGGCAGCTGTGGTTCAACCCCCCTGACGGCCAGGAAGGCCGCCGTCGCGCGCTGACCCGCGAGCGGGTAGTGGCCGAGGCGCTCACCGTCATCGGCGAGGGCGGCGCAAGCGCGCTGAGCATGCGCAATCTCGCGGCTCGCCTTGGCGTGGTCCCCGCGGCCTTGTACCGGCACGTCCGCGGCAAGGAGCAGCTTTGCGACCTGGTTGTGGACGGGGTGCTTGCCGAGGTGGACTGTCAGGGCGATCGCGGCACCGGCTGGACCGGGCAGGTGAAGGCGCTCGCCCGGCGGCTGCGTGTTGTCCTTGAACGCCACCCTGGTATTGCCGCGCTGCTCAAGACGCGCGATCCGCTCGGCCCGCACTCACTGGCACTGGCCGAAGCGCTGCTGGCCGCGCTGGCTGCATCCGGCCTCCCGCGGCAAGAGGTCGCCCAGGCGTTCTGGCTGGTCTACGACTACACCGTCGGGTTCGCGCTCAGTGACCGCACCACCGTCAACGAACAGCGCGTGCGGGACACCGCGACCAGGAGCAAGCTGCACGCGTTTCTCCGGGAACTGCCCAGTGCCCGGTTTCCCATCCTCGCCGCCCTCGGCGAGCAGGTGTGGGCCGACAACCGCGGTGAACGATTCGAGGCCGGCCTGGACACGATCCTGGCTGGGCTTCAGGCACGTGCTGATGCGCACCCGGTGAAGGTGGTCACCGACACCTCAGCTGGCTGACCAAGCACCAGTATCCCCGGTCGTCAGGTTTACCGGTGTGCCGCGCGGTGCGTGCTCTGGCCGGTGGCGAGGCGGTATGCCAGCAGCACAATCGCTGACCCGGCAATGGCGGTAAGCCAGGTGGACAGGCTGAAAAAGCCATTCAGGGTGTGAGCATGGAACAGTATGGTGGCTACCCAGCCGCCGGCGAACGCGCCGGCGATGCCGATCAGGCAAGTTCGGATGAGGCCCTGTGACCGCCTGCCGGGAAGCATCAAGTTACTCAGCATGCCGGCGGCGAGGCCGAGAATGACCCATGCGAGGACGCCCATTTTGACTCCTTAGTCAGTGACGCCGGATGTCAGCCTGTGCGCCGGTGATGGCGGCGAGCAAGAGCGCCGTTTGTCCCTGGTGCCAGCGCCAACTTTACACCGAGATTTCAAAACGAGCAATATTCCCGGAATAAATGGCCGAGTGCGCCTCGTGTCACAATCCGGCTGCAGACTGATGTTTTCACGACGCAATGTGTATGTCTCCCGGTCAGCTTGCTGGCGAAATTACCAGGATTGAAATTGGAAGGGGCAGCTTGGGTATTCACGTCCGTCCGGCGTCCGGGGACCGGCCGCTGGTTCAGGTGACGACATCGTCGATGGTGACGTTGACGGTGATGTCGTCGAGGCCGGCCTTGGCGCGAACCGCCGAGATCGCCCGGCGCTGGACTTCACGTGCGACTGCGTCCGCCTGATGGTCGCGGTGGACTGCCAGGGCGAGGTCGATGACCGCAGTGCTCCCAAGCACGCCCAGGGCGGCCCTGGGATGGTGGTGCCTGAGGGTAGCTCTCTCGGCGCTATCCGCGATCCGGGGGCGGGTACTCCGGCCGAAGGCGACTTCGACGCCGGGAACGCTGCCTGCCGCGTGCCTGGCGATTTTCGCCACGACGCGCGCGGCGACGCGGAGCGCTCCGGCGTCGGCGAGGTGGAGTGTGTACCAGACGTCCGAGACCAGCCTTCCGATGCGGTTCGCCACGGCGGCCTTGACGCCCGCGGGCACGGCGACATGCTCGGCGGCGAGGCGCCGCACAGGCTCCCATAGCCGGCTGAACTCCTGGAGCGCGGCCTGGCACGCGGGGCAGTCGCGCTGGTGTTCGGTGAGCTGGCCCGCCTGCCCGTCCGCCGCCTGCTCAAGCACGTCATCGACGTCGCGGCCGCAGGAAAGGCACCCTCCGGCGCCGTGGAGCAGCTGGCGGACTTCGTGCTGTGG
The DNA here is from genome assembly GCA_035716545.1 of Streptosporangiaceae bacterium. Classification (GTDB taxonomy): domain Bacteria; phylum Actinomycetota; class Actinomycetes; order Streptosporangiales; family Streptosporangiaceae; genus Chersky-822. The sequence goes on from DASTJM010000023.1 coordinate 31,945, forward strand.
GTCGGAGTCGGTCATTTCTGGTTCATCTCCACTCCTGGAGAACCTTGCCCAGCGTGCGCCGTCCCCGAAATAGCTGACTGCGAACGGCGGGGACCGTGCTGCCGGTGATGCGGGCCACCTCTGAGTTGGACAGGCCTTCAAGGTGATGCAGGACGATCACCACGCGCTGAGGCGGAGGAAGCGCTGTGATCGCGTTGATGACAGCATCGGCGGCGTGCCGCTGAACGGCGGTGTCGCCTGGGTCGGGCGCCTGATCCGGAACCTCGTCGATCAGTTCGAGGGATTCGGCGCTGCGTGTCCGGGAGATACGGTTCAAAGCCCTCCGGGTGACGATCTGGTAAAGCCAGGTTGAGAAGCTAGATCTGGCACTGAACCCTGGCAGGCGCTGCCACGCGGTGATCAGCGCTTCCTGCGCGACGTCCTCGGCGTCGTGATGGTTGCCGAGCAGCCGCAGCGCCACCCGGTATGCCAGCCCGCCATGCCGGTCTGTGAGTTCGGAGTAAGCCTCTACATATCCTTCCTGTGCCCTCTGAACCAGGAAGGCGTCATCGACCTCGGATGCCACTGGCCCTCCCCCCGGGCCGGCCTGGCCTGCTACTCCTGTGCTTGTTTCCGGGAGATCGGGCTTTCATGTGCGACGTTTGCCGCTGGGCCGTGTCTAACAGTGCATGGCCCGATGGGAGGGCTTCCGGGCCGCGCGCAGCAGGCAGCTGCGCCTGCGCCTGCATGGAAGGAGCGACGTAATGACAGAAATGAAGACCGCGCCTGGCACGCCGGCCAAGGCTGCCCAGGCCCGCACTGACGCCAGCCCGGCGACCAGGGATCGCACGGACTCCGGCGACGGCAAGATCAGCATCGCGCAAGGCGTCGTGCAGAAGGTCGCTGGCATCGCTTGCCGCGAGATCAGCGGCGTTCACGACATGGGCGCCTCGACCAGCCGCGCGTTCGGCGCGGTACGCGAGCGGATACCCGGCAGCTCTGGCCCGAGCGTCGCCCAGGGAGTGGGGGTCGAAGTCGGCGAGACGCAGGCTGCTATCGACCTGGACATCGTCGTGGATTACGGCGTGAGCATCACCGATCTGGGCCGTAGCATCCAGCGCAACGTCAAGCAGGCCGTAGAGCGGATGACCGGCCTGGAAGTCGTCGAGGTCAACGTCAGCGTCGATGACCTGTACCTGCCGGGCAGCGGCGCCGACCAGAGCGAGGACGCGGCATCACGCGTGTCATGACAAAGCTCACATGCGCCGCGGGTGGGACCCTTGTCGACGGCATCGATCTGGACGCCGTCGTGACGGCGGCGCGAAACGCTCCGGGCGTCGAAGATCTGTCGTCAGGTCCCTGGGGCGGCGTGGTCACCTACTTGCCGGGCAGGCAGGTGCCGGGTGTGCGGGTAACCCCCGACCATGTGGTGATCTCCCTGCGCGGCAGGTGGGGAGTGCCGGCGGCGGTCATAGCCCGTCAGGTTCGCGCCGCTGTCGCAGGGCTGGTGCCGGCGCGGCGGGTGGACCTGGTGCTTGCCGAGGTCGGAGACCCGCAGCCGCGGCCAGGGCGGGCGGCTGTCCCGCCGGACGGCACGCGCGGCGAGGAGGTGAGTCCATGGATGACCAGCAGCGCCGCCGCGCCCGGCGCGAGTTCATCCGCACCCGTCACCCCGACAGAGGCGGTGATCCCGCCGCGTTCGCCGCCGGACTAGCCGAGCTGGACCTGGCGCGGGTCAGCGTCCCGTCGGCGCGAGTGACGCTAGTCACTGACACGCCCTTGCTGCTGGGACTGCTGAAAGCGCTGGTCCGCAGGATCAGCGGGGATCACCCGCCGCCGAGGGTCAGGTGAGGTCCCTGGCGCGATTTAGTGAAAGAGAGATGACATGACACGCAGTACCCTGGGAATCGTAATCGGCATAGCCCTGGGGCTGACGGTGGCCTTCGGCAGCTTCGGGCAGATGCTGATCGTGGCGTTGTTCGCCGCCATCGGGTTCGTCGTAGCAAAGGTGCTCGACGGCGTGGACCTGAGTCCGTACCTGCCGGGCCGGCGCGCCGACCGATGACCACCAGCGAGATCCCCCGCCAGGCAGCGGAGGATTCCCCGGCTGGACGCAACGAGCTTGGCGTGATCAGCGTCAGCGAGAGCGCGGTCGCGGACATCGCCGCCCTGGCCGCGGCTGAGATCCCCGACGTCGGAGGCGCAGCACCGCGCGTCCTTGGCCGCGCCGTGACCAGCGGTGGCGCATTCGGGGTCCGTCCGACCAGCCTGACCGCGCCGCCGAAAGCCCGGGCCCGCGTTGACGGCTCAACTGTGCGCCTGGACCTTTCCATGAGCGTCCGCTGGCCAGCTCCGCTGCCCGAGGTGACCACCGCGGTCCGCGAACACGTCCGCACCAGGGTCAGCGAGCTCACCGGCCTGAGCGTCGAGGAGATATCCATCTCCGTGACTGCCCTGGTCATTGGCCCCCGCGCCGCTGCACGGGTCCGCTGACCGCAGGAAGGAGCACAGGTGAGACACGCCAATCGCGTCCTGGCGGCCCTGCTGAGCCTGGCACTGGCTGTCGCAGGCGTGCTGCTCATCATCGAGGTTGTCGCCGACCGGACAGTCGGTCACGCGGCTGTCGTGGCCTGGAAGACCGCCTATCACTGGGCTGGCCGCACCACCTGGAACGCCGACAGCATCCGGGTGACCAGCGCGATCCTGATCGTGGCCGGGCTTGTGCTGCTCATCGCCGAGCTGAAGCCAGCCCGCGCCGCACGCCTGCCCGCCGATCCCGACCTGGCTGGCACGGCAGGCATCGACGCCGCCTACACGCGCCGCGGCGTGGCCGCGGCCATCCGCTCGGCCGTCACGGCCACCGACGGTATCCGGGCAGCCTCAGTCAAGGTAAGACGTCGCAAGATCACGATCAGGGCGGCCGCGGCCACCGCGGACAGGACGGCGGCTCCGGCCCTGCGCGAGCCCGTCCGCGCCGCCGCCCGCCAGCGTCTTGCCGCGTTGAATCTCCGCAAGCCGCCCGCCGTGGTGGCCCGCGTTACACCTCGGAGTCGCTGATGCACGCCGACCGGACGAACCGCGTCATGCTGCTGATCCTTGCTGTACTCATGATCACGATCGGCGCCGGTGCCGGAGCCGCCTCAATCGGGGTCTACCCCTCGGGCACCATGCACAACACGCTTATGGACAACCCTGTCGGGTCCTTCTTCGGTGCGCACGGTGCATGGCTCTGGCCCGTCATCGCGGCAGCGGCGGCGATCGTCGTGGTGCTCGCCTTGCGCTGGCTGCTCACGCTGCTGTTCTCCACGGACCGCGTAGCGGACCTGCCGATCGGCCAGGCCAGCTCCGGTGGCCCGACCGTGCTCGCGGCCGGGGCGCTGACCGATGCTCTAGCTGAGGAAATCGAGAATTACCACGGCATCCGCTCCGCCAGTGCGCGTCTCATAGGCAAGCCTGCGGCCCCCACGATTGTCGTCGCCGCCGACCTGGAGGCCGACGCCGACGCTGCCGGGATTCGCCGCCGCATCGAGACCGGCGCCCTCACCCGCGCCCGCACCGCGGTCGGCGACCAGGCCATCCCCGCCCGGCTGGACCTGACAGTCACCACGAAGCCATCAGCCCGGGTCACCTGAGGACCGGCGCCGGGGTCCGCGCTAGCTGGTGAAAACGCAGCGGTGGCGGCGGACGGACTGGAGCAGGCCGATGGCGATCATGTCGGCGAACATGGCCGAGCCGCCGTAGGAGACGAACGGCAGCGGCAAGCCGGTAACCGGCATGATTCCCATCGTCATGCCGATGTTCACGAACGATTGCGCCGCGAACCAGATCGCGATGCCTGCGGCGATCAGCATGCCGAACTGGTCTTCGGCCCTGGCCGCGATCCGCAGCGCGCTGAACAGCAGCAGCCCGAGCAATCCGATCACCAGGCAAGCACCAGCGAAGCCGAGCTCGTTGCCGATGACCGCGAAGATGAAGTCGGTGTGCTGCTCAGGGACGAAGTTGCCGGCGACCAGCTGGCTGTGGAACAGGCCGGTGCCGCGCAGCCCGCCTGAGCCGATCGCGATCTTCGACTGAGCGGCGCTGTAGCCGGTGCCACGCGGATCGGCCGACGGGTTGATAAAGGCGGTCAGCCTGCTCACCTGGTAGGCCTTGAGCAGGTGAAGCTGGGTGACGGCGACAATGCCGAGCACGCCGGCACCGAGAATGCCGGCCAGCCAGCGCAGCCGCACGCCGGACAAGGCGATCAGCCCGAGCAGCAAGAGCATGAGCACGATCACGACGCCGAGGTCTGGCTCGGCAACCACGAGCAGGATCGGCAGAGCGGCAATGCCGATAGCCAGGCCGACCGCCTTGTTAGCCGGCCTGGTCTCGCCCTGGGGGATGCGGGACGCCAGCATCGCCGTGATCACGATCACAGACAGCTTGGCGAACTCGGACGGCTCGATCTGGAATCCGGCGCCGAGCGAGATCCAGGACTTGGCGCCGTTCACGATGCTGCCGAGCGGGGTGAGGACGGCGAGCAAGCCGAGACAGGAGATCGCGTAGAGCACCGGCGCGTACAGCCTCAGCTGGCGGGCGTCGAGCGAGCTCACGATCAGCATCAAGATGACGCCGAGCGCGAGGTTCAGCAGCTGCTTGAGCAGGAACGTATGCGGGTTTGACCCCTGTTGCAGTTCCATCGGGGCGGTCGCTGACCAGATCACGACGGTGCCGAGCACGCTGAGGGCGACCACAGTGGCGAGCAGCAGCCAGTCAGCCTGGCGCAACGCCGAATCGCGGCCTCCCAGGCGCGTCCCGATCCACCGGAACGCCGCCCCCACCGGCGTCGGCCCGCCGCGCGGCTGACCGCTGACCCAGCTCATCCGCGCTGTCCCTTACTCCGCGCGCCCGGCTTCGGTTTGCTAGCGGAAGGACCGTACCCGGGCGGCGCGACGATCTGGCCAGCCTTGTTCAGGTGCGGAAGCCCTGGCAGGGCGCCTCCGGGCAGCGCGGCCTTGTGGCCCTCGAGGCCGAAGAGCCCGTCCCAGATCTGGCGCACGGCTGGTCCCGATACCTGGGCACCGAAGCCAGAATTGGGGATCATGACGACGACCACGAACTTGGGGTGATCGCACGGCGCGAACGAGGCGAACACCGAGGTCGACTGATTGCCCTGCACCTGCGCGGTACCGGTCTTGCCAGCCACGCAGACCTTGCCGAGCGGGAACCCGCCGAACGTGCCGGCGGCCGTACCGCTGGTGACCACGCCGGCCAGCGCGCGCCTGATATAGGCAAGCGTGGACTTGGCGACCGGCAGGTGGCCGGTCACCGGCGGAGTGATCTTGCGCACCACCCTGCCAGCCGGGCTCAGCAGCGCCTCGCCGACGCGCGGGCTGTAGATGGTGCCGCCGTTGGCGAGCGCCACGTAGGCACGCGCAAGCTGCAGCGGCGTGACCGACACGTAGCCCTGGCCGATCGAGGCGATGACCGACTGGCCCGCCGTCCACACGTTGCCGTACCGGCAGTCCTGCCACTCGATCTGCTGCACGTAGGTGCCGTTCTGGCGCCCGTACTTGCACCAGTTCTGGCCCTGGTGGGCGTTGTCTTTCCAGAAGTAGTACAGCCACCGCCGGGTCGGCACGTGGCCGGGATTCTCCTCGGGCAGGTCGACTCCGGTGTCGCGGCCGAAACCCCAGCCGAGCTCCATCTTCTGCATCTCCTGCACCGGCGCGCTCGGTGAGGTCACGGTGTCAGCCTTGAGGTCATCGCGGTTGTAGATGTCGTCAGCGAGCCTGTAGAACACCGTGTCGCAGGAGACCACAAGCGCCTGGTAGAAACTCATCGGGCCAAGCGACGGGCTGCCATCGTTCTGGTACTTGTGATCGCCGATCGTCACGCTGGCCGGGCAGTCATAGGTGCCATTCAGCGAGTAGCCGGCCGCGACGGCGGCCGCGACCGACGTCACCTTCCAGGTTGATCCTGGCGGATACTGGCCCTGGGTCGCCCGGTCGAGCACGGGCTCGCCGTCCTTGGTGCTGAAGAGCCTGCCGAATTCCCGCTTGGTAATACCGCCCGTCCAGACCACGGGGTTGTAGGTCGGATAGCTGGCCATGGCGAGCACCCGGCCGGTTGCCGTCATCACGACAGCCGCGCCGCCATTGCTTGTCGGGCTGCCGGCGAACTGGCTCTTTTGCACCGCCGCGCGCAGGGCGCTGATCGTATCTTGCTGCAATGCGGAATTGATGCTGGTGATCAGGTAGTCGCCAGGACGCGACTTCACCCGGCTCAGCGTGCCGGTCACCTGGCCGGCCGCGTTGACGGCGAGCCGCTGAATGCCGGGAATCCCGCGCAGCTCTTTGTCGTATTCCTGCTCCAGCCCGGACTGACCGACCAGGTCGACGCCCGAAAAGCCGGTGACCGGCAGGCCCTGTTCCTTGAGCTCGCTCGCGGTAATCGGCTGCAGGTAACCGACGACCTGCGCCAGGTTCGTCGCAACCGGCTGGGTGTAGTGAGTCACCGGCTGGATGGCCGCGGTGACTCCGGGGAAGAGCCGCTGGTTTTCGAGCACCTGGAGGGCGATCTTGGCCGGGACCTTCGTGGCGACGGGAATCGGCTGGTAAGGCGATCCCGGCCAGCACGGCTGGCTCACCCCCCTGGTGCACAACCTGACCTCGCGCCGCATGGTGCGCTGCTTGATAGTGAGCAAGCGGGCCAGCCGGGCCAGGACCGTGTTGCCGCCGTCTGGCAGCTTCCACAACGTGGGCATGCTGACCGAGATGACCAGCGCCGCATGGCTGCTGACGATCGGAGTGCCGAGGTCGTCCAGTATCGGTCCGCGCACCGACGGCCGCACAACCTGCCTGACCCGCTCGGAACTTGCCTGGTTGGCGTAGGCGGGAGCACTCTTTACCTGCAGGTACCAGACCCGCCCGAGCAACCCGAGCAGCATCGCCGCCACTACCAGGTACAAGACGAACAGCCGTGGCCGCGACGCCGCGATCATCGCTCTCCTCCCAGGTTCCTGCTGATCCGCGATGTCGCGGACCTGCCGCCCGGCCGGCGAAGCCAGGGAAGCCATCGGGTGATGCCGCGACGGCGCAGCTTGGCGGTCTTGCGCCGGCGCTGGCGCGCCGGGCCTTTGCCTGGCTTGCCGCTGCCGAATCGCCGCCGGCGGAGCGGCAGTGCCGAACTGACATAGCCGCGGCCGGCCTCGGACCCAGCGAGCCACTGGCCCGAGGCCGACGGCACGCTACGGAACCTGGGCAGTGCGGGGCGGCCCGGGCTAGTGCGCGGCCCCCTGGGCAGGCCGCCTGACCCGAATCCGATCTTCGGGACGCCACGGCCCGCCGCACGGCCAGCGCCAGCAGTGCCGCCAGTGCCGAACGCGATCTTGGGCACTTCCTGCCGAGAGGCCCGCCCGGACCTCGGCAACCCGCCGGTACCGAACGCGATCTTGGGCACGTCGCTGCTCGCACGGCCGCTGGGCGTCGCGGCGGTCTTGCCGCCGCTGAAAGAGATGCTGGGCAGGCCCGGTCCGGTCAGACCACGACCGTCGGCGCCATGCTGGGTCGGAACGGGCAGCCCCGCCCGTGCCGCCGACCCGGCGACGCCCGTGTCCGGGCGCAGCTTGCCGAGCCCGGAAGCCCCGGCCGGCGACGATGTCCCCGGCGGATTCGCTGGACGAACACCCGGCGGGCGGCTGCCCACCCAGAACGCTCCCTTGCGCGGGGCCGCGCCCGTGAGCGCGGCCGTCAGCCTCGCCTGCTCGCGGCGAGCACGCCGCGAGGTGACCGGCCCGTTCAGCCAGCCGACCGCCCCGACCGGCGCGATCTCCCCGGCCGAGTCGCCTGTCAGCCATCCGATCCCGACACCGCCAGCGCCGATCGACGAGTGCCTGAGCTGCCTGAGCCGTGCCAGCCTGGCCAGGCCCATAGGGCGGGCGCTGCCGCCAGTCTCCAGGGCCGGCGAGTCTTCACCCGGGTGAAAGCTCATCCCGAGCGCGACCCCGATCCTGATCGCGGCGAACATGACAAGCGGGCTCACCGCGATGTCGTAGACCACCGCGGAAGGAAGCACGCGAGCCACGGTCGTCAGCGTCGCCTGCGGGGTATCGAGCACAAGCACCAGGCACGCGGAGAGCAACTCGCCAGCGACGATGACCCCGGCGGCCCCGGCGAGCGCCAGCACTGGTGACCGCCGCAGCATCGAGGTCAGCCGGCCGGAGCAGTAGCCGGCCAGGCAGAGCACCAGTGCGTACTGACCGATCAGCTCGTTGGCCGGCGGTGCGACGTCGAGTGCCAGCCCGGCGCAGAACCCGGTCACGATCCCGGCCCGCGGACCGGCGACCAGGCCGATCGCCACCACGCAGAGCAGCACCAGGTCAGGCGCTCCGCCGCCGGGCAGCGGCAGCCCGTTGATGATCGTCAGCTGGAGCAGCAAGGCGCCCCCAACCGCGATGACCGCAACGATCAGTCGCTTCATCCGCCCGGCCTTGTCAGTGACCTTGGCGGGGCGGCGCCCCCGATGGGGTGGGAGAGGCGGGCGCCGGCGGGCTCACGCTCGGCGCAGGCGGCGGCTTGGGAGCCGGCTTGGGCGGCAGCACGGAGAAGCGAGGGTTGCGCTTCGGCGGCGCGATCACCACCGCGACTACATCAAGCGTGCCGAAGCTGACGTATGGCCGGACGAAGGCCTGTGCGGTCAGGGCACCAGCTTTATTGCGCACCGCGGAGATGACGCCGACCGGGACGCCTGGCACGAACGGGCGATCCTTGACCGAGGCGGCGGTGACCAGTTGCTCGCCGGGCCTGAGCACGGCAGCCGGGTCGAGCACCGACAGCTTGAGCAACCCGGGGCCAGTACGCGAGGACCCTTGCCCGGTCACCCAGCCCACCTCGCCGCCCGGGGCCAGCCTGATCCCGACCACCGAGCTCGCGTCGGTGGCGAGCAGCACGGTGCAGGTGCCCTTGCTGACCGAGATCACCTTCCCGACCAGGCCGTCTCCGTTGAGCACGGTCTGCTGCGCCCGCACACCGTCTGAGCTGCCCACATTGAGAGCGATCGTCTGCTGGTACCCCTGCCCGAACGCGATCACCGAGGCTGCGACCACCCGGTAGCTGCCAGCCCCGGCGAGCGCGAGCAGGCGCTTGAGCTGCTGAGAATCGGCCTTGCTCAGCCTGGCTTCGCTCAGCTCGGCCCGCAGGACAGCCAGCCTGCGCCGCAAGGCAGCCGTCTGGACGCTGGCGTCCGATCCTGACAGCCCTCCGCCGACGAACCGGCCGATCGGGCTGGTGACAATGCTGACCGAGCGTTCGATGCCGCCGAACACCGAGCCTGCCGTGCCGCGCACTCCCCTGACGACGCCAGACGAGCCGTTCTCGTAGTCGACGGCGATCAGGGCCAGCGCGACGATCAATGCGAGGCTGAGCGCAAGCCTGGTCCTTCCCGTGTCGCGCACGGAGGTAATCCTTTCGGAAAGTCAGCGCCGCGACTCGGGAACGAGCACCTGGCGCAGGGTATCGAAGTCTTCCACGCACTTGCCCGTGCCAAGCGCGACCGAGTCAAGCGGGTTGTCCGCGACGTGGATCGGCATGCCGGTGTCCTCGCGCAACCGCTCGTCGAGTCCGCGCAGCAGCGCGCCACCGCCGGTAAGCGCGATACCGCGATCCATGACGTCCCCGGCAAGCTCGGGCGGGCACTTGTCCAGCGTGGTGCGCACCGCGTCGACAATGACCGAGAGCGGCTCGGCGATCGCGTTGCGCACCTCAGCGGCCGAGATGACGATGGTCTTCGGCAGGCCGCTGACCAGGTCGCGACCGCGGATCTCAGCATTCGGCTCGTCGGGCGCGGGGTAAGCGGACCCGAGCGCCATCTTGATTTCCTCGGCGGTGCGCTCGCCGAGCGTCAGCGAGTACTCCTTCTTGGCGAAGGTGATGATCGCCTGGTCAAGCTCGTCGCCGCCGACCCTGATCGACTGCGCGGTGACGATGCCGCCGAGTGAGATGACGGCGACCTCGGTCGTGCCGCCGCCGATGTCGACCACCATGTTGCCAGTAGGCTCGTTGACCGGCAGCCCCGCGCCGATGGCCGCGGCCATCGGCTCCTCGATGATGTAGACCCGGCGCGCGCCTGCCTGGTGCCCGGCCTCCTTGACCGCGCTCTGCTCAACACCGGTAATGCCGCTCGGCACCGCGATGACTATACGCGGCTTAGCGAGCCCGCCGCGCCGGTGCACTTTCTGGATGAAATACCGCAGCATTCGCTCGGTGACATCGAAGTCAGCTATAACGCCGTCTTTGAGCGGCCGGACGGCGATGATATTGCCGGGCGTCCGGCCGATCATGCGTTTCGCCTCGAGGCCGACCGCGACAATCTGGCCGGTATTAGTATTCAGCGCGACGACCGAGGGCTCATTGAGGACGATTCCGCGACCCCTGACATACACGAGCGTGTTGGCGGTGCCGAGGTCCACGGCCATGTCACGGCCAAGAAAGGCCAGTGCGTTGCTCATCTGGAACGAGAACCTTCCCTCAGGTCAGTCGATTTGATCTGTGCAGTGCAGTTCGACTCACGCTGCCACGCCCATACCACGCGGCCACTCTGCCGCGTGTGGTTTTCAGCATATTCCGCGCGATCAGCGCGATCTACCCCATATAGGGGCAGCTTACACATACTGCCTTCAATCGATCGGCCAGCGAGCCACTTGCGATCCGCTGCCAAGGAGCCTACCCGCAGTTCGGGGTTCTCTCCGCACCGGGCGTGCCTTAAGAGAAGACTCGCCGGTAATCGTTGCAATAACATTAGGACGAGTTTTCTACCCGGTGGCCGAGCCATATTCCGGTTACCCACAGCACGGCGAAAATTCCGCCGAGTATATACATAACCGACAGGACAGCGCCGGCGGCGATCACGAAGACCTGCAGCACGCTGCCGCCGACCAGCGTCACCGGCAGGAGCCTCCTGGCCAGGCCAGCGAACACGATCGCTGCCAGCACGGCGATCCCGGCAGCCAGACCGGCTGACATGGGTGTCACGTGGCCGAGCTTCACAGCCGGGACGATCGTCAGGGCAATAACGATTGCCTCAAGAATGAGCACGGTCGAGCTAAGCCGGCTCACCGCACCCATCCCTGTTCGGTCGCGGTCCGCTCATGACCGTCCTTTGACCCGCGGCGGTCCGCCAGCGTGGCCACCATCCGGCGGTTGTCGCGCCCGGCGTTTTCCACGCCTATCATTCTCCCCCACCGGTCAGCAGCAGGCGAGCGTCCCCGGCGGTGATCACTGAGCCGGTGATCAGCACGACCGTCCCGGCGGCTGCCTCGGGTCCCTCGGCGCCCGGCCCGGCCAGCCCGGCCAGTCCGGCCAGCGGACCGCCGATCGCGGCGGAAGCCTCGTCCGCGAGCCCCACCGCCACCTCGATGGCATCGTCGAGCCGCTCGGCCACATGCACCCGGTCAGGTCCGAAGACCGGCATCGCGATCTCGGCTAGCTCAGCGGCTCCAAGAGCGCGCGGCGATGAATTCGTCGTCGCCACGATCCCGGCCGCCACCGGCTCGAGCTCGTCGAGTATGCCCGCCACGTCCTTGTCGGCGCTCACCGCGACGACGGCGATCACCTCGGCCGGGCCGAACGACTCGGTCAGCGTCGCCGCGGTCGCGGCCATCCCGGCCGGGTTGTGTGCCGAGTCGACGAGCACGACCGGGCTGCGCCTGACGATCTCGAACCGGCCAGGCGACGTCATCATCGCGAAAGCCGTCCTGACCAGGCCGGCGTCAAGTCCGCCGGGTTCCCGGGCGACCGGCCCCAGGTCAGCTCGTACCACATCAGCCGGTACCGCATCAGCTTCGTCGTCATCGTCAGCCTCGGCGCCGACGCGGCCGTCCGGCTCGGCTGGCGAGGCCCCTGGTGATCCGGCCGCACCCGAGAATGCCTCGACAGCGGCCAGCGCGCAGGAGGCGTTCGCGGCCTGGTACGCCCCGAACAGCGGCAGGAACAGATCGTGGTACTCCCCCAGCAGCCCCTTGATGGCCAGCTGCTGTCCGCCGATGGCGAGTTCCCGGCTCAGCACGCCGAACTCGATGCCTTCCCTGGCCACGGACGCGCCCACCCGCACCGCCCGCCTGATCAGCTCGGCCGCCGCGCCGACGGGCTGCTGGGCGAGCACGGCGATAGCGCCTGGCTTGATGATGCCGGCCTTGTCGGCTGCGATCGCCTCGACCGTGTTGCCCAGGTACTGCGCGTGGTCGATCGAGATCGGCGTCGCGATCGCGACGACGCCGTCGGCGACATTGGTGTTATCCCACGTGCCGCCCATGCCGACCTCGATCACCGCGACGTCGACCGGTGCGTCGGCAAAAGCGGCGAAGGCCATTCCGGTCAGAACTTCGAAAAACGAAAGCCGCACCGGCCGGCCGGTGTTTGCCTGCCCGGTGTTTGCCTGCCCTGTGTTTGCCTGCCCGGTGTCGACCAGCTTCAGGTAAGGCTCGATCTCACGGTAAATCTCAATGAAGCGCTCCGCGGCAAGCGGCTCGCCGTCAATGCTGATCCGCTCCCTGATCGACGTAAGATGCGGACTGGTGAAAAGCCCGGTCCGCAATCCCCGTACCCGAAGCAGCGTCTCCGTCATTCGCGCGGTCGACGTCTTGCCGTTGGTTCCGGTGATGTGAATCACCGGATACGACCGCTGCGGATCGCCGAGCAGGCTCGTCAGCGCGATGATCCGGTCCAGCGACGGGTCGATCGAGTGCTCGGGTCGGCGCGCGAAGATCTCCCGCTCGATCGCCGCCAGTTCGGCCCTGACGTCTGGCGTCACGACTGGCCAGCCCCCTGCGTCGGCCCGGATCGCGGCTGCCCGGCGCCGGGGCCGGCGCCGGGGCGAAGCGCCGCCAGGCGCTCCTGCAGGCGCGCGATCTCGGCTTGGGCAGCGGCCAGCCGGTCGCGGCTCTTGGTGACCACGTCGGCCGGCGCTTTGTCCACAAACGACTTGCTGGCCAGCTTGCGCTCGGACACCTCGGCGTCCGCCATGGCGGCGGCCAGGCCTTTTTCCAGCCTGCGGCGCTCAGCGGCGACATCGATCCCCGCCGACGTGTCGAGCCGGACGACGATCGATTCGGCTTCGACTGAAGCGTTAGGCGTGAAGGCGACTCCACCTGCCGGGTCGGTGAGCCGCAGCAGCGACCTGATCGACCGCTCGTGCGCGGCCAGCCGCGTCGCGGCGATCCCGTCGAGCACGGCGGGCACCGATTGCGCCGGGCGCAGCCCTTGATCCGCGCGGAACCTCCGTACCGCCGTCACCAGCCGCATCAGCGACTCGATCTCGGCCTCGGCGTCAGGATCGGCGTATCCGGCGACAGCTGCCGCCTCGCCGGTCACCCGGCCGCTTGGCCACGCCGCGATCATGACCGACTCGCCGCCGGTCAGCGCGGTCCACAATTCCTCGGTCACAAAAGGCATCAATGGATGAATAAGGCGCAGCAGCCGGTCGAGCACGTATCCGAGCACCTGCCTCGTGCGGTCAGCCGCGACCGTGTCGTCCCCGTTCAGCGCGGCCTTGGCGAGCTCCAGGTACCAGTCGCAGACCTCGTCCCACGCGAAGTGGTACAACAAATCGCTGACCTTGGCGAACTCGAACTCCTCGAACAGCGCGTCGGCCTGGCCGACCGTCGCACCGAGCCGCGACAAGATCCACTTATCCGGCACCGAGAGCGACCCGGGATCGGTCCGCGAGATCTCCCAAGGAACCCGGCCTGCCTGAACGCCATTGATGAGGGCGAAGCGCACTGCGTTCCACAACTTGTTGCAGAAGTTACGCGAGCCGACGACCCATTCCTCGCTGAGCGCGACGTCACCACCCGGGCTGGCGCCCCTCGCGAGCGTGAACCTGGTCGCGTCCGCGCCGAACCGGCTGATCCAGTCAAGGGGGTCCACGGTGTTGCCGCGCGATTTCGACATCTTCTTGCCGAACTGGTCGCGGACGAGGCCATGCAGCGACACCTTGCGGAACGGCACGGAGCCTTCCTGGCCGGCACCGCCCATCGCGTACAGGCCGAACAGCATCATCCTGGCGACCCAGAAAAATAGGATGTCGTAGCCCGTGACCAGCACGCTCGTCGGGTAGAACGCCCGCAGATCCCTCGTGTCGTCCGGCCAGCCCAGCGTGGAGAACGGCCAGAGCGCCGAGGAGAACCACGTGTCAAGCACATCAGCGTCCTGGGTCCAGCCCGCCGAGGGCTCGGGCGGTGCCTCTCCAGGCCCGACGCAGCGGACCTCGCCGTCCGGCCCGTACCAGACCGGGATCCGGTGCCCCCACCACAGCTGACGGCTGATGCACCAGTCGTGCATGTCGTCGACCCAGTCGAAGTAGCGCGCGGCCAGCTGGCCCGGGTAGATCCTGGTCCGGCCGTCCCGCACCGCGTCCCCGGCCGCCTTGGCGAGCGGCGCGACCTTCACGAACCACTGGAGGGACAGCCGAGGTTCCACGGTGGTGCCGCAGCGACCGCAGTGCCCGACCGCATGGATGTACGGTCTTTTTTCGGCGATAACGCGGCCCTCTTCGCGCAATGCCGCCAAGACCGCCGGCCTGGCCTCGAAGCGGTCAAGACCCTCGAACGGGCCAGGCGCGGTGACCACGCCACGCTCGTCCATGATCACCAGGCTCGGCAGGTCGTGGCGGCGGCCGATCTCGAAGTCGTCCGGATCGTGCGCCGGGGTGACCTTGACCGCGCCGGTGCCGAACTCGGGATCGACGTGGGGGTCTGCCACGATCGGGATGGCGCGGCCGGTCAGCGGCAGTTCAACCGTCTTGCCGACCAGGTGCGCGTACCGGGGATCGTCGGGGTGCACGGCCACGGCGGTGTCGCCGAGCATGGTCTCGACCCGCGTCGTGGCGACCACCACGGCTGTGTCGCCGTCGCCGTAGCGGATGCTGACCAGCTCGCCGTCGTCGTCGGAGTGGTCGACCTCGATGTCCGACAGGGCGGTCATGCAGCGCGGGCACCAGTTGATGATGCGCTGGGCGCGGTAGATGAGCCCGTCGTCGTAGAGGCGCTTGAAGATGGTCTGGACGGCACGGCTGAGCCCCTCGTCCATCGTGAACCGCTCGCGCGTCCAGTCCACGCTGTCACCCAGGCGGCGCATCTGGCCGAGAATCCGGCCGCCGTACTCGGACTTCCACTGCCAGACCCGCTCGATGAACGCTTCTCGTCCGAGGTCGTGGCGG
>DASTJM010000024.1:0-3562 GCA_035716545.1 Streptosporangiaceae bacterium
CGGTGTCGTCATGGGGATGCCTGCTGTACACGGTCTTCTGCCTGAGCACCGCCCGGCTTCTGCTGGAGACCCCTCCGAGGCAGACTGCGCAGTCGGAGCAGCGGCAAGACATCGACGTGACCGCAACCGTGCTCCGGACGGGATGGGGCCAGCTGCTCCTGATCCTGGCTGGCCTCCTTATCATGGCGGCTGCCGTGGAAATGGGCCGCCGGTCGGTCTGGCTCGACTTCCGGGAGCGGTTCACCGCAGGGCACATGTCCCGGCCGCTGGCCATGGTCACCAGGGCGGTTGGCGCGTACGGCTGCATTGCGCGCTCCGTCGTGCTGGTGCTGGCCGGTTTCTTCATCATCAAGGCGGCGGTGCTGTCCAGCGCCAGCCAGGTGAAGGGACTGGACGCGGTCTTCCGTTCGGTGGCCCGCTCCGCCGGCGGCGCCTGGCTGCTGGCCTTGCTCGCGTGCGGCCTGTTCTGCTACGGCCTTTACTGCCTGATCGAGGCCCGCTACCGCGACCTGACACCAGGGCGGTGACGCGCCGCTGCCGATTCCTGCCTCGCTCAGCCGGCACAGAACGAACGTCCGGAACGGCAGTCCCCCTGAACATCCCGGAGCAATGCCCGTGCAGGCGGATCTCGCGCGCCGTTTCTCGGCCTGGCCACGCCGCGCACTGGGGCGAGCTGCCCCCCGGGAGCAGAAGATCCTGGTCATGCGGTTCTACGGTGCTAACGCTCACAGCATCAATTCGCCGACTGGCTGGGCTGGCGAGAGCCCAGAACGCGAAACCCGCCTTAAAAGTTAAGACCACCGGGCAATTCGGTGATCCGCAGCATGAATTCTGCTGGCCTCGAATGACTGTAGTTCGTCGGCGTAGGCCTGGCCCGTTCCCTCGAGCCAGGCCAGGGTCCGCTCGGCGTCCTCGTCGTCGATTCGCGCGAGGGCGAAGCCGACATGCACCAGGACCCAGTCACCGACGGCGATTTCGTCCCAGACCAGTGCCAGGCGTGCCGCGAGTGCCCGGTGAAGAACAGCTCCCCCGAGTCATCGTTGATGATCTCGACGAGCCGTCCGGGAATCCTAGCTGCCGGGCTCTGGCTGCGCGAAACGGAGCCTGAGGCCGAGCCTGCGCAGGACTGAGAGGAACCACAGCGCGGACGCGCCGGCTCCCGCGACAACGAGTGCGACGGTCACGGCGGTCGTGAGCAGCAGGAACACACTGGCTGGCTCGGTGACCATCAGGGCCGCCAGGGCGGCGGTGAGCAGCAGGAAGATTCCCGCCCACAGCCAGGTTTCCCCCTGGTAGAAGCGGTGCAGGCCCGGATGAGGGGTGGCCTGCCGTAGCGCGACCACCTCGGCGGCCAGCCGTGCAACGAGCGGGTTCGGGCCGCTCGCCGTGCGCGCGAACAGCACGCACATGGCCAGGTTCGCGAGCGGGAACTGGAGCAGGAACAGCCACAGGTCGCCGGTGGCGAGCACGACCGCGGCCTGCACCGTGAGCTCTACCGCTGTTATCGTCAGCAGGCTGGGCACGGATCCGGTCACGACCTTGCGGATGACCGCCGTGACCCAGATGGCCACGAGCCCGGCGACCACGCCCGTGTCGCGGCCGCCGGCCCAGGCGGCGACGGCGTACGCGGCCACGGGCAGCCCGACCGACTCGGTCAGGTTCCAGCCGGCTGTCAGAGCCAGCCGCAGGGGCCTGGGGACTTCCAGGTCCCCGGCCGTACGGGCACTGGTAGCCGGGAAAGGGCCGGCGCCGTCATCATGTTCTCTCACCGTGGCGCCAGTCATGGGTCCCGCCTCGCGGACGCAGGAATTGCAGCAAGGCGATGCCCGGGCTGGCGTGGTCTGGACCGATCGGAACTCGTTCAGGCTGCCTGAGCAAGTACTCCACCCGAGCATACGCCCCGGCACCAAGAACCACCGTCTGAGCCCGCTGGCCTTTGCATCCGGCTGCCAGGTTCCGGCGTGGTGCCGCCGCCCTTCCGCGGTAACGCCTGGCGCGGAGCGTCCGCGCCAGACGTTAACCCCGGCTATTCACACCAAGGTCAAGAGCTCGCTGATCATCCGACTGAACTGCGGAAATACCCTCAAGTTGCCCCCCGGAAGCCGCACCTTCCGGGTGCGGGTAACATCACGCGTCTCGGCAGGTCATGCGTAGTGCGCCGTCGAGATTGTGACGGATCGAGGTTAAGAGCGGACGCCGGCTGGTTATCGGCCTGGGCGATGGCGTTTGCGGTTTTCGCTTCTTTCCCCCAGCCGGATTCCTCGCTTGACTGAGATTTGGTAAATCAGACGACCGCGGTCGCTAATTCACACGACCGCGGTCGTTAACAAGGAAGCAGGTATCTTCATGTCGACCGTGATTATCGTGGTCATCGTCGTGGCCGTCGTCGTGGCCGGGGCGGGTGTCTTCGGCGTGATGGCAGTGCGGCGCCGCCGCGCGCTCCAGCAGCGGTTCGGCCCGGAATACGACCGGCTGGTGGGCGAGCGCGGCAGCAGGCGCGAGGCGGAAGCCGAGCTGACCGATCGCGAGCGCCGGGTTCAGGACCTTGACATCCAGCCGCTCACCGATGTGGCCCGGGCAGGCTACGCGGGCCAGTGGATGAGCATTCAGGAGCAGTTCATCGACGCGCCGGCGGACGCCGTCTCCGGGGCGCAGCTCCTCGTGGCCGCCGTGATGACCGAGCGCGGCTACCCCGTCGAACAGGATGACCAGGTTCTTGCCGACCTGTCCGTCGGGCACTCAGGCACCCTTGACCGCTACCGGGCCGCCGAGGAGATCAGCGGCAAGGCTGCTGCGGGCACGGCCTCCACCGAGGACCTGCGCCAGGCCATGGTCCACTACCGTGTCCTGTTCGCCGACCTCCTCGGCGAGCCCGCGGATAGCGAGCCCGCAGGTCAGGGATCCGGGCCGGCGGTCGCCGCCGTGAGCACGAGCCAGCAGTTCACCGCGTCTGACCCAGAGGAGATGGCGAAATGACCATGCCAAGCGAAATGACCACGCCAAGCGAAATGACCACGCCAAGCGAAATGACAGCAGACCAGGCGGCAGCCGAGGACGGCGCGGTCATGCTTGAGCGCATCCCGGTTCAGCCCGGGCCGCTGCCGGCGGAGAATCCTGAATTCCCGGCCGCTGGCGCCACTGCGAGCCTGAGCGCGCGCTGGCACGAGATCAAGGCGATGTTCGTCGATGACCCGCGCTCTTCCGCCGAGATGGCGGCCGGCCTGGTCGATGACAGCGTCCAGGCGCTCGTCGCGTCCGTCAGGGAGCAGCAGGACTCACTGCTGGCTGCCTGGCACGGCGAGAACGCGGGCACCGAGGAACTGCGCGCCGCCGTCCAGCATTACCGCGCGTTCGGTGACCGTCTCGCCGATTTCACCCGCGAGATCTGACCCTGGCTGCCCGGTAAAGGAGCAGGTGACGAATGCCCCGGAAGACTGGCTGCTCACCGCGGGGGAGCGAGGCAATCCCGCGACGATCCTGGATGAGCGACACGTGGACAAGGCAGGGATTCCGGCAGGCCGCTGCGCCTTATCATCGAGGCCCGCGCCCAGCGCGTGGCGTC